>JAFGFU010000001.1 GCA_016930915.1 Campylobacterales bacterium
AAACAAGAACAAACTTTGTCCAACATTAACTGCTAATATGGGAACAGGGGGGCATAATGTGCCTCTTATTAAAGACAATTTTGGAATAAGAAAGTTAACTCCTGCTGAATGTTTAAACTTTCAAGGATTTCCAAAAACATTTAGTTTTCCAGATATCCCGCAAAGTCAAAAATATAAACAAGTTGGAAATTCAATTTCTGTACCCGTTGTTACACAAATTATTTATAATATTTTAGTGGAGCTTGAAAATGTATGATAGCGAACAACAAAAGCAATACGAAAATTTATTAAAGGCTTTTTCTTCGTTGACAAAGTTGTTTTCAGATAATAATCAGCCATACTTAGAATATAGAGCAATGGAAAATATTTATTGCAAAAGTTTCAATGCCATTAATTTAGCAAGAGAAGATGGTGCATTTGATGCAAAAATTGGAGATATAGGAATAGGGCTTAAAACATTTGGTATTAAAGATAATAGTGTTGAAAAAGTTGCAGAATTTAATAAATATTCTTATGAACTAAAAAAATTAGATAAGGATACATTGGCTCAACGATTAGCTATTTTAAGAAATGAAAGAATTATTACAGCGACGAATCTTCATAGTCTAACAAAAAGAATATATCATTGCATTGGGCGTTATAAAAATGAATTAGTTGTTTTTGAAACAGAATATCCTTTAATAGATATTGGGTCATTATCGCATATTAAGCAAACTGATAAGAGCCTGTTCTTTAAAGATAGAGATCATGAGTATAGATTTAATTTCTCTAAAAGCGTTTTAATGAAAAAATTTTCACTAGAACAATCAACTATTATTTCAAAAATTGATATTAAAATATTTGAGAATCCTTATGACGCAATTTTACGATTACTTGATTTAATACCATGTTCAGTAAATGAAACTAATCATACAAATGAGTACGTGATATTACCTTTATACTCTACAAGAAATAAACATAAAAAAGAAGTTCAAGAAAGAGCAGGGTTAAATCAGTGGAATGCAAATGGCGAAAAACGAAAACGAAAGTTTGGTGAAATTTATATACCAATACCTGCAAAGGTTAGAGACTTAAAAAAAGATTTTTTCCCTTTGCGTGACATATCATTTAATTTAAAAACACCTGATGGTTCAATACTTAGTGCTAAAGTTTGTCAAGATGGTTCAAAAGCACTTATGACAAATCCAAACAATGCTATGTCTGACTGGCTATTAAAAAAGGTTTTTGGATTAAAAGAATGGGAACTATTGACTTATGAAAAATTACAAAATACAGGTTTTGATTCAGTCAAAATTATTAAACTTGATTCATTAAATTTTGAAATCACCTTATCCAATCTTGATAGTTATGAAGATTGGATAGAACAAGAAGATAAATAAAAAAGGAAAACCATTGCATTTTCAACCCTATCCCTTTGAAAAATTAAGTGAATTACTCAAAGATATTACGCCAAACAGTGCGTATCCAGCGGTTTCTTTAACCATTGGTGAACCGCAGTTTGATACGCCTGATTTTATCCAAGAAGCCTTGAAGCAAAACAGCGCTCTTTTAAATAAATACCCCAAATCCTTAGGGGAAGTCTGTGTGAATGAAGCACAGCGTAGTTTTGTGAAAAAGCGTTTTGGTGTGGAACTAAAAGCCAGTGAGCTTATTTCAACCTTTGGAACCAGAGAAGTGTTGTTTAATTTTCCACAATACTTTTTATTCGATAAACCAAACCCTGTGATGGCGTACACCAACCCTTTTTATCAGATTTATGAAGGCTCAGCCATTGCGAGTCGTGCAAACGTGATTCATCTTAATCTTACCAAAGAGAATGCCTTTAAGCCTGATATGAATATACCTGAGCTTCAAAATGCGGATGTGATTATTTTAAATTTCCCGAACAATCCAACGACTTCCACGCTCTCTTTAGAGGAGTTGGGCGAATGGGTACGTTTTGCGCTCAAACATGATATTGTGCTCTTAAACGATGAGTGTTACAGCGAAATTTATGCTGAAACAAAGCCTGTATCGCTTTTAGAAGCCTCTTTACATGTAGGAAATCACAGCTTTAAAAATGTATTGGTGGTCAATTCCATCTCTAAACGAAGCTCAGCTCCTAGTTTGCGTTCAGGTTTTATTGCAGGAGATGCGACGATTTTAAAAGGCTATGCACAGTATCGAACCTATGTGGGTATGGGCATTCCCATGCCAATTCAAATGGCTTCAGCCCTTGCATGGAGCGATATGGAACATGTGGAACACACCCGCAAAGAGTACGCTAAAAATCTCTCTCTAACACAGGAAATTTTGGGTGTTGCAAAAGTGGATGCTACCTTTTACGTTTGGTTGGAAGTAAAAGACGATATAGCCTTTACATGTAAACTCTATGAGGCAAAAAACATCAAAGTTTTACCAGGGCGATTTTTAGGACGTGAGGGCATGGGCGAGGGATATGTGCGCATTGCTCTGGTGGAAAACAGTGAAAAAACCGAAAAAATTTTAAAAGAAATTGCAGCATTTATGAAGGAAAATTATTGAAAAGAAGAGTTCATTTTGTAGGTATTGGGGGCATTGGACTCTCTGCTTTAGCGAAATATTTAAAGCAAGAGGGTTATGAGATTACAGGCTCGGATATTAAAGCAACAAAAATTACAGCGGGCTTAGAAGAGTTAGGAATTCCTGTGCGTATTCCCCACGATGCGGATTGTATTAATGACCAAGATTTGGTGGTTTACTCAGCGGTGATTAAACCTGATAACGTTGAGCTTATTCGTGCGCATGAAAAAGGAATCACCATTATGCCACGCCGTGAAGCACTGTTGTTTATTTTAAAAGACAGACGGGTTTTCTCCGTCTGTGGCGCACACGGTAAAAGTACTACCAGTGCGATGCTTGCCTCATTGATTGAGGGCTCTTTGGTCATTGGGGCGGAGAGTAAGCAGTATGGCACCAATATGTACTACAAGGAGGGCAATAATGTCATTTTTGAAGCCGATGAGAGCGATGAGAGTTTTTTAAATTCAAATCCTTACGTGGCGGTTGTGCCTAATGCTGAGCCTGAGCATATGGAGTATTATAACTACGATTTAAACCGTTTTTATGGGGCGTATCGCCATTTTTTACAGAGTGCGAAGATTCGTGTGATTAACGCAGAAGATGAGTTTTTGAGTACACTGAGTGAGCTTGAGGCAACCAGACTCTATCCTAGTAAGGACATTAAAAACATTCAAACTCTGATGCATGAGGGTGAGCCGTATACCTCTTTTGAGCTGAAAGATTTGGGGCGTTTTGAGGTGTGGGGCATTGGAGCGCATATGGCGCTGAATGCCTCATTGGCCATTTTAGCAGCGTTGCATGAGATGGATGTGGAGAGTGTGCGTACAAAACTCAAATTTTACAAAGGCATTAAAAAGCGTTTTGATATTATTGCCAAAGAGGAGAATTTTGCGCTGATTGATGATTATGGGCATCATCCAACGGAGATTAAAGCAACGCTTAATTCAGCGAAAATCTATGCTAATTTAATGGGCTTTAAAAAAGTAACGGCGATTTGGCAACCACACAAATACTCACGCACCATTGATAATTTGCAGAGTTTTGTCTCCTGTTTTGAAGGCGTGGATGAGCTAGTGATTTTACCTGTGTGGAAGGCGGGTGAAAAAGAGGTATTTATTGATTTTGAAGCAGAGTTTGCACGCTATAAACCACTTTTTGCGCCTCGCATTTACCGAAAAAATGATAGTATAGAGGTATGCCCAAACGAAGCAAATCAGCGTGTGTTTGATGAGGGATTAGTGATTAGTTTTGGTGCGGGCGATATTACCTATCAACTTCGAGGAGTGATCTGATGCAATTTTTACTCTTTATTGGGATAGCTTTATTTCTCAGTGCTCTTTGGTACGCTAACAATGAGGCTCTTTCAAAACGAAATAAACAAATACTGTTGGTTTTGATTGTTTTAACCATTGGCAGTGGTGGTGTGTATGAGTGGCAAAATGATAAAAAAAGTGCCCACAATAGAGAGATGGCAAACGCCTTTAAACAAGGCAAAACTTTGCTTTGTAAAGATAAAGAAATTAGCAATGAAAGCTTTATTTTTGTGAGTGGAACACAGAGTTTTATTCCCAATGAAAACAATACAAATGACAAAGGTGTTGTCATTGACATTTTTACATGTAAACTCAAATAAGCATGGAAAAGCTTTTTTCAAAACTTGATTTGGTTGATTATGCAAGCTCATTTAAGCATTTTTTAGCCCGTGAAAAACCTCTGTTTATGGAGGGTGATGCCAATTTACATTATAAGCTGATTCATGAACTTCTGATGCGTGATCGCTTAAAGCCTTTGCCTGAAGTGCCTAATTTAGATGTGGCACTGATGCATTTGAGTAAAATGGGTGTGCTAAGGCTTAGCGAAATTTTTGCCTTTGTGCAGATGATTGCTTACTTTCTCTACCTCAAATCCATTTTACGTGAGCAGAGTTTGGGTGAGTGGATGGAGCGTATTTTAATTCCCGAAGAGCTTCAACGAATTTGTGACTATTTTGATGACAAAGGCGAGCTTAAGGCGAGTGTGGATGAACAGTTTGCGCATATTGCTAAAAGCTTGAAGATGGTTAAAGAGGAGATGAACTCTACGCTGAGACGTCTCATCTCCACCGAGAAAATTGCCCTGTATTTAGCCGATAAACAGATACATTACATCAACAACCAAGAAGCGCTTTTAGTGCGTGGTGGGTTCAATCATGTCTTAAAAGGCAATGTCATTGGGCGCAGTAGCAGTGGCTTTTTTTACGTGGTTCCAGAAGCACTCTCAAAATTGGTCAGTCGTGAAAGTGAACTTTTAGATAAAAAAGAGGAGTTGGTCTACACCTATGCCAAACAGATCTCTTCGCTTTTTAGCAAGCAGTTAAAATTTTTAGCCTTTGCGAACAAAGAGTTTGACCGTTTTGATGCTTATTATGCCAGAGTCGCTTATGCCAGAGAAAAAGATATGGATTTTGTGCTTCCTTCCAAAGGCAATGCCTTAAAACTGGAAAATTTTGCGCATCCAGCCCTCTTGCATCCCAAGCCCATCAGCATTGACTTTAGTAAACAGGTGCTCATGATAACAGGGGTGAATGCGGGTGGAAAGACCATGCTTTTAAAGTCTATACTTTCAGCTGCCATTTTAAGTAAATACCTCCTGCCTATGCGCATTGATGCAAAACACTCCGCCATAGGCTCATTTAAAGAGGTGTTTGCCATTTTAGATGACCCTCAAAATGTGAAAAATGACATCTCAACCTTTGCAGGGCGCATGAGCGAATTTAGCAAACTCTTTGGAAAAAAAGCAACGCTTGTGGGTGTCGATGAGATCGAATTAGGAACAGATGCCGATGAAGCGGCCAATCTTTTTAAAGTGATGATTGAAAAACTCATTGATAAAGAGATGAAAATCGTCATCACGACCCACCATAAACGCTTAGCTTCTCTTTTAGCGACACATCCTGAGGTAGAGCTTTTAGCTGCCATTTACGATGAAAAAACGGAATGTCCCACGTACAGTTTTTTAAAAGGAACCATAGGGAAAAGTTACGCCTTTGAAACCGCTCTTCGGTATGGGATTCCCCAAACACTCGTGGCAGAGGCGAGAGTGTTGTACGGTGAAGATAAAGAAAAACTCAATGATTTGATTCAAAAGAACATTGATTTGGAGCTCAAAATGCGCCAAACTTCTGAAGAGTTAGAGGCAAAGTTGCATGAAGTTGAAAAGCTCAAACTGTCGTTAAAAGATGAAAAAGAGCGGGTCAAAGATGAGTTTGAACTGGCGTATTCTAAGATGGCAAAAGAGTTTCAAGAAGCCATTGGTGAAGCCAAAAAAGCCATTAAAAGTACCGATACCAAAGAGTCGCATCGTCTTTTAAATAAAGCCAATCAACTCCATCAAGAGACCAAAAAAGTGATTCCAGAGCATAAGCCTGAACCTTTGGTGGTGGGTGATAGAATTAAATATGGAAGCTCAAAAGGTGTGATTAAGAGCATTAAAAAAGAAGAGGCGATGATTGAGTGCGATGGCATTAGCCTTCGTGTGCCTCTCTCCAAGCTTAAGCGCAGTGGCAGTCAGCCCAAAGTTCAACGTGCGGGAGTGAGTATCTCCAAAGAGACACCTAGCGCTTCGATGATTTTAGATTTGCATGGACTAAGGGCTGATGAAGCGATAGAGCGGCTCGATAAATTCTTAAGCGACGCCTTAATGAGTGGGTTTGATGAGGTGTTGGTCTATCATGGTATTGGGACGGGCAAACTTGCTTATGCGGTGAGAACCTTTTTAAGTAGCTATCCTGCGCTTGTTTCGTATGGTGATGCGCCAATTAACATGGGTGGTTTTGGTGCCACGCTGATTAAGCTTTAAAAAATCTTGAGAGAAAAAGATAACCTTAAAAAGAGAATGAATTTTAAACAAGACTCTTTTAGAATGGAAAAATGATGATAAAAACAGATGAACTTTTTTTAAAACTTTTACGATATGTTTCAATCACGCCTGAAGAGGATGGCGCATTTGCGTTTATAAAAGAGTACTTGAGTGATTTTGAAGTGATTGAAGTCAATGTAGAAGAGACGAAAAATCTTTTTTTATACAAACGTTTTGGAGAGGGTCCTCATCTCTGCTTTGCGGGGCATCTTGATGTTGTTCCTCCTGGGCAAGGATGGGAAAGCAATCCTTTTGAGCCTGTGGTCAAAGAGGGTGTGGTCTATGCCAGAGGGGCGCAAGATATGAAAAGTGGCGTGTGTGCTTTTGTACAAGCACTTAAAGGGGCAAAAAGCTTTAATGGTACACTCTCAGCTCTTTTAACCAGCGATGAAGAGGGCGATGCGAAGCATGGAACGATAGAGGTGCTTAAGCTTTTAAAAGAGCGTTCATTTTTGCCTGATTATGCCATTGTGGCGGAACCAACGTCTGAGAAAGTGTTTGGCGATGCGATAAAAGTAGGACGAAGAGGTTCCATTAATGGTGTGATTGAGATAAGAGGGAAGCAGGGGCATGCGGCTTATCCTGAAAAAGCCATCAACCCTGTGCATCAAATAGCTCCCGTTTTATCAAAACTTGCAGGACATCAACTCGATGCAGGAGATGAATTTTTTGCACCTTCAATGATGGTTATCACCGATATAAGAGGTGGAATGGAGGTGAGCAATGTCACCCCGCAAAATTTAAAAATTATGTTTAATGTACGAAACTCCACCAAAACGACGGCTGAGGCAATTGATGCGTATGTGAAAGAGGTTTTAAACGGGCTTGATTTTACGCTACGTTTAAATCAAACCGCACATCCTTTTGTTACATGTAAAGACGCTTGGATTGTTAAAGCGGTTGAAAAAGCACTCTTACATGTAACGAAAAAGTCCCCTAAACTCTCCACGGCTGGAGGTACAAGCGATGCACGTTTTTTTGGTGCGTTTGGGGTAGCAACTATTGAGTGTGGGGTGGTAAACGATACTATTCATGCCCCTAATGAGTGTTGTCCCTTAAGCGAAGTAGAAGCGCTTGAAGCTGTTTTTAACCATGTGATTGAACATTTTAAAAAGGAAGAAAAATGAATGTTATCTCAACTCCCAATGCACCCTGCGCTATTGGACCTTATTCTCAAGCGATTGTCGCTAATGGGATGGTTTTTACCTCAGGTCAAATTGCCCTGCGTCCTGATGGTACGTTTTTAGAAGGTGATGTAATTGCCCAAACAACGCAGGTATTGGAAAATCTAAGTGCGGTATTGACTGAGGCGAAAAGCGGTTTAAATTATGTGGTTAAAACCACCATTTTTTTAGCCAATATGGAAGATTTTGCCAGTGTCAATGAAGTGTATGGAAACTTTTTTGGTGACCACAAGCCTGCACGCAGTACCGTAGCGGTTAAGACCTTACCCAAAAATGCTTTGGTCGAAATTGAAGCGATTGCTTTACAATCTTAAAGTGTATGAACTAGTATATTAATGTTAAATTAGTTTAAAGTTTTTGTTGGATGTTTTATAATAAAATGTGTTACCCTAAAATCTTAGAGTAGGAAGTTTTTTATCATGACAAAAAATCACTATGACGTCTTAGTCATTGGCGGCGGTATCTCAGGAGCAGCTCTTTTTTATGAGCTTGCCAAATATACAGATATTAAGCGTATTGCACTTGTTGAAAAGTATGATCGTTTAGCAAAACTTAATTCTGCTGGAACTTCCAATTCCCAAACCATTCACTGTGGTGATATTGAGACAAACTACACCTTAGAGAAAGCAACCAAAGTTAAAGAGACTGCAAGTATGGTCGCAAAGTATTGTGTTCAGCATGGTCATCAGGATAAATTTCTGTTTGCTCATCAGAAAATGGCCATTGGTGTAGGTGATGCTGAAGTGGATTATATGCTTAAGCGTTACGAGGATTTTAAAGAGCTTTATCCTTATTTAGAAGTGTTTGATAAAGAAAAACTTTCCAAGATTGAGCCAAAACTCGTCTTTGACCAGTATGGCAAAGAACGTCCAGAAAATATCGTCGGTGTGGGTGTTGAGGGTGGACAGTACAGTACCGTAGATTTTGGACAAATGACAGAGAGTTTGGTAGAACAAGCTCAAAAGATTGAAGGTAAAGTTGCCGATGTTTTCTTAAATTCACAAGTGACCAATATCACAAAATTAGGTGATATGCATGTGGTGATGACTAAGGATAAAACCTTTACCGCAGACTTTGTCGTGGTCAATGCAGGTGCACACTCCCTTTACCTTGCGCACGAGATGGGTTATGGTATGGATTTGGCATGTTTACCAGTAGCTGGAAGCTTTTACATGACCAAGCAAAAAATGTTGAATGGTAAAGTTTACATGGTTCAGCATCCTAAACTTCCTTTTGCAGCACTGCATGGTGACCCTGATATTTTAGCAGATGGATGTACACGTTTTGGACCCACAGCATTGGTTCTTCCCAAATTAGAGCGCTATACAGGGGGTACGTATCTTGATTTTTGGCAGACTTTGCAGTTTGATACGAAAGTTGCTAAAGTATTTTATGATTTGATGAAAGACAGCGATATTCGCAATTATATTTTAAGAAACTTTTTGTTTGAGGTGCCAAAATACGGGAAAGAACTTTTTGTTAAAGATGCACGTAAGATTGTCCCTTCTTTGCAGGTTGAGGATATTGAGTATGCGCATCATTTTGGAGGAGTAAGGCCTCAGGTGATTAATAAGACGGAGCAAAAGTTGATGTTAGGCGAGGCCAGTATTAATCCAGGAACAGGTATTGTTTTTAATATGACACCAAGTCCAGGGGCAACCAGTTGTTTAGGTAATGCACGTCGTGATACACGTATTTTATGTGAGTACCTCGGTAAAACATTTAACGAAGAATTGTTCAAACAAGAACTCGTTGATTAAAACTCTTAAGAAGGCGTGCTTGCACGCCTCTTTTTTAAAGAAGTCTGATGATAAATCCCCTTGATCTTTACGCAAAAATTGAATCTCTCATTGGCTTTGATGCCCAGTATGAAACGCTGTATCAAAACTATTTAGGTATTTTAAACGCTTTACATGTAAAAACCATTTTAGATGTTGGCTGTGGCAATGGAAAATTCTTAAAACATCTCAAAGAGAATGGTTTTGAAGCCGTTGGTATTGATAGAAGTGCTAAAATGGTAGAACGAGCCCTTGCTTTGGGTGTGAATGCCTCAACCAAGGAGCTTTGCGACTGCGAAGCGGAGAGTTTTGAGTGTGTGGTGGCTATTGCAGATGTTCTTAATTATATTTCTCTCCTAGAGTTAGGTTCTTTTTTGGATGCTATCGCCTTTTGTTTACCCAAAGGGGGCTATTTTGTCTGTGATGTCAATACACTCTATGGTTTTGAAGGTGTAGCAGAAGGGGTGATGTGTCAGGACAATGGCACACAATTTTTGTGCGTGGATGCAACTTTTTCGAACAAAGAGCTTCTAACTAAAATCGTCCTTTTTGAAAAAGAGGGTGCGTTATATCGCAAAGAAGAGGGAAGCATTACGCAATACTTTCATCCGCTTTCTTTTTTCAAAAAACTCACAGCGTTTAAATTGGTTTCGACCAAGCCCATCACCCTTTTTGGGGATGAGCCTGATAAAACCATTTTAATCTTTCAAAAGCGTTAAGCTAAATCTTGCAAAAAGGTTGTTAGCGTAGAGGTTTGTTGTTTGAGTTCATCCTCAGCTTGCATCTTCTCTTGCAACTGTTTGCGATACGCATCAAGCATCTCCTCTAAACTTGCTAGCGCATTGACACGCTCTTCTCCTACTAATGGAGGTTGTGCGTCTTCTCCAAGCCCTAGTTTATCCATAAGTTCCGCTTTTTTCTCTTCAATCATCTTTTCAATTTTCTCGAAATTGTAATCTTGATAAAATTGAAGAGCACCTTTGGTTCTAAGTGCCTCTTTGAAAGCTTCAAGCGCTTCATCTTGTGAAGAAGATGCTAGTGTCTCAGGTGTTTCATTGGATGCACTTTTTTGCTTAACGTCAATTTCACTCTCTAAAATAGAGGCAAAAGTACTCCCTACCTCTTCGTTTTTAGAGGCAATAGCATTGAGTGTTTGTTGCAAAAAGGTATTCACCCGTATTTTACTCTCATCAACAGTCATACGTACCTCCTTTTTATGGTTAGAATATAACAAGCAAAAAAGGTTCCTATGTTAAAATACAGACTCGTTACATGTAAAAAGGAAATCACGATGTGGTCTGTTGAATTAGCAAAGCCCTCCGAAGTAAATGAGCTATCAGCGTTACTTGCAACTCTTTTTTCTCAAGAAAGTGAGTTTACGCCTAATGCTACGCTTCAAAGGAAAGGCTTAGAGATGATTTTAGAAACACCTTCCATGGGAACTATCTTTGTGCTAAAGTATGAGCGTGAAATTGCAGGGATGGTGACATTATTATGGAGTATTAGCACTGCACTGGGTGGAAAAGTCGCATGGTTGGAAGATATGATCGTCAAACCAGCCTACCGAAACAAAGGCGGGGGAGAAGTGCTTTTAGCGTCTACTATTGCTCACGCCAAAGCGTTACACTGTAAACGCATTAGTTTATTGACCGATGCAGAGAACACGCAAGCACAAGCCTTTTATAGAAAGCTAGGTTTCATGCATTCCTCAATGTCTACACTACGCTTAATGATAGAGTAGCCTTTTTACATGTAAAGAAGTTATTTAGTAATAAACATGTAAAAAGGTTTTTCGTCTAATTGCATATCAATCCAGACACCATTGGATCCTAATGTGTCAGAAAGTGCTACTTGGAGAGAGAGGTAGGTTTTAGGTAGCTCAAAAAGCACTTTGAGATTTTTATTAGAGAAGATAACTTTTGCTGCACCCGTAATGATATTACAAAACTCTGCGACACCATCGATAATCGCTGCATTATCATCGGCTGAAATACTCTCTCCCAACATTGCTTCAAGGGCAACAAGCGCAAGATCTTTTGGAAAAATAAGGAAAAAGATACCGCTAATATCTCCTTTGAATTTCATTGCTGCAATAATGGTTTGAGGTGGAATTTTTTCATTAAATGGTCTAATTTCATGTTTGATTTTCTGTGCCTCAAGCCCTGTCATGGTAACCAGTGAATTAACCGCGGTGTCAATAAAAACAGGAAGGTTTATAATGAGTTGTTTCGAAAGGCCTAAACTTTTTGGTTGCGATGCCCCATCTTTAGAGTGATTGATAGCGGTGTGGGTAATAGTCATATCATATTTTTTGGCTGAAGCTTTGATACGAAAATCTTCAGCATTATTGGCTTGTACAATAGAATAGCCTAGTTTAGAGAGTTCACTTGTAATTTTATTGGTATTCTCTTTGTCTTCATCATAAATTAAAACATCCAACTCTTTTTTCATGGCACTAGGATTAAAAAATAAAAGTGCCGTTTGGATATTCTGAAAAAGTTTAATCGATGTTGCCGCACTTAAGTCTTTAAGGTAGGCAAATAACTCTTTTTTATAGTCACCAATTCCAATGGGAATGTCTATTTTATGGCTTAGTTTTTCAAGTTGTTTTACAAGATTACCTAAATGGGGATCTTCTTTGAGAAAAGGAGAATAGGGTGCATGTTTAAGGGAAATAAAAATACCTTTAATGCCACGTTCTTTAAACGAAGCATATTGTCCTACGATGGTATTAGATAAAACAGTGTTACGACTCTCTAAAATTGTTTCATTGTAATGAAAAATTAAAATGGAATGTTGAATGGTATTTGTCATGCTTGTGCTTCAAATATCTTATTTGTTAGGATTGTGAGTCATGATGATAGCATATAAAGCTTTTAAATTTATTGAAAATGATAGTTAGCTGTACAAAAGTTCATCATTATTACAGGCGTGAATAACAAAGCCTTATGATATAATTTTGTTACCATAGAATGATAAGATGGAGCGTATTTTAAATAAAGGAAAAAATATGGATAAAAAAACAAAGATTTTAGCAACGGTTGGTCCTGCAAGTGATAGCGTAGAAATTTTAGAGGGGCTTATTCGTGCAGGTGTAAATGTATTTCGCCTCAATTTTAGTCATGGAAGTCATGAATACCATGCGAGTACCTTAGCCAAAATTAGAGAAGCAGAGGCAAAAGTGGGCAAAAAAGTAGGTGTTTTACAAGATATTTGCGGGCCTAAAATTCGAGTGGGTAAATTAGAAGAGGATTTTATGCTGGTTGCCGGGGATAAACTCTATTTTACGAAAGAGCAAATTGTAGGCAAAAGAGTTAAAGAAGGTATGTATGAACTTTGTATCAATCAACCACAAATCTTAGATATGCTCAAAGTGGGTGAATATATCTATCTTTACGATGGCAACATTCGTGCTAGGGTGGTTGAAACAGGTAAAAATATCGTCACAGAAGTTGAGAACAGTGGTAAACTCTCTTCGAATAAAGGGGTGAATTTCCCCAATACAGTGATTAATATTGAAGTGATTACCCCAAAAGATGAAGCAGACCTTTTGTGGGGTGCGCAAAATGGGGTTGATTTTGTGGCTGTCTCCTTTGTTCAAAATGCCAATGACATTTTACATGTAAGAAGTATTTTGAATGAACATAAGTCCCGTTCCCATATTTTTGCCAAAATTGAAAAATTTGATGCCGTTGAGAAAATTGATGAAATTTTAGAAGTGAGCGATGGTATTATGGTGGCTCGTGGAGATTTGGGCATTGAAGTTCCGTATTACAAAGTTCCAAGTATTCAAAAGAAAATTATTGCCAAAGCCAATGCCGCTTCAAAACCTGTTATTACGGCGACACAAATGTTACTTTCCATGGCAGAAAAAGAGATGGCAACCCGTGCTGAAATCAGTGACGTTGCTAATGCGGTGCTCGATGGAACGGATGCTGTGATGCTTTCAGAAGAGAGTGCTATTGGTGTCAATCCTATTCATGTTGTTGAGGTTATGGCAGCAACGATTCGGGAAACAGAAAGTATCTATCCCTATGGGAAATTTGAAGTTTATCCCTTTTTAGATGAGACTGATATTATCTCTTCTTCGACAGCGAGATTGGCAGATCGTTTAGGCGTTGAAGCGATGATTTCACTCACAAGTTCAGGAAAATCCGCTAAAAAATTGGGACGTTATCGCATTCGTGCTGATATCTATGCGGTCACACATGATGAAAAAATTGCACGCTCTCTTACCATTGCGTGGGGTATTAAACCCATTATGAATGTTGACACCAGCAATTTAAATGTGATGATTGGACAAACCCTTCAAAGAGGTATTGAAAAAGGTGTGATTGATAAAGAAAAAACTTATATTGTCACAGCAGGGTATCCTTCTGGCGTTGAAGGGAGTACGAACTTTATTCGTATTTTGAAAAAAGAACAAATTGAGTATTACACCGATATGGTACTTTGAAGTAGGATGAAATTTTTATCTTTAATACTTCCTTAAAGAAGTTTTCGATAAAATCCAAACCCTAAATAAAATCTCTCCCAAGAAGGACATACGGATGTATGCAATTATTAAAAATGGCGGGAAGCAATATAAAGTTCAAGAAGGCGACTACTTAAACGTCGACAAACTTGACGCTCAGCCAAAAGAGAAAATCGAAGTGACGGAAGTTTTAGCGGTGAATAACGGCGAACTTAAAGTGGGAACACCTTTCGTCAGTGGTGCAGTTGTAGAACTGGTTGTTGTCACAGAAGGTAAAGACAAAAAAGTCATTACATTCAAAAAACGTAGACGTAAAGACTCAAAGGTCAAGCGTGGTTTTAGAAGACAATACACTAGAGTAAAAGTTGTAAGCATTAAAGCTTAACCCACAAGCGTTACATAGAAAAATTAGGAGTAACCAATGGCTCACAAGAAAGGTCAAGGAAGTACCCAGAATAATAGAGACTCAGCTGGACGTAGACTGGGTGTTAAAAAATTTGGTGGCGAGTTTGTACGTGCAGGTAATATTATTATTCGTCAGCGCGGAACAAAAGTACATGTAGGAAGCAATGTTGGTATCGGTGTAGATCATACAATCTACGCTTTGGTTGACGGTTTTGTTCAATTCCAACGTAAAGATAAAACACGAAACAAAGTTTCTGTTATCCCCGCAAACTAATTCATATTAAGAAGGAGATTTTTCTCCTTCTTTTCTCCTCTTAAACAATTAAATACCTTCAATGATTACCTTCTTACATGTAATGATTAAAGGTATTACTCTATACATATAAAAAGGTTTTACGATGTTTATCGATAATGTAGCACTCACTCTAAGCTCTGGAAAAGGTGGCCCAGGCTGTGTCTCTTTTCGCAGAGAAAAACATGTTATTCAAGGTGGCCCTGATGGAGGCGATGGTGGTAAAGGTGGAAATGTCTATTTTAAAGTAGATAAAAATACCCACACGCTTTCACATTTTCGTAACAATCAACACCTTAAAGCAAGAAATGGCGAACCTGGTATGGGACGTAAAATGTATGGAAAATCAGGTGAGCATTTAGTCATTATTGTTCCTCCTGGTACGCAAGTCATTGATGCAGAAACCAATGAAGTTTTATTGGATCTTTTGGAAGAAGGAGATAAACAACTCTTTTTGGAAGGGGGAATGGGTGGACTTGGTAATACACACTTTAAAAGTTCAACCAATCAACGTCCAGAATTTGCTCAACCAGGTCGAGGTGGACTGACTAAAGCAATTAAATTAGAATTAAAACTTATTGCCGATGTTGGGCTTGTTGGATTTCCTAATGTAGGAAAATCAACACTAATTTCTGTGGTTTCAAATGCCGAACCTGAAATTGCAAATTATGAATTTACGACATTGACACCAAAATTAGGCGTCGTTGTCACGGAGGACTATCGCTCGTATGTGATGGCCGATATTCCAGGAATTATTGAGGGTGCAAGTGAAGGTAAAGGTTTGGGGATAGAATTTTTACGTCATATTGAACGTACAAAATTTTTACTTTTTATGATAGATTTAGCCAATTATCGTGATCTCGAAGAACAGTACGAGACGTTAAAAAAAGAGTTAAAAAAGTTTTCTGAAAAATTATCACAGCGAGATTATGCTATTGCACTCACCCGTTGTGATACGCTTACCCCTGAAGAGATTAATGAAAAAGTAGATTTCTTTTTAAATCTTTTAGGTTTAAAAAGAAATGATTTGGCGCAAAAATATAAAGCCAGAGAGGATTTGCATTCGTATTGTCAAGATGTGTATGAGAGAGATGGCAACTTACCCTTCTTTGTCATGCCACTTTCCTCTGTATCAAAGATCAATGTGGATCCTATTAAATATGCACTATCTGATGTAATTCGAAAGGTTCGAGATGAAGAGAGTCGTTGTTAAAGTTGGTACACACGTTTTAAGTGAACAAAACTGTTTATGTAAAGAGCGTATTTTAAATTTAGTTGAATTTTTAGTAGCCCTCATGGAAAAGTACGAAGTCATTTTGGTCTCTTCGGGTGCTGTGGCTGCTGGATATTCCATTTTAAAGTTGGACAAACAACTCCTTCACAATCGTCAAGCCATTGCTGCTGTAGGACAACCTCAATTGATGTCAACCTACAATAAAAAACTTGAACGATTTGGTAAAAGTGGAGCGCAATTACTTCTTACAGCCGATGATTTTGACTCACGTAAGCGCTGTTATCATGCTAAATGTACGATTGATACCTTGCTTGAAAATGGCATTTTACCAATTATCAATGAGAACGATGCCACGGCAACGGAAGAGCTCGTTTTTGGGGATAATGACCAACTCTCTTCTCGTGTGGCATACTATTTTGGTGCAGATTTATTGATTTTACTCTCTGATATTGATGGCTACTACGATAAAGACCCTCATAAATATGAGGATGCAAAAATGCGAAAAATTGTCCATGCAATTGAACCCTCAGAACTTGAAATGGAAAAATCAGCTAATTTTGCTTTTGCAACGGGTGGCATTGTGACAAAACTTAAAGCGGCACAATTTTTATTGGATCACCAAAAATCAATGTTTATTGCCAGTGGATTTGATTTGAGCGATGTGAAAAGTTATATGCTAGAAGGTGTTCATAACGGTGGAACCCTTTTTACATGTGAAAACCGTTAAATCAAAGTGAACTTCTTCACTTTGATAGGTTTGGAACCGAAGCATGTATGTGAAGAATGAACATATGCGGAGGAATGAGAAATTGAAAATAGTTTTTATGGGAACACCTTCGTATGCAACAACCATTTTAGAAGCGTTATGTAATGAACCTTCAATTGAGGTTACGCTTTTAGTAACACAAGAAGATAAACCTGTAGGTCGAAAACAACTTTTAACGCCGCCCCATACCAAAGCATGGCTTTTAGAACAGGGTTTACATATAGAGATTTTCCAGCCAAAAACCCTGCGTTCCAAAGAGGCGCAAGAGAAAATTTCTGCGTGCAATCCCGATTTTATTGTGGTTGCTGCTTATGGGCAAATTTTGCCTCGAGACATACTCGATATTGCTCCTTGTATCAACCTGCATGCTTCTTTGCTTCCTAAGTACAGAGGAGCAAGTCCTATTCAATCAGCTCTCCTTTCGGGCGAAGCATATACAGGAGTGACATCCATGTTGATGGAAGAGGGGCTTGACACGGGTGCAATGCTAGGATTTTCGTATCTCAAAATTGAGCCAGAGCATAATGCATCTTTTTTATTTGATACTTTATCGGACTGTGCAGCACAATTGACACTAACAACCCTAAAAAATTTCTCTTCTATTTTGCCGATACAACAAGTAAGTGCGAATGCAACCCATTGTAAAAAAATTAAAAAAGAGGATGGCTTAATTTCCCTTTCATTGGATGCTACTGAGATTATCAATCGTTTTAAAGCGCTTTCTCCTTGGCCTGGAATTTTTTTAGAATCAGGGTTAAAGTTATTGGAAATTAAGCAGGTTGATACCATAGAAAATGAGACGTTTGGTATTATAAGCGAGATAACATCCGAGGGGATTATTCTTACATGTAAAAAGGGAAAAATAGTGGTTAAAACACTTCAGCCCGCCTCTAAAAGTGCTATGAGTGCTAGGGATTATATTCGTGGCAAAAGGTTAAATTGTGGTGATTCACTGGTTTGAAACAATTGAGTCAACGCATCAATATTTAATTGCTGCTTTACGTGGGGGAACGGTTTGTGCACCTTATGCTGTTGGTGCAAAACTTCAAACGCAAGGTATTGGTAGTAGAGGTAATGCTTGGCATGGAGAAGAAGGGAACTTTTTTTTCTCTTTTTGTATCGAAGAGAAACACTTACCTAACGATTTACCATTAGCTTCTGTTTCTATCTACTTTTCTTCCTTAATGAAAGAAGTTCTAGCATCGTATGGTTCGAAAGTATGGCTGAAGTGGCCTAATGATTTTTATTTAAAAGAGAAAAAAATTGGTGGTATGATTACCACAAAAATTGGAAGTACTATTGTAGGTTCAATTGGGCTAAATATTGTTGTTTCCCCACCTGATTTTGGGCATTTGGATGTTTTTATTTCCCCAAATGATTTAGCTGAGCAGTTTATTGGAATCGTTGATCAAAAAGAATCGTGGAAGAAAGTTTTTAGTAATTATAAGATAAAATTTGATGAAAATCGAAGTTTTTCTTTCCACTTAGATGGCAAATTGGTCTCTTTAAAAGATGCGGTATTGTGTGATGATGGCTCTATAGAGCTAGAAAATAAAAAGGTGTACAGTTTACGATGAGCGAGATTATAGCGATAGCAAATCAAAAAGGCGGTGTTGGTAAAACAACGACTGCTATTAATTTGGCTGCCTCCTTAGCAGTTGCTGAAAAGCGCGTCTTATTGATCGACATTGATCCTCAAGCGAATGCTACCACAGGACTTGGGTTTCATCGAAGCGATTATGAGTACAACATTTATCACGTCCTCATTGGGAGAAAACGGCTTTCTCAAGTCATCCTAGAAACATCCCTCTCAACCTTACATGTAGCGCCATCAAACATTGGACTGGTTGGTGTTGAAAAAGAGTTTTATGATAACAACACCAAAGGTCGAGAGCTTATTTTAAAAACAAAAATTGAAGAGATTAAAGACCAGTACGATTATATTATTATTGATTCTCCTCCCGCCCTTGGAAGCATTACGATTAATGCGCTAAGCGCTGCCAATTCGGTGATTATTCCTATCCAGTGCGAGTTTTTTGCATTAGAAGGACTTGCTCAGCTTCTCAATACGGTGAAATTAATTAAAAAAACGATTAATCCAACCCTTGAGATTAAAGGCTTTTTGCCAACCATGTACAGCACCCAGAATAATCTTTCAAAACAAGTTTTTGCAGATTTGAAAGAGCATTTTAAAAGCAAACTCTTTTTGGATAAAGAGAGCGCGTCGTATGTAGTAATTCCTCGTAATATTAAGTTAGCTGAATCTCCGAGTTTTGGAAAACCTATCATACTATACGATGTAGAATCTCCTGGTTCAAAGGCATATCAAAATCTTGCCAATTCCATTTTAGTGAGTTAGTATGAGTACAAAGAAAGTTTTAGGTCGAGGATTAAGTGCTATTATTGAGGATGTTGAAGAGGCGTATAAGCAAGATATAGAACAAGCGAAAGATTTAGTACGTGAAATTGACATTGAACGTATTACCCCAAATCCTTACCAACCACGTGTCTCTTTTAATGAGGTAGCACTTAAAGAATTGAGTGAATCTATTAAAAGGCATGGCCTTTTACAGCCGATTATTGTTGTCGCTAAAGATGATGATTATATGCTTTTGGCTGGTGAGAGACGTTTACGTGCAAGTAAATTAGCAGGTTTTAAAAAGATTAAAGCCATTGTTGCTGATATTGAATCCAAAAATTTACGTGAATTAGCACTCATTGAAAATATTCAACGAGAAGACTTAAATCCTATTGAACTAGCGATTGCTTATAAAGAGTTAATTGAAGAGTATCAAATTACACAAGATGGACTTTCTGAAATTATTCATAAAAGTCGGACTCAAATTACAAATACCATTCGATTACTAACCTTAAGTGAGCAAACTAAAAAATATCTTGCCAAAGGTATTCTTTCTCAAGGTCATGCTAAAGTATTAGTAGGGCTTGAAGCCAAAGATGAAGCGATGGTGGTTAATACTATTTTAGGTCAAAAGTTAAGTGTTCGTGAGACAGAAGCATTGGTTAAAAAACTTAAAAGTAATGATGAGTCTATTGGTAAAAAAGAAAAGACAATTTTAACAATTCCAGAAGAGCTACAGGCTGTATCAACACGCCTAAAAGAGCTTGGTTTTGAAGTTAAACCAAAATCAAACAGTATTACCATACACTTCAAAAATGGTGAAGCAATTTATACTTTTTTAGAGCGTTTCCAATAGTTTTATCTATAAATGTCACAAGTTTAATAAACTATTTTCCTTTGTTGTGGTAAAATTCGCAAAAATTTTCTCATAGCGAATTTAATCTGTATTAAAAAAATCTTAAAAATTGAGTGTGATCTTAAGCTAAAGGAGCAAGAATTATGTTGGATATTATACCAGCACTCTTACTAGTGACTGGAACTGTATTTTTAGTTTTGTTAATCGTTCTTAACAAAACACTTTATAAACCCCTCTTGGAGTTTATCGATAATAGAAATAATTCTATTAATCGTGATTTAGAAAATGCAGGAAAAAATGCTAGTGATGTTGTTGCCTATTATCAGGAAATAGAAACAATTTTATCTGAAGGTAAATTAGAAGCTGCCAAAGTTCGTGAGGTGGCTATTAATGAAGCAAATGATAAAGCAATTAAACGTATTGAGCAAAAGAAAAATGACATTGAAGCTCAAAATGTTGCATTTTTAAATGCGTTAGAGTCGGAAAAAGATGAATTTAAAAACGGTTTAATGGCAAAAATGCCTCTTTTTAAAGAGAGCATTCATGTAAAATTAAGCTCAATTTAGTGGAGGGTAAAATGAAAAAAAGTTATTTCTTGCTCTTATTGGCACCTATCGCTCTTTTTGCGAGTGAAGGCGTAAGTGCTGGATCAACAGATATTTTCCCAAGGACTGTTAACTTCTTAATTTTCGTAGCTATTTTGTATTACTA
Source organism: Campylobacterales bacterium (assembly GCA_016930915.1). Classification (GTDB taxonomy): domain Bacteria; phylum Campylobacterota; class Campylobacteria; order Campylobacterales; family Sulfurospirillaceae; genus Sulfurospirillum. The sequence goes on from JAFGFU010000001.1 coordinate 20,498, forward strand.
TGTTGCTGCTAATCTTAAAGAGTGGCATTTTGGTCGTAAAAACGAAATTGCAACGAAGTTGGATTCCATTCAGGTGAAACTTAAAGAATCAAACAGTAAAAAAGAGGTCGCTCTTGCAAAAGTAGAAGAAGCAAAAGTTAATGCAAAAAATCTCATAGAAACAGCAAAAAAAGAGGCTGTCTTGCTTAGTGAAAAAATCACACAGGAAGCAGATCATGAAATTGAAAACTTAGAAAAAGTATTTCAAGATCGTATTTCTATCGAGCGTCGTAAAATGCAAAGGGTTATTATTTCTGAAGTTTTAGATGAAATGTTCAAAGAAGGTTCTATTTCATTAGATAACGATGAAGTTGTGAATATTGTTAATAAGAAGGTTGCATAATGAGTAATGCAGTAGCAAAAAAATATGTTAATGCTTTTGTACAAGGATGCAACAGTGCTGAATTGGTAGAAATGTTTGAAGAATTGAGTGAATTAACAAAAGCTTATTCATTGGAGAAATTTAACACAATTATAGATTCTCCAAACATTGCAAAATCAACTAAAGAAGAATTTGTTTTATCTTTAGTTCAAACAAAGAGTGTTAAGTTTGAAAACTTTATAAAACTTTTAAATGCCAATGATAGACTAAAACTTATTCCTAATATTGTAGAAGAATTATCGTATCAAATTGCATTAAAAAATAATACATTTGAAGGAACGGTTTCTACAAATTTTGTGATGAACAAAGTTCAGATTAAAATGTTAGAGGAAAATTTTAGTAAAAAATTTAATGCAAAGATTAAGTTAAATAATTTGGTTAATGCATATCCTGGTATTAAAGTTGAGCTTGATAATTTGGGTGTGGAAGTAAGTTTCTCCGTTGAGCGACTCAAAGCTCAGATGTGTGAACATATTTTAAAAGCAATTTAATAAATTAAGATAATTAATTAAAGAAATATAAGGAGTAATGTGTGGGTGCAAAAATGAAAGCTGATGAAATCAGTTCCATCATTAAAGAACGTATTGAAAATTTTGAACTCAATGTTGACATCGAAGAGACTGGAAAGGTTATTTCAGTAGCAGATGGTGTTGCCAATGTTTATGGTTTGAAAAACGTTATGGCCGGTGAAATGGTTGAATTTGAGAATGGCGAAAGAGGTATGGCACTGAATCTTGAAGAGTCAAGTGTTGGTATTGTTGTTCTTGGTAGTTGTAATGAGATTAAAGAAGGCTCTTCTGTAAAAAGGTTGGCAAAACTTCTTCGTGTTCCAGTCGGTGAAGCACTTGTAGGCCGTGTTGTAAACTCATTAGGTGATCCTATTGATGCAAAAGGTCCAATTAATGCAACAGAAACACGTTTCGTTGAAGAGAAAGCCCTTGGAATTATGGCACGTAAATCAGTTCATGAGCCTCTTCAAACAGGTATCAAAGCGATTGATGCCCTTGTACCAATTGGTAGAGGTCAAAGAGAGCTAATTATTGGTGATAGACAAACAGGTAAAACAACCATTGCAATTGATACAATTATTAATCAAAAAGGTCAAAACGTTACATGTATTTATGTCGCGATTGGTCAAAAACAATCTACCGTTGCTCAAGTTGTAAAAAAACTTGAAGAGCATGGTGCAATGGATTATACGATCATCGTTAATGCGGGTGCAAGTGATTCTGCTGCAATGCAATTTTTAGCTCCATATGCGGGTGTTTCTATGGGTGAATACTTTAGAGACAGCGGAAAACACGCATTAATTGTTTATGATGACCTTTCAAAACACGCAGTTGCTTACCGGGAGATGTCATTGATTCTTAGACGTCCTCCAGGTCGTGAAGCGTATCCAGGTGATGTTTTTTATCTCCACTCAAGACTTCTTGAGCGTGCTGCAAAAGTTAACGATGAATTAGGTGCAGGTTCACTAACAGCGCTTCCAATTATTGAAACACAAGCGGGTGATGTATCAGCGTATATTCCAACAAACGTTATTTCTATTACAGATGGTCAAATTTTCTTGGAATCAGATTTATTTAACTCAGGTATTCGTCCTGCGATTAACGTTGGTTTATCTGTTTCTCGTGTTGGTGGTGCAGCTCAAATTAAAGCAACCAAACAAGTTGCAGGAACATTAAGACTTGATCTTGCTCAATACCGTGAACTTCAAGCATTTGCACAGTTTGCAAGTGATCTTGATGAATCAAGCCGTAAGCAACTTGAGCGTGGACAAAGAATGGTTGAGCTTCTTAAACAACCTCCTTATGCACCAATTGCTATTGAGAAACAAGTATTAATTATTTTTGCAGGGGCAAAAGGTTACCTAGATAGTATTGACGTAAGAGACGTTAGCCGTTTTGAAGCTGAACTCAATTCATATGTCAGTGCAAAATATCCAGATATTATTGAACAACTTAACGTTAAAAAAGCAATTGATAAAGATTTAGAAGAACAATTACATAAGGCATTGAGCGAGTTTAAAGCGACGTTTGCAGTCAAGTAAGGATAAGCTATGGCAAACCTTAAAGAGATAAAAAGAAAAATCAAGAGTGTTCAAAATACTCAAAAAACGACACGTGCTATGAAACTTGTTTCAACAGCAAAGTTGAAACGGGCAGAAACAGCAGCAAAGCAATCGCGTGTGTATGCTATTAAGATTAATGAAGTGCTTTCTGAAATAGCATATAAGATCAACCAAGCTACAAATGGTGCAGTTGAAAGTCGTTTTTTTGATAACAATAAAGCACCGCAAACAGTGGATGTTATTTTTGTTACAGCTGATAAAGGCTTATGTGGTGGTTTTAATATTCAAACCATTAAAGCCGTAAGAAATTTATTAGCAGAGTATGCTGAACAAAAGATCACAGTAAGATTACGTGCTGTTGGTCGCAAAGGTATTGCGTTTTTTAATTTTCAAGGTGTTGAACTTTTAACTTCTTATGCAGGGGTTAGTTCATCTCCAAGTTATGAAAAAGCACAAGAGATTATTAAAAGTGCAATTGATGATTTTGTCGAAGGAAAAACAGACAAAGTTATTCTAGTTCACAATGGTTATAAAAATATGATTTCACAAGAATTAAAAATTGTAGATGTCGTTCCTGTTCAATCACCGATTGAAGCTAAAGAGACAAGTTCTTTAATGGAAGTTGAACCTGAAGCAAGTGGAGAGGAGATCTTAGATTCTTTAATTCAGAAATATTTTGAGTATAACATGTATTATGCGTTAATCGACTCATTAGCTGCGGAGCACAGTGCTCGTATGCAGGCTATGGAAAATGCAACTAATAATGCAAAAGAACGTGTTGGTGTCTTGACATTGGCATATAATAAAGCAAGACAAGAGTCTATTACTACTGAACTCATTGAGATTATCAGTGGTGTGGAATCTATGAAATAAACTGTTTTAAAAAATAAAAGGAGAATATTCAATGAATGGATTAATTAGCCAGATTATGGGTCCAGTTGTTGACGTCGATTTTAATGGCTACCTTCCTAAAATCAATGAAGCGATTGAAGTGAATTACGAAGTAGAAGGTAAAAAGCAAAAGTTAATTCTTGAAGTAGCTGCACATTTGGGCGACAACCGTGTAAGAACAATTGCGATGGATATGAGTGAAGGTTTGACAAGAGGAATTCAAGTTAAAGCTTTAGGAAATCCTATTCAAGTTCCTGTTGGTGAAGAAGTTTTAGGACGTATTTTTAACGTTGTTGGTGATGTTATTGATCAAGGTGAGCCTGTTACTGGTAAAACAAAATGGTCAATTCACAGAGAGCCACCAAAATTTGAAGAACAAAGTACTAAGTCTGAGATCTTTGAAACAGGTATTAAAGTTGTAGACCTTCTCGCTCCTTACGCAAAGGGTGGTAAAGTTGGACTTTTCGGTGGTGCTGGTGTTGGTAAAACCGTTATTATTATGGAACTCATTCACAATGTTGCCTTTAAACATAGTGGATATTCAGTATTTGCAGGTGTAGGTGAGCGAACACGTGAAGGAAATGACCTTTACCATGAAATGAAAGACTCAAATGTTTTGGATAAAGTTGCACTGTGCTATGGTCAGATGAGTGAGCCTCCAGGAGCTCGTAATCGTATTGCTCTAACAGGTCTTACAATGGCTGAGTATTTCCGTGATGAGATGGGACTAGACGTTTTAATGTTTATTGATAATATTTTCCGTTTTTCTCAATCAGGTGCTGAAATGTCTGCACTTCTTGGACGTATTCCTTCAGCAGTTGGTTATCAACCAACACTTGCAAGTGAAATGGGTAAATTTCAAGAGAGAATTACATCGACTAAAAAAGGTTCAATTACTTCTGTTCAAGCCGTTTATGTACCTGCGGATGACTTAACAGATCCAGCACCTGCAACTGTATTTGCTCACTTAGATGCAACAACAGTACTTAATCGTTCTATTGCAGAAAAAGGTATTTATCCAGCAGTTGATCCATTGGACTCTAGTTCACGTATGCTTAATCCTGAGATTTTAGGTGCTGAACACTACAATGTTTCTCGTGGTGTACAGGCAGTTCTTCAAAAGTATAAAGATTTACAAGATATTATTGCAATTCTCGGTATGGATGAGCTTAGTGAAGAAGATAAAGTAACTGTTGATCGTGCTCGTAAAATTGAAAGATTCCTTTCTCAACCATTTTTCGTTGCAGAAGTATTTACAGGAAGTCCTGGAAAATACGTTACACTTGAAGAATCTATTGCTGGGTTTAAAGGTATCTTAGAAGGTAAGTATGATGATTTACCAGAAGCTGCTTTTTATATGGTAGGAAGTATTGAAGAAGTAATTGAGAAAGCTGCAAAATTAAAAAGCTAAGAAGCGATAAGGTCAAAAAATGAATACATTAAAATTGGAAATTGTGACCCCTGAGGGTCAGATTTTTGCTAATGATGTAAAAAGTGTTACACTTCCTGGAAAAGAAGGTGAGTTTGGGGTCCTCCCAAACCACGCTTCTGTTGTGGCACTTTTACAAGCAGGCGTGATTGATATTGAACTTACAGATGGCAATCATGATATAGTTGCTATCAATTGGGGACATGTTAAAGTAGATGAAAATTCTGTTACTATTTTGGCAGATGGCGCCGTTTCAATTGGTGGTACTTCTGAAAGTGAAGTAGCAAAATCACTTGAGTCTGCTAAAGCACTTTTAAAAAGTATTGGTGATTCAGATGTTGCTATTGCAATGGCAACAGCAAAAATTGAATCCGTTGCTAAAATGAAAAAGTTTTAAGTTTATGTCTCCTTTTGAATTAGTAATTAATTTTTTTGCAAGAAGCAATTTTTTTACGTTAGTTATTATGCTTTGGTTGTCTATTTATTTTATTATTACTTTTGGAATATTATTTAGTAGGCATTTGTATTTAACACATTGGCTTTCCGTTGAAAAAAATTCTTTAGAATCTATGTTAATGGGTGCAAAAAATGTGCGGGATGATTCTATTTTGAGAAAATGCTCAAGTGTGTCTGGGACATCTGAAAAATTATTAAATGTATGCAAAAACGTTGCAGAAAAAAATGTAACAAGCGCATTATGGATGCTCTCAATTATTGCTTCTACAGCTCCTTTTATCGGTCTTTTTGGTACAGTAGTGTCTATTTTGGAAACCTTTAGTGGACTAGGACAATCTGGCAGTGCATCGTTAGGTGTTATTGCACCTGCTATTAGTGAAGCCTTGGTCGCAACAGCAGCAGGTATTTTTGTGGCAATTCCAGCTTACAGTGCGAACCTTTTTTTAAGAAGAAAAGCCTACGAAGTAATTGTGTATGTACAAAGAGAGGTTGATATTTTACTTTCTTCGAATGAAACCAAAAGAGATTCATAATGCACAGTCAACTAGACGAAGTTCCTGAATTAAATATTACACCTTTAGTTGATATTATGTTGGTCTTGCTTGCTATACTAATGGTTACAACGCCAGCATTAGTTTATGAAGAGGTTATTAAGCTACCTGATGGGAGTAAGTCATCAGTTGTGAGTAAATTGCCAGAGCTTGAGATTAGGATTACGAAGGAGAGAAAGGTTTATCTTAAAAATGATAGCTTTATGCTCTCCGAATTTCCTGATAGTTTTATGATGCAAAAAAGTAAATATCCTCTCAAAAGTATTGTTTATATTAAAGCTGATGAGGGACTTTCATATAAAGACGTTATGTTTGTATTAAAAAGTATTAAACAAGCTGGATTTACTAACATATCACTAGAAACTAATGGATAGCTAACGTGTCGAACGTTAATAAATATGCCTCTTTAGGATGGACGATGTCCATCTTCCTTTACACTTTTCTTTTAATCTTTTTTGCTTATATGATAAGTCATGAAAAACAAACACTTAAAAATTATACATCGAATAAAGACCCAATGAATATTGCTCTTGTGGAGAGAAAAAAGAATGACTCACAAAAATTAAAAGAAGAAAGAAAAAAAGAGGAAGTTCAAAAGCCCGTCGAAAAACCTTCTGAAAAACCAAAGAGTGAAGAAAAAAAAGTTGCATCTTCTCCAAAAGAAGCAGTTAAAAGTCAATCTTTAAGAGGTTTATTTGAGGATATTAATACTTCAAAACTTAAACCAGAAGCCAAAGAGCAGAAAAAAAATCAAACACAGCCAACACGTATTAAGCCCAATAAAGAAGAAACAAAAGAAAAAAGTGAAAATGTTGCTTCCAAAATTGCAAATTCTTTAATTTTTTCAGAACAAAAACAAGATGCTGATACAAAAAAATCTGGTGAATATGACCCTTTTATTGGGAAAGTTCAAGAAATTTTAGAAGAAAATTGGCAAAGAACTTTAGATACTGAAAATGGAAATGTAGCAAAAGTTCTTATTAAAGTAAGTAATCAAGGTGTTTTTAGTTATAAAATAATGTCATTGTCTTATAGTAATGATTTTAATATAAAGTTAAAAGAGTTTCTTCATAGCATGGAAAGTGTAGAATTTCCAAAATATGACAAAGGGGAACTTTTTGAATTACCTATTGTATTTAAAGATATTAAGGAGTAAATCATGATCAAAAAAATGATTTGTTTTATGTTGTTTACATTATTTTCTTATGCAGCTGATGCAACTGTTGAAATTGTGAAGAAAATAGATGTTTTGCCAAAAATAGCAGTTCAGGATGCAAGCCCGAAAAATGTTGATTTAGGAGCAAGACAGGGTTTTTTTAAACTTTTAGTTGGTGATTTAAGGGTTAGTAGTCATTTTCAAGTACTTGATGAGTATTTACAAAGTAGTTATGAAGGTGGTCCTCTAGAAAATTTTTTATCTGACAAAAGAGTTGATTTGATTTTGCGATTTAGTTTAAACCAAGATTTTAATACCATGTCAGCTACAGTTAAATTTATCAATGCTAAAACAGGTGTCGCAACATTTGAAAAGGTATATTCATTAAGCGATAAAAAAAGATCACCCTTTTTAGCACATAAAATTATTGTAGATGTTAATGAACATATTGGTGCTCCTTCTATCAAGTGGATGGAGCAATCTGTCCTTTTTGCTCGATATATAGGTGCTAAGAAAAGTGAAATAGTTATTTCTGATTATACCCTTAGTTATCAGAAAATAATTGTAGCGGGGGGGTTGAATATATTTCCAAAGTGGGCAAATAGTGAGCAAAATGCATTCTACTACACTTCTTATAATGGAGCAGAGCCAACCATATATCGCTATGATTTAAAAACAGGGGCGCGACGCAGTATTATTTCGAGTAGTGGTATGATTGTGTGCTCAGATGTTTCACAAGATGGTAATAAGCTTTTACTTACAATGGCACCTAAGGATCAAACAGATATTTATTTATATGATCTAAGAACTAAGAAAATTACAAAAATCACTGACTACTCTGGTATTGATGTTAATGGTAATTTTATTGATAATGATAGGCGTATTGCATTCGTTTCTGATCGTTTAGGAAATCCTGATATTTTCGCTCAAGGTATTTATGATAAAAGTTTCGAAAAATTGGTTTATCATGGAAAAAATAAAAATTCAATTTCTACATTTGATAATTATATTGTTTATTCAAGCAGAGAAGCTGAGAGTGAATTTGGAAGAAATACATTTAATCTTTACTTGATTTCAACTCAAACAGATTATTTACGCCAACTAACAGCAACAGGTGAGAATCTTTATCCACGTTTTGCTAATGATTCTGATACAATTATGTTTATAAAACAGTTTGGAAATCAAAGTGCATTGGGCATAATTCGGTTAAATGCGAACAAAACGTATCACTTTCAATTAAAAACTGGTAAACTTCAGTCAATTGATTGGTAATATTCAAAAAAAAAATGGTATAATTCCAAAGTTTTAAATTTAATTTCCAAAAAGGATCTAATAATGGGTAAATTAGCGTTAACAAGTTTAGCGGTAGCGGTTTTAGTATTGACTGGTTGTAGTCAAAAAAGTCCAGAAGTTGATATGACTAAATCAACTGCTGATACACAATCAAGTGTAGATGATGGCATGAGTGCACTTCAAAAATTAATTGCTTCTTTAGAGGCTAACTCTAAGACAATTTATTTTGATTTTGATAAATACAATGTTCGTAAAGATCAACAATCAAATATTGATGCAAATGCAGCATTATTTAATTCAGCAGAGGCAAAAAACTTTTCAATTAAAGTTGAAGGTAACTGTGACGAATTCGGTACAGATGAATACAACTATGCGCTTGGCCTTAAAAGAGCAAAAAGCGTTAAAGATGGTTTGGTTGCAAAAGGTATGAATGCTGACAGACTTACTGTTGTAAGTTATGGTGAAAGCAATCCTGCAGTTAGTGAGCATAATAAAGAAGCTTGGGCTAAAAACAGAAGAGCAGAATTTAAAGTACTTCCATAATTATTCTCTCTATGAAAAAAAAGCTTTTTAAATTTTCGATGGCGCTACTTCCAATAGTAGCGTTATCGGCCGAACCTTCTGTTTATGGTACTGTTGATACTAATGGTATTTCTTCAAATAATGGCATATCTTCTCATGAAGTTAAACATGTCCCAATTAACCAAACTTCTTCTTATAATTTGGAGTCTATCCGTTACACAGAGCCTGAAAAAAGTTCAAATAATGGGGCAGACCAATATGAAGGAATTCGTTCTGTTGTACAGAGTTATGAAACAAAGATAGCTAAGCAAGATGAACGTATTCGACAACTTGAAGATGAAATAATTAAATTGCGTGGATATGTTGAAGAGAGTCGAAAAATTCAGACTGAAAATCAAGATAAAGTTAAAGTTGTTGTCGGTGAACTTAGTACATTAATTGACTCTATCAATAAGAATTATGTTCCAAAAGAGAAATTTGAGCAATTGGAACATGAACTTAAAAGCTCAAAAGCAACTTCTTCAAAGCAAATTGCTACTTCTTCTGAATCGAGCAACAAAAATGCAGAAAAAGAAGCTATATCTAAATCTCCTTCTGCGAAAGAGTTGAGTACTAAAGATAGTGCAACGTTATTAAAAGAGGCAGATGATTTTTTTGAAAAAAAATCTTATACAAATGCTGAAGTAATGTATAAAGAGTTGTTAAATCGTAATTATAAACTCGCTAAAGTTAACTTCCAGTTGGGTGAAATTGCCTATAATAAAAAATCGTATGCTACTGCGATAGAAAACTATAAAACGAGTATTTCACTTTTTGATAAAGCTTCGTATATTCCTACTCTTTTGTATCATACAGGAGCTTCTTTTGAAAAACTAGGTAAAACCAAGGACGCGCAGGGGTTTTATAAAGCATTAAAAGAGAATTATCCCACCTCTCCTGAAGCAAAAAAAGTAAAATAAGTGATTATGGGGTTAAAGATTTAATAATTTTTAACCATTTTTTTGCATAAAAAATAGACTTATATTTTTTCCTAAGGCCTTCTACAACAAAGTTATGTTAACATTTATCCCATTATAAAAACAAGGGAGAAGTTATGCTGATTTGTGATAACAAAGTCGTTTCAATTCATTATGAACTTAAAAGTGTTGATAATGATGAAATCTTAGACAGCAATTTAAATGCTGCACCACTCTCTTTTATTGTTGGAAAAGGTCAAATTATTCCAGGACTAGAAGAAAAAATTAAAGAACTTAAAGCAGGTGATAGTTCCAATATTCAAGTTGCTGCCGTTGACGCTTATGGCGAATATGACAGTAATGCCGTTCAAACTTTACCAAAAGAACAATTTGCAGGGCTTGAACTTCAACTTGGAATGACGCTTTATGGTCAAGGTGAACATGGCGAAACGGTACAAGTTGTCGTTAAAAATTTCAATGATGAAACAGTTGAAATCGATTTTAACCATCCTTTAGCAGGTAAAGATTTATTATTTGCTATTAGTGTACTAGAAGTTCGTGATGCAACAGCAGATGAGCTTTTGAATGGCTATGTTGGTAGTCAAGGTGGTTGTGGATGCGGAACAGGTGGCAGTTGCCACACTACAAATGATGATAGCGAGTGTTGTGGTGGAAATGATCATGATCATTCTCACGGTGAAGGTGGATGCTGCGGCGGTGAAAGTCACTCTCATGGTGGCGGATGTTGTGGATCACACTAATTATATAGCAAAGTCAAGAGCCTCTATTGAGGCTCTTAAGTCTGCGAATCTACTTAAAAGTGTTTCTATTAATGCGTTAATTTTAGGTGAAAGTGGCGTTGGAAAACAAACACTAGCAAGGCATATTTCTTCTGCTCCTATTGTTGATGCAGCTTCTTTTAATGATTTATTGGCGTCAATTGAAACAAATCATACATTGATTGTTAAAAATTTTCATAAAATTACAAATTACAAAAAATTAAGAGTTGCTCTTGATGTTTATAAAACACGCATTATTGCTACTTCAAATGTTTATATTGATGAAGCTATTGTAGATGATTTTTTTAGTTTAAAGATTTTGATTCCACCCCTTAGCAAACGTCAAGAAGATATTGCGCCCTTAATGGAAAAGTTTTCATTAGAAGCACGTTTGATGTTTGATGATGCTTATGGTGATACCCTTTCATTAGAAGATATTGTCCCAGATGTGAGTAAAAATTGTTATTCATTAAGACGATCAGTTTATAATGCTTATTTGATGAATTCTTTTGGAGAAGAAGAAATTTTAATGATGATGCAAAACTTTTTGTCCAATCGTATTGGAGGCAGAAACGATTATAGGGATCTATTATATCTTTTTGATGTTCCAATGATTAAGAGTGGCTATGCAAAATTTGGCTCACAACTTGCCATCAGTGAAAAATTTGGACTTAACCGAAATACCCTGCGTAAAAAAATTAATGACTACAAAGATAGATTAATACTAGACTAAATGTAAGTTTTTTGATAGAACAAAAGCTTACATGTAAAAAAATAGAGAGGTACATCAATGAATAAAACCCTTTTTATATTCCCTGGGCAAGGGAGTCAAAAAATTGGTATGGGAAAAGATTTTTATGACAATAGTTTACTTGCAAAAGAGATGGTTGAGAAAGCAAGTGAGCGCATTCATGTTGATTTTACAAAACTTCTTTTTAAAGAAAATGACCAATTAGAACAAACAGAATATACACAACCTGCCATTTTGTTAGTGAGTTTGATGGCACATCGTCTTTTTACGGAACAGTGTAAAGCGACTCCTGTAGCTGTTTTAGGGCACTCTTTGGGTGAATTTTCAGCTTTGAGTGCAACAGGCGCTATGGACTACTTAGACGCTGTTGAATTAGTCCACCAACGAGGACTTCTGATGAAGCAAGCGTGTGAGGGCATTAACGCTGGTATGATGGCTCTCTTAGGACTAGATGATGCCCGTGTGGAAGAGATTACATGTAAAGAGCGGGAGCTTGGTAAAAAAGTGTGGGCAGCCAATTATAATGGGGATGGGCAAATTGTCATTGCAGGCAATAAAGATGACCTTGCTTTCCTAGAGCCACTCTTTAAAGAAGCAGGTGCTAAAAAAGCAGTTTTACTACCAATGTCTGTTGCCAGTCATTGTCCATTGCTCAGTTCAGCTCAAGGCAATTTAGAGGGCTATTTGGAAAAGTGGTTGAAAGATACGTTTGCGATGCCTATTATTTCTAATGTTACAGCAGAAGCGTATCAAAGCAAAGAAGAGGCAAAACGTCTATTGTCTGAGCAGTTGATTTTTCCTGTAAAATACAAACAATCTATTTTACATGTAGAATCCTCAACCGATATGTTTATAGAATTTGGTGGCAGTGTGTTAAAGGGGTTAAACAAACGAATTTCTCAAAAACCAACCCATAGCATTGTCGATATGAAAAGCTTAGAAGACGTGCTTGCACTGTTTTAAAGGGAAAAAATGAAAATAGCAATTATGGGTGCGATGGTCGAAGAGATCACGCCACTGTTAGATTTTTTTGGAACGTATGAAACAATAGAGTTTGCGAAAAACCGTTACTATACGACCACATATAAAGGGATGGAGTTAGTCATTGCGTATAGCAAAATTGGTAAAGTCAATGCGAGTTTAACCGCAACCACACTGATTGAAAAATTTGGTGCAGAGCAACTGCTCTTTTCAGGTGTCGCAGGTGCGCTCAATCCGAACTTACATGTAGGAGATGTTTTAGTCGCAACGGCTTTAACACAACATGATTTAGATATTACGGCGTTTGGGCATCCTCATGGTTATGTCCCCGAAGGTTCTGTTTATGTGGAAACGGATGCATCGCTTCGAGCTTTAGCACATAAAGTAGCCCATGCACAAAAGATCTCTTTACAAGAGGGCATTATTGCTACAGGTGATCAATTCATTTGTGATGGGACTAAAAAAGAGTGGATTTACAAAACTTTTAATGCAGATGCGACGGAGATGGAAGGTGCATCGGTTGCCGTGGTGTGTGATGCACTCAAAATTCCTTTTTGTGTTTTTCGAGCGATTAGTGATGCGGCAGATATGGATGCGGGTTTTAGCTTTGATGAATTTTTAGTAAGCTCTGCTAAAGAGAGTGCACAATTTATTATTGCTATGTTGGATGAATTGGCCAATGCTTAATATCAGTAAACGTCTCTTGCGTATTGCTGGGCGTACGAATGCCCGCTATAAACTCATTCATGAGGGTGATAAGATTCTTTTGGGGCTTAGTGGTGGTAAAGATTCTCTGAGCCTTGCGCACATTTTAAAGCACATGCAACGAGTTGCTCCGTTTGATTTTGAATTTAAGGCGGTTACGATTACCTATGGTATGGGAGAAGAACTGCACACACTTCATCAACACTGTGTTGAGCATGAAATAGACCATGAAATTGTGGATACTAAAATTTTTGATTTGGCTCAGGAAAAAATTAGAGAAAATTCTTCATTTTGTAGCTTTTTTTCACGCATGCGAAGGGGAGCGCTTTATACCTATGCGTTGGAGCATGGCTATACAAAATTAGCACTCGCACACCATTTAGACGATGCGGTAGAGAGCTTTTTTATGAACTTTTCCTACAATGGAACATTGCGTTCTATGCCTCCAAAATACACAGCGCAGAATGGTTTAGAAGTAATTCGTCCGTTGATTCATACAAGAGAGCGTCAATTACGTGATTGTGCAAAAGAACATAACATGCCAACCATTGGAGATGAAGCGTGTCCTGCCATGCGTTTTGATGTTAAAATGCCCGTGATGCGTGCACGTACCAAAGAGATGCTAACACAGATGGAGCAAGAGAATCCTGAGCTTTTCATTTCTCTCAAAAAAGCGTTTGAAAGCTTACAAGTTTCGAGTTTTTGTGATGAGCGTTTTTTAGAGTCATGAACTAGATGTTAAAACCCTTCCAATAAAATCTTCCATAGCACATCCACCTCGTCATCACTGAGTGCTATGGTGCTTTTTTCTTCAAATAATCTTCTTACATGTAAAAGTGAAAACGTTTGATCCCACGCACAATTTTTGTGTGCGGGTAAATAGGCTCGAATCAGTGTTAAATCACTCATTATGGGCTCTTCGCAATTAAAACAGATAAAATCATCATGCAATCTTCCCTCGTACTCCAAAAGCTTGATATAAGCCTCAACAGCGATGCGTTTAGGATTTTGTTTCGCCCAAATATTCCCGCATGACTCTAAAAGTTCAAAATAGAAAGGCTCTAAGGTTGCAATATCTTTAAGATGAGTGTAAAAAAGACGTACAAAAGGTTGCCATAAGAGCATTCGCTCACGATGGGTATTCCACGAAGTACCTAAATGGAGGATGGAGCGTAACTGTGGTAGTGAAGATTTGATGGAGGCAAGCGCTTCGAAATCAATTTTATAACCTAAGTGAATGGTTGAGTGTCTTGCTCCATAAAATCGGTAGAGCGTTTGGATGCTATTTTGCGTAAGAACGGTGACAATGAGGTCTTCATCTTTAACCCGTGTAATATTGATAATATAACCTTGCATGAGGAATTTTAGCATTCAAATATTGCAATAATATTAAACTTTAAAATTAGTATATTAAATTTATATATTAAATTTATTGACAATTAATTTTATTTACGATAAGTAACTGCTCAAAATAGCATAAAATAGTGTTTAATTGTTTTTTAACCATTTTTTATGTAACATCCTTCGCTTTTAACTTAAAATTTATCAGATTTTTGATGAAAATTCCATAAAAGGCTTGTGCAATGGATCTTATTACAGGATTTAAAGACAATTGCGGTTTTGGACTAATCGCAAACATAAAAAATATCCCAACCCATGAAAATGTTGAAGATGCAATTACAGCGCTAGAGCGTATGATGCACCGAGGTGCGATAGCAGCGGATGGTAAGAGTGGAGATGGAAGTGGTCTTCTTTTTTCAATGCCCACTGAGTTTATGAAAAACGAAGCAAAAAAACTGGGTGTGGACTTGCCAAAGCAGTTTGCAGTTGCGATGATTTTTTTACAAAACGATGAGCAAAAACAGATTTTTGAAGAGACCTGTGAGCAAAATGACCTTAAAGTTCTTTTGTACCGTGATGTACCCGTCAAAACAAAAGCGCTTGGAAAATTAGCACTGGATTCATTGCCCAAGATTGTACAAGCCTTTGTTACCTCTTCTTCATTGGTTGCAACGAAACGCTTTGAAGCATTATTGTATTTAACCCGTAAAATGGTTGAAAAAAAGTTAGCACAAGCTTCTGATTTTTACATTGCCTCTTTTTCAAGCAAAGTGATTTCGTATAAAGGGTTGGTGATGCCAACCTATATTAAAACCTTTTTCCCCGATTTGAGCGATAAAGCGTTTAAAGCAACCTTTGCACTTTTTCATCAACGTTTTTCGACCAATACCCTTCCAAAATGGAAACTGGCACAACCGTTTCGTACTTTAGCGCATAACGGTGAGATTAACTCTATTTCAGCGAATCGCTTTTACACACAAGTGCGCAGTGAATCTATAAAAAGTTCTGTTTTTACGCAAGAAGAGCTTCAACAACTCTATCCTTTAACCAACGCTGATGTCAGTGATAGCGCAAGTTTGGATAATATGTTTGAGTTTATGCTCATTAATGGATTTGACTTTTTTAAAGCGATTCGCTCTTTAATTCCTGTACCATGGCAAAATGCTCCTCATATGGATGCTGAACTTCGTGCTTTTTATGAATATTCCAGTATCAATTTTGAGCCATGGGATGGACCTGCGGCTATTTCTTTGACCGATGGACGTTACATTGCCTGTGTCTTAGATAGAAATGGTCTGCGCCCTGCTAAATATATTATCACCAAAGATGACCGCATTTTAATTTCAAGTGAGTATGGTGTTTTAGATATTGAAGAAGATAACATTATTGAACGTGGTCGTCTGCAAAGTGGTCAAATGATAGGCTTAGACCTTAAGTTTGGCAAAATCATGAAAGATGATGACATTAACGACTATATTAAAAGCTCCAATACCTATACCGAATGGCTCAATAAAGGGCTTGTTTATTTGCAAGAGTTTGTGGATATTCCTTTTTCTAAAACAACGGATTATGTGCGTGAACATTTAGAGATAGAACAGCGCTATTTTAACATCACACAAGAAGTTAAAAATATGGTGCTTGAACCGATGATGAAAGATGGCAAAGAGGGTGTTGGTTCTATGGGCGATGATACGCCTATGGCAGCATTTAGTCAGACACAGCGTAATTTTAGCGACTATTTTAAACAAAAATTTGCACAAGTCACCAACCCTCCAATTGACCCGATTCGTGAAAAAGTGGTCATGAGTCTAAATACCAACTTTGGCATCATTCGCAATATCCTAGAAGAGGGTGAAGAACATGCCCTTTGTATTAAAACGATTTCACCGCTTTTGATGCAAGAAAAATACGAAATTATTGATTCGTTTGGTGATGCGAGTAAACCTCGTTATAAAGAAGAATACAAAAATCGCTATTTTTCAACCCTCTTTGAAGATAATCTCAAAGGCAGCCTTGAAGATTTGGTTTACGACATCGTGCAAGCGGTCAAAGAAGAGGGTGTGCGCATTGTTTTCTTAGATGATAGAGGTATGAGTGAAAAACAAAAACCAATGCCGATGACTATGGTCATTGGACGTGTCAATCAAGTCTTATTGGATGAAGAGGTTCGCTCACTTGTTTCGATTGTTGCTATTAGTGGAGAGGCGTTAGATGCGCATTCGTGTGCAACGATGGTTGGATTTGGCGCAAGTGCGATTTATCCATACCTTTTATACGCAACCGTGTTGGATGAGTGTAAAAAGAGTGAGATGAGTGCGTATGAGACGAAAACAAAACTGAAAAATGTCAGTCACGCTATCAATCAGGGTTTACTCAAAATCATGTCAAAGATGGGTATCGCAACGATTGCTTCGTATCGCAATTCAGCCTTGTTTGATGTCTTAGGACTCTCTGGCGAGATTGTCAAAGAGTGTTTTAATGGTGCGATTTCTATGATTCCAGGTCTTGGATACAGCGATATTGAAGAGCGTCTTGCGAGTAACCATGCAAAAGCATATGATTTAAATATTAACAAAAAACTCTTTCCACTTGAAATTGGTGGATTTTACAAATACATTGAGGGGCAAGAGTTTCACGACTATCATCCGTACATTGTCCATGCGATTCATAAAGCTGTTGTGACAGCGGAGAAAAAAGATTTTGCGGAGTTTACTAAAATGGTGAATAACCGTGGCTTTAAAATGATTCGTGACTTTTTTGAACTCAAATCTGATCGTGAGCCTATCGCATTGGAAAAAGTAGAGAGCAAAGAGGCTATTTTTAAGCGTTTTGCTACGGCGGCGATGAGTTTGGGTTCTATCTCCCCTGAAGCACACGAAGCATTGGGTGAAGCGATGAATAAAATTGGGGGTATGAGTAATTCAGGCGAAGGCGGTGAAGCACCAGAGCGTCTTAAAACCCATAAAAACTCTAAAATTAAACAGATTGCCTCAGGTCGTTTTGGTGTCACACCTGAGTATTTACGCTCTGCTACCGAGATTCAAATCAAAGTGGCGCAAGGTGCAAAACCAGGTGAAGGCGGACAACTTCCTGGGCATAAAGTCACACCACTTATTGCAAGTCTTCGTTATACCATTCCTGGGGTGACACTGATTTCTCCTCCTCCACATCACGATATTTACTCAATTGAGGATTTGGCACAGCTTATTTTTGATATGAAGCAGATTAATCCTGATGCAATTATTACGGTGAAATTGGTTTCCACAGCAGGTGTTGGAACGATTGCTGCGGGTGTGGCAAAAGCGTATGCGGATAAAATTATTATCTCAGGAGGCGATGGTGGTACGGGTGCAGCGCCACTGACATCCATTAAATTTGCAGGAAATCCGTGGGAATTGGGTCTTAGTGAAGCACACAATGCACTCAAAGCAAACCATTTGCGTGATAGTGTTCATTTACAAACCGATGGGGGTTTAAAAACAGGACTTGATGTTATCAAGGCTGCTTTATTGGGGGCAGAGAGTTATGCTTTTGGAACACTCTCTTTGACGATCATTGGCTGTAAAGTGCTTCGTGTGTGTCATCTCAATCGCTGTTCTGTAGGTGTGGCAACGCAAGATGAGAAACTGCGTGAACACTTTGTTGGTACGGTGGATAAATTGGTGAATTTCTTCACTTTGTTAGCCGAAGATGTGAGAGAGATTTTGGCACATTTAGGGTACGAGCGTTTGGAAGATATTATTGGGCGCAGTGACCTTTTAAGCGTCATTGATCATGAGTTTGCAAAAAAATTCGATTTTTCATCCGTCTTGATGCGACTCGAAGGCCCAAACACGCACAATGGCAAAGCGAATGAGCCGTTTGATAAAAACGAATTCGAGAAAGAGATTTTAAAAGAGGTTTACAAAGTTATTGAAAATCCTGATGAAAAAATGGTTTTACACAAATCAATTTGCAATACAAACCGTAGTTTTGGAACACTTATCAGCGGTGAAATTGCGAAATATTATGGCAACAAAGGGCTAAAAGATGAGAGCATTGTCTTTAGACTCAATGGGGTTGCAGGACAATCTTTGGGGGCTTTTTTAGCCAATGGTATAAGTATTAACCTCAAAGGTACCGCCAATGATTATGTGGGTAAAGGCATGAACGGTGGAAAAATCGTCATTGCACCAAAATACCAAGGCAGAGGTTACTCGTGTGCGGGCAATACCTGTTTGTATGGCGCAACGGGGGGAAAACTTTTTGTTGCGGGCAATGTGGGTGAGCGTTTTTGTGTGCGTAACTCAGGGGCAACCGCTGTAGTTGAAGGAACGGGTGATCATGCGTGTGAGTATATGACAGGCGGTGTGGTTGCTATCTTAGGCAGTACGGGTGTGAATTTTGGTGCGGGTATGACAGGCGGTGTAGCGTTTATCTACGATGAAAACCGTGATTTTATTGACAAACTCAACCAAGAGTTGGTTGTGGCAGAGCGCATTGATACCGATGATATGGACGAAGCACGTCACTTCTTAAAACGCCTCCTTCGAACGCACGTCAATGAGACGGTGAGTTTCAAAGCCACTCATATTTTAGAGAATTTCCGTGATGTTTTAAGAGATTTTTGGATGGTACGTCCTAAAGATATGACCAATGTACCACTCAACCCAGCGCAAGGAGACTAAGATGCAAAATTTTATCAATGAAGAGAGAATTGAGCCACGAAAGCGCTCAACCAGTGATAGGGTCAGAGATTTTAAAGAGATTTATGAAGTGATGGGTCGAGAGGATGCAAGGGAGCAGGCAGATCGTTGTGTGCAATGTGGCGATCCTTTTTGCCATAGCAAATGTCCTTTGCACAACTACATTCCTTTTTGGCTTAAAGCGACCAGTGGTTTAAAGAGAGAGTTGGCGTTTAACCTCTCCAATGAGACCAACCCTTTTCCTGAAATTACAGGGCGTATTTGTCCTCAAGATAGGCTCTGCGAGGGGGATTGTACGCTTAATGACGGGTATGGCGCAATTACGATTGGCTCTATTGAGACGTTTATCTCTGAAGATGGATTTAAGCGAGGATTAAAACCCTCCTTCCCAGGGATTACAACCAAGAAAAAAGTAGCGGTTATTGGTGCGGGACCTGCAGGGTTGGCGTGTGCAACCTATTTACTTCGTGCGGGCATTGCGGTGAGTTTGTATGACAAGCAAAACAGAGCGGGTGGACTTTTAACCTATGGAATTCCTGGGTTTAAACTCGATAAAGAGGTGGTGGCACGTCGTGTGAAGTGGCTTGAAGAAGCGGGTCTTTCTTTACATGTAAACACGCATGTAGGCAAAGAACTTAGTTTTGATGAGGTCGCACATAGCCATGATGCTATCTTCTTAGGCATTGGTGCGGAGAGTCCACGAAAAGCCAATATCGCCAATGAAAATGCTGAGGGTGTTTTTCTTGCCATTGACTTTTTACGCTCTATTCAGAAAAAACTTTTCAATGAAGCCTATGATAAAAAGTTTGAAGTCAAGGGCAAAAATGTTGTGGTCATTGGTGGTGGCGATACGGCGATGGATTGTCTTAGAACCTCTATTCGTGAGGGTGCAAAGAGCGTGACCTGTTTGTATCGAAGAGATAAATACAATATGCCAGGCAGTAAAAAAGAGTTTAAAAATGCTATTGAAGAGGGCGCAGAGTTCGTTTATAACGTGACACCTAAAGAGATTTTAGTCAATTCTGAGGGCGCTGTGGTTGGCATTGATATGCATAAAACGATTTTGGGTGCGAAAGATGCGAGTTGCCGTCAGTGCGTGGAAATTGTCAAAGGTGGCGATTTTAGAGTGGATGCTGATGTGATTATTTTTGCTTTAGGCTTTAGCCCTTCTGTTCCGACATTTTTAGCTGAAAATGGTATTGAAGTAAATAAATCAGGTTGCATTGTCGTCAATCATGAGTATCAAACCACCAAATCAGGGGTTTATGCGGGGGGAGATTGTAAGCGAGGCTCAGACCTTGTTGTAACCGCAGCCAAAGAGGGCAAAGAAGCGGCGATGCATATCATTAAGAAACTGCTCGGCTAATGAATTTTATTGAGGCAGTTTTACGTGCCAATGAAGAGCTCTATACCCTTTTACATGTAAAGGGTTTAGAGGCATCACACCATGAAGCATTTGACGTAGGTGCGGGAGGTGATCGAAGTGCGGGGATTGATTTGGAGGCGGAGAGGATTTTTATCAAATATCTTTTGCCTTTTGGAGAGATTCTCTCCGAAGAGAGTGGGGTGATTGAAAACCCCGCTACTTCTGCTCGTATTGTGCTCGATCCTATTGATGGTAGTGAAAACCTACTCTCACATTTACCTTATTATGGCACCTCCGTGGCTTATTTTGAAGCAGGAAAATGCACCCAAGCTGTCATTGTAAATTTAGCCAATGGGGATGTTTTTATGAAAGATGAAAAGGGGTTAAGGCAAGGCAAAATCGGCTCAGATACCTTTTTACATGTAAGAAAAAACAGTTTTTCAAAAGTGGGTATTTTTGAGCGTTCGTACGCTTCCAATCATGTGCATCAAACGCTTTTTACTGCAGGAATAAAATACCGCTCTCCAGGTGCCTTTGCTCTCTCTTTAGCGTACGCACATGAGGTTTCATTTGTCCTTTATGTGGGGAAAATACGTTCTTATGATATTGAAGCGGGACTGTTTATGTGTGAGGATTTATACACCTTCCGTGAGGGTGAGATTTTCCTCGTAAGTAAAGATAAGGAAATTTTCGATAAAATGATAGGCTTATTTAAAAGCGATTAGCTTTACACGAGGATAAAACCTATGCGATTTGCAGAAATTTTCAGTAGCATCCGAAAAATGCAATCTACTCCAAGCGAAGCCCCAAGCCATTGGGTGAAGTGTGGTGCTTGCCAATCTTTGATGTATTATAAAGAAATTGAACAGTGTTTAAATGTCTGCCCAAAGTGTGGTTTTCATATGCGTATCTCTGCCAAACAACGTATCGAACAGCTCTGTGATGAAAACAGTTTTGTTGAATTTGATGCCAATTTAGCGCCTATTGATCCCCTTAAATTTGTCGACAAAAAATCCTATAAAAAACGTATTGAAGAAGCACAAGAGAAGACAGGAAAAAACTCCTCCGTGGTCTGTGGCTCATGTAAAATTAACGATGTTAGTGTTCAACTCGTGGTCTTTGACTTTGCCTTTATGGGTGGAAGTTTAGGTTCTGTTGAAGGGGAAAAAATCGTACGAGCCATTAACCGTGCCATTGCCAATAAAGAGGGTTTAATTATTATTAGTGCGAGTGGTGGGGCACGTATGCAAGAGAGTACATTTTCTTTGCTTCAAATGTCAAAAACATCTGCAGCACTTACTAAATTTGCCGATGCAAAATTGCCGTATATCTCTATTTTAACCGATCCAACGATGGGTGGTGTTAGTGCCTCTTTTGCTTTTTTGGGTGATATTATTATGGCAGAGCCTGGTGCATTGGTTGGATTTGCAGGGCAAAGGGTTATTAAACAAACCATTGGGGCTGATTTACCAGAGGGTTTTCAAAGGGCAGAATTTTTGCTAGACCATGGTTTAATTGATATGATTGTTAAGCGTACAGAAATGAAAAGTGTTTTATCCAATTTGTTAAAACTTTTGGGTGAGCATTGTCATAAAGATGCATTTGAGCTTAAACTCAAAGCATGAATGTAAATGTTTTTACAATTGAAAAAAGTAGCGATAAATCTTTAGATACTATCGCAAATGAATATACAAAAATGATCTCTCGCTTTGCTAAAGTAGAAGAGATCAAGATCTTTAATAAGCATATTGCCTCTGCACAAATGATAGGTGCTAAAGAAGCGAAAGCTTCGTATACAAAAGCGTATGAGCCTTTTTTAAAAGGCTATAATGTAGCGCTTGATGTACAAGGTGAAACATTAAGCAGTGAGCAATTTAGTACTATTTTTAATCAAGATATAACGGTTAACTTTTTTATTGGAGGTGCTTTTGGCTTTGAAGAGGCTTTTTTAGGCAGAACTCAAAAGATTATAAGTTTAAGTAGATTAACATATGCGCACAAAATCGCAAAGGTGGTTTTATTTGAACAGATTTATCGGGGATTGTGTATAAAAAATAACCATCCCTATCACAAGTAGTTATCTATAATGGTTTCAACATTTTCGTAAAGGAAACAGAGGATGAGAGAGCACGAGCTAAAGCATTTTGAGGACATTCTAAAAGAAAGAAGAGTCCAAATTAAGAAAAATATTGAAGATTCAATGCGTGAAATAGAAGATTTAAAAGACAGTGAAGTAGGGGATGAAGCGGATCATGCTTCTGTAAGTACGGATCGTATGATTGAACAGGCTATTAGTACGCAGCAAACGAAAGAGCTTAATGAGATTGAGTTTGCTCTGAATAAAATTCGCAATGGCTCTTATGGCATGTGTGAAATGTGTGAAGAGGATATTGGATTTCAACGACTTAAAGTAAAACCTCATGCAAGGTATTGTATTGTATGTCGTGAGATTATCGAAAAATCAGCAAAAAATAAGTAAGACAACGTAGGGAGAACCACATGGGAATTAAACGCTATTTTCTAGTATCACTAATTTATATGTTAGCCATTGGGCTGTATGTGTATAGTTTTAATGGAGAGGGGTATACTTTAGAGTTTTTTGGCTTATCGCTTACCCTTCCAGTAGCGTTTTGGATGGTTCTTCCTGTCTTTATTTTGGTGATTGCGTCTATTGGTCATTTGGTATTTTATAATTTTAAAGATTTTTTATACAAAAGAGCATGGAAGAAAGACAGTGAAGTTTTTCATGAAGCTGCGAAAAATCGTATATTGGGTGAAGAGGTTAATGCTTCTTATAAAACAGATGGTTTTAAATTTGCTGGTAAAATGCTTCAAGCTATGAAATTTGATCCATCATTACCTTCTTCTTTTATTGAGGAAGATATTGCCAATGCCTCAGCAATAGCAGTAAGTGTTGCGAATGGTAATTATGAAGATTTAAAAAAATATAAACTTTCTAAAGAGAATCCTTTGGTGCTTCAAAATACACTTAATCGATTGAAAGTTGAGCCTAAATACGCACTTGAAATTTTAAAAAATTGTAAAGAACTTGAGGGTGAATTATGTAAAAAAGCGTACGATACACTCCTTGATTTTGCTAGTTTTAATGAAATCAAGCGTTACAATTTTCCTGTTGATAAACAAACATTTCGTCGTATGATGGAGCGTTATTTAAACTCTGATGATAGTTTTGATATGGATGTAAAATCTATTGAAGAGATGTTAGAGCAGCTCAATGCTGAGCGTACTGATTATCTTGAATTAGCACGTAAAATTAAAGGAAAACTTTCACCTGATTCTTTGATTGCCCTTTTTGAAAAAATGTACAATGCAAAAGGTATCCTTGCAGCGGATGCCTATTTGTATGTTCTTTATGATTTGCAGATGATTGACAAAATTCGTGAGATTTTACTTAACTCTGACCCTGAGGAATTTGTAAAATTTAGAACACTTCTCTTTTTAAGAGACAATGGTAAAAGTATAAACATCGACACATTTTTGAACATATGAATCATGAGATAGACTTTGAGCGAGGCATTTTAGCCCTCGCGCCTCTTGCTGGTTTTACGGATCTTCCTTTTCGTTCTGTGGTTAAAAAATTTGGTGCAGATGTTACTTTTTCTGAAATGATTAGTGCCAATGCTCTGCGTTATGGTTCTGAAAAAACACTTAAGATGCTCACCAAATCTCCTCTTGAAACGCCTTATATTGTACAGATTGCTGGTTCTGATTTGGAATCAATCAAACAAGCCGTTTTGGTTTTAAATGACATTGAAGGTATTGATGGTATTGATTTAAACTGTGGTTGTCCTGTGCCTAAGATTATTGCACAAGAAGCAGGTTCTTCGTTGCTTTTAAATTTAGGACATATGCAAAAAATTATTGAGACCATTAAAACTTATTCTAATAAACGCTACACCAGTGCAAAAGTAAGGCTGGGTTTTAGTACTAAAATTCCTGAAGAGATAGCCAAAGCATGTGAAAATGCTGGAGTGGATTTTATGAGTATGCATGGGCGAACACGTGCAGGTGCCTATAAAGCGGAAGTGGATTATCATGCAATTGCACGTGCAAGGGAAGCTGTTTCAATTCCTCTCATTGCTAATGGGGATATTACCAGCTATGAAAAAGCCTTACATGTAAAAGAAGTTACAGGTTGTAAGAGCCTTATGATTGGCAGAGGAGCTGTGGGTAATCCGTGGATTTTTTATCAGATAAAAAATGAACTAACACATGTTGAAAAAACAAAAATTTTGGAGATTGTATTAGAACATTATGATGCAATGGTTGACTTTTATGGCGAAAAAGGTGTTTCGATTTTTCGTAAACATTTACATACGTATTCTAAAGGATTTCGTGAAGCTTCTGAATTTCGAGATAAGATTAACCGAATTGAAGATAGAGTGTTCATGCGTGAAGCGATTGAAAGTTTTTTTGCTCAATAACCGTCATTAAAGCCTTGTGCTTTGTGTTTCTCTTTTTTATAGCCACCTTGATATTTTTCTTTTTCAAGAAGATTGGCCTCTTTGGTAAGGCGTTTATGGATCTCTTGCGGGTCATTTTCTTTATTAGCGATGCTCTGTGCGACAAGATTAGCATAGTTTTGAAGCGCATTGGTATAACGTGAATCTAAACTAATTGCTTCAACTTTTTGCAATGTTTTTAAACTTTTTTCTGCACGTTTGACAAAAAGATTATAATCAAAATTTTCATTTTTTAATGCGCTAATACAGCTTCCTAAGAATCGTTCAAGCGCACGAATATATTTAACTCTAGCTTCTTTATCTTTCATGGCATACTTACAATACAGAGATGGTGAAGAAGGTTACTAACCAAAATAAAAAAAGGTATAAAAACCAATGAAGTAAAAAAGACCATTGCTGTAACATCCAGTGGTTTACATTCATACAGTGCTGCTAAGTTAACATTTGTGACTGCTAAAGGAACAATGAGTTCTATAAAAACAAGGGTGGCAAGCATGGGGTCTAAGTCTAAAATCCCATAAAGAATCCAACCAGCAATTAAAGGCGTTATAATAAACTTAATGACGCTTACATGTAAAAGTAATTTATAGTTAATACTATGTAGTTTAATGTTGTACAAATACATTCCAAAAATAACCAATTGAATGACCATAGTACAATAAGCACCCATTTGCAAAGGTGTTTGCATCGCAGGGTGAAGTTTTAATTCAAAAATATTCATAAACAGAGCTAAAAATGCAAACCAAATAACAGGGAGTTTTATAATGTTAAGAAGCGATTGTTTAATACTACAATT
This sequence comes from Campylobacterales bacterium, assembly GCA_016930915.1. Lineage (GTDB taxonomy): Bacteria > Campylobacterota > Campylobacteria > Campylobacterales > Sulfurospirillaceae > Sulfurospirillum. Next base: position 46,132 of record JAFGFU010000001.1, read on the forward strand.
TCCCCTAGAATAGAAGAAAACACCTAAGGTATAGACCACAAAAACATTGGTAATATTGATCATACTCATGTAGATAATCGAAGCTTCACCAAAGAGTGCTATGCCTAAGGGAATGCCTAAATTGCCAGTGTTTCCAAGTACCACACAAATGGTAATAATGGATTTTTCTTTAATATCGTCTTTAAAAAAAAGATAGGCAATAACCGAGCTAATCAGAATACAAATAAAGGAGATAACAAGATACAAAAAAGGAGCGTGTAATAATTCTAAGCTAATGGGTTTAGTAGAAAGCCCCCAAAAAGAGAGCATAGGCTGTAAAAAGTAGATGGACATCAAAATCATGCCCTTCTCATTCATCTCCTCTTTAAGCATTCTTTTTGCCATAAATCCTAAGAAAATAAAGGCATAAATAGACAAAATAGAAATGGCAATATTCATAAGTATTTAGCGATTTTCATCATAAGGCGCATAATCAGCCGAAGCCTTTTCTTTATAGCTATTTTGCTTGCTACTGTCTTGTAATTTTAGGTATTCATCCAAGCGACGACGATTTTCTTCAAAGACTTTTTCAAAATCATTGTCATCTTTCACTTCACCATTTTGAAATTTTTCGAGTAAAAGATTCGAACTTCCTGTCATGACCAGATATTTAATAGAGCCGTATTCAAAAAGAACAACACTGTTTTGGGTATCAATAGGTTTTTTATGTAAAAGAGTCACTTCTTGAGCAGAGGTTGTTTTTTGATTAAAGAGCCATGAAGAAGGTGCTGCATTAACAGGCTGGCCATGTGTTTGGATGGCTATACGTCGTTTAATCCAAAACATTAAAATAATTAAAAGTAGCAGAATAAGAATCACGATAATATAGCGTGAATCAATCAAATCCATTGTGCCAGAAGATGCTGCGGGTAACGTGCTAGAGACGGCTTCAGAACTTTGTATTTTGGTTGGTTTTTGCATAATGCTACTTCGAATACGAAGACCAAAACCATCAACAGTTTTTGAAGCTACCACACTAATTTGTTTATCGCTTTTAAGGACAATTTGAAGGGTGTTGTTTTTTTCAGGAATCATGATGAGTTCTTGAATAATCGCAGAATTAATGCTTTTCTCAATCATCTTGTCATAACCTAAATCATTGATAGTAAGCATGATGGCATTGGCATCATTTTTTTGTGAAATGGCACCTTCGTGTGGTGCATCAAAAGAGAGCATAACATCTACACGATCGGTTCGTTCGTAGACATTATAGGTCAATAAATTCGCAGCATGACTCCAAATACACAACGCAATGATTGTCAAGAAAATTTTCATCGATTCTCTTTTTTAAAGTATTGAATAACCGTTTTAGAATCCAAAATTTCATTAATACGAATGGCAAGGTTTTTTTCATAAACCATCACTTCGCCTTTACCAAAAATTTTATTGTTAATATAAAGCTCAACACTCTCTCCCGCTGGTTTTTCAAGGTCAATGACAGAGCCTTTTTCCAGTTTTAAAAGACGTTGAATGGTGATATTGGTTGTTCCCAGTTCTGCCACAAAATCAACACTAATGTCCAGCAAATTTTCAAATCCTGAAAGCAGTTTGCGTTCAACATACTCTTGATCAGCTGCGTCCAATGGTTTTCCTTTGAAATATGTTGATTAAATAAAGCAAAAACTCTTCCAAGCCTCGCTAAATGAGGTTTATTATAGTTTATTTTGTTTAAATTGTTTATTAACCCCTTTTTACATGTAAAGATTACAACGCTATCTCAATCCCCACAGGACAATGATCCGAACCATGAATCTCATTTAAAATAAAAGCATCATTGAGTTTGCTTTTAAGCTCATTGGAGATAAAAAAGTAGTCAATTCTCCATCCCACATTTCGCTCTCTAGCCCCTGAGCGATAGGACCACCACGAGTAGGCATCTTTCACATCACCGTGCACTTCTCTAAAGGTATCAAGATAGCCCTTCTCTAAAAGGGTGTCCATCCATGCACGCTCAATGGGTAGAAAGCCTGAAGTGTTTTCATTGGCTTTTGGGTTTGCAAGGTCGATTTCACGGTGTGCGGTATTGACATCACCGCAAATAATAATCCCTTTTCCTTTTTGACGCAACGTTTCGGTATGTGCTAAAAAATCACTGTAAAATTTCATTTTATGACTAAGGCGTTCTTCACTTTGCTGGCCGTTGGGAAAATAGACATTAAACAGGGCAACATCTCCAAAATGATGCTCCAAAATGCGCCCCTCTTTGGTATGGTCGATATGCCATGCGGTATCTGTTGTATCAAAGGTTTGTGTGGAAAAGCTCATGGTGCCAGAGTAGCCTTTTTTGCTTGCAGAGTTGATATGTTTACATGTAAAAGGGTGTGTGAAAAGAGGTTCAGGGATCTGAGGTGCTTCTGCTTTGATTTCTTGCAAACACAAAACATCAGGTTTTATCTCATCGACCCATGAAAAACCATTTTTATTTGCAACTGCACGAATGCCATTGACATTCCACGAGATTAGTTTCATTCATCATCCTTCATTATTCTGTAGGCAGAATCCTAGCACAGGCATCTTGAAAGGGATGTTTGGTTTTACATGTAAAGAGAAAAAAGAAGGGTGATGTACCACGCACGAATGCATTGGTACATCTTTTTTTTAGAGAATATTGTTAAATAAGATACCAATTCCCCATGCAAAATAAATTGCCATCCACGCTATCATAATATAAAGTGTGGATTGTCCTAATCTACTCACCATCACATCTTTGGAACCATCAAAAACACCTTCGTTTTTACCTACTTTCCATGCCATAGTAAGTAAATATGCCACGCCGACAAAGCCCATAATAAGGAACGTTGAGAGGAACATAACAATCGTTGGAATTTCAAGATTGACAGGATAATCATAAATGTTATAGCCTAAATCTATCATAAGATCGAAACGAATCAGCTCTCTTATGGTTGAAATCAAAAGGGCAACGATGACTAAAACCAAGGTTGTGTAGTAGCTATTGCGATTGGTTTTTGCCATGACTAAAAGTACTAAAACACCCACAACCGTGGCAAGCGATACGGGATGAAAGAGATAGCCAACTTGGAACATCCATAGTACAAAAAGTACGGCACTAATCAGTAGTCCAATGACAGAAAGAGTTGTTCCTAGTTTAGCACTGTACTCAATAAAGGATGCTTCAAAATCTTTACGTGTAGATAAAAAACGGCTGTAATTTTGTAGAAAAATACCCACCACAGGAATGCTCAAACTTACCATAAATGCTAAACGAATGATATCAACATTAAACGTCCAACCACTGGTATCGACCACACCATTTGGAGCATACATATTCATCCACTCGTTAGGCATAAGTGACGTTACGGTAAAATTGTGCATTAAAATGCCCGCAAAAACTAAGATGCCAAAAGAGATAAAGCCAATGAAGGTACTGCTTGATTTTTGAGCTTTATTGGCGTAGTAGTACCAATAATACATACAATAACCCACAATTAAAGAATAAATAAAAATGAAAACCCACATACCAGAGAGCGTATTGGTCACGTACCAATTTGGGTCATAAATGACTTGCGTAAACAAAAGTGGTGCAACGCCTAAAACAATCAAAATCGAAACGCTGATTTTGCCTGTTTGAATGAGGTGTGGTGTTAAAATACTCCAATGTTTATCGCTTCCTCCTTTGGCAGAACCATAAAGTGATAAGCCCAGTGAGCCTAAAGACAGAAGCACAAAAGCGATGTGCAATGCCCATGTTAAGACATAGAGTATTTGAAAAACAATGGGGTAAAAAGGAACCCCAGCAGGGTCTCTTAGTGCTAATAATACAGATGCGTCCATAGTTTCTCCTTAGTATTTAAGCGATGCAAGGTATTCTGCCATGGCATCGTATTCGTGTTCGGGTAATTTTAAGGTTGGCATATAGGAAAATGCGCCATCGCCCATAGCATATAAAATGGCTTTAATTCCATCCTTATCCATTCCCGTGAGTTTGTCTTTTAATGGTCTATAAACCCCTGTTGTTTCTAGTGAGTGGCAGTTTGAACATGCCATTTTAGAGAGAAGTGCACCTGCTTCAAGTTTGTTCTCTTCTGTGATTGTTTTAAGATTTTTCGGTACAAAAGGATTGACTTGTAAAAGCCCTTTCTCTGCAATAATAGGCAACTCACTTTTAATATTTTTGCCAGGAACATCACGACTGATAATTTGGTTAGAGTAGATGTATTGACCTGCAACATAAGGTTTTCTCATAGACTCTCTTAGTTTCTCTCCTGACCACAAACCAGAAATGAGAATGACAGCGATCATCGTGCTTGCTAAAGCTGGATGAATCAGTTTTGGTTTGATGATAGCAATGGCAAAATAGCTCATAAAAACAAGTGTCAGGATAATTCTATTTTGGATAATTGTCTCTTTTGAAAAGGCAAAAACCGCATGGGCATTGTCAGGCAATGTTCCCATATACCATACAAAGAAGAAGAGGGTAATAAACCCACCAAAAATACTCACATAACCCATTTTTCGGCTGAGTTCATTGGAGAGTTCTTCGTTCTCTTTGCGCATAGCGCTAGAGATGACCAAACCAATAACGCCTGACATCATAATCATAAAGCCAACACGTAGGAACATATGTGGGAAAGTGTTGATACCAAAAAAAGCATCACTTGCACTACCTGTGGCATAGTACGCCTGTGTGCCTGGCCACATCATAAAGCTGATGATACCAATAATAAGTGCTAAGGTTCCCACCGAAGCAAGAGCAAAGGTGTAGGTAAGTTGTAAATGTGTTTTTTTATCTATTTTGTTCATGAAGTAAACCAGTACAAAAACACCAATGACTTCATAAATAAAAAAGACCCATTCCGTTGCCCAGACCCACACAAAGTTGTGAATGAGTGCACTAATGCCCCTAGGACTAGCCGCCGTTGCCGTGTACCAAATACCAGGTCCTGTAATGGATCCTAAGACATAGGAAAATATCAGCAAGAACATGCCGTACTTTTTCATGTACGGGTAGTAATCACTCCTGTTTTCTTTATAGGCTTTGTGTGACAAAAAGGCAAACAACATCGCCGCCCCAACAGAAGTATGTGAAAATAAGATGTGTATCGTGCCCGTAATACCCATCATCCAAGCACTTCCATACTCAGGAAAATAAAACAATGGAAATTGTCCTATTATATCCATGAACTCTCCTTTAGTTAAATTTTTTCAATTCACGGATATTATTAAACAGACGTGTTAAATATGTGTTAATTTAATTTGAAATTAAGAAAATAATTAGAAATTTTTATATTAATGTTACATATTAAGAAACAAATTATAGAAAGATTAAGTAATAGACTTCTTGCAAAACTCATTTTGTAAGAAGGAAAAGCATTAAGGGTGCGTGAGCTTTCTGCCAAAGATTACCCAGTATTAATGTAGCCTTTAGAGCTTTGCTTTAAAGGCGTGTCAAGAGTTCTGCAAGAACTCTAATGAAAATATGTAGTTTTACATGTAAAAAAGAGTAGAGCCATATCTTAAAAGCCCAATTTGATCTATCTGTGTTCTAATGTAAATCTTAGTTTATGGTGTTAATAAAAATTTGGGAGAAGCTTTTTAATGCCTTCACGCTAGACTCAAAACAAAAAGAGAAGTCATGAAAGAGTTTATCGCCACTGTTCAAACTGCCATTATTAGTACATTGGATAAAAAGAATCATCCTTTTAGTTCGTATGCACCTTACATTTACGATAACAACCGTTTTTATGTCTACATTTCTGACATCGCAACCCACGCCAAAAACATTCAAAGAAACCCCAAAGCCTCACTTTTTTTTGTGGAAGATGAGAGTAAAACGGAGAATGTATTTGCCAGAAAGCGTGTGTCATTGCAATGCGATAGCCAAAAAATTGAGCGAGGCAGTGAACGCTTTGAAGTGGTGCTGGACTTGTTTGCTGAAAAATTTGATGCCAAAATGGTTGGTACACTGAAAAAAATGTTGGACTTTAATCTGTACGAGTTCAAAGTGAATTACGGTGAAGCGACGTTTGGATTTGGGAAAGCCTATTTTATCGGTGGAGAACATATGGATGAATTGATTGCTCGGAGTGAAGTAAATCCACATCATGGGGTAAGCAAATAGTGTATTGACAAAGCATCTACAAAATACTAAAATATTTCATCAACGATAAGGAAAAACTGTGGATAAAGTGATTCGTTGGGATGAAGCAAAAAATCAACTCTTGCAACTTCAACGAGGTGTGAGTTTTGAAGAGGTGCTTGAGTTAATTGAACAAGGGAGTATTTTAAATCGACTGATGCACCCCAACCATGAAAAATACCCGCATCAAGAGATTTTTGTGGTTGAGATGAAAGGCTACATTTGGTACGTGCCTTTCGTGGAAAATGAAAGTGAGATATTTTTAAAGACCATAATTCCTAGTCGAAAATTGGTCAAAATGTTTGGAGGGAAAAAACAGTGAAAACAAAAAAAATAGTCCTAGATGCTGAAGAATTAGAGCTTTTAAGTGAAATAGAAGCAGGCGAATGGAGTGAAAAATCACTGGACAAGAACGAGCTAAGTGCTTACCAAAACCATGCCAAATATACAAAATCACTGAATGAAAAAAGACAAACCACCATTCGCTTTTCCGTTAGTGACCTAGCTATCCTCAAAGCAAAATCCAAAGAGCTAGGCATCGGATACCAAAACCTCATTCAAGCGTTGGTGCATAACTATGTGAAGGGTGATATTAAGCTGGAAGTGTGAGGGTTTTGGCTTTACATGTAAAAGTGAATAGGGAAGTAATAAAAGTTTAGCTCAGACCCCTATTTTCAATGAAAAATTGAAAATCTAAATATGCTATAATGGGCATATGAAATATAATTTCTTATTCAACTAGTTTTGACATAAGGTTAGATTTGTGAAGCCTATATTGACGTTAAAAAAACAAAATAATTTTAATAAATTCAATTTTTTACTAACTGAAATACTTTTTTGGACGACTATAGCCATTGGCGGATTAATATATGGAGGACAACCTTATTTAGTCAATGCACTATTAATCTTTTTGGTTGCTATTTCTTATTTTTTTTATTTAACTAAGTTGTATGATAACATAATAGATTCTATTGAAAAATGTTATGAAATAGAAATTTTTCAAGATACTATTCGCATCAATCAAAAAAATCTATTAAATATTAGAGATATTTATTTCGATGTACCATTTTATGCTATGGGATACTACCCTCAATATGATTTTGGTACTATAAAAGATCATACAGGCAAAGAGCTTTTCAAAATTTACTTTAGCGTCAATAGATATATAATAAAGGAATGTGTGATCTTTGACATATCTGCCCAGAAATTGAAACAACTTATTGATGATTTAAAATTTCGCATAGAAACTGATGATAAGGCTCATGAAATGATTGCAAAGCTAAAATTAAGAAAAGTAAAAGAGTAAAAGGAGGGTTAAACTTTTAGTTTGTTACTTCACTTAATAAAGGCTATTTTTCTCTTTTAAAATTCTTTACATGTAAAATTATTTTAGTCGTATTGTAAAGCAGAAATAGAAGAAGATAGCCCTTTTTCAAGGGCTATCTTCTTTACATGTAAATCTGTCCGCCACTCTCTTTAAAGTGTTTAGCTTGTTCTTCCATCCCTTTTTCTAAGGCGATATTTACATCTTCGGTACCTATTTTCTCAGCATAGTCTCTGACATCTTGCGAGATTTTCATTGAACAAAATTTTGGGCCACACATGGAGCAGAAGTGTGCTACTTTGGCACTCTCTACTGGAAGTGTTTTGTCGTGGTATTCACGGGCACGGTCTGGGTCGAAGCCGATGTTGAACTGGTCGTACCAGCGAAATTCAAAACGGGCTTTGCTCATGGCATTGTCTCTTATTTGCGCTCCGGGGAAACCTTTGGCGAGGTCTGCGGCGTGGGCGGCTATTTTGTAGGCGATGATGCCTTCTTTGACATCTTCACGGTTGGGTAAGCCTAAGTGCTCTTTTGGGGTGACATAGCAGAGCATCGCTGTGCCGTACCAGCCGATTTGCGCTGCGCCGATGGCGGAAGTGATGTGATCATACCCTGGAGCAACATCGGTGACGAGCGGTCCTAAGGTGTAGAATGGGGCTTCAAAGCAGTCCTCTAATTCTTTGGTCATGTTCTCTTTTATCATTTGCATTGGCACGTGTCCAGGGCCTTCTATCATCACTTGTACGTCGTGTTTCCATGCGATTTTGGTGAGTTCTCCTAGCGTTTCTAATTCGGCAAATTGCGCTTCATCGTTGGCATCGTAGAGGGAGCCTGGGCGTAAGCCATCTCCCAAGGAAAAGGCGACGTCGTAAGCTTTCATAATCTCGCAGATGTCCTCAAAATGAGTGTAAAGGAAGTTTTCTTTATGATGGTGCAAACACCATTTTGCCATGATGCTCCCACCACGTGAGACGATGCCTGTGAGGCGTTTTGCGGTCATGGGAACGTATGAGAGGCGCACCCCTGCGTGAATCGTGAAGTAGTCCACCCCTTGTTCGGCTTGTTCGATGAGGGTGTCACGGTACACTTCCCACGTCAAATCTTCAGCGATGCCGTTGACTTTCTCTAACGCTTGGTAAATGGGCACCGTACCGATGGGTACAGCGGAGTTGCGAAGTATCCACTCTCTGGTTTCATGGATGTTTTTACCTGTGGACAAGTCCATGACCGTATCGCCGCCCCAACGGGTTGACCAAAGCATCTTCTCGACCTCTTCTTCGATGGATGAGGTGGTGGCGGAGTTGCCAATGTTGGCGTTGATTTTGACCATGAAGTTACGTCCGATGATCATCGGTTCGGCTTCTGGGTGATTGACATTTAAAGGTAGTACAGCTCGTCCTGCGGCGATTTCTTGGCGGACAAATTCAGGGGTGTAAACTTCAGGTAGATTGGCTCCAAAATGCTCACCCTTGTGTTGCGTGCCTAAGAGTTTGTTTTTGCGTGCTACTTCTAGGTTACAGTTCTCACGAATGGCGACATACTCCATCTCAGGTGTGATGATGCCCGCTCTGGCGTAGTGCATTTGGGTGATATTCTTGTCCGCTTTGGCACGGCGTGGTTTTTTAAGGTTGGGAAAGCGAAGGGTTTTGAGTTCTTCATCTTCAAATCGTTTGTGAAAGTAAACTGAACTAAAATCGGCTAATTGCTCCGTGTCACCTCGCTCCTCTATCCATTTCGCACGGATAGGTTTTAATCCTTGGTGTAAGTCGATGGTCACAGTTGGGTCGGTGTAAACACCTGAAGTGTCGTAGACGTGAAGCGGTGGGTTTTCCTCAAATGTGCCATCACCTTTTGCTGTGGGCGTCAATGTGATTTCACGCATGGGAACTTGGATGTCTTCTCGTGAGCCTTGAATGTAAATTTTACGAGAGCTTGGGAAGTTTTGAATGTAAGATGAATCTATTTTTTCTAAATTATCGAGGACTTTAGACATATATGTATCTCCTTATTTCCTACGCTGGCATTATCCAGATCAGGTTCATGAAACCGCATTAACGGTCTCTTAGGGTATTATCTCAGCCTTTTACAGCACCCCCACAGACAATGGTAAACAGTTTAAAAGTTGATTATACAAAAGCAGACAAAGAAGTGACTTAAGAAAAAAAGTTGGCTTTTAAAAAATAGATATTTGTTAAAAAGACGTTTCACTTCTTTACATGTAAAGATTAACGTGCAATGACAAAGGTACTGTTCTTAACCTGAAAATGGTGCTTATCGCTTAGTTGAATTGGAAAGGGGGCACACACATTTCCCATAAATTCAGGCACACATAAATGGTAGTTGTTTTCAGGGTATTTCTCCTCTAAAAGTACTTTAGCAGAACCGATAATTTGATTGGCAATTTCTTTGAGTAAATCATCCAAATCATTTTCACTCAGGTTCTCTTCAAAAAGCAGGTTAAAGGCAATTTCATCTAAGACCTTTTTTTCAAAAAAGAGATACCACATGTGTTCACTTCCATTTTCAAGCAAAGCAATGGCTGAGCCATAAAAATACTCCCCTAACTCTTCAATTTTTTGAGGAATTTCACACAAAATCGTTTCACAAAAATGGTGTGTCGCTTCAATGACAGCTTCTTTCATGCTTTCCCTTTCGTTAAGATACGTTTGGACATTATAAGTCAATTTCTTTAAATTGTAGATTACAAAATGTTTTACATGTAAAGATTTTTTTGAAAAAAGATACAATGATGCTTTTAATTTTTAGCGTGAAGGAATTTTATGCACAAACATAAGCTTTCAAGAGGCTTGCAAAATAGGCATGTACAGCTTATTGCCTTAGGTGGAGCGATTGGAACAGGTCTTTTTTTAGGGGTTTCAACCACCGTTCAACTAACAGGTCCTGCGGTACTTTTAGGGTATGCTCTGGGTGGATTTATTGCGTTTATGATTATGAGACAACTGGGTGAAATGGTTGTTGAAGAACCTGTTGCTGGCTCATTTAGTCACTTTGCGAACAAATACTGGCACCCCTTTGCGGGGTTTGCTTCAGGCTGGAACTACTGGATTTTGTATGTTTTAGTGGGCATGGCAGAACTCACCGCCATTGGTACCTTTGTCCATTTTTGGTTGCCACAGATTCCTGTGTGGGTTTCAGCGGCATTTTTCTTTGTGCTGGTAAACCTTATTAATTTGGTGAATGTACGCATTTACGGAGAGTTTGAGTTTTGGTTCTCTATTATTAAAGTGGTGGCGATTATTGCAATGATTGCTTTTGGAAGTTATTTACTCATAAGTGGTAATGGTGGAGAGAGTGCAAAACTGAGTAATCTTTGGGCGCTTGAGGGTGGTTTTTTCCCACACGGGCTTCAAGGCTTTTTAATGGCGATGGTGTTTATTATGTTCTCATTTGGTGGCTTAGAATTGATTGGAATTGCTGCTGCTGAGACGGATGATCCCAGTCATACCATTCCCATGGCGACCAATCAAGTGATTTACCGTATTTTGATTTTTTACATTGGAGCATTGGCGATTTTACTCTCCTTAATGCCATGGATGAATATGACCAAAGATGTCACCCCTTTTGTGATGGTTTTTCAAGTGATTGACCAAAATATTATTGCGCATATACTGAATGCCATTGTCTTAACCGCAGCGCTTTCGGTGTATAACAGCGGAGTTTACTCCAACTCTCGTATGCTTTTTGGTTTAGCGATGCAAGGCAATGCTCCTAAAAAGTTGATGAAACTAAACTCCAAAGGTGTGCCTGTCAATGCGGTACTTTTCTCTGCACTCATTACAGGAACGTGTGTCGTGCTCAACTATTTTATGCCAGAGGATGCCTTTAAATTTTTAATGGCGCTTGTGGTTTCTGCGTTGGTGGTGAATTGGTTTATGATTAGTTTTGCGCACCTTAAATTTCGCTACGCTATGATGAAAAAGCATATTGAACCAAAATTTAAAGCCTTTTGGTTTCCTTTTGGCAACATTTTGTGTTTGGCGTTTTTTGTGATGATTTTGGGCATTATGCTTTTTATTGAAGGCATTAGTACCTCAGTTTATCTCATTCCAATTTGGTTGGGAGTCCTTGCCATCGGTTATAAACTCTCTCGCAAATAAACTTTAAATCTTTACATGTAAAAAGCCTTTACATGTAAAGATAACCATTTATTAAGAGCGCTTGAAGTAGAATCAGACATCTTAAAGTAAAGTGAAAATGATGTTAACAATACTGGCTTTTTTTGGTCTTTTGGTGGGGTTTTCCTCAGGCTTTTTTGGCATTGGTGGCGGTACCATCTTAGTTCCTACTCTGATTTATTTTGGTTATGACATTAAAATGGCAATTGGTATCTCTGTCATGCAGATGATTTTTAGCTCCATGTTTGGCTCTTACCATAACTATAAAGCAGGCGTGTTACAACTCAACAGTGGTATTTTTTTAGGTTTTGGCGCTCTTTTTGGTGCGGCTCTTAGTGGTGTTATTGTCGATACTTTATCCTCCTTATCGTTGTTAATCCTCTTTGCTTCTGTGTTAGTACTTTCTATTTACAAATTTTTTACCGCACCGCTTATGCCTAAGTGTGAACCTAATGAGTCCAAAATCGTGCTGTTTGGTGTTGGTTTTGTGATTGGTGCAATTGCGATTAGTACAGGAACAGGAGGCGCTGTCTTTTTAACACCTGTGTTGGTTGGTTTTTTAAATTGGGATATTAAAAAAGCTGTGGGAACCACACTCTTTTTTATTATTTTTGGCTCTATTTCTGGCTTTATTAGCCTTGCTACGCACGGGCATGTGGATTATAATGTAGGTGTAGCCGTGGGTATTGGCTCACTCATTGGTGTCTATTTTGGGGTGAAATTATCCCATCGTATTGAAAAGAAGGTACAAAAAAGAGCCCTTTTGATCTTATACGTCGTTATGTTGGTTTTAACCCTCAATAAAATTTTAAGTGAGATGAACATTCTATGATAAAAATTTACGGTGCAAAAGAGAACAATCTTAAAAATATTAACCTTGAAATTCCCAAAAATAAACTGGTTGTTTTTACAGGGCTTAGTGGAAGCGGTAAAAGTACTTTAGCCTTCGATACCCTCTATGCGGAGGGACAGCGCCGTTACATTGAGTCGCTTTCCTCGTACGCAAGGCAGTTTTTAGACAGAGTGGGTAAGCCCGATGTGGAAAAAATTGAAGGGCTCACACCTGCCATTGCGATAGACCAGAAGACAACCAGTAAAAATCCTCGCTCGACTGTGGGGACGATTACAGAAATTTATGATTATATGCGTTTATTGTTCGCTAGAGTTGGCAAACAGCATTGTCATTTGTGTGGTAAAGAGATTTCACAGATGTCTGTGGCAGATATTATCGAGCAGGTTTTAAAACTTCCCCTTGAGACGAAACTCTCCATTTTAGCGCCTTTGGTGCGTGAGAAGAAGGGCAGTTTTGCTGATATGATAGAAGCTTTACGTCATAAAGGATATGTCAGAGCGCAAATTGATGGCGTGATGGTACGCTTGGATGAGGAGATCGAGCTTTCAAAAACGAAAAAGCATACCATTAAAGTCATTATTGACCGTGTGGTGATTCGTGAGGAGAACAAAGAGCGTATTGCGACAGATATTGAAAAAGCGCTTTTGGAGAGTTATGGTGAGGTGGAGCTTGATATTGCCAACGCTGAAGAAGTAGGGCTTCCAACATCGCACATTCATTACAGTGAACATTTGGCGTGTTTTGATTGTAAGATTAGTTTTGAACCTTTAGAGCCGCTCTCCTTTTCCTTTAACTCCCCCAAAGGAGCGTGTCCAACCTGCGATGGTTTGGGCATTCGCTATACGCTTGATTTAAAGAAAATCATTAATGAACATGTGAGCATTCAAGAGGGTGCTATCAAGATTTTTTACGGCTTTAACAAAAGCTTTTACGCCAAATTTTTAGAAGCCTACTGTGAGGCGGCTGGCATTAATACACGCATTCCCTACGAAGAACTTGAAGAGCATCAACAGCGCTCCATTTTACATGGTGGCGTAGAAGAAGCGACGTTTTTTTGGAAAAAACATAAACTGACTCGTAAATGGGAAGGGGTCATTAAAATCGCGTATGACATGCTCAAAGATGAAAAAGAGCTGGGCGAGTACATGAGCGAAAAGGTGTGCGATACCTGTGGCGGATACCGTTTGAAAGCGGAGAGTTTAGCCGTTAAGGTGGCGGGGAGAAATATCGCAGATATCTTAGAGATGCCTATTGATAAATGTTTGGAATTTTTCAAAAACGATGAGAATTTTGCCTATATGAAAGCCCAACATAGGATGATTTCAGAGCCTATTTTAAAAGAGATACGAGAACGCCTTTTCTTTTTATTTGATGTGGGGCTTGGCTATATTAGTCTAGGCAGAGATGCGAGGACTATCAGTGGGGGTGAGGCGCAACGTATTCGTATTGCGTCACAAATTGGCAGTGGGCTTACGGGTGTCATGTATGTTTTGGATGAGCCTAGCATTGGGTTGCATGAGAGAGATACGCTCAAACTCATTCGCACCTTACGAAATTTACAAAAGAAAGGCAATTCGGTCATTGTGGTAGAGCACGACAAAGAGACGATACAAAGCGCTGATTTTATTGTGGATATTGGACCTGGGGCTGGGAAGTTTGGAGGGGAGATTGTTTTTAAAGGAAACAAAGAGGAGCTTTTAAAAAGCAATACCTTAACGGCACAGTATCTGAATGGTACAAAAATTATTAATTACCGAGAAAATAGAGCGCAAGAGCGCTGGATTGAGCTCAATAACGTTACGATTAACAACATTCAAAACCTCGATGTTAAAATCCCCTTAGGCAATTTAGTAGCCATTACGGGTGTGAGTGGCAGCGGAAAGAGTTCGCTGATTTTGCAAACCTTACTTCCTGTGGCAAAAGAGTATCTCAACCGTGCTAAAAAGGTGAACAAAGTAGCAGGTGTGGAGTGCATCGGGCTTGAGCAACTCGATAAAGTTATTTATCTTGATCAAAGTCCTATTGGAAGAACCCCCCGCTCCAATCCTGCGACGTATACAGGTGTGATGGATGAGATTCGAGCACTGTTTGCGAAAACCAAAGAGGCGCAAATACGTGGATACAGTGTTGGACGCTTTTCATTTAACGTGAAGGGTGGACGCTGTGAGAAGTGTCAAGGCGATGGCGAAATAAAAATAGAGATGCACTTCTTGCCTGACATTATGGTCAAATGCGATAGCTGCAAAGGACACCGTTACAACGCACAAACGCTGGAGATTAAATACAAAGGCAAATCCATTTCAGATGTTTTGAGTATGAGTGTGGACGAGGCGTTTGAGTTTTTCAAAGCCATTCCTAAAATTCATCAAAAAGTGCAAACCTTAATGGATGTTGGATTGGGCTACATTACACTGGGGCAAAATGCGGTGACACTAAGTGGCGGTGAGGCACAGCGTATTAAGTTGGCTAAGGAGCTTAGTAAAAAAGATACGGGTAATACACTCTATGTTTTGGATGAGCCAACCACAGGTTTACACTTCGCTGATGTAGATAGATTGGTCAAAGTGTTACATCATCTCACAGATATGGGTAACAGTGTTTTAGTCATTGAGCATAATATGGATGTGATAAAAAACGCTGATTATTTGATTGATATGGGACCTGAGGGTGGAAGCTATGGCGGTCTCATAATAGCGATGGGAACGCCATTAGAAGTGGCTTCTGGTGCTGGAAAGTCAGGCAGTTATACAGGGAAATTTTTAGCCTTAGAATTGGAGAGTGAGAAAAAATAATCTGTTTTGTTTCTTTTGGTAACAATTGTTTTCTTAAGCAAACCTATAAATAGCTCTACATGTAAGAAAACATAAGTTAGACATAACTTTTCATTATAATCCTCGCTTAATCAGATAAAAAGGATTTGGCTTGGGGCATAGAAAAAAAAGAGATTGGAAGAGCTATACCATTAAAAGTTTGGCGTTTTGGGTTGTGGTTGCCATTATTGCAGGTATCCTCTTAGGGAGTGTTAGTCCAGAATTGGGTGTGCAGACAAAACCTGGAATTGATTGGTTTATTCAAATTTTAAAATGGCTGGTAGGCCCGATTATTTTCTTAACGATTATCTCAGGTATTGTGGGACTTGAGAGTTTAAAAGAAGTTGGAACGATTGGGTTTAAGGCATTTATCTATTTTGAAGTGGTAAGTACGTTTGCCTTAGCCATTGGTGTTCTTTTTGGAAATGTGTTAGGTGCTGGCAATGGCATGAATCTCTCAGCAGATTCGCTTGATCCTGAGAGTGTTTCAAAGTTTACGCAAAATACGCAAGAAGTGGGTTCGGCGTGGTCAATTTTAAAAAGCGCGATTCCGCATGACCCCATCACGCCATTTATTAATGGCAACACTTTGCAAGTCTTGGTGATGGCACTCACATTGGCTATTTTGATTTCTGCGTTTGGTGGAAAATACAAAGAGGCGATTTTACGTCCGCTTGAGCAAACACAAAACTTTTTCTTTAAAATTTTAACGATTTTAATGTGGTTAAGCCCCATTGCTAGCTTTAGTGCAATGGCATTTCTCATTGGTAAATTTGGTGTGGCTTCGCTAATTAACATGGCTAGTTTACTGGGTGCTATGTTTGTCTCAGTTCTTGCTTTTATTTTTGGTGTTTTGGGCATCATTATGGCGATTTTTAAAATTAATATTTTTAAATTTATGCGTTTTATCTCAAAAGAAGTTCTCATTGTTTTTGCAACCTCTTCAAGTGAGTCAGCACTCGCCCCTCTTATGCGACGTTTAGAAGCTGCAGGTGTGAGTCGTGGTACAACAGGACTGGTGATTCCAACAGGGTATTCGTTTAATCTGGATTGTACAAACATTTACCTCTCACTTTCGATTATTTTTATCTCGCAAGCGTTTAATATTCCACTCACCTTAGCAGAAGAGTTGAGCATTATTCTGATTCTTATGGTGACTTCAAAAGGTGCAGTTGGTGTGACAGGTTCAGGCTTTATTGTTCTAGCAGGTACCTTGTCGGCTATGGGTGGGTCCATTCCTGTGGCAACCGTTTCTGTGCTTTTAGGTGTGGATAAATTCATGAGTGAAATGCGTGCTGTGGGTAACTTGTGCGGAAATGCGGTTGCGTGTGTGGTGGTTGCGGCATGGGATAAACAGATTGATATGAAAAAATTTAAACATGCCCTAAATTATCCAGAAAGCGTTGAGGATGGAATTCCTTCGTAAATCATCTTTAGAGCTAATCCAATTTTTTATCAGAGTTCTTGCAAAACGGCAAGAACTCTATTAGCTTTTTAATAAAACCTCGTTATAATCTCTTTAAATTAATAAAAGAGAGATTCTATGATAGAAGCGATTGCTGAGCGTATTAAGGCTTTGCCCCCATTACCAAAAAGTTTTCATCAGATGAATGAGATTTTTCATAATCCTGAAAGCAGTGTGGGTGATTTGGCCCGAGTCATTGAGCAAGATCCAATGCTTGTTGCTAATCTTTTAAAAGTTGCAAATTCTCCTTTGTATGGTTTTCGCAGAGAAATTAGAAATGTTGTTCAAGCCGTGAGTCTTTTTGGAATGTCAACGACGCGCTCTTTGGTGACGGATATGTCCATTAAAAAATTGTTGCAAGTCGATATGGCGCCTTATGGAATTAGCCCAGAAGAGTTTGCGCTTATCTCAGGGATGCAAAGTGCGTTGATGATGCGCTGGTACACCAAAGTTGATCCTAAAAAACTTGATATGCTTTTTTTAGCTTCATTACTCCAAGAAACAGGCAAGATTTTAATCGCTGATGAGGTTGTGAAAAACGATGAGACGTATCAGTTTCGTTCAGAGATTGAAAATTGTATTAATGTTGCTGACGTTGAAAAAATGTTTGTGGGTATGAATAGCAGTGACGTTGCTGCGCTTATCTTTAAACATTGGAAGTTTGATGAACGTATGGTGGATGCTATTGCCCATTCTGAATCGTGGCATGATGCTTGCGATGAGATTCGCCCTTATGCAGTTGCCCTGAAAATTGTAAAAACGGCTCTTCCTATTAATGCACCACTTTCTGAACGTAGTTTAAATTTGGCTTTAGGTTTAATTGAAAAAGAGCAATTAGACACAGACTCTTTTTTAGAGGCTGTCGCAAAGTTAAAAGAGTCTTATTAGTATTCTTGCAGGGTTTTTAAGAGATTTAACAACTGCGTATAAACGGCTACATTCACACACCTTTGGTGCTTTCGTATCGTGCAAATAAGCTTTGTGTGCGATACTCAAATTCTTTACATGTAAAAGGCATTTTGTGAAAACATTGACTATTATTGATACTTTCGGCTTCTTCTTTAGAAATTATTATGCACTTCCACAACTTCGAAATTCTGAGGGTTTTCCAACAGGGCTTTTAACAGGATTTGCTAATTTTGTCTATGCGATTAAAAATGAGCATGATACAGATTATATACTGTTTGCGCTGGATAGCAAAGGCAAAAATTTTCGCCATGAGATTGATCCCACATACAAAGCAAATCGCCCTGAAGCACCTGAAGATTTAAAAAAACAACTTCCTGTGGCAATTTCATGGATTGAAAAGATGGGATTTAAGTGTTACAAAGAAGAGGGCTATGAAGCGGACGATGTTATCGCCTCGGCAGTTAAGTTTGCCAAAAGTCACGATATTAAAGTACGTATTGTTACCCATGATAAAGATTTGTATCAGCTCATTGATGATGGGCGTGTGGTCATTTATGACCCTATGAAAAAATTAGAGATTGACAGTGAAAAGTGCTTTGAGAAATTTGGTGTTTATCCCAATAAGATTAATGAATACCTCTCTTTGGTTGGAGATACCGCCGATAATATTCCAGGTGTAAAAGGGATCGGTCCTAAAGGGGCAAAAAAGCTTTTAGATGATTTTGAAACTGTCGAAAATGTCTATGAAAATATTGAAAAAGTGGGCAATCCTCGTGTTAAAAGCATGTTGGAAGAGGGCAAGGAAAAAGCCTTTTTAAGTAAGAAATTAGTGCGTTTGGATGATTCGTTAAATATTGCTGATAAATTTGAATCGTTTTATTTTCCGTGCGACAATCCTTTGTCAAATATCGCCGATGAATTAGAAAAGTATGAACTACGTCACATGCTTGCCCGTGTTAAGAATGGTGCTTTACATGTAAAGCCAAAAGAGGAAAATTCTACGCAGTTTAAAGCCATTTTATTGGATGATACACGGATGTTGTTTCATGTCATTGAAGGATTAGAAAAGGGGAGTATTGTTGCGTTTGATACGGAAACAAATGCTTTAGATGCGTATCGTGCAAAAATAGTAGGTTTCTCTTTTGCCGTGAATGAGCATGAAGCGTATTATGTGCCAATAGGACACTCTTATTTGGGAGTAGGAGATCAAATTTGTTTAGCGGATGCTAAAAAAGCGCTTGAAATGCTTTTTGCTCATAAAATTGTTGGGCAAAATCTTAAGTTTGATTTAGCCGTTATTGAGCATAATTTTGGGATCAGTGATGTTGTGATTTATGCCGATACTATGCTTCTAGCATGGCTATTAAACCCTGAGAGTAGTGTTGGGCTTGATACCCTTGCGCTTCGCTTTTTCAATCACTCTATGGTCAAGTTTAAAGAGGTGGTTGCCAAAGGGGAAAATTTTAGTAGCGTCTCTTTGGATAAAGCGTGTGAATACGCCAGCGAAGATGCGTGGATGACACTAAAGCTTTTTCATAAATTGCATGAAATGTTAGAGCCTCATTTGTTGGAACTGGCAAAAGAGGTAGAATTTCCTTTTATTAAAACCTTAATGAAAATGGAAAAAGAGGGTATTCAAGTGGATGGTGCATATTTTGATGCACTTTTAAAACGTACTGATGGCGCTATCGAAACGTTAAAAACAGAAATTTTCGCTTTATGCCATGCGACATTTAATCTTAATTCCACCCAACAATTGGGTGCTGTTTTATTTGAACAATTAGGCTTACCTCCTGTTAAGAAGACAAAAACAGGATACAGTACCGATGAAAATGTCTTGAATGAACTTTTAGACAAACATCCTTCTATCACAAAGATTTTGGAGTATCGAGAGCTTTATAAATTGCGTTCAACCTACATCGAACCACTTTTAAAACTCTCTAAAGAATCACCAAAAAGTCGTGTGCATACCTCGTTTATGCAAACAGGAACTGCCACAGGAAGACTCTCTTCTAAAGATCCAAATTTGCAAAATATTCCTGTAAAAACCGCTTTAGGACGAGAGGTCAGAGGTGGTTTTGTCGCTAAAGAGGGGTACCAACTCATTGGGATTGATTACTCACAAATTGAGTTACGTTTGTTGGCGCATTTTAGTGGGGATGAAGCCATGGTGGAAGCTTTTAATTTGGGCAAAGATATCCATCAAGAAACAGCGATGAAGCTTTTTGGTGAAGCAGAGGCTGCTGCAAAACGAAGTGTTGCTAAGAGCATTAACTTTGGACTTTTGTATGGCATGGGACCTAAGCGTTTATCGGAGACTTTAGGTATTTCTACCAAAGAAGCAAAAAGTTATATTGAAGGTTATTTTGCTACGTTTCCTACGATTAAAGAGTATTTAGGACGTATTGCACAGAGTGCAAAAGAAGAGGGATTTGTTCAGACATTATTAGGGCGTAAGCGCTTTTTTGATTTTGAACATGCCAATGCGATGCAGTATGCTGGGTATCTTCGTGAAGCGGTAAATACTGTCTTTCAGGGTAGTGCGGCGGATTTGATTAAACTTGCAATGAATCAAATTATGGCGACATTGGTGAATGATGAGGCAAAGTTGTTACTTCAAATTCACGATGAGTTGATTTTTGAAGTAAAAAAAGAACGTGTTCAAGCATTTGCGCTTGAGGCTAAAAAAATCATGGAAGGCATTTATGTGCTTAAGGTTCCACTAAATGTTTCCATTGCAATAGGTGAAAATTGGGGAGAATTGAAGTGATCGAAGTTGTGCTGTTGGCATTTGCATTAAGTATGGATGCCTTTGCCGTTTCCATAGGATTAGGTTCAAAACAGCAAGAAACATACCTCTTCCTTGCGTTGAAAGCAGGGTTTTTCTTTGGTGTTTTTCAAGCTATTATGCCTTTAGTTGGTTATTTAGGTGGGCATGGATTGCTTAGCTTTGTAAGTGTGTATGCACCTTATATTGCGTTTGGCTTGTTATTACTTATTGGGGCTAAAATGATTTTTGATGGGGTTAATGAGAGTATTGAAGAGGAAATTTCAAAAATTACCAATAAACTCATGCTAACCCTTGCCATAGCAACCAGCATTGATGCGATGGCAGCAGGTTTTAGTTTGACTCTTTTAGATGTTAATCCCTTTATCGCATGTGTTATCATTGGCGCAATGACAGGTGTGATTAGTATGGTGGGTGTGTATGTGGGAAAATTTACAGGAACATGGTTTGAGGGTAAAGCTGAAGTGTTTGGTGGATTTGTTTTAGTTGCTATTGGTTTTAGAATTTTATTTTTTTAGATTCAATTAGGATTGTCTGTCATTTTGAACGACAATCCTAATGATAGCTTTAGAATTTATAGTTCGCACCAAAATAGTATTGTAAGGTTTGTTTCCCCTCAAATTTACCATGTGCGGCACCCTCTTTTCTCGAATCATCTACATTACTACTGTCCATATAGCGGGTTCCAATTTCAAGATCAATATTGGTGCTTACTGCATAAATTAAACCAGCTTCTACACCATAACTAAATCCTTTTGGATTGTCTATATCATATCTCTTTGCAAAATTAGTTTCGTCTTTTCCCTTGGTATAAAGCCCATTAATACCAATGAATGGTGTGACTGAAGTACTATTTCTAAAAAGGTAATCATAACCTAGACCTGCACTCCATGAGGAAAAGTCATCTTTTTTATTTTGACGTACAATAGAGCTGTATACTCTTCCATATTCAAAATACTTACCAACTTTGAGAGATTCGTATGTTGCATTGATTGTATCACTTAAATTTAATGTATCAACACCATCGGTTCCTTCAAATTTGTATTTCATATTCATACCACCAAATTCGCCGCCCACAAACCATGAATTACTATCTGCAAAACTAGCAGATACACTAAGCATCAAAAACGATGCAACCACTAAACTTCTCTTCATAGAACCCCCTCATTGAATAAAATCTATTAAATAAAACGGAGTATATTACCCAATAAAAATAAATGATATTATTAAATTATAAAAAAGTTTCTATTTTGTTATTTTAAGAGAGTGAGGGTGAGTAATTTTTAAGGATTTTTTCACAGCGTTTATATTCAGGCATAAATTCACTCACGCAATTCCAAAAGCTTTTTTGGTGGTGTTTGTGTGTGATGTGGGAGAGTTCATGAATAACAATGTAGCTGATGCACTCAAGAGGAAGTTGTGCAAGGCTTAAGTTGAAGCTTAGCTCATTCATATGGCTGCAACTTCCCCATCGCTTCTTTGCTTTTCGAAACCCAATTTTTGTGGGTTTGACACCCATAATAAAACTCCACTCCTCCACCAATCGTATTACTAAGGGGATAGTCTTTTCTTTGTAAAAAGCCTCAGGTGTTTGGTTTACATGTAAAAAAATACGCTCTCCCAAATAGAGTATTTTCCCCTCTTCTTCAAAAAGTTTTGGTAATGTGATGCGCTCTTGTGTTGCTTTGATTTTGGTAAAAATCCATGCAGCTTTTTGGCTAACAATATGATGCACATGTTCATAAGAGTTGTAAGGGGTTTTAACAATAACCCCTTTTTGGGGATCAATTTGGATATAAAGATGTTTGAGGCGTTTGTTGGTAATGATAGAGTATGAGAGTGTCTCGCCCTCATACTCAAGAAATTTAGTCAAACCAGCTTTTGATTTTATCAAAGACACTCTCATATTTTTCATCTTTATGTTTGTTTTCAATACCAAACTCTTCTTGCAGTTTTCCTAGTAACTCTCTTTGCTCTTTCGTAATTTTTTTAGGATAACGAATTGAAATTTGCGCAATCATACTTCCGAGTTGATGCGTATGGACATTTTTAACGCCCTCTTTTTTGAAGATAAACTGTTGTTTATCTTTGGCTCCCAAAGGAATTTCAAGTTCCGCTTCCCCCCGAATGGTTGGAATTTTTATGGTTTCACCAAGGGCAACTTGTGTAAAGAAAACAGGTACTTCGATATAGATGTCATCGTTATGGCGTACAAAATGTTCATCCTCTTGTACGTGCACTAAAATGTACAAATCTCCTCGTACACCTCGCTCATCTATATTGCCTTTGCCAGCAACTCGAATGCGGTTGTTATTGTCAATGCCCTCAGGAATATCAATCGTGACCTTATCCTCCACCATGCTAAAGCCTTTGCCTTTACAATCAGAACATGGATTGGTAATGACGCTTCCTTTGCCATTACACGCAGGGCAGGTTTGTGAAAAAGTCATAAACCCTTGTCGGTAAAAGACTTGACCTTTTCCATTACACTCTTTACATACCCCTTTTGATTTGTCCTTACTTCCTGTACCATCGCAGGTGTCGCAGGGTTTTTTGTACGAAAAGCTGACCTCTTTTTTGCACCCAAAAATCGCTTCATTAAAGGCAAGGGTGACTTCGGCTTCAAGATCAAGGTTATATTTTCGGTTCTGTTTTGAACTTCCAGCTCCAAAACCAGCACCGCTAAAACCACCGCCAAAGACAGACTCAAAAATAGACCCTAAATCACCCATAATGTCTTCATAGCGCATATCAGAGAAGTGGCTAAATCCTTGAGAATCTAGTCCTGATTTTCCGTATCTATCGTAGGTGGAACGCTTTTGCTCATCACTTAAGACTTGATACGCTTCATTAATCGCCTTAAATTTTTCCTCTGCCTCTTTGTCCCCTTGATTACGATCAGGGTGATATTGCAGTGCCAATCTTCGGTATGCTTTTTTTATCTCAGCAGCGTCGGCGGATCTGCTGATTTCTAAGACTTCATAATATTCTAAATCCACAATTATCTCTTTACATGTAAGTTTTTTGAAGAGGTGTATTTTAGCAAAAAGTAGATTAAATTTTATCTATTAAGGTTGGTTAACACTCCGTTAAAAGCTCGTTAACAGCCCTCGTGTACTATTTCATTATCAACTTTTAAGGAGTCAAAAATGAAAAAGTCAATTTTAACACTTGCAACCCTTGTTGCATTAGGAACAACAAGCGCATTTGCGTTTGGTGGTGGAGGATGCCAACCGATGCAAGGCAATGGTATGAATTATGATAGAGGTATGATGCATGGTGGCAAAGGTGATGGTATGATGGGTATGCCTATGCTCATGTTAGACCAACTGAACCTTAGTGATGACCAGCGTCATAAATTGGCAATCTTAAGAAGTGAAATGAAGCTTGAAATGACAAAACTTCGTGATCCAAAAATGAGAACAAAAATGCAAGATTTAATGAGTGCTGAGAGTTTTGATAAAAAAGCGTTTATAAAAATGCACAATGAAATGCATGAGAAGATGCTTGCACTTCAAGCCGATCATATGGAAAAAGTTTTCAATGTTTTAAGCAAAGAGCAACGCTTAGAGCTTAAAAAAGTGATGAGTGAACGCCCTGTAAGAGCTATGCAAAGAATGGCTCCTCCAGCAAAATAACCTCTCAACCCTTCTTAAGACCTCTTCGGAGGTCTTCTTCTTTAAAAATAATGCAAATTCAGTATAATTATAAAAAACCTTAGTAAGGCATATCTGATGATTAATGTTTTAATGATTGAAGATGATGAAGAGTTTGCTGAAATTTTGAGCGAGTATCTTGAAAAATACAATATAAAGATTACTAACTATGCCGATCCTTATTTGGGACTGAGTGCGGGGATTAAAAAGTATGATTTGCTGATTTTAGATTTAACGCTTCCTGGCATGGATGGACTTGAAGTGTGTAAGGAAGTGGTTGCAAAGTACGATATCCCTATTATTATCTCCTCTGCACGCAGTGATATTAGCGATAAAGTCATTGGGCTTCAAATGGGTGCGGATGATTATTTACCCAAACCGTATGATCCAAAAGAGATGTATGCTCGGATTCAAAGCTTGATCCGTCGCTATAAAAAAAGCTCTACGATAGAAGAAGGGCAAGGAGCGAGTGCCTTTGTTGTTGATGAAAAACGGCACGAAATTTCTTTTAAAGGCGAAGTTTTAAACCTTACGCCTGCAGAGTACGAAATCCTCTCTTATATGATTCGTCAAAATGGCTTTTCTATTTCAAGAGAGCAGTTGGTGTATAACTGTAAATCGCTTAAAGATAAAGGCTCAAAAAGCTTAGATGTCATTATTGGTCGTTTACGCTCAAAAATAGGGGATGATTCAAAAAATCCAGAGCATATTCACTCGGTTCGGGGCATTGGGTATAAACTTGTCGGATGATTAGAAACTCTATTTTAAATAAAATCAGTGCCATTTTTGCACTTTCTCTCTTTTTGTTGGTGATGTTTTTTGCTCTTTTATTGGAGCATCAAGGCGAGCGTAACCTAGAAAATATGAAACAACGCCAGCTCCAATCGGTCAATTATCTTTTGGTGATGTATCGCAACAATGTCCAGCCCTCTGATATTGAAGAGTATTTTAATAACTTTGGTTTAAAGAAAGTGACCAGTAAACACCTTAAAGATTCTGTGCTTGAGCGAGGTGTGGTTATTTTTCAAAAGCTCTCTCCCATCAGCCGTTTTTCTTCCATTATTTACAATGATCGTTACTACCTTTTTATTGATAATTTTGAATCAAGTGTGCTTTTAGAGAGTCAGGAGCATAAAAGTTTTAATGAAAGTTTATGGGTTGTTTTTGTTATTGCTCTTTTGATTTTAGTGTATATGTACGTTTCCATTTATAAAAGTATTTCGCCTCTGAAAAGCCTTAGTGCTCAAATTCGTAAATTTGCGGGGGGTGATTTGGATATTGAGTGTAAGAGTGATTCGAGCGATGAAATTGGTGAAGTGGCAAATGAGTTTGATAAAGCCGCTAAAAAAATACGTGATCTCATTCAGTCTCGACAGCTTTTTTTACGTACGTTGATGCATGAGTTGAAAACGCCCATTGGCAAAGGGCGCATTGTTTCTGAAATGCTTGAAGATGAAACCGCCAAAAAAAGATTGGTGAATGTTTTTGGACGTTTAGATCTTTTAATTGCTGAATTTTCAAAAGTAGAGCAATTAAGTGCCAAGCATTATGATTTACATGTCAAAGAATACACACTCTTATATGTTATTGAGCAAGCGATTGATTTATTGATGTTAGATGATAAAAAACGAGAAGAACAGGTCATATTAGAGGGTAGTTTTGATTTGAGTGTTAGGGTTGATTTTGATTTAATGGCATTGGCGATTAAAAATTTAATGGACAACGCTTTAAAGCACAGCGTGGAAAAAAAGGTTTTTCTTACATATGTGGGGCAAAAGCTGGTTGTATCGAATAAGGGTGAACCTTTAAAAATGGCCATTGAAGAGTATTTTCAGCCCTTTGTTTCAGGTTCTAAAGCATGCGGTAGTAGCTTAGGACTAGGCCTTTACATTGTTTCAAATATTATGGCTCTGCATGGTTTAAGCGTGCAATACGCTTATATTGATGGATACCATCAGTTTAGTCTTGATTTTTCAAAAGGGAAATGTGCATGATGCAAGGATTGGAAAAGTTTAATAAGCTCGTTGAGGCATTTGAAACACTCCCGACAGTGGGTCGAAAATCAGCCCTTCGTTTTGCGTATCATTTGGTTTTAAACGATACCTTTTCTGCCATGAAACTCTCTAATGCCATCGAAAGTGCTGTGAAAAATATCCGAAAATGTGAGCGTTGTGGTGCACTCAGTGAACATGAAATTTGCGATATTTGTTTGGATGAAAGACGAGATGGCAGAAAATTATGTGTGGTGGAAAGTGCAAAAGATATTTTTATTTTAGAAGAGCATAAACTTTTTGATGGTAAATATTTTGTGCTTTCAAATTTAGATGAATCAACCATCGAACAACTTGAAGTGCTTGTCAAAGAGGGGATTCAAGAGATTATTTTTGCACTCACTCCTTCTTTAGCGAGTGATGCATTGATTTTATATATTGAAGATAAATTAAAATCGTACACTCTCCATTTTACGAAAATTGCACAAGGGGTACCTACGGGGGTACATCTTGAAAATGTCGATATGCTCTCACTTTCAAAAGCGCTTGAATCACGGACAAAGACGTAAAATTATTGCTTTTTGCAGATATATTCTAAGGAAAAAGAGAGCTTTACATGTAAAGCTCTCTTAGCAAGACGTATATTTTTTGCGTAAAGCTTTTTTATCAATTTTCCCTACACTTGTTTTATCAATATCCTCAACAAATATAATTTTTAACAGCATACTTTCTCTTGCCATAATTCCTTTTTTAATAAACTCTTTGGCGTGTAAGAGTAACTCTTTTTCACTACTTGGTTTTTGTGGATCAAGAACAACTAAAGCAAGAGGACGTTCTCCCCATTTTTCATCTTCAATTCCAATCACCGCTACTTCTTTGACACTGGTATGTTGGTGAAGAATATCTTCAAGTTCCAATGAAGAGACCCATTCTCCACCTACTTTGATAATATCTTTTACTCTATCGGTAATTTTAACGTAGCCTTTTGCGTCAATGTGCGCAACATCCCCCGTGTGCAAATAGCCTCCAGCCCATAAGAATTCTGAATTTTTTTGGTCTTTGAAGTAGCCTCCTGTAAGCCATGGTGCACGCACGACAATTTCTCCCGTACTTTTCCCATCGTGCGGAAGTGGTTGCATCTGCTCATCAACGACATGCATTTCAACCAGTCCCATGGCGCGACCTGTTTTAATACGAATTTCACTTTGTGCCTCATCATCAAGCTCTAGCATAGTGGGTGTGAGTTGTGCAAGACTTAAGATAGGGCAGGTTTCACTCATACCGTATCCTGTGAACATATCAATCCCTCTTTTAAGGGCTTCTTGACACATAGCTTTAGGTAAAGCGGCTCCTCCAATGATGACTTTCCAACCACGAAGATTAACCTCATTAATTTTAGAAGAGTTAAAGAGCATATGCATAATCGTAGGAACACAATGCGAAAAGGTTACATGCTCTTTATCGATTAATTCTAAAAGTAAATCTGGGATATATCGTCCGGGGTAAACCTGTTTGACGCCTAGCATTGTTGCAACGTAAGGCAGTCCCCATGCATGGACATGAAACATTGGCGTGATGGGCATATAGACATCATTTTGGTGAAAACTGCCTTGCTGTGGAGCGCTTCCTAGTGTAGCGAGTACCCCTAATGTATGTAAAACCAGTTGTCGATGGGTAAAGTAAACCCCTTTGGGAAGGCCTGTGGTTCCTGTTGTGTAAAATGTTGTTGCCCGTGTGTTTTCATCAAAATCAGGAAAGTCGAAAAATGTGGGTTGTTGTGCGAGTAAATTTTCGTATTCACCTTTTACATGTAAAGATGTTTGGGGTAAGGTTTCATCATCACTTAAAAGGATAAATCCCTCAATATCGAGTCTTCCTTTGATCTGCTCCAAAAGGGGTATAAAATCAGTATGGGCTAGGATGAAGTTATCTTCTGCATGGTCAATGGTATAGAGAATTTGCTCTGGAGCGAGTCGAATGTTAATCGTGTGTAAAACAGCACCTATCATAGGGATGGCAAAGTAGCATTCCAAATAACGGTGTGAATCATAATCCATAACAGCCACCGTATCGCCTCTTTTAATCCCCATAGCGCTAAGCATATGTGCTAGTTGATGCACACGTTTTTTAAAACTTTCATATGAAAAACGTTTTTCTAAACGGTAAACAATCTCTTGATGAGGTTCGTAAGCGATAGGTGCGTTGAAAATATTTTTAATCAATAATTGATAATCATGAGCGCAAGGATTTTGCAATGTGTGTTCTAATTGCATTAATACTCCTTTTTAAGGGTTAAAGGTCAAAGACAGGACGCATAAGTGATTCGATGGTTTTTAAATCATAATGATTTGAAAAGAAAAGGTTAAAGGCAAGTACACCTTGATACAAAAGCATCTCTTTCCCATCTTTACATGTAAGATGATAGGCTTGTGCCAATTTCAAAAAAGGGGTAGGTTTGTTGTAGATAACATCAAAAGCGTATTTAGCATTTTGAAAAATATTTTTTAAAAGGGCTGTATCGCAAGGGTACTCTTCATCTTTAAGCCCCGCAGATGTGGTGTTAATAATAAGGTCATATTTGCCCTCTTCAAACGTTTCCCATGTTTTACATGTAAACCCTTGTGTTTCAAAAAAAGCAAGCCTTGAGGCAGAGCGATTAAGAATTGTTACATCTATGGCATACTCTTTTAAAATAGTAGCAATGGCTTTGGCTGTTCCACCTGCCCCTAAAATAAGGGCATTTCGAATATAGCCAAAACTTTGAATCGCTTCATAAAAACCTTCAGCATCCGTGTTGTAGCCAATGATACGATTTCCTTCACGTACTAAGGTATTGACCGCTCCAATTTTTTGTGCAATACCTCGTACTTCGTCGCATTGGGCAAACGCACTCTCTTTATGTGGAACAGTGACATTTGCACCTTCGAGTTGTAAGGTTCTAAATGTTTGCATCAGCGTTTCAGCATGCATTATAGGTGTTCTAATATAGCAACCATCAAGTTTGAGAGCATTGATAACGCTATTGTGAAGGCGAGGGGAGATGGAATGTGCTACGGGATAACCAAAAATACTAAAGAGTAACATAGTATTTTATTCTCTTAAATCATCTAAAGAGCTCGTCATGGCTCCTAATTTGTTGGTAACTTCAAGGTATTCAAGCTCTGGTTTACTGTCTGCTACAATGCCAGCTCCTGCTTGAAAGATAATTTTTTCATGATCTAAATAAGCCGTTCGAATCATAATACAGCTGTCCATATTGCCATCAAATCCAAAATAACCAGCCGCACCACTGTAAAAGCTACGTTTAGTGCCTTCGAAATCACTGATGAGTTCCATGGCCCGAATTTTAGGCGTGCCTGTCATGGTTCCAGCTGTAAAAGTTGCCGCAAAAAGGTCAAACATATCGTATTTAGTATCAAGAGTTGCTTCAATATCACTCACCATATGCATCACATGTGAATAGCGTTCCACGCGCATCATCTCTTTAACTTTGACACTTCCCACTTTTGCAACACGTCCTAAATCATTACGACCCAAATCAATGAGCATTAAATGCTCTGCACGCTCTTTTTCATCACTCAGCATTTCAGCTTCGTATGCTATATCTTTTTCATACGTTGAGCCACGTTTACGTGTTCCAGCAATAGGACGTAGTAAAATATGCCCTTCCTTAAGCCCGACCATAACCTCAGGAGAGCTACCAATGATAGCAAACTCAGGATACGAGAGATAAAACATATAAGGAGAAGGGTTCTTTTGACGTAAAATGCGGTAAAAACTTAAACGATCAATATGAGCATATTGGGTAAAACGGTTAGACATTAAAATCTGAAAGACATCGCCACTTCGAATCATCTCTTTTGATTTTTCTACCATAGTGAAAAATTGCTCTTTTGAAAAGGTGAAGCTACCTTTTGTTTTATCGACCTGTGCTGTTTGAATAGGAATATGCACATGAGGTTCTTTGAGCATTTTCTCAATAGCATCGAGTTGAAGCGCAATTTCTGGCACAAAAGTTGTCAATATTAATGTATTGGATTTATGTGAAAATGTACAAACAAGTTTAGGACGCATAAGATCAATTTCTGGAATTAGCAATTCATCTTTTAGATGATCCATATGCGATTTTAAACGAGGTTCAAAGATTTTAACAGCATCGTATCCAATGTAGCCAATAAAACCATCAATAAATCCAACGCCTAACTCTTTAGCATAGTTTTGGTAGCGTACTTTATCTGTTTTTGAATAACGTTCTTTAAGAAAGGTAAAAGGGTTAGAGCCCAAATCATGAGAAAGCCCTGTTTCATCAATATGAACGCTGTACCCTTTTTGGTGAATAACACGCTCTTGTGCTCCAATAAAGAGAAAACTGAAGTTGCCATCATTATTGTTGATGGCACTTTCAAATAAAAAAGAGAGTTCTCCCTCAAAATAACGCTGCAGTTTTGCAAAAATGGTAATAGGCGTTAACTGGTCGAACAAAATTTTACGAGAGTTTAGCACCTTACTTCACCCTATAAATAAAGGCATTTTTATTAACATTTGCACGAATCTGACTTAAAGCACTTTCAGCTTCAGCAGAATTTGCATAAGGGCCAATTAAAAGTTTAACGACTTTATTGCCATTGACAACGGTTGTATAAGGTTTACACTCAAAACCTTTGGCTTTAATATCAGCAAGCTGTTTTGCGCTTGGTGCTGTCGCTACGGCTCCAATTTGTACGTACGTACCAGGTACGACGGTAAGGCTTCCTTTAGAAGGCACTGTACTTGGTGTTTCAACTTCAGTACTTCGAAGCATTTGTTGAGGTTTTGTAGCCTCTTTTGTTTTTGCAGGTGTTGAAACGGGTGTCTCTTTTGTGCTTGTAGGCTGAGTCACAGGGGTTTCAGTTGCAGCACTTTTTGTCTCTTCTTGCTTTTGGGCTTCTTTTTCTTTGAGAGTTTTAATCATATCTTCAAAACTCTCTTTTTTAGGATTCTCTTCAATAATAGGAACCTGTTTAAAGAGTTGATCATCTTTTGGTATTTGCGTTTCTTGCGTTGGTTCTGGTGGTAAAATTAATTTAGATGTTTCTTTATTTTGGTCATTGTTAGCAACTTTCATGCTAGCAAGGGCTACTAAAAAAACTAAAATCAAAAAAGCCACTAAAATCAAGATACGTTTGATCTTAAGGGTTTTATTATCCCCTTTTTCTAAAACAATATCACTAAGTTCATTTCTATTTTCCATCGTTTCTCCTTTGGAGTGATAATAATACAAAAGGTATTGAATTCAAAACATACTTACATATGTTTAGACCAAGAAGCGCCTCTCTCTTTTTGGTATAAATCATAAGGGAGTGCTAAAATATTAAACTCTTTTGGAAGTTCTTGTGTTGGGAACATCCTCCACTCTCGTGGAAGCTTTTGCGAAAGCTTTGCTGAGAGCATTTTAGCAATTTGACACCCCTCTTGTAACGTGGTGTGTCCTTTATGAACATACAAATGCAAGTGACCTTCTGTTTTACTTTTAAAGGCTGTAAAATTGATAAACCCTTCTTCCCTAAGCAAAAGCTGTGCCCTATGCCAAAATCGCTCCGTATTTCTTCCATTATAGTCAAACACAATGTTTTCAACTTTATCAAAACGGTTAATCAGCGAGTGAGCAACGGTAATCTTACCTTCAAGATGATCTTTAATGATACTATTGTTCAAAGGCTGATCAATACGTTCATACTTATCGAAAAAGACTCTCCCTCCAAAATCAATTTTTTGGACAATATTATCCCGTTTAATCCAATAATGATCCGTAATCATTTTGATAAGAGAGACGTCTATAGTGTACATTCTACCCCTTAATAGGTTGGTCTATCATAAATAATGAAGTTGCTCGCCAATGCTTTCATTTCTTCTTTGATCTTTACATGTAAAGATTCATCGTTGATATTATCAAGGACATCAGCAATTTTATTTGCAATAATTTCGAACTCTTTTTCTTTCATACCACGAGCGGTAAGAGCAGGCGCACCAATTCTTACACCACTGGTAACAAATGGGCTTCTCGTTTCTCCAGGAACAGTATTCTTATTGACCGTAATACCTGCGCGACCAAGTGCTGCATCGGCATCTTTACCACTAAATTCTTTATTAAGAAAAGAGACAAGTACCATATGATTATCGGTACCACCACTGACAATATCATATCCACGATGAATCAGTACATCAGCTAAAACTTTTGCATTTGCTCGTACTTGTTTAGCATAGATTTTCCACTCAGGTTTTAAGTTTTCGGCAAAACCAACTGCTTTTGCAGCAATAACATGAACCAATGGACCACCTTGAATGCCTGGAAAAATAGCACTATTAACTTTTTTAGCAATCTCTTCATCGTTGGTTAAAATAATACCACCACGAGGCCCACGAAGGGTTTTATGTGTGGTTGATGTCACAACATGGCAATGTGGAAAAGGACTTGGATGTTCACCACCAGCCACTAAACCAGCAATATGTGCGATATCCGCAAAAAGGTAAGCGCCTACTTCATCCGCAATTTCCCTAAATTTTGCAAAATCAAGTTCTCTTGCATAAGCACTTGCTCCACATACAATCATTTTAGGTTTGACAATATGGGCAATTTCTCTTACTTTATCGTAGTTAATGCGACCATCAAGTTCAACACCATAGAAAAAGCTTGAGTAAGTTTTTCCCGAACTGCTCACTTTTGAACCGTGGGTTAAGTGACCGCCGTGGCTTAAGTCCATTCCTAGGATTTTATCGTAAGGATTAAGCAGTGCTTGGTAAACACCTTGGTTGGCTTGACTTCCTGAATTAGGTTGTACATTGGCGTAGGTGCAGCCAAAGAGTTGGCACACTCTATCGATTGCGAGTTGTTCAACGGCATCAGCAAATTCACATCCACCGTAGTAGCGTTTACCAGGGTATCCTTCGGCGTATTTATTGGTGAAGACACTTCCCATTGCTTCCATGACAGCAGGATAAGTGAAGTTTTCACTTGCAATCATCTCAAGGTGATCGCATTGACGCTCCAACTCTTTAAGCGTTAATTCATAAACAACAGGGTCAACAGTTTTTAAAATACTCATTTTTTATTCCTCATCTTTTTGTGCTAGTTCATCCGCATCATTGAGCGGTTTCATGGCTGGAAACAAAATTACATCTTTAATGGATGCTTCATTGGTTAATAACATCGTAAGACGATCAATGCCCATTCCTTGTCCAGCCGTTGGAGGCAAGCCATAGCCAAGTGCGTGAACATAGTCTTCATCCATCTCATGTGCTTCGTCATCACCCGCATTCTTCGCTTGGAGTTGTTTCGCAAATCGCTCATATTGGTCAATCGGATCATTAAGCTCATTAAATCCATTGGCAATTTCTCGCCCTGCAATAAAGAGCTCAAAACGCTCTGCAATATTAGGATTACTTTCACTTCTACGTGCAAGTGGGCTAATTTCAATGGGATAGTCAATAATAAATGTTGGATCAATCAACTTTTCTTCTACAAAAAGATCAAACAGTTCTTCATAGAGTTTGCCAAGACTTAAATTGCTTTCAACACTAAAACCTTTACCTTGAATGTAGGTAATAATTTTTTGGCAATCATCCAAAATTTCATCAGGCACACCACCGATTTCAGCAAGAGCTTCTCTAAAAGCAATCTTACGAAAGGGCTTGGAAAAGTCAATTTCAATCTCTCCGTAAGGAAGTTTACGTGGAAGTTTGAGCTTTTTAAGAAGTACATCAAACATCTCTTCTGTTAAATGCATTAAGTCATGATAATTATGATAAGCCCAGTAAAATTCAATCATGGTAAATTCAGGATTATGGGTTTGATCCATACCTTCATTTCTAAAGTTACGGTTAATTTCAAAAACAGCTTCAAAACCACCTACAACGAGACGCTTAAGATACAATTCTGGTGCAATTCTAAGATAACGATCAACACCCAAAGCATTGTGATGGGTTACAAAAGGTTTCGCATTTGCCCCACCTGCAATAGGATGCATCATAGGAGTTTCAACTTCCAAAAAGTCTCTCTCTTCAAAGAAGTGACGAATTTCACTCACAATACGGCTACGAATTTTAAATGTTTTTCGCACATCACTGTTCATAATCATATCAAGGTAACGTTTACGGTATCTTAGCTCTTTGTCTTGAAGTCCATGAAATTTCTCAGGAAGAGGCGTAATAGACTTTGTGGCGATTTCTAATATCTTTACATGTAAAGATAATTCACCTGTTTTGGTGACAAAAGGAAAGCCTGAAACACTGATAATGTCACCGACTTCAATGAGCTTTTTCGCTTCATCAAACCATGCCTCTCCAATAGATTCACGGCTAAAATAAATTTGTAAAATCCCATGTTCATCTTCTATCTTGGCAAAGGCTGCTTTACCCATATGACGCAAAAATTTAATGCGTCCAACGATGGTGTTGTTTTTATTTTCATCGCGTTTGAGTTCACTCTCAATCACGTATTCGTAACACTCTAAAAACTCTTTGGTGCTCGTATCTTTGATAATGTTATGTCGATAAGGATTGTGTCCTAGTGCTTGAAGGGCTTTACCTTTTTCAATTCTTTGTTGCTGGTATTGGTCTTGAAATATCAAAATAGTATCCTCTTTCCTTAATGGTTGTTATTGGCCTTTGCACATTTTTCACACAAGCCACGTAATTGCATTAAATGACTGGTGATATGAAAATTATGTACTTTGGCAATATCTAGTTGTAATTGTTCAATTTTCTCATTTTGAAATTCAATGATAAGCCCACAACTTTTACAAATCATATGATCATGATGTGGCTTATTTGCTAGTTCAAACTTTTTCCCTGCAACCCCAAAAGAGATTGATGTGACCATATGTGACTCTTCAAGAAGATTGAGCGTACGATAAACGGTTGCAATGCCAATATTAAGCTCAGGATATTTTGTTTTAAGATAAATATAAAGGTCCTCAGGCGTAAAGTGCTCATTTTGTTCATAGAGTGTTTTTAAAATGACTTCACGTTGCTTTGTGAATTTCAGTTTATTGGTCTTTAGTAATTCTTTAAAAGTTGAAAGCAAAGATGTGTATTCAGTATTTTCAAATGCGTTCATAATGGTTGCCCCTTCTTAAGGATTTTTTGTCTCTTTGGCTTGAATGCTCTCAAGCATCGTATTAGGATCAAGTTTTACAATGGCATGACCTGTCTCTAAAAAGAGAGGGAACATCATACTATTAGCTACATAAGGCTCAAGACGAGATTTTACAAATTCGATATTATTTAAAGCAACAGCTAAGACAGAAAAGACCAAAAATATTTTCATGCTTCCTACTACAAATCCAGCCAACTTGTCAATACTACCAAGCCCACTTAGGCTAATAATATGAGAAACAAGGTAGCCTAAGAAAAGTGAGCTGACCCAAAAAAGAATCAAGACAGCAATAAAACCAAAAAGATAGAGAGACGCTTGATTAGCAAAGGAAAATAGATTGGCATTAATAAGTTCGCCTGCCTCCGCTGCATAACGGGATGCGAAAAAAACACCACCAATAATACCTAAAAGACCAAATACTTCTTTTACAAAGCCATTAATAATGCCTTTAATGCCTAAAATAAGAACTAACGCTAGAGAAATAAGATCGAACATAGAAATATTTGTCATTAAAATGCACTCCTAAAACAATTTTTTCCACTCTTTTTTGCCTCATAAAGTGCTTTATCGGCTTTTTCTAAAATCTCATCCGCACTCATATTCTGTTTATGCGAACAAATACCAGCACTGAGTGTTAAGTGAATATCATGATTTTTGTAAAGTAGTTTACTATCACTGGTCTCTTTTAAAATACGTTCAATAATTTTATGGGCTTCTTCACGGGATGTTCGATTAAGAATAACAACAAATTCTTCACCACCATAACGATAAATACGTGTTCCGTGTCTGAGTGAATTTTGAATAAGTTTTGATAAAAAGATAAGTGTTTTATCGCCTGCAATGTGTCCAAAAGAGTCATTAATGTGTTTAAAATCATCTGCGTCAAACATAACAAGATGCATATCTATGTCTTTTTCGTTTCCAAAACTAAGGACTTCTTCTAAATCTTTAACTAAGACTCTTCGATTATGTGCTTTTGTAAGAGGATCAATATTAGACTCGCGCTCCAATCGTTCAACTTCCAATTTCAGTTTGCCAATAGTCTCATCTGCTGCTTGGAGTTCTTGAAAAATTTTGTTCTGAAAAAGATCAAAAGCGTGAAGAATATCATTGGTGTCAATACGGGTGTAGTCTTTTTTTATTGCATCAATGTTAATGGCTGTTTCGTCTGAAATGAATTTAAGATTATCATTTGTTTTAACAAACTCTTCTAGCCCTTTTTTGACGAGACCAAAGCATGATTCACTGATCATTTCTTCTTGTGATGCATTGGAAAATAAGTAGCTGTGTTTTTTTGAAAGGTCTAGTATTTCACTATTACCCGTTTGTTCAAGGATTTCTATAAACATATCATGATAATACTTAGGATAAGGAGGAATATCTAGTACACGTAGTTTATTAAAAGTCTCTTCCGCAATGGTAAAAACAAGTTTTGATATGTGATTGCTTTGATTCATAGTGACCTATTGTGAATTAATTTTTGCTTGATTATAGCTTGAATAAGCTGTAATCTTTGTAAAATGTTCTTGCCAACCTTTTGTGTTATATACCCATATTATTTAAGAGTTCTTGTGGTTGGGTTGAGTAACGAATAGCATCTTCTTTACTAATGAGATTAGCACGAAGGTGTTTCATCATCGCTTGTGTTTGAGTAATCATCCCAGTTTTTTGTTGATTGAGTTGCATTTGCGAATAAATTTGGTGCATTTTATTCTCACGAATAAGATTGGCAATAGGTGCATTATTAATCATAATTTCATGAATAGCAACCCTACCACCGCCAATTCTAGGTAGAAGGCTTTGTGAAATAACCGCATGTAAAGAAGAGGCAAGCATATTACGCACTTGAACTTGTTCTGCGCCTTCAAAGCTATCTACAATACGGTTAATGGTTTGAACAGCAGAATTGGTGTGGAGTGTTCCCATGACTAAGTGTCCTGTTTCAGCAGCAGTAATAGCTGTACTTATAGTTTCTTGGTCACGCATTTCCCCCACAAGAATAACATCAGGATCTTCACGTAAAGAAAATTTCAGTGCTCTTGCAAAACTTTTTGTGTCATCTCCCACATTACGGTGTGAAAAAAGAGCTTTTTTATTTTGGTGAATAAATTCTACAGGATCTTCAATCGTGATAATGTGACGATGTTCATATAAGTTGATTTCATTCAATAGTGCCGCTAATGTGGTTGATTTTCCGCTTCCAGTAGGCCCTGTAACCAAGATAAGACCTTTTTCTCGTTGAATAACATCTTTAAAAACAGGTGGAGTATTGAGTTCATCTAACGAGGGAATATCAATAGGAATAATCCTAAATGCTGCGGCTAATTCACCCCCCATTGTATAGTAATAGTTAGCACGAAAACGACCAATATCTGGAAACATAATGGCGAAATCAAGTTCTTTTTCTTCTTCTAGTTTCTTTTTTTGTTTATCGGTAATTAATGTATAACAAATTTCTTCAATAATATTGCCATCAAGTTTATCCATATCAAGGGGTACTAATTTTCCATCAATACGAATTTGTGGTTCACTACGACTCACTAAGTGCAGATCTGATGCTTTGTATGCAACAACATTTTTTAGTAATGCTTTAATATTGATTGAAGCCATTTTATATTTCCCTTAATTTTAGATCAATGAATGTTTATTCTATAATTTTTGGAACGACAAAAAAACCATTTTCACTCTGAGGCGCATTTTTTAAAATAGTTGAGATAATGTCATGATTCACATGAGGAACATCTTCTCTCAAAGGGGTGCCTCCTGTGAGGGTCGTAAACGTTGCCTCTTCACTTTGTAGATTTAGTTCGTTAAGATTTTCAACAAAAGAGACAATTTCACTGAGTTGGTTAATGACGCTTTCTCTTTTCTCATCACTTATCTTTAATGAAGAGAGTTTTTCAAGTTTTGTGAGCAATGTATTATCAATTACCATTCTGCTTAAATCCTTAAATATTTTTAAGGTTTGATTATAGCAAATTCTCTTTTGTTGGATACTGAAATGCTAAGGAGCTACCATATAATCTTTTTATATTTCTTGTGATAAACTTTGAGACATTTTAAAAAAATTGCATAAGGACACTGTTTGGGACTTAAAGAAAATATTCAGGTAGTTAAGCAAGAAATTAGTACCGAAGAGCAATTTCTTGAGGGGATGATTAAAAGTGAGCGTTTTTTTAAACGCAATAAAAAATATATCTTCTCTACGGTGGCACTTATTGTTTTGGGAGTGAGTGGTTATACCATTGATACTTTAATGACAGAACAAAGGCTAAAAGCTTCCAATGAAGCATATACAATGCTTTTAAAAGATGCAAATAATACATCGGCACAAGAGACTCTTAAACAAAAAAATCCGAAGTTGTACATGATGTTTCTTTTTGAAACGGCATTGCTAAAGGGTGATGTTGAAGCATTAAAAGAAGTGGCTCTCTCAAAAGAGAATCCTATTGTTGCAGATGTTGCAGCCTATCAACTCTCCCAACTCGACTTAAATTCAACGGTAAAGGGAGAACTTATGTCAGGAATGGTACTCCTTCAAGAGGGGTATGCTCTATTAAAAGAAAAAAAAGTAGATGAGGCACGGTTGAAATTTGCTCAGATTGATGCAAACTCACCTCTTAAGCAGATTGCAAAAAATCTAGAACACTATCAAGGTTTAAAATAATGAGATACGCAAAAATTCTTTTTTCACTTTTCACGTTATTATTGGTTGTCAGTGGTTGTGGTACTAAACGTCAATACTTTGAGCCAGAATCACTTTCGGGTAAATTAAGTTATGATGGCTCTTTGCCAGCTTCTATTGTGGATGCAAACAGAGATGGTGCAACCTTGGAAAATGGGCAAGTAGTTACAAAACAAGGTCTGTCTAGTGTTGTTTTGCCTAAATCATATGTATATCTTGGTGAAAATAATGGTCGTTATGTTGCTAGTTCTCAATGCGGGGCATTAGTTGTTTTGGATGCAAATCAAAAAACACTTTTTAAAAAAGAGTGTGATGTCTCAGTTGCTTCAGCCGCATTAAACGGGAATTTATTAGCACTTGTTTTGGGGTCAAATGAACTTGTCTTGATCGATATTAATGATGGTAGAGAGTTAATGCATTTGTCTCAAGATAATGTGTATGCCCTTGATTCAAGAATTGCAGCGCCTTATTTTTTAGGAGATTTAATTATTTTCCCAACATTAGATGGAAAGTTAATTATTGTTGATGCGCAGACAAAGAAACCTATTCGTGATGTTGTTGTTAGTAATGAAAAATTCTTTGGCAATATTATTTACCTTCAAGTTTTAGGTGATCGTCTAGTTGCTGCAACGAAGAGTAAAGTGGTGTCTATTAGTCCAAAATCGATCCATTTCTTGGAGACAGATGTACGAGATGTTATTGTTCTGAAAAATCGTATTTTTGTTTTTACAAAAGATGGAAAAGTGATTTTAACTGATGCTGATTTGAATGTTCTTAAAGATCGCAAATTTACATTTGCAACTTTTGCGGGAACAATTTATGGAAATTTTATTTATATGATTGAAAAAGGTGGTTATGTTATTGCTACTGATATAGATTTGATTTCAACCAACGTATATAAATTGCCAGATGAAATTGAAAGTAATGTATTTACAACTGAAGACACTCTTTATTATAAAAATCATTTTTTTAAATTAAATCGTAAGTAAAAAGTTTAGTTTTCTTAATATCATGAAAGAGATGTTAGAACGTATTTGCAATCGGCAAGTTATTTTTACATCTCTTTGTGAAATAGATTTAAAGTTACTCCATAGCCGTAAGAGACTTACTATTTTCAATGGTGTTGACCAAAAATCTTTCTATCATCTTATCATTAAATGTGGGCAGAAAAGTCGATTTTTATCGAAACATGTTGATGAAATTATGAAACTTGATGCTGCAGTCACTTTACATGTAAAACATAATTATAAATATAAGCATTTGCTTTTAAAGGCGCCTCTGTGTTCTAAGGCAGCTTTGCTTTTTAAAGAAAAAGGTTGGAAAGTTTACAATGATATTGTGTGATATTGGAAATTCTAATGCTGATTTTTTTCAGGATGGTAAAGTTTGGTCCCTCTCTCATAAAGATTTCGCTTCGTTTTCTACTAAAGAAAAAGTTTATTATATTTGTGTCAATGATGCAATCAAAGAGAAATTGGTTAGTAAAAATAATTTTATAGATTTAGAGCCTTATTTTGAATTTGACACAATATATCAAGGAATAGGAATTGATAGAATAGCCGCATGCAGTACAATTTCTGAAGGAATGATTGTTGATGCAGGAAGTGCCATTACAGTTGATATTATGGCAGGGGGTATGCATTTAGGTGGTTTTATTCTACCAGGGCTCACTGCATATGAAAAAGCATATGCGTCTATCTCTCCTCGTTTAAATTTAGCAATGAATCCTAGTATCGCATTGGATGCTTTACCTCAGAAAACAGCTGATGCAATTTCTTATGGGGTTGTAAAATCTATTATTACGCTTTTAGAAATAACATGTAAAGATAAAAGAATTTTTTTCACAGGTGGTGATGGTAAGTTTTTTTCAAAATTTTTCAGTAATTCAATTTTTGATCGGACATTGATTTTTCGTGGTATGCTTAAAGCTATCAAAAATGCACATTTAGAGTAAAAGGAAAAGTATGTTAACAGTAGCATTGCCCAAAGGTAGAATCGCAGAAGAAACTTTGGGGATTTTTGAAAAAATATTTGGAACAGAATTTCGTTTTGAGGATCGTAAACTCATTTTAGAAGCAGATGGTTTTCGTTTTTTATTGGTTCGTAATCAAGATGTGCCTGCCTATGTTTTACATCAATCAGCAGATATTGGTGTTGTTGGATTAGATGTTTTAGAGGAAAAAGATGAGGACCTACTCCGCTTACTCGATCTTGGCATTGGCAAATGTAAGGTATGCGTTGGTATGCAAGAAGGCAAGGAAATTGATTACAGTGTACCTGAGCTTAAAGTAGCAACAAAAATGACAAATATTGCTCAGAAATATTTTTCTAAAAAAGCAATGGCTGTTGAGATAATAAAATTGTATGGCTCTATTGAATTGGCACCTCTTGTTGGTCTCTCTGATGTAATTGTTGATATTGTTGAAACAGGCAGTACAATGAAACAAAATGGCCTTAAAGTAGTTGAGACTATTTTGGAATCGTCTGCTTATTTGATTGCAAATAAAAATAGTTTTATTGAAAAAAAAGAAGAAATCACATCACTGTATCATAAAATAAACGCGGCTATTTAAGGGGAGTTGCTGATCAAAAAAGATCAGCAACCTTTGCTATTTTACTGCTTAAATCATTCTCTCGTATAGGTTTGACGAGAAAGTCAAAAGCACCATGCTCAAACGCTTCGTTTTTACGTGTTTCATCCGTCGTTAGAACAATAATAGGGATCTTTTTAAATTCTAGCATGGATTGAATATTGGTTAGAAATTCAATACCATCCATAACGGGCATCTTGATATCAAGTAAGACAAGGTCAATATCTCCTTGTGTTTTGAGGAGATTGATAGCATCAAGTCCATTGGTTGCTTCTATAATAATACCTACATTGTCATTTTTGCGTAACATTGAGCTAATCAACTTAAGATTGATAAAGTCATCATCAACTGCTAAAATTTTTAATTGCTTTTGCATTGCTTAGCCTTTTTTTAAATAAACTTTTGAATCAGTGTCTCGAGATCTTTCTTGCTAATTTGGTTTGGTAAAATAGCATCAAAAGCAACATGGGTTTCTTGGCTTTTGTTTTTTGAGTCAATAAACATAATGGTATGTATTTTCCCAGTATGATGTTCGTTGGCAATAGATTCTAGCATGGAGAAGAAAGTTTCTTCATCTTCTAAGAGCATCTCTTTATCAAACAATACAACCTTATAGTGGTTAGCTTCAAGTTTTTGTTTTAGACCGTTATATGAATGAGCTGCTTCAACATTTTCACACATTTTGCTAAGAACACTGGTGAAAATTTTGGTTTCTATAGGACTTTTTTTCAAAACAAGAACATCCTTAATACCTAAAGAAGGTGCTTGATTCATGCCTTTTTGATTGAGAAATACTTCTTTTTCTCTTACTGCTTCTTCAAAAGGCAGCATACTTGCTGGTATCTCTTGGGTTGTATCTATTTTTTCTGAAGGTGCAACGACTTCAGGCATAGCAGAGGGTTTTTCTTCGGTGTTGGTATTGTCAATCTTATCTTGAATAAAAACATTGAGAATACTAATAATATTATCTTTTTTAATAGGTTTTGTGATGTATTCATCCAATCCCTCTTTCATGAAGCGTTCACGATCACCTTTGAGTGCATTGGCTGTAATAGCGACAATTGGTATATGCGGTTGATGATTTTTGTCTTCATATTCTAAAATTTTATGGGTTGCTTCAATTCCATCCATAACAGGCATAGCAATATCCATAAAAATCATGTCAAAAGAATCTGTCTTTCTGCGTTCTAAAGCCTGAAGACCATTAGGAACAATAGTGATATTTAATCCTAGATCTTCCAGTGTTCTACGGATTAATTTTTGGTTGATTTCATTGTCTTCAGCCACAAGAACATTCGCTTTGAATTTTTTGCCAAATGTTCCTCTTTGAATAGGTTGTGGTTCAATGCGATCTTCTCGTGTTGGCAAGAACTCACGTTTTGCTTCTAGTGCTTTGACCAGTTTTGATACATTGATAGGCTCATAAATAGGCGTAATGTATTTTGTACTGTATTCATTAAATTTAGATTGCTGAGAGGATTTTAAAATTAAAAGAATAGGAAGTTTTATTTTTTTATACTCTTCAAGTTCTTCTTTGGTAAGGTTATTATAATCAGCAACGATGATATTACTATTTGATTTAAAGATGAGATTTTTAAGTGCTGGAAAATCACTGTAATAACGTACTTGAGAACCGAAATATTTAAAATAGTCATACATAAATTCAGTGTGTGCTTTTGTGCTATTCATCGGTGAGTAAAGTGCACAATTAAAATCGCTGAAATGATTTTTATAGTCTGTTCCGCTTGAATTTGATTCGGGTAAGTCTAAAATAAAGAAAAATCGACTGCCCTGACCTTCATCGCTTTCAACTTCAAGTTTACCACCCATAAGTGCAATATATTTTGAAGAAATTGTAAGCCCAAGACCTGTACCACCAAATTTACGAGTAATGGTCGAATCTGCTTGATTGAATGCATCGAAAATACCTTCAATTTTCTCCTTATTGATACCAATACCAGAGTCTTGAACGCTAAAAATAACTCTTGCTTTATCTAATGGGGCATTTTCTAAACGTTTGATTTCAACTGTTATTTGACCATTATTAGGAGTAAATTTAACTGCATTACTCATGAGGTTAATGAGAACTTCTTTAATTTTAACAGCATCGCCTTTGAGGTAATTGTGAAGGCTAGGGTCAATATATAAAGAGAGCTGAATATTTTTCTCAGCCGCTTTAGGTCCATAAACTTCAACTGCATTTTCAAACTCATCAATAGGTGAAAAAAGAATCTCGTCAATTTCAATTTTATTACTTTCCACTTTTGAGAGGTCAAGGATATTGTTAATAATTGCCAATAAGTTTTCAGAGCTTTTTTCAATAACATCTACAAATTCACGTTTTTCTTCATCAAGATCAGAATTTTTAAGGAGTTCTGTAAAACCAATAATACCGTTCAGTGGTGTTCTTATTTCATGTGACATATTTGCAAGGAAGATACTTTTTGCGGCACTTGCTTCTTCTGCATTTTTCTTCTCTTTTGCAATATTTTCAATAGCTTTATCAATAATGCCATACGCAACGTTCATACCTTCTGCGGTATTAAAATCAACTTTCTCTTTTGTTTCCGCAAGTTCTTCAACACGCATGAAGATATTTTCAAGACCTTTAATGTTTTTTCTAAATTGTGCAGAAAGCCCAAGCCCTAAGAACATAAGCACAATTGAAATAATCCATATAAGCCCAGTCAGTGCCAGTTGAATTTTATTTTGATTGTTAAAGCTTCTTCCTTCTTCATTTAGTGAAAGCTTAATAATTTGAGCAGACTTATTAAGAAGGTCAATTTTTTTTGTCAAAAGATTGAACCATAGTGTGGGATCAATCAGATATTCACCACTTTGAACAGCTGTTATCAGTTCTGCCTT
This sequence comes from Campylobacterales bacterium, assembly GCA_016930915.1. Lineage (GTDB taxonomy): Bacteria > Campylobacterota > Campylobacteria > Campylobacterales > Sulfurospirillaceae > Sulfurospirillum. Next base: position 90,474 of record JAFGFU010000001.1, read on the forward strand.
AACATGGGTGATTTCCTCCTCTAGTTTGACGTTTTCAGGGAGTTTATAAAGGTTTTCAATTTGTGCTCTTGTGTTGGCATCATTGATTGTTGTGTAGTCGAAAAGATTGGAAACACTAAAAATTTTGATCCAAATATTGAGTTCTTCAGGGCTAAACGGAACATATTGACTTAAAATTTTAGAAACAAAACCTCGTTCTTGTCCTATAAATTCGATGTTTTTATAGAGTGAAACCAGTGAGTAGCTGAGGTTTGAAATATTTGAGTTTGTGTTAACGGTACCAATGGATTCAAGTTCTTTTAAAAGATGTGCATTGAGTTGACTATAATAACCAAAGAAAACATCATTGAAATTAATAGAGAAACCATCTACTTTTTGGCGAACTTCAACAATTTTGGTAAGAAGGGCAACGGAATTTTTAAGAGAAGAAGACATCTCTCGTGTTTGAAAATAATCATGAAACTCTTTAATAGCTTTGTTAACATTAATACGCTGTTCTTGAAGTGCTTCTTTTGCAATCCCTCCTTCGCTCGAAAGGTACGAGGCGCTCAAACCCCTTTCCTTTGCTAGTTCAATAGAAAGAGAACTGAGGACTTGGGTACTTTCAAATTTACTCTTATGTTGTAACGTGGCATCAAATTGAGTATACGTTACAAAGAAAAAGTAACTTGAAAAAATAAAAAGAATAATCAGCGGATATTGACTGATGAGTCTTAAGGTGTTTTGCATGGTTAATTTCATGGTGAGCGTCCTTTACTAACTGTTAATTTAATATTATTTTGTAATTGGAGGCAATTTCTTTACACACGGGACTATTTTGGGCACCTTGTTTCAAAAGTAAAATAGCTTCATCTTGTTTTGTTTGTGTTTTTAAATACGCTTCAGCAAGGTAACATTTTGCATTTACATTTCCTCTCATAACTGCTTGCTCTAAGTAAGGAATTGACAAGGAGGCATTGGCTTCAATACCTTCTCCATGAAGATACATCTTTCCTAAATAAAAGTATCCTTGTGTACTGTTTTCTTGTTTAATAGAGCGTTCAAAAAGATCTTTTGCTTCTGCAAATTTACCACTTTTATAAGCAATAACAGCAGAACGAAAAAGATTTGCATGTGCAAAGGAGATTAAAAGAACGGTAGCTAATAAAACTTTTTTCATAAAATACTTTCCTTAAATAGCATAATGCTTGCTTGAAGTTTATCAAGGGTATGCAAAAGTTCCTCTTTGGTGTCAAAATCCAAGCTGGTTTCTAAATGTTCAAATTGGTGAAAAAGTGGGATAATTTGTAAATGCAAAGCAATGCTTTTTAATTTCATGATTTCTATTTTAGCAACATCCCGTTTATTGGTATTGATAGCATCTGTAATAAGGGGCATACTTGTTGCAAGAGCGTCTATGTACTCTTCTATAATTTGAGCAAGTGTTTGAATGTCAAGTCCTAGTTCCTCAGCACAATTTGCCAAATCGAATTCTTGTTCTGCTTCTGATTGTTCATCCTCTTTTTCTATTTCTATCGCCAGAAGCGTTACATCATTGCGTAGAGCTTCGTAAGTATCTTCAGGATAACTCTCTGTATCTGTAAGTGTAGGTGTTGTTTCAAATGAAAAATCATCTGCTTGAATTTGATCAAGTGAATGATACTCTATTGTCTCATTATCATGAGATGCTTCTGCGGGCTCTTTTTCTAAAATAGTTTCATCAAATTTTAGTTTAAATGCCAGTGGTTCTTCTTCAAATGGTGACATTTCAAGAGGGAGTGATAATGATGGCGTTTCGCTAGAGGGTTCGTTCTCTGTTAGCGTTTCATGCATCGTTAATAAAGGCTCTTCTTTTGTTTCAGTATCTTTATAATCGGTTTCAAAAGAATTGAAGGAGGCATTAAGAGAAGAGGTATCAGCGACAAAAGAAGTACTCTTTTCTAGAGGCTCTTTTTCTTCAGATTCTGGTATTTGAATGATAGGTTCAAAAGAAGAGGTAAAGGCAGAAAAATCTTGTTTATTACTTGTATCAGCTATCTCTACTGCATAGAATAAGGAAGAGCCATTAATCTCTTTTGGAAGGTGAATTTCACTAATGCTTAAGGATGTATCAAGCTCTTTTCCACTTTTTGTCTTAATAAGAACTCGTTTACTTGGCGTGCCACTATGAAGGGCATAATCAATCCATGAAAAATTTTTAAACTTAACAATAAAGCCAGGTTTGTTGACAAAAAGGTCTGCAAAATCATTGTGATAATTACAGAAATCTTCCATATCTTCGTACCCTAAAAGGGACAACTCTTGATTTCCTAGCCCTAAAAATAAGCCATTTTTATCATAAAGTACCAAACTAAGATCCTTTAGTTAGTAAACATAAATAACCCCAATTCTAGCTGACTTATACTTAAAATCAGGCTACTTTTTTAAGTTTTTAAAGAGATTTGAGCCATGTTTTTGACCAATAGTAAACACCAATTCGTTTTCTGTAGCAGTGCATATGGCGTCAAATGTGCCAAAATAGTTGAGGAGTTTTTTAATAGTTGCTGCGCCAATACCTTCAATGTTTTGAAGTTCCAAGCTTAAATCTTTACTCTGTTTTTTCTTTTGATGGTATGTAATAGCAAAACGATGAGCTTCATCTCTCAATCTTTGAATAAACTGTAAGCGTTTATCATTCGGAGGTAATTTTAAGGATTGGTTTTTGGTACAGATTATGTCGTGTGCATTTCCCTTTGCACGGTGTGCCTTAGCGTCAATTTTTTCTTTTGCAATCGCTAAAACATCAAGCTGTATTTTTTTCTCTTTAAGTAAAGAGAGAGCAAGTTTTAGCAAGGTTTCCCCTCCATCAAGTATCCAAAGATCAGGAGGTGATTCTTTGGAAAAATCAGCAATACGACGCTCTAGCATCTCTTTCATCTGTGCATATTCATTGGTGTGATGTAAGGCATAACGACGGTAGCTTGATTTATCAAACTTCTCATCCCAAACCACCATTGCTCCCACAGGTGCTTGACCGCCTAAATGAGAGTTGTCAAAAACCTCAATGCGTTTTGGGAGTGCGCTCAGATCAAAAAGTGTTTGAAGCTGTTCATTGAGGGCATGGTTATTTTTTGTAGAGTGTTGTAGTAAAAGTGCTTGAGCATTTTTTAATGCCATGGAAGTCAAATAATATTTTTCTCCTCGCTTTGGTACATTAATTATAATTTTTTCTCCAAATTTTTCACTTAAAAATTGGCTTATCTGCGTTTGTTCGCTAAACGATTCTGCAAGAAGAATTTCGTGCGAAAAGGTTTGATTCATTGGATGATAGAATTCAAAAAGTGCTCGCTGATAAAGTTCTTCTTTTTCAAATCCATAAGCATTATGTAAGAAAGAGTGCGACGTTGAAACAATTTTCCCACTACGAATAAAAAGGCGCATAATAACAGCAGTTTTTTCTAGGATTTCGATAGCAAAAACATCGTAATTTTCTAGGTTTAAGAGTTCTACATGCGTTACATGTAAAGATTCTTTGATGGCACGCATGGTATCTCGAAGTTTGGCTGCTTCTTCAAAATTTAGTTTTAAAGAAGCCTCTTCCATCTTTACATGTAAAAGGGAAATAAGCTTTTTTTGGTCATTTAAAATCGAAAGGGATTCTTGAACAATTTTAGCATAATCGCTTGCAGATATTTTGCCTTCACAAGGAGCAAGACAGCGCTGGATTTGGTAAAATAAACATGCTTTTCCCTTATTTAAACACCCTTTTTTTTGCACCAACGGAAAGGTTAAATAGAGTGCATCCAACAGTGCTTTTGCTGAGCCTGAAAGCGGACCAAAGTATTTGATATTTTTATCGTTGATGATTTTACGTGTGATTTCAAAGCGAGGAAAAGGCTCTGCTAGATTAATCGCAATATAGGGATAGGTTTTGTCGTCCCGTAGTAAAATATTGTACTTGGGCTTGAGTTGTTTAATGAGGGAATTTTCCAAAATTAAAGCATCGTGTTCACTTTGAACAATAATAAATTCTACCTTTTCAACCTCGCTAATCATTTTTGCAATACGAGAGGAAAGAAGCGGTGAGGCTTTCAGTTCACCTGAAAAGCGAAAGTAGCTCTTCACGCGATTTTTAATATTTTTGGCTTTCCCTACATATAAAAGCATGCCTGAAGCATTAAAAAACTGATAAATCCCCGCATTTTCTGGGGCATTTTTTAGTGTATTTATGAGCATGGTTTATTGGTTCGAATGGTAGCTTTGATGGCTTCAAAAAGGGCTTGTAGTTTTGGGTCTTCACAGCGTGATTCAAAACGACCATCAGCTTGTTCTGGATAAAAAATTTCTGATGGAGCGCCTATAATGAGGGATTCTTCTTCACTTTTCTGATTGGTAACAAACGCTTGAATCTCTTTTACATGTAAAGCCGTGCATTCTGGAAAACGGATGTTAATTTCTTTTAATAGACTCTTTATTAAATTACGTTTATAATTAAATTCCATTTTGGCGCAGGGATGATTGAGTACAAAAAAAAGTGTTTCATTTTTTGTGTACACAAAGCGAATCATGCTTGTAAAGCTTTTGGGTAATACACTGAGCAATCTGTCATAACAGCGCATCTGCTCATATTTTTTCATAGAAGGTTGTTGTACAAGATGAGAAATTATACTTTTAGAATCTTTCATGCGTTAATTATAGCATGTTTGGGGTTTGCTCTATTTGGGTGTGGTTATAAAGGGCCACCGGTGTACAAAGATAGTAATACAACAACTTCTTACAAGAAACTTTAATCTTTAAATGAAAACATCTTATGATGTGCTGATTATTGGCACGGGTATTGCAGGATTGAGTGCAGCGTTAGCTTTGCCAAAATCCCTCAATGTGCTTCTGATTTCAAAAGACTATGCCTGGGAATGTAATACGTTTTATGCTCAAGGTGGCGTTGCTGTTGCTAAAGATGATGCAGATGTTGCTTTACATGTAAAAGACACTCTTGAAGCAGGTGCGGGACATTGTAACCTAGAAGCAGTCAAGGTTTTATGTGCTGAGGGTCCTTTGGCAATTTCGAGACTGATTGAGAGAGGGTTTTTGTTTGACGCCGATGAGGCAGGCAATTTACTTTATACTAAAGAAGCAGCGCACAGCACCAATCGTATTTTACATGCAGGAGGTGACGCAACGGGTCGCTATATTCACCTCTTTTTAATGCAACAACTCCCTTTCCCCATTCTTTATAACACGCAAGTAACAGACCTTTTAATTGAAAAAAATGAATGTTTTGGTGCTCGTGTTTTTCATAATAATAGAACATTTAACCTTTATGCTAAAAAAGTGATTATTGCCAGTGGTGGCGTGGGGTCTTTATACGAATATCATACGAATGCTCGTACGATTAGTGCGGATATGCAAGGTATTTGTTTGAGTCATGGTATTAAGCTTGATGATATGGAGATGATGCAATTTCATCCTACCGTTTTTGTTTTAGGCAAAAGCGTTCGTAAACAGCTCTTAAGTGAGTCTTTGCGTGGCGAAGGGGCTATGGTTGTAGACGAAGACGGTAAGCGCTTTACGTTTGAGTATGACCCTCGTGGTGAACTTGCACCAAGAGATGTTGTGAGTCGTGCTATTTTTAAACACAAACAAAATACAGGCAAGGATGTCTTTTTAGATTTAAGTGCTTTTTCGCCTGAGCATTTTAAAGAGCGCTTTCCAAGTATTTATTTTAATATGAACAATATGGGTTATGATTTGCCAAAACAAAAAATTCCTATTTCTCCAGCATTCCATTATTCAATGGGAGGTATTAAAACGGATTTGTATGGACATGTTTTACATGTAAAAGATCTTTATGCCGTAGGAGAGTGTGCGCATACAGGTGTGCATGGAGCGAATCGATTGGCAAGTAATTCTTTATTGGAGGGATTGGTTTTTTCTGCACGCGTTGCTAAAGAGATTATTCAGACGATAGAGCAAGAAAAAGCAAAGTATCTTTTTGTGGAGGAAGAAGAGGAACTCATCAGAGAGGATGATAAAGTTTTAAAAAATGAACTGCGAGATTTGATGTGGTGTTATGCAGGTATACTTCGTGATCAAGAGGGGTTAAAAAAAGCATGTAAAAGGGTAGAAGAGATGTTGAAATTACCGATTGGAAAACTTCTTAAATTACGATTGTTGGTTTCAAAAGAGATCATAACAAGTGCATTAAAACGCAAAGAGTCGTTGGGTGCGCATTATTTAACAGAAAGGAAATAATAGATGCGAATTATATGGTTTTTGTTGGTATTTATGAACACGATTTGGGCGTCAAATGGTGAAGATTTAACAACGACATGGGTGGGAATTGTTTCATTAATTGTTTTTGTAGTGGGGTATTATGCTGTTGCAACAGAGGAAAATTATCATATTAATAAAGCTAAACCTGCCTTGTTTATGGGCACATTTATTTTTATTTTAATAGGTGTGTATAATTTTATCAATGATATTGATCCTTCATCATTGACGCAGAGCGTCGATCATTTAATCTTTGAAATCGCAGAGATTTTCTTCTTTTTATTTGTCGCAATGACGTACATTGAGGTTTTAATTGAGAGGCAAGTTTTTGATAAACTAAAATACAACCTTGTGTCTAAAGGGTACAGTTACAAAAAGCTTTTTTGGCTTACAGGTATTTTAGCTTTCTTTATTAGCCCTGTGGCGGATAACTTGACAACGGCGCTTATTTTATCAACGGTTTTAGTTACCATTGAAAAAGAGAATAAAAACTTTTTAGTGCCAGGTGCTATTAACATTGTGGTTGCTGCCAATGCGGGGGGTGCATGGAGTCCTTTTGGTGATATTACAACCCTAATGGCTTGGATGTCTGGAAAAGCACCTTTTATTGATTTCTTTTATCTTTTCCCTGCGTCTTTTTTGGGATGGCTTATCACAGCATGGTTGCTCTCGTTATCTGTTCCTGCAGAAAAACCTCATTTTGATGTTTCAACAGAGCCTAAAGTTTCTATATTAATGGGTGGAAAAGTGGTGATTGCCTTAGGTATTGTCACCATTATGTCAGCGGTTTTGTGTCAGCAACTCTTTAAATTGCCACCAATGTGGGGAATGCTTTTTGGTTTGTCTTTGTTGAAATTGTACAGTTATCGTTTAAAACGTAAACGAGGGCAAGAGCTCAATACCTTTAAGATGATTGGGAAAATTGAGCACGATACTCTGCTTTTCTTTTTTGGTATTTTAGCAGCCGTAGGAGGGCTTCATTTTTTAGGTTACCTCGATTTAGCTGTAAAATTGTATGATAGTGCAGGACCGTTGGCTGTTAATATTGGCGTAGGTTTTTTATCTGCCATTGTCGATAACGTGCCTGTGATGAGTGCGGTGTTAAAAGCAAATCCAAATATGGGTATGGATCAGTGGTTGCTCGTAACATTAACCGCAGGAATTGGAGGCAGTTTAATCAGCTTTGGCTCAGCCGCAGGAGTTGGTGTTATGGGAAAACTAAGAGGAATTTATACCTTTGGTTCACATATGAAATACGCATGGACAGTGCTTGTAGGGTATATTCTTTCCCTCATCATTTGGTATGTACAGTTTGAAATACTTGATTTATATTAACAGAAGGAAATAAATGAAAGAAGTCCCTATTTTAGTTTTAGATTTTGGTTCACAATACACTCAGTTGATTGCACGTAAGCTTCGTGAAAGCGGTGTTTACTGTGAAATCGTCCCTTATAATGAGAAAATTGAAGATATTCAAAAGCGAAATCCTAAAGGAATTATTTTAAGTGGTGGTCCAGCCTCGGTGTATGCAAAAGATTCGTATCATCCTGATGAAAAAGTCTATGAACTAGGTCTTCCAATGCTGGGTATCTGTTATGGTATGCAACTTTTAACGCAACATTTTGGGGGCAGTGTTATTCCCGCAACGCATCAAGAGTATGGTAAGGCAGAACTTAAGTTTGAGAGTGATCATAAAATTTTTAAAGACACGACGTGTGGTCAAATTGTTTGGATGAGCCATGGGGATAGAGTGGAAAAGCTACCTACAGGTTTTGAAAAAATTGGCTTTAGTGAGAATTCTCCTTATGCTGCTATCGCAGATGAAAAACGTAATATGTACGCGTTTCAATTTCACCCAGAGGTGTATCATTCTGAACAAGGAAGTAAGCTTCTAAAAAACTTTGCAAAGCATATTTGTGGCTGTGAGAGTACATGGAATATGGGCTCATTTGCCAAAGAGCAAATTGCAAAAATTCAAGCACAAGTTGGCAATAAAAAAGTGCTTTGTGGTGTCAGTGGTGGTGTGGATAGTTCTGTGGTCGCAACGCTTTTGGCAGAAGCAATTGGTGATCAGTTGGTGTCCGTTTTTGTGGACAATGGTTTACTTCGTGCGAATGAACGTGCACAAGTCGAAGCGATGTTTAAAAGCCGTAATGTTCCATTGATTACGGTCGATGCCAGTGAGAAATTTTTAAGCCGTTTAGCAGGAGTGAGTGATCCTGAGAAAAAACGTAAAATTATTGGTGAAACATTTATTGAAGTGTTTGATGAAGAGGCAAAAAAACATAACGGTATTCAGTTCTTAGCGCAAGGAACACTCTACACTGATGTTATTGAATCGGTTTCGGTCAAAGGTCCTTCTAAAACCATTAAGTCACACCATAACGTGGGTGGTCTTCCTGATTGGATGAGCTTTGAGCTCATTGAGCCATTGCGTGAAATTTTTAAAGATGAGGTTAGAATCTTAGGCGCAGAACTGGGTCTTCCAAAAGATATGCTAAGTCGCCATCCATTTCCAGGACCTGGTCTTGCGATTCGTATTATGGGCGAAGTAACCAAAGAAGATTTAGTTTTACTAAGAGCTGCGGATGTTATTATGCTTGAAGAGCTTAGAGCAACAGGGTATTATGAAAAAACATGGCAAGCTTTTACCGTACTTCTTAATGTCAAAAGTGTCGGCGTGATGGGTGATAATCGAACCTATGACAATACCATTTGTGTCAGAATTGTAGATGCAACGGATGGTATGACAGCAACCTTTGCGCACATTCCTCATGCTATTTTAGAAAATATTAGTCGACGTATTATCAATGAAGTGAGTGGCATTAATCGTGTCGTCTATGATATCTCTTCAAAGCCACCTGCCACAATCGAATGGGAATAAAAAATAATGATCTACCTCTTTAGCGATCAAGCGTATGAAGAAGTAGCCCATTTGCCTTTGTTTGAAATTGTTTTTATCCCCTCATCACCAATGCTTGAGGGGGTTGATGCTATTATTTTTACTTCTAAAAACAGTGTCAAAGCCCTTGAACTGTGTGGTGTAGATTGGCAAGATAAGGCGTGTTATGCCATAGGGGAGGGAACAGCTACAGCCATACGCACTTATGGTGGGAATCTTGTTTTTACATGTAAAAATTCATATGGCGATCTTTTTGCCCAGGAATTGATTCCTCTCTTAAAAAATAAGCGTGTCTTTTTTCCTCGTGCAAAAGAGGTAATTTCTCCATTATTTGAGATTTTAAGTACAGAAGGTGTGAACATTTTTCAACACGTAATGTACGAAACAAGATGTAAGCAGTACGATGCTTCTTATGCTCCGCAGAAAAATGCAATTCTCATTTTTACGTCACCCTCAACCGTTCATTGCTTTTTAAAGAATTTTTCATGGGATGAAAGTTATCGTGCTATTGTTATTGGTACGAAAACAGCAGCCGTTTTACCGTTACATGTAAAACCTCTCATTGCTGATGTGCAAACGATAGAGCATTGCATTGCATTGGCAAAAGCTCTTTAGAAGCTAAATTTATTTATAATTAATCAACATTAGTCATGTAAATGCCTGGGTGATGCGACAACCGTTTTCATGAGGGTCCAACAATTAGTATACGTGGAATTTCGTACATTTTTGGTGTGCCTGTGGTTTCGTTTGAGCTTTGGTAAAAAGTGAGAGATTGCAGCCTAAAGAAAAGGTCAATTCCCAGAAGTTGGCTTATTAGGGCCGCTTCAATCTCGGAACGCTCACTTGGGTTTTTACATGTAAAGAAAATAAAGATTTTTTTGGAGAATAAGTGATGAAAGTCATGGTTGTTGGAAGTGGTGGTAGAGAGTATTCTATAGGTTTAGCCCTCAAAAAAGACCCAAATGTGAGTGAACTATTTTTTGCACCTGGAAATGGTGCGACTCCGCAACTAGGACACAATGTTACATGTAAAGATTATGAAGCATTAGCAGATTTTGCAAAAGAAAATAAGATTGACTTAACCGTTGTAGGGCCAGAAACGGCTTTGGTTGAGGGTATCGTTGATATTTTTAAAGCCAAAGGTTTGGTTATTTTTGGTGCTTCAAAAGCAGCCGCTCGTTTAGAGGGCTCAAAAATTTTTATGAAAAATTTTCTCTCACGGTATGCCATTCCAACTGCAAAATTTATTGAAACCAGTGATGCTCAAAAAGCCAATCAGTTTATCGACACACTTGAGCTTCCTATTGTGGTCAAGGCCGATGGCTTGTGTGCAGGTAAAGGTGTGATTATTGCGACAAGCAAAGAAGAAGCTAAAGAAGCAGTCGCTGATATGCTCAGTGGTAAAAGTTTTGGCGATGCAGGGTTAGGCGTGGTTGTTGAAGAATTTTTGGATGGGTATGAACTTTCATTGTTTGTGGTCTGTGATGGAGAAGATTATAAAATTCTTCCCGCTGCTCAGGATCACAAACGTTTAAAAGATAATGATATAGGACCTAATACAGGAGGTATGGGTGCGTATGCTCCAACGCCACTTATTGATGATGAACTTTATAGAAAAGTGGAAGAACGTGTAGTAAAACCAACTCTTAGAGGGATGCAAAAAGAGGGTGCTCCTTTTGAAGGTGTTTTATTTATTGGGTTGATGATTGTGAAAAACGAACCCATTGTTTTAGAATACAATGTCCGTTTTGGCGATCCTGAGTGTGAAATTTTGATGCCTCTTTTAAAAACGCCTGCGAGTGAGCTTTTCTATAAGGCAGCTACGCAAAATCTTAAAAATTTAACAATTGAGTTTTACGATAAATATGCTATCGCTGTGGTGATGGCAAGTGAGAATTATCCTTATGGAAACTCAAAGCCTGCTGAGATTATTATTGATAAAAATGTTCTTGATGGCTTAGAAAATACTCATATTTCCTATGCAGGTGTGAGTTTAGAGGACGGTAAGTTGTATGCGACGGGTGGACGAGTTCTTTTATGCATTGGTGTAGGCGAGAGCATTCAAGAAGCGAGAGAAAGAGCTTATTTATTATGTGGGCAAGTTCATTTTGCAGGTAAACACTTTAGACGTGATATCGCATATCAGGCACTTAAACATGACAAATGAAGAGTTGATTGAGAAGTTTGAACGTGAAAATATTACGTTAGCCACACTTTCAAAGCGTGGTTTTGCGTATGCTATTGATGAGATTTTAATTTCAGTCTTATTTGCCTTTATTTATATTGATCATATTCCTGAAAATACAACAACAGAGGAGATGATAGGAATCATCAATGGACTTTTTGCTTATGTTGTCTTATTAAAAGTTATTTATCAAACCTTTTTTGTATGGATGTATGGTGCGACACTAGGGCGTATTGCTATGAAAATTAGAGTTATTTCAACAGAAGATTTAGAAAAGCCTTCATTTCTTCTATCTTTGAGTCGCGCATCGTTTAGAATTATTAGTGAGTCTATTTTTTATCTAGGTTTTGTATGGGCTGCACTAAATCCAAAAAGAGAGACATGGCATGATAGAGTTGCCAATACGCTGGTGGTCAATGCAAATTAAAGTATTTTTCTTAATGGTGCTTTCTCTAGGAAGCTTATGGGCAGTTGAACCCGCCCAAGATGTTGAAGTATTAGCACAAACGGTCACAAAAGAGGGCACGCTTGTGCATGCTGTTGGCAATGTTGTTTTATACAGCCCAAAATACCTCATTACTGCTGATGAAGCTTATTATGACTATGAGAGCGGTGACTTAGAGCTTTTTGGTAATATTACAACCCTAGAAGGGGTAAAGTATGCTTCAAGAAGTGGGCATACGAAACTGAATCTAAATACTGATAAAGGTATCTCTGATCCTCTCTTCTTTTTTGATGAAGCATCTAATGTTTGGATAAAGTGTGAAAACGCTATTTTAAATCCTGAAACATATGTAACTCAAAAAGCCATTGTTTCAAGTTGTAATACACAAGATCCAGATTGGAAGATTGCTTTTACAAGTGGAGAGTTTAACAAAGAGAGTAAATGGTTACATATTTATAATCCCGTGTTTTATGCCAATGATGTTCCTCTTCTTTATTTACCTTATTTTGCTTTTTCAACGGATACAACACGTAGAACAGGTCTTTTACCTCCAGAAATTGGTGTGGGTGGATCTGAGGGTTTTTATTATATGCAACCCATTTATTTTGCACCTGCAGAAAATTGGGATTTAGAGTTGCGTCCACAAATTCGAACGGAGCGAGGCGAAGGGATTCATGCAACCTACCGTTTTGTGGATTCACCTTACTCATCAGGGGAAATTACCACAGGTTATTTTAAAGAGCATAGCGATTATGCTAAAGAGGAAGAATTAAGTAACGATGCCCATTATGGTCTACGTGTTGCGTACGATAGAAGTGCACTGCTGAGTACAAAATACAGTGGTATTGAAGATGGATTGTGGGTCGATATTAATTACCTCAATGATATCGACTACTATAACACTATTGATGCTGATTCAAGTGCCTCAACAAAATTGGTAACATCACGTATTAATTATTATGTCAAAAAAGATGAAGACTATTTTGGCATTTATGCAAAAAACTATATTGATACGTATGCCAAATCTAAATACGGTACAAATGATGGAACATTGCAAGAACTACCAACACTCCATTATCACCATTTTTCAAATCCATTCTTATTAGACAACCTTTTTTACTCGGTAGACTATAAAGCAAAAAATTATACCCGCCAAGAGGGTGTTACAGCTTTTCAAAATGAAGTTCGAACACCTGTGAGTCTTTACTTCTCTGTATTGGAAGATTATTTACATGTAAATATTTCTGAGAATGTTTATATGACACAGGTCTCCTATGGCAATGATTCTGACAAGGGAAGTTCTGGGCAATATTTTAACAACTATCATACAATTTCTGCCTATACAGATCTTTCAAAAGGGTATGATGACTTTTTTCACACCATGCATATAGGTCTGGAGCATACCGTTCCTAGTTATGATAAAAAAAATGGAACATGGAGCTACACTGTAGATCCTACTAGTGATGATCCCCTTATCCCTTTAGAATTTGAAGAAAAAAATACTGCTTTAAAATTTAGGCAGTTTTTTTATAATATGGATGGAGAGAAAAAATTTAGTCATGCGATTAAGCAAGCCTATTATTACGATAGAGAGGACAAATACGGTGATTTAGAGAACGATATGAAATATTATCTAACAGATCGTTTTTATGTAGGCAATATTATTAATTATTCACATACTTTTTATAAACTTTCTCGTAATCAAGTCTCCTTGACGTATAAAGATACTGTGAATACAAGCTCAGTTCGTTATACTTATGTGGATAAATCGTATGAATATAACAGTAAAGATAAAGATTATAGTTATGTCACCTTTAGTGCTGAAACACACTATTTTGAAAATATTGACCTTTTTGCAACAATCAATTATGACATAGAAGAAGATATTTTTAAATCATGGAGTGTGGGTCTCAAAAAAATGAAAAAATGCTGGGATTACTCTTTGGTGTATCGTAATGTAACCAATCCAAAACAAACCAGTTCAGAAGTAGGAGTTGATTCTACGAATAAAAAAGGTGTTATGCTCATGTTTACACTCTATCCGATGGGAAGCATGAACTATGAACTTTTTTCTCAAGAGAGTGAACAAAAGTTATAAATAAAATTGAGCTAAAAACGAAGGAGTTAAAGCAGTGGAATATAAAATTAATGTAAATAATCAAGAAGAAATTTATGATTTAGGTAAAGTTGCAAAGCAAGCAGCAGGGGCTGCGCTTTTAAAAATTAAAAATACTGTTATTCTAGCAACCGTTGCGCGTGATGATAACCAAGTAGCAGAGAATTTTGTGCCTTTGACTGTTCAGTATGTTGAAAAAAGTTATGCCGTTGGAAAGATTCCTGGCGGATACATTAAAAGAGAGACAAAGCCAGGTGATTTTGAAACGCTAACTTCGCGTATTATTGATAGAAGTTTAAGACCGCTTTTTCCTAAAGGGTATGCATATCCTACTCAGATTACAGTTTTTGTTTTAAGTTGTGATCCTGAAGTTGATCTTCAAGTTGCAGCACTCAATGCTGCAAGTGCGGCACTTTACCTTTCAGATATTCCTGTGAATAAAGCCGTTTCGGGTGTTCGTATTGGATATATAGACGGGCATTATGTTGTCAATCCTTCGAATTTAGCTTTAAAAAAGAGTACGTTAGATTTATATGTTGCAGGAACGAAAGAAGAACTTTTAATGATAGAAATGCGTTCAATCGCTTCTATGGAATCGATGAGTTTACCTATTATGGCTATTGATCCTATGCTTGATCCTACCTTGGCAGAGAGCATTATGACAAAACAGACAATTAATGAGTTTGATGAAGATGCAATTTTGGTGGCTATTGATAAAGCGCAAAGTGCCATTAGTGAAGCGACTACCGCTTATGAAAAGACATTTGCACCTCTTAAAAAAGAGGATGCTACTTTGGATTACAAAGCAGATTTGGTGAACGACTCTATTTTTGCTTATATTGATGAGTTTTATAAAGAAGCTGTTTGTAATGCCATTAATCAAATGGCTAAAAGTGAACGTGCTAGTGAGCTTAGCAAAATTGTAGAAACCATCCTTAAAGATGATGTTGCTGTTGTCGAAGCATGGGATAAAAATCTTGTGGATAGCGTTGTTAATGCCTATAAAAAGAAAATTGTACGTGAAATGATTATTGAAAAAGGTGTAAGGGCTGATGGTAGAAAACTCAATGAAGTAAGACCTATTAGCATTGAAACCAATCTTTTACCTCTTGCGCATGGTTCATGTTTGTTTACACGAGGTCAAACACAAGCTCTTGTCATTGCAACATTAGGTAACGACAAAGACGCACAAATGTATGATTTATTAACAGAAAAGAGTAGCGTAAGTGATACGTTTATGGTAAATTATAATTTTCCTGGATTTTCAGTGGGTGAAGCTTCTCCTCTTCGAGCTCCAGGACGAAGAGAACTTGGGCATGGGAATCTTGCTCGTAGGGCACTCGAACCAGTTGTGGATATTAATCGTTTACAGACCATTCGTTTGGTTTCTGAAATTTTAGAGTCTAATGGTTCTTCTTCAATGGCAACCATTTGTGGTGGTGCTTTGGCATTAAAAGCTGCAGGTGTTGAAATTGAAAAATTGGTTGCAGGTATCGCAATGGGGCTTGTATTTGAAGGTGAAAAACATGCAGTTTTGAGTGATATTATGGGACTTGAAGACCATGATGGCGACATGGATTTTAAAGTTGCTGGAACCAAAGATGGTATTACTGCTCTTCAAATGGATATAAAACTTGGGGGTATCTCTCCTGATGTTCTTAAAGAAGCCCTTTATCAAGCAAAAGAGGGAAGGGCACATATTCTTTCCATTATGGAAAAAGCAAATGAAGAGATTGTTGTTAATAATGCAGTTCTCCCAAAACTAGAGCTATTTAGTGTTGATCCGTCTAAAATTGTAGATATTATAGGACAGGCTGGAAAAACAATTAAAGAAATTATTGAAAAATTTGAAGTTTCTATTGATTTGGACCGTGAAAAAGGTGAAGTAAAGATTGCAGGTGAAAATAAAGACAAAGTAGATGCAGCAAAAGAACATATTATTCAAATTACCAATAAGCCCTCTTTTGGTGGTCGAGGTGGACGTGAACGCGATAATAAACATAGCCCAAGAGAATCTAAACCAATTCCTACATTTGTACAAGATGAAGTGGTGGATGGAGTCGTAAAACGTATTGTTGATTTTGGTGCATTTATTGAATTACCAGGGGGTATTGATGGGCTCTTACATGTCTCAAAAATAGCTGATCATAGAGTTGATAAAGTAAGTGATTATTTAACTTTAGAGCAAAAAGTACGTGTAAAAATTTTAAAACAAACAGGGAATAAAATAGAATTAGAGCTTATGCGCTAATTTAAAGGCTTTTTAACAATTCGTTAGATAAAATCTCGCCTACAAAGTGGTAAGTAGGGATTTTATCCGAACAGACTTTGAAATAAAATGAGGAGTAATCTTTGAAAAAGATTCTTTTTTTAATGGCTGCATTTGCTACATTTGCATTTGCTGGTGAAACTGAAACTATTAAAGCGTATTCAGTTCTTACTGTTGGTATTGTTTTAGGTCTTGCTGCATTCGGTGCTGCAATTGGTATGGGTAACACTGCATCTGCAGCCATTTCTGGTACAGCTAGAAATCCAGGAATTGGTGGTAAACTTGTTACAACAATGTTTATTGCACTTGCAATGATTGAAGCACAGGTTATTTATGCACTTGTTATTGCTTTAATTCTTCTTTACAAAAACCCATTACTTGGTTAATAAAAAGTAAATTCTGAAGGAGTACTTAAGCTCCTTCTTTTTCTATGCGGTCGTGGTGGAACGGTAGACACGCTACCTTGAGGTGGTAGTGCCTTACGGGTGTGGGGGTTCAAATCCCCCCGACCGCACCATTTTCCTACTTCGTTTTTAATCTTTTATTCAAATTAATGTTTCTCTATGCTAGCATTTCATTCATTAAAAATTTTGAGGCTTATCAATGCGTGAGTTAGAATTAAAAAATATTTTAAAAATAAACAACAGAGAGTTTTTGGTTTCAACAATTAGTATGCATGTGCGACACTCTTTTTTTGAAGATGATGCAAAGAGACTTGTGTATGAAACAATGGTTTTTGAAATTATTAATGATGAAGTGCAATTCCATCATCCTATTTTTAATGAGCGTTACAACATGGCAGACGAAGCTATCGCTGAACACGGTGCTATTATTAAAAATCCTGAAATTTTCTTCATTCTTTAATCATCTTTTGTGTAAAAATTATTAATTGTTAATAGACTTTTAAATTTCACTTTCATCGTTTTATTGATGATGAAATCACTCCTTTTTTGACTCTTTTTTGTAGGTTTGATTTAATAAAAGAAATGATAAAATACCAAACTTTTGGCTATGTTTTTTAGTTAAATTTAAACAAAAAGGGTTGCGTCCATGGAAGTTAATCTGATTGTAGAGAGCTTAAAATTCTTAGTTTTAGGTATGTCTACGGTATTTATGTTTTTGGTATTATTGGTTTTAGTTTTAAATCTACAAGCTAAAATCATTATGAAATATTTTCCTACAAAAATGGAAAATATAAATGTGGGTCATTCTTCTTCGGAATTATCACAGCAAGGTAACTTGGCAGTTGTTGCAGCGATAGCTGCTTCTCTCAAATCATACAAACAATCAAAATAGCATAAAGGGCGAGATAAGATGGCTAAAAAATACATCGATGTGATGGATACGACGTTTAGAGATGGATTTCAATCCGTTTTTGGTGGACGTGTGCTTATGGATGATTTTCTTCCAGCAGTAGCAGCGGCGCGTGAGGCAGGTATTAGCCATTTTGAATTTGGGGGAGGGGCACGTTTTCAAAGTCTCTATTTCTACCTCAATGAAGATGCTTTTGTCATGATGGATAAATTCCGTGAAATTGCAGGCCCTGATGCAAATTTGCAAACTCTTGCACGTGGAGTCAATACGGTTATGCTCGATACAGGGAATCGAGAATTAATTGATTTACACGCTAAAATGTTTAAAAAACATGGCACAACAACCATTCGTAACTTTGATGCACTCAATGATGTTGAAAATCTCAAATACAGTGGTGAACGCATTGCGCACCATGGTTTAAAACATGAAATTGTTGTAACGATGATGGATTTACCTCCTGGATGTGTTGGCGCACATGATGTTGCTTTTTATGAAAAAACTCTTCGTGAAATTTTAGACTCAGATATTCCTTATCATAGTATCTGTTTTAAAGATGCCAGTGGAACATCTAGTCCTCAAAAAGTTTATGAGACTATCAAAATGGCACGTAAACTTGTCCCAGAGGGAACTCATTTGCGACTTCATACACATGAAACTGCGGGTGTAAGTGTTGCATGTTATTTAGCAGCGCTTGAAGCAGGTATTGATGGTATTGATATGGCAGCCAGTCCTGTCAGTGGTGGTACGTCTCAACCAGATATTTTAACCATGCTTCATGCTGTTAAAGGCAAAGAGTATGACTTGGGTGGGTTAGAGTTAGAAAAAATCCTCAAATATGAAGATGTTTTACAAGAGTGCTTAAAAGATTATTTTATGCCACCTGAAGCTACACAAGTTTCTCCACTCATTCCTTTTTCTCCAATGCCTGGCGGTGCGTTGACCGCAAACACACAAATGCTTCGCGATAATAATATTTTGAATAAATTTCCAGAAGTCATTAAAGCGATGCGTGAAGTGGTTGAAAAAGGTGGGTATGGTACTAGCGTGACGCCGGTTTCTCAATTTTATTTCCAGCAAGCATTTAATAACGTGATGTTTGGACCATGGAAAAAAATTGCAGAAGGTTATGGCAAAATGGTCTTAGGTTATTTTGGAAAAACACCAGTCGCACCTGATTCTGAAGTAGTCTCACTTGCAAGCGAACAGCTTAAACTTCCTCCTACAACAAAAAATGCACTTGATTTGGCAGATGCGGATGATACAAAATCCCTTTTACATGTAAAACAGATTTTAGAAAAAGAAAACCTTGACGTGAGTGAAGAAAATCTTTTAATTGCCGCAGCGTGTAAGGAAAAAGGAATTGCTTTTCTAAAAGGCGAAGCCAAAGTGAATGTAAGAAAAGTTTCTGTTAAAAAAGAGGAAAGTGTTTCTGGCCAGAGTGATTTTACTGTGACGGTTAACGGTCAAAAATACCATGTGAAGTCTGAAAACAATAGTGCTTCTATTATGGTGAATGGTGAAAATTACGAGATTGACATTACTGAGGGTTTTGAAGAGGGCAGTGTATCATCATCGGTATCTTCCAAGGGAGCTTCTTCAGGAGTAGAGATTAAAGCGGGTCTACCTGGTTCTATTTTTAAAGTCTTAGTGAATGTTGGAGATAAAGTGACTGAGGGACAAGTGGTTGTGATTATTGAAGCTATGAAAATGGAGATAGAAGTGACTGCTCCAAGTGCTGGTGTAGTAAGTGCCGTTAAGGTTAAACAAGGTGATACCATTGTCAATGGTCAAGTCCTTGTTACGCTGTAAAGAGTTAAATATGAAAAAAGTGATTATTTATCTTCTCATGCTAGTAAGTTTGAGTTTTATGACAACTTCTTTGTATGCCAGTGATGTCGCAAAAGAAAATCTTAATCAAGATTATAAATCCAAGAGTGTTCCTGAACTTTTTGGTTCTCTGTATGAATCAACAGGCTTAAATGCTATTATCAATCCTACAGAAGGGTTGGTCTCTCATGGTACTGTTGTCTCTGTATTTAATCAGAGTGGCGGAAGAATCATGATGATGGCTATTTGTTTTGTATTATTCTATCTGGCAATTGCTAAAGGCTTTGAACCTCTTTTGTTAATCCCGATTGCTTTTGGTGGTTTTTTGGCAAATATCCCATTAGCAGATATTGCAGGACCTGATGGATTTTTGGGTATTTTATTTAATATGGGAGTCTCAACAGGACTTTTTCCTATTATTATTTTTATGGGAGTAGGGGCAATGACAGATTTTGGTCCATTGCTTGCTAATCCTAAAACTGCACTTCTAGGGGGCGCTGCACAATTTGGTATTTTTGGTACGATTGTCGGTGCGGCAGCTCTTTCTCAATATACGGGTGTTATTGATTTTTCACTTAAAGAAGCTGCTGCCATTGGAATTATTGGCGGGGCAGATGGTCCTACTTCTATTTTTGTTGCTTCAAAATTAGCGCCTGATTTACTAGGTGCTATTGCAGTTGCTGCCTATTCTTACATGGCGTTGGTTCCTATTATTCAACCTCCAATTATGAAGGCGCTTACAACAAAAGAAGAGCGCAAAATTAAGATGGAACAATTGCGTGAAGTTTCTAAATTGGAAAAAATTGTCTTCCCATTAACGGTAATGGTGATTTGTATTTTGATATTGCCTGATGCTACGCCATTAATAGGTGCGTTAACGTTTGGTAATTTTGTCAAAGAATCGGGTATGGCAAAACGTCTTTCAGATACCATGGAAAATTCATTAATTAATATTGTTACTATTTTCTTAGGACTTTCTGTTGGCTCAAAATTAGCAGCAGAGAAATTTTTAGTGCCTGAAACATTAGGTATTCTTGTCTTAGGATTGATTGCTTTTTCTATGGGAACAGCTGGTGGTGTTATTATGGCTAAGGTTATGAATAAATTTAGTACACATAAAATTAATCCATTGATTGGTTCAGCAGGCGTTAGTGCTGTGCCAATGGCGGCTAGGGTTTCGAATAAAGAGGGAATGAAGGAAGATCCAAGCAATATGCTTTTAATGCATGCGATGGGTCCAAATGTGGCAGGTGTTATTGGCTCAGCAGTTGCAGCAGGTGTTCTGTTGTCTATTTTTAAATAAATGTTTTGAGGGTATAAAGGTATGTCGAAGATTAATGAAATAGAAAAGTTAGGTTTAACAAATATTGGTAAGGTGCATTATAATATCGGTTATGATGAATTGCTTGAACAAGAAATTAAAAACAATGAAGGCCGCATTACCCGTAATGGGACGTTTAGTGTTGACACAGGTATTTTTACAGGAAGAAGTCCAAAAGATAAATATTTCGTAGATCAAGCTCCTTCTAATCAATACATCTCATGGGGTAAAATAAACCAAAAAATCAGTAAAGAGATTTTTGATGAACTGTTTGAAAAGGTAAAGGGACAACTTTCCAATAAAGATATTTATATCCAAGATGCTTACAGTGGCGGTAGTTTAGCGAGTCGTAAAAGTATTCGTGTGGTGACAGAGGTGGCTTGGCAGGCACATTTTGTTAAAAATATGTTTATTCGCCCAAGTGAAGAAGAATTAGCGACGTTTAAACCTGACTTTACGCTTTATAATGCATGTAAAGTGGTGGATGATGATTATAAAAAACATGGACTCCATTCGGATGTTTTTGTTGTTTTTAATGTGGAAGAAAATATTGCCATTATTGGTGGTACCTGGTATGGTGGAGAGATTAAAAAGGGTATTTTCTCTATGATGAACTATTGGTTGCCATTAGAGGGAAAACTCTCCATGCATTGTTCAGCCAATGTGGGTGAAAAAGGGGATACCGCACTTTTCTTTGGACTTTCAGGCACAGGAAAAACAACTCTTTCAACAGATCCTAAACGTAAATTGATTGGCGATGATGAGCACGGTTGGGATGATGAGGGCATTTTCAATTTTGAAGGTGGCTGTTACGCAAAATGTATTAATCTTGACCCAAACAGTGAACCTGAAATTTATGGTGCCATTAAGAAAGATGCACTCTTAGAAAATGTGGTCATTGACGAAAACGACGTTGTTGATTATGCAGATAGCTCAAAAACTGAGAATACGCGTGTTTCTTACCCTATTTATCACATTGAAAATCATGAAAAAACACTTCAAGCAGGTCACCCTAAAAAGATAATCTTTTTAAGTGCGGATGCTTTTGGCGTCTTACCTCCTGTCTCAAAACTCAGTAAAGAGCAAGCAATGTACTACTTTTTAAGTGGTTATACGGCTAAAGTTGCAGGAACAGAACGTGGTATCACAGAGCCTGTGGCAACCTTTAGTGCATGTTTTGGAGAGGCATTTTTACCATTGCACCCAACGGTGTATGCAAAGTTGCTAGGTGAAAAAATTGATAAACATGGGGTTGATGTTTATTTGGTCAATACGGGTTGGACTGGTGGTGGTTTTGGTATTGGTAAACGTATGAGTATTAAAGCGACTCGTGCGTGTATTAATGCCATTTTAGATGGTAGTATTAATGATTCTGATTTTGAAGCGATTCCTGTCTTTAACATTCAAGTTCCTAAAACACTCACAGGCGTTCCGACCGAGCTTTTAAATCCTAAAAATACCTGGGAAAATAAAAGCCTTTATGATGCAACACGTGATGAGCTTGCTGGTATGTTTATTGAAAACTTTAAGAAATATATCACTGCAGATTCTGATTTTTCAAACGCAGGTCCAAAACTCTAATTTTTATCTTTACATGTAAAGGTATTTTGCCTTTACATGTAAGAAACCCAAGCCTTTGAAAAAAGGCGCATTATTCTTGTAAAACGCAAGAAGTTTATTATCCAAGGAGACGTTTTAATGTCAAAACTATGGTCTGGCAGATTTGCCAAAGGTGGTGCCCAATTACTCGATGAATTTAATGCCTCATTGCCTTTTGATAAAAAGTTGTATGAAGAAGATATTAAAGGCTCGATTGCTCATGCAAGTATGCTTGCAAAACAAAATATTTTAACGCAAGAAGAGGCTGAACAGATTGCTAAGGGCTTAATACAAATTAAGCAAGAGATTGAAGAAGGTGTATTTGAATTTCATATTTCTCAAGAAGATATTCATATGGCAGTTGAGACACGTTTAATTGCTTTAATTGGTGAAGCAGGAAAACGTCTGCATACTGCACGTAGTCGCAATGACCAAGTAGCTCTTGATTTTAGATTGTATGTTCAAAAGCAAACTTTAGTGATTGTACATGTGTTAGAAGAACTTATTGACGTGTTGATGCACATCTCAAGAGAGCATACGCATACGCTTTTGCCTGGCATGACGCACCTTCAGCATGCACAACCCATTAACTTTGCCTTTCATCTTTTAGCCTATGTTTCAATGTTTAAACGAGACATTGAACGTTTAGAAAGCTCATACCATCGCAATAACATTCTTCCTCTAGGGTGTGCCGCACTTGCTGGAACGCCCCATAAAATAGATCGTGAATATGTTGCAAAACTTTTGGGTTTTGATGGCGTAAGTGTCAACTGCTTAGATACGGTCAGCGATAGAGATTTTGCCTTAGAAATTCTTTTTAATATCTCAACCATTATGATGCATGTTTCTCGTTTTGCAGAGGAGCTGATTTTGTGGTCAAGTTATGAGTTTAAATTTATTACCTTAAGCGATGAGTATTCAACAGGCAGTTCGATTATGCCTCAAAAGAAAAATCCTGATGTACCTGAGTTATTGCGTGGAAAAACAGGACGTGTGAATGGCAATTTAATTTCTTTACTGACCGTTCTTAAGGGACTTCCTTTAGCTTACAACAAAGATATGCAAGAGGACAAAGAGGGTGTTTTTGACAGTGTAGAGACGGTGTTTATCTCTTTAAATATTCTCAAAGAAGCGATTCGTACGATGAGTATTAATAGCGAACGTATGCGTCAAGCTTGCGAAGTGGGGCATTTAAGTGCCACTGATTTGGCGGATTATTTGGTTCAAAAATGCAATATTCCTTTTCGTGAAGCGCATTTTATTACAGGACGTGCCGTTGCACATGCTGAGGGCTTAGGATTGGATTTGAGTAAACTCAGTGTGGAAGAGCTTCAAAAAGTGGATGTTCGCATTGGTGAAGATGTTGTGGAGTCTCTTAGTTTAGTCAACTCTATGAATGCAAGAACCTCACAAGGTGGAACAGCGACGAGTTCTACATGTAAACAGATTGAACTCTTGGAAGCATGGATAAACGAACGAAAAAAAGCGTAAGAAGAAGAGGCAAAGCCTCTTCTTGAAGGGTTATAAAAATTTGCGAGAATCGCTATCGCTTAAGTGGTTCCATGAAAGTTTAGCCCCACCTAAAAGGTGAAAATGCAGATGCATAACCTCCTGTCCACCGTCGCTTCCATTGTTAGTAATGAGGCGATATCCACTCTCGTCTAAGCCTAGAAGCTTTGCAACTTTTTGTGTAAACTCTGTCAGTCCCACCATAATTTTTGGATCAACCTCTTGAAAGCAGGTGTACTCTTTTTTGGGAATAATCAAAATATGAATCGGTGCTTTTGGATTGATATCATGAAACGCTAAAAAATCATCATTTTCCAACACTTTGTTGCACGGAATTTCGCCACTCACAATTTTACGAAAGATGCTCATAAGCTTCTCCTCTTTTTAGGAGGATTTTAACCTTTTATAATTAAAGTTTCACTAAAATGGGAACTCTAATAGACTGAAGGGGTTATTGAAAACCTTATGATGAAAGGCTAATCTTTGAAAGAGATAGAAAATGCGATTATTTCATGTGAATCGCTGGGTGAATTAGACAAAATAAGAGTCTCTCTTTTTGGTAAAAAAGGACATTTTGCCGCACAGTTTGAAGAGCTTAAAAAGCTTGATGGTGATGCTAAAAAAGAGTTTGCACAAAATCTCAATGTCACTAAAGAGAAATTTTTAGAACTTCTTAATCATAAAAAAAGTGTTCTTGAGAGCATTATGATTGAAGAAGAGATGAAAAAAAGTAGTGTTGATGTAACACTTTTCAATCAAGATAGCAGTGCAGGTGCCCTGCATCCTGTTATGGATACAATGGATAAAATCATAGAGTATTTTGTGAGTATGAACTTTTCCATTGAAGAGGGTCCCTTGGTTGAAGATGACTTTCATAATTTTGAAGCTCTTAACCTTCCTAAGTATCATCCTGCACGTGATATGCAAGACACTTTTTATTTTAAAGATTCGATGCTCCTTCGAACCCATACCTCTCCTGTTCAAATCAGAACGATGCTCAAACAAAGTGCTCCCATTCGTATGATTTGCCCAGGTGCCGTTTTTAGACGTGATTTTGATATTACACACACACCGATGTTTCATCAAGTAGAAGGCTTGGTGGTAGATAAAGCAGGAAAAGTCTCTTTTGCTAATTTAAAATTTATTCTCGAAGACTTTTTAAAATATATGTTTGGTGATGTGAAAGTACGTTTTCGCCCAAGCTTTTTCCCCTTTACAGAACCTAGTGCCGAAGCTGATATTAGCTGCATTTTTTGTAAAGGTGAGGGATGTCGTGTTTGTTCACACACAGGTTGGCTTGAAGTTTTAGGCTGTGGTGTGGTCGATTCGAATGTCTTTAAAGCCGTAGGATATAAAGACGTGAGTGGGTATGCTTTTGGTTTAGGTGTTGAGCGTTTTGCGATGCTTTTACATCAGATTCCAGATTTGCGATCTTTATTTGAGGGTGATTTGAGATTATTGGAGCAATTTAAATGATAGTAACAAAACAGTGGTTAAATGAATGGATTGATGTTGCCACAATCGATACTGATAAAATTGTGATAGCATTGAATGCTATTGGACTAGAAGTTGACGGTGTTCAGAAAATACGTATTCTTCAGAATGTTGTTATTGCAGAGGTGATCTCTTGCGAAAAACATCCTAATGCTGATAAACTCAATGTCTGTCAGGTCAATGTGGGCGAAGGTATTCAGCAAATTGTCTGTGGCGCAAAAAATGTGGCTGCGGGTCAAAAAGTAGCGGTTGCTCTTATTGGCGCAGAACTGCCTGGTGGCCTTAAAATTAAAAAAGCAAAACTGCGTGATGTGGAATCATGCGGTATGATTTGTTCCTCTAGCGAATTAGGACTCCCTAAAATTAATGAAGGTATTATGATTTTAGATGAGAGTATTGGCGCACTTGAAATTGGAAAACCTTTGTGTGAATATCCTCTTTTGAATGATGATGTCATTGAAATTGGGCTTACCCCTAATCGAGGTGATTGTCAGAGTATTTATGGCGTTGCAAGAGATTTAAGTGTTTATTTTGATTTGGAAGTTAAAACGCTAGGGCAAAAAGAAGAAGAAGAGAATCAACCAGGTGTTGGTAGAGTGCTTCATCTGCAAGGTAATGAAGCATTGGATGGCTCTTACATGTACAAAGTGTTTGATAATACTGAAATTGCAGTGCCTCTACTTGTAGAACTTCGTTTAGGTATTGCACAGATCGAATCTTCGTGTCTTTTAGGTAAAACGATAGAGTATGCAACCTACGTCACAGGTGTTTTATTGCGTGCTTATAATCATGCTTGTTTTTGTGAAAAAGAGGATAAAGCAAAAATTATTATTAACAAAGATGAGAATGAGTTGGATGCAGTTTATGACTATACTGGAGCAAAAGTTGCTATAACAGGTATCGCTCAGATGAGTGAGTGCAAAGCGAATGCTTTGGATAAACGCATTATTATTGAAGCTAATTATACTCATCCTGAGATTATTGCCTCTCGTAGTGCAAACAAAAAACTTGGTGCAGATAAGCACTTATATCGTTCATCAAGAGGGAGTGAGCCTTTGCTCGTTTTTGGATTGAACTATTTTATGAAGATGCTTTCTAAACGTTCTTCCATTATGGCTTATGCAGATTCTCAGCAAATTTTTCAAGACTTTGAGGAACAAGTTATTAATATTCACCAAAGTGACTTGACCCAAATGATTGGCGAAGAGATTCCTAAAAGTCGTATTATAAAAATTTTGAAACATTTGGGTTTTGGCGTAAATTTTGCTTTTGAACAAGATGTTATGAATGTGAAAATTCCTCAATTTCGTCCTGATGTTCAAAATATTCAAGACATTTGTGAAGAGATTGTGCGTATTGTAGGCATTGATAATATCACTGCACAGCCTTTTGTATTTGCTGAAAAACTGAAGATTAATCAGCCGTATCTTAATTTTAAAAAAAGACAAATGTATCGTCATCGTGCTGTTGCCGCAGGATTTTTTGAAACCCTTCATTTTGTCTTTGACAACAGTGAAAATGCCAAAAAATTTAATTTACCCCTTTTAGAGGATGCGCTTGAAGTGGCTAATCCTATTACCAGTGAGCTTAATACACTTCGCAGTTCTTTAGTGCCAAATATTTTAGGTGCTGTCTCTAATAATCTTAAATCTGGAAAAAAACGTGTGCCTCTCTTTGAAGTGGGTAGTGTGTTTGATGCAAAGCGAAACGAGAGCAAAAAAATGGCATTTGTATTCAGCGGTGAGAATGGTATTGCTGAAATTGCTAATCACGGAAAACCCAGTGAAATAGATTTTTTTAGTTTTGCGTCCAAAATTCAGAATGTTTTAGGTCATTTTACTTTACTGCCTCTTCTTGAAGTTAATGGTTTGTGTAGTCCCTATGAAGCAGCACGTGTCATGATTGATGGAATCGAAGCAGGTTATATGGCACGCGTAAATGTGCAAGTTGAAAAAGCGCTTGACTTGGAACGTACCTATATCTGTGAGCTTGATTTTGACGCACTTTCTTATGGTCGAAAAATTGCTAAAGAGTATTCAAAATTACCTTCTTCATCACGTGATTTAAGTTTCCTCGTGGATGCAAAAATGCAGTATGCCACTTTAGAGTCTTTTATCGCATCTATCGCACCTAAAGCGTTAGTGAAATTTTCTGTGATTGATCGTTATGTCCATGAGAGTTTGGGTGATAAAGTGAGTTTAACCATAAAATTCCAATTTCAATCCATGGAAAAAACCTTTGAAGAAGAAGAAATTGCCAGTATGATCGAAATCTTACTTGCACAACTTAATGAAAAATTTGGAATTTCTATCCGATGAAAACGTTACATGTAAAACCAAAAGGTAACTTTTCGTTTACAACACACAGCATTGCCAGCGATAAATCAATTTCACATCGCTGTGCTATTTTTTCACTTTTAAGTGATCAAGCGTCTGTGATTCAAAATTATTTACAAGCAGAAGATACACTGTGTACACTCAGTATTGTAGAGTCCTTAGGCGCACAAGTAGAAAAGAGTGAAGATGGTATACTGACTATTACGCCACCCCAGTCTATTGTAGAGCCTCCATGTATTTTAGATTGTGGAAATTCAGGAACGGCTATTCGTCTTTTAATGGGCTTTTTATCGACATGTGATGGTTTTTTTGTGTTACATGGAGATAAATACCTTGCCAGTCGCCCAATGCGCCGTGTCGCTGATCCTTTGCGCAGTGTTGGGGCATGTATTGATGGACGAAGTAACGGTAATTTCGCACCTCTAAGTATTCGTGGGCAAAAGCTTAAAGCCTTCCAGTATGAGAGTAAAATTGCTTCAGCACAAGTGAAAAGTGCACTGATTTTAGCTGCACTGCAAGCTGATGGAATCTCGTCGTTTGTAGAGCCAGAGCTTAGCCGTGATCATAGTGAACGCATGCTAAGAGGCATGGGTGCTAATGTGATTTCAGAGGGTTTACATGTAAAGATTCATCCATTAGAAAAAGCGCTAAAACCTTTGCATTTGCGTGTTCCAAGTGATCCCTCTAGCGGTTTCTTTTTTGCCATAGCCGCAGCGATTAATGTGGGATCTACAGTCACTTTGCATAATATGCTTCTCAATCCAACACGTATTGAAGCTTATAAAGTGCTTGAGCGCATGGGGGCGAAGGTTGCGTTTATTGAAAAAGAGAGCTTGTATGAGTCTGTGGGCGATATTATCATCACGGGGGCACCGTTAAGAGGTGTTGAGGTGAGTGAAAATATTTCGTGGCTGATTGATGAATTGCCAGCACTCTCCATCGCTTTTGCGTGTGCGCAAGGCAAGAGTGTGGTGAAAAATGCGGAAGAACTTCGTGTTAAAGAGAGTGATAGAATTGCTAGTGTGGTGAAAAATCTTCGTCTATGTGGCATTGAAGTGGAAGAGTTTCCTGATGGATATGCCGTAAGTGGAGGCGTGCTTCAGAGTGCTACGATTAACAGTTTTGGCGACCATCGTATTGCGATGAGTTTTGCTATTGCAGGCACACGTGTTGCGATGAAAATTGAAGATATTGAATGCATTAATACTTCTTTCCCTAATTTTATTGAGCTTGTCTCTCAGATAGGAAACCTTGAAGAATGAAGATAAAATTAGCCACACGTTATGGGTTTTGTTTTGGGGTAAAACGTGCCATTAAAATTGCTGAAAATACACAGAATGCTTCCACTATTGGACCACTCATTCATAATAATGAAGAAATTAATCGGCTAAGAGAAAATTTTAATGTAAAAACCTTACACGATATATCTGAAGCAAAAGGGGTTGATAAAGCCATTATCCGAACACATGGTATTCCTAAACATGATTTGGAAAAATTGATACAGAGCAATACGGAAGTGATTAATGCAACTTGCCCGTATGTGACAAAACCTCAAGAAATTTGTGAAAAAATGAGTAAAGAGGGATATGAAATTGTCATTTTTGGTGATGCAAATCACCCCGAAGTAAAAGGGGTAGAAAGTTATGCTATTCATGGTGCTCATGTGGTTCAAAGTGTGTTTGAATTGGAACAAATAAAATTTAAAAAAGGCAAAATTGCGGTTGTTTCACAAACCACACGAAAAGTAAGTGAGTTTTTAGAAATTACAAGCCATTTAATTACACGTTATAAAGAAGTGCGTGTTTTCAATACCATTTGCAATGCTACCTTTGAAAATCAAGATGCTGCACGTGAACTTGCACAAGAAGCAGATGTTGTCATTGTGATTGGCGGAAAAAATTCTTCTAATACAAAACAGTTACATAGTATTTGTAAAGAATACTGTGAAGATAGCTTTTTAGTTGAGAGTGAAAAAGATTTAGAACCTTCATGGTTTGTTGGAAAAACGCTTTGTGGTGTTACTGCAGGTGCTTCAACGCCTGACTGGATTATTGAAAAAATAATTGGAAAAATAAGCGAAATTAAAGTATAATAAACAACTTTTGCATGTTTACATGTAACTAAATGTGTTAAAAATCAATCAAAAAAGGGTATACAATGGTAAAAGAGGCGAACAAAGCTGTTCATACTGACGCCGTGGACGAACATGAGGAGATGGATTTTGCGGCGATGTTGGAAGAGTCTTTCAAAGATTCTGAGAAAGATGCGCTCATCAACGGTGTTGTCGTTGCAATTAAAGAAGATGTTATTTTAGTAGATGTGGGCAAGAAGTCCGAGGGACGCTTAAACGCTTCAGAAGTAACAGATGAAAATGGCAACATTACATGTAAAGTTGGTGATGTAATTTCTGTAGTCATTACAGGTTTCAGAAACGAAAGACCAGCGGTTTCGCACAAAAAGGCCCTTCGTAAAGATCGTATCAAAGCGTTTATTGCAGAGTATAATGAAGAAGATGATCTGGCATTTGATGTTAAGATTACAGGTAAAAACAAGGGTGGATTTATCGCTGAGAACAAAGATGGGATTGAGTTTTTCCTTCCACGTTCACAAGCAGCCGTTAAAGATATGAATAGTTTAATGGGTAAAACACTTAAAGTTAAGATTATAAAAATTGATGAAGCGACAGAATCTATCATTATTTCTCGCAAAAAATATTTAGACGATGACCGTAAAAAACGCAAAGAGATTGTGCAAGAACTCATTGACCGTGATGAAGTGGTCGATGGAACGATTAAAAAAATTACAACCTATGGTATGTTCGTAGATGTCGGTGGTATTGATGGGTTAGTTCACTACAGTGAAATCAGTTACAAAGGTCCAGTCAATCCAGGTACCCTTTACAAAGAAGGTGAAGTGATCCCTGTTAAAGCCATTAAATATGACAAAGATAAACGTCATTTATCGCTTTCGATTAAAGCGGCTATGCCAGATCCTTGGGATGAGATTAAAGATGAGTTAGAAACAGGTGATTCTATTCAAGTGACTATCAGCAACATTGAGCCATACGGCGCATTTGTTGATTTGGGCAATGATATTGAAGGATTTTTACATATTTCTGAGATTTCATGGGATAAAAATATCAAACACCCACGTGATTACATCGAAGAGGGTCAAGTGGTTGATGTTGAAGTCATTGAGATTGATGCAAAAGAGAGACGTTTACGTGTTTCTTTGAAAAATGTTTTGGCTAAACCATTTGATGAATTTACAAAGAAATTTAAAGTAGGTGATGTTGTTAAGGGAACGATTACAACCATTACGGCTTTTGGAGCATTTGTTAAAATCGGTGGTATTGAAGGACTTTTACACAATGAAGATGCTTCATGGGATCGTAACAACAAATGCAAAGAGCTCTTTGCTGTTGGTGATGAAGTAGAGGTGAAAATTGTAAAAATTGACGAAGAAGCTGAAAAAGTCTCTTTGAGTAAAAAAGAGCTTGAAGACAGTCCTATTCAAAAATATGCAAAGACACATGAGAACGGTGATATTGTTCATGGCAAAATCAGAGATATTAAAGAATTTGGTATTTTTGTTGAGTTGGAAGAGAATGTTGATGCATTGATTCGTAAAGAAGATTTGGGTCAAGTGAATGAAGCAGATCTTAAAGTAGGCGATGAAATCGAAGCGGCTATTACCTTTATTGATGACAAAAAAAATCGTATTCGTCTCTCTGTTAGACGTCTTTCTAAGCTAAAAGAGAGAGAAGCGCTTAAAGAAATCAATAAAGAAGAAAAAATGACGCTTGGAGATATCTTAAAAGATCAACTGAAGTAATCCATGCAAAGAAAAGTACTTGGCGCACTCTTTGTGATACTTTTTGTGGGAGTAGGATTTTTTTTATCCCAACTCCTAAATCAAGAGGTTGACGTTAAAATAGATGTTGCTGAGTACGAATCTTCAAAACAGCCAGAGATTAATCAACACACAGATAAAAAGATGTGGATTAAAGAGATGGCGCAAAAAGATTCACGAGAGTTCATTTTTCCTGTCAATGAACTTTTTATGCAAATTGATTTAGCAAAAGAGTTGGGTGGTAATGGGAAAACAAAATCGTTTCGCTTGGTGATTGATCGAGCGGATCGTTATTCACTCTTTTGTATTATTCAAACACTAACATCTTTACATTTACCCTATATGGTGATTAAAGAAGATAAATTTCCTTTGATTTTTGTGGAAGAAAAAAGTGCAAAGAAACTAGAAAGTGTTGTTTTAGAGCTTGAAAAATATGATATTAAATCAAAAATTGTCGAGGTTTGGTTATGAAAACAAAAAAGATCATTGTATGTGATGCAATCCACGAAAAAGGTTTTGAAATCTTACGTGCTGAAAAAGATATTGACGTTGTTGATGCAGTAAAGCTTCCAAAAGATGAATTGTTGAAAATCATAGGAGACTGTGATGTTGCCATTACGCGAAGTTCTACGGATGTGGACGAGAAATTTTTAAATGCTGCAACGAATCTAAAAGCAATCGTAAGAGCAGGTGTGGGCGTTGACAATGTGGATCAAGAGGGATGTTCAAGACGTGGTATTATTGCGATGAATGTTCCAACAGCTAATACTATCGCTGCTGTTGAACTCACTATGGCACACCTGTTAGGCTGCGCAAGAAGTTTTCCTAATGCGAATAACCACCTGAAAATTGAACGTGTCTGGAATCGTGAAAAATGGTATGGTGTAGAGCTTGCTGAAAAACGTTTAGGGGTGATTGGTTTTGGTAATATTGGTAGTCGTGTCGCAATTCGTGCAAAATCATTTGGCATGGAAATTGTTGCGTATGATCCTTATATTCCTGCTTCCAAAGTGACAGACCTTGGTATGACATATACGACCAATTTTAACGATATCTTAGCATGTGATTTCATTACGATTCATACACCTAAAAATAAAGAAACCATCAATATGATTTCTCATGATGAAATTGCAAAAATGAAAGATGGTGTACGTCTTGTCAATTGTGCAAGAGGTGGCTTATACAATGAAGAAGCACTTTTTGCAGGGCTTAAAAGTGGTAAAATCGCTTTTGCAGGCATTGATGTTTTCTCTAAAGAACCTGCCACAAGCCATCCGCTACTTGATTTAGAAAATATTTGTGTGACCCCTCACCTTGGTGCAAATACCTTAGAATCTCAAGAAAAAATTGCTATTCAAGCTGCTGAGAATGCGGTGAGTGCGGCACGTGGTATTAGTTATCCTAATGCGCTTAACTTACCTATTAAAGCTGAGGATATGCCAGCTTCTTTGAAACCTTATTTAGAATTGGTTCAAAAAATGGGCTTTTTAGCTGCGCAACTCAATCGTTCTGCTATTAAATCTATTCGTCTTGAACTTGAAGGGGATATTGCTGAATTTGGTAAATCTCTTTTAACATTTGGCATTGTAGGTGCACTCAGTGAAACCAATACGACAACAGTGAATTATGTGAATGCAGAATTTGTCGCCAAAGAAAAGGGCATTGAGAGTAAATTTGAAGCATTAGGAAGTACGAGTGGTTATAAAAACAAAGTAACTTTGGTTTTAGTCACCGATAAAGACGCGATTAGTATTAGTGGAACTGTTTTTGGTGAAGATGAACAGCGTATTGTGGGCATTAATGGCTTTAAATTTGACTTTAAACCTAAAGGTAAGATGATTATCTTTAAAAACAGTGACGTTCCTGGTGTTATTGCTAATATCACCTCTATTTTGGCAAAAGAAGGTATTAATATTGCAGACTTTAGATTGGGTCGTGGCGCACATCAATTTGCAATGGCGGTTATCTTAGTGGATACGGATATTGATAAAAAAATCATTACAGAACTCAATAAACTCGAAACATGTATTTGGGTTGAGTATGCAGTTTTATAAAAAAAAGGGATAGTGAAATGTTAAGAGAGAAGTTTACCCCTATTTGCTTTTTATCGGCTTTAGGAGCGGGGGGACTCTCTGTCTCCTTTTTTATCTATTTGATGTTTATGGTTCCTCATGTTGGGGTTCCTATGACAACGTTTGAGTTTTTTTATGCAGCTCTTATTAAGGGTGACTGGCTCTCTTTTGTGAGTGGAGCTAGTGCTTTTGGTATTTTATTTTTTGCGTTTTATCACTTTAAACTTTTAATTTGGAATATCAAACAGTATACACTTTATAAAAAATCTGAAGCATATCAGCGTTTAATTACTTCCAATGCTGAAGTAACACTTATGGCACTTCCTCTAACATTTACGATGACCATTAATGTCTGTTTTGTTTTGGGCGCACTTTTTGTTCCAAAGCTATGGAATGTTGTAGAGTATCTTTTTCCTTTTGCCTTGATAGGATTTGCTCTTTGTGGATATTTTGCTTTAAAATTTTTTATTGATTATTTTACTCGTTTAATTGTCAAAGGTGATTTTGACTTTGCAAACAATAATAACCTTTCTCAAATGATCTCTATTTTTGCTTTCGCAATGGTCGCTGTTGGTTTTGCCGCGCCTGGTGCGATGAGTCACTCTTTGGTCATTAATGCGATTGGTATTTTTTGTGCCATTTTTTTTAGTGCGATTGCCCTTTTATTGCTTTTGATTAAAATGATTTTTGGTTTTCAAAATATCTTTCAACAAGGTATTTCAAACGAAGCCAGCCCTTCATTATGGATTATGATACCGATTTTAACTCTTTTAGGTATTACCTTTATTCGTGTGAGTTTTGGGCTTGATCATCATTTTGATCAGAAAATGGCTAATGCTTCCATGTTTACCTTTACCAGTTTGGTACTTTCTTTGCAACTCATTTTTGGATTAATTGGTTATCAAGTAATGCGTAATATTGGTTATTTTGAAACTTTTGTTAATTCAAATACTCTCTCTCCTACAAGTTTTGCACTCATTTGTCCAGGGGTTGCGTTTATGGTGTTTGGTATGTTTTTTATCCATACAGGTTTGGTTGCTAACAATGTCTTAGTTCAAAATTCATTTTTTTACTTT
This sequence comes from Campylobacterales bacterium, assembly GCA_016930915.1. Taxonomy (GTDB): domain Bacteria; phylum Campylobacterota; class Campylobacteria; order Campylobacterales; family Sulfurospirillaceae; genus Sulfurospirillum. The sequence goes on from JAFGFU010000001.1 coordinate 125,019, forward strand.
GTGATGATGCTTCCTTTTATTTATATTCAATTTACAACGGTTTTCTATTTTTTAAAGCTAAAGAATAAATTTTTTTCATAGATAATTATTTTATTCTAAAATAGTTATCTTAATCTTTACTAATTAATAAAGCAATACATAGAATGTGATATTATCTCCCTTAATGTATCTATCCGTCTTATTTTGATGGATAAAAAAGGGAGAGTATTGCATGAAAATGTTTGTTTACCTATGCTTGCTTATAAGCCTATCTTTTGCTAATTCTACACTGACGCTTAATGTTGCACTTGAAAAAGTCAAACAAAAAAATAGAGAAATCGACCTTGCCAAAATGGATGAGTTAATCAGTGGACTCGAAGAAGATGTCTCTCAAGTGAGTTCTTATGGTGTTCTTGATTTAACGCAAAATGCTATGCGTAGCAATGATGCTCTGAATGTATTTGGTTATAAGCTACAATCTCGTGAAGCAACATTTTCAGATTTTGGCTTTAGGCAGTTGGATATGAGTAATCCTAATTATGATGCTAAGCCAAGTGATCTGAATTATCCTAAAAGTCGCAACCATTTTTCTACACACGCAACCTATACATTACCTCTTTTTACAGGTGGAAAAATAAGCTACCACCAGAAAATAACCAAAGCCCTGCATCATTTAAGTAGCCTTACTCGTGAAGAGGTAACCCTTCAAAAAATATATGAAGTCAAAAAAACATTTTATGATATTGCTTTAGTGCAAGCATACGTTCGAGATTTACGTACGATTGAAAATAATATGCAAAGGGTTTATTGTAAAGCTAAGGCTATGCAAGAAGAGGGGTATGCAAAAAAAGTAGACCTTTTAGAGATTGAAACACGTTTAGCAGACGTTAATCGCCATTTTGAAAGCGCAAAAGCCAATGAGGCGTTGCTTTATCATTATCTCTCTTTTTTGCTTGATGAGCCTGTTACACAGATTGTCGTTCCTGATGAAGAAGGCGTGGTTTCTAAAGTTTATGAAGAAGAGCGTTTGCGTCAAAATATTGCTGTTAAAAAAGCAGAAAAAAGTGTTGAAATTTCTAAAATGAATATTGCTTTGCAAGAGAGCGCTTACTATCCGCAAGTGGGTGCATTTGCACAGTATGGAAGCAGTGATGATAAATGGTTGAATGATTTTGCTCAAAAGGATGCATACACCATTGGGGTACAAATTAAATGGAATGTTTTTAATGGGGGTGCAGATAAAGCAAATATCGAAAAGGCCCGTGTTCAGCATCTCAAAGCAGAACAAGAGCTGATATTGTCGCAAAAAAGTTTGCTTTTACATGTAAAACAGCTTCAAACCAAACTTCATAACTATGCCTATGAAACCCAGAGTTTAAAAAAAGAAGTGGATTTAGCGCAGGAAATTTATGAAAATTATGCAGGCAGATACGAGCAAAAACTTCTTTCCATTAATGATGTCATGATAAAACAAACAGAAGCATTACAAGCCGTTTTAAGACTTCTGGAGGCACAAAATGCCCATAATGCTATTGTCTTTGAACTTGAAAAAATCGCAGGAGAAAACCAATGAAATTCTTACATGTAAAGATTTTACTTTTTATCGTGTTTTGTAATGAGATCAGCGCAAGTGAGTTGCGTTTAAGTGCTCGTGTGATTTCGGATAATGAAAAAAGCATTAGCAGTCGTTACATGGGGTATGTAAAAGAGGTATATGCCCAAGAAGGAGATGTCCTCAAGAAAGGAGATCTCCTTTACACCATTGATGCTAAAGAGATAGATAGTGTACTTGAGCAGAGCAATCTTGCCATCGCACAAGCAGAACTTTCTTATGAAATGTATCAAATGCAATATTCCAATGCAAAACTCAATTTAGAACGTCACCAGCGTTTGTTAGAGAAAGATATGGTCTCCAAGTTTGAAGTTGAAAATTTGGAACTTAATGCGAATAATCTTAAAACCATGATGCAAATTGCTCAAAAGCAAATTGAGACAGCCAAACAAAAACGCTTAGAAGTGAAAAATCAGTACCGTTATTTAGAGGTAAAAGCACCCAATGATAGCGTGGTGATTAAAAAGCAGGTTCATGCGGGTGAAATGGCATTGGCTGGTGTTCCTGCATTTATACTCTCTGATATTTCCCATCTTAAAATCAGTGCGGAGATTGCAGAAAGTTCCCTTTCATCTATTAAAATTGGGGATCGTGTGAGTGTTGAAATTCCTTCTATTAGCTGTAAAAGTGAGGGAATCATTGAGGCGATTATCCCAGATTCAAATCCCATTACGCATAGTTTTAGACTCAAAACAAGCTTTACATGTAAAGATACCAATGCATATCCAGGTATGTATGCTACGGTTAATATAGGTGGATTGTAATGGCTTCGTATAAAGAAAAATATTTAGCAGGCTATTTAGCACGCCTTTTTTTACGTAATCCACTGACGATGATTTTAGGGTTTACCTTTATTCTTTTAGGTATTGTTGCACTGTTGTGGATGCCTCGTGAAGAAGACCCTCAAATTTCCATCAGTGGTGGCGTGGTAATGGTGAGCTTACCAGGGGCAAGTGCGGCAGAGATTGAACAGGTTGTCGTTCGTCCTTTAGAGCGACGTATTAAAGAGATTAAGGGTGTGGAGCATGTGTATGGTATTGCCAGCGATAATGTAGGGATTATTAATGTCATGTACTACATTGGTGAAAACCGTGAAGCCTCTAACCTTAAGCTCTACGATAAAGTGATGCAAAATATGAATCAAATGCCAAAAGGCGCTTCGACACCACTTGTGCGTCCTTTGGATATTGATATTGACATTCCTATTTTATCGATTGCTTTTTATACTAAAGATGCTACTGTGAGTCATCCTGTGGCACTCTATAAGCGTGTAGAAGCGTTTCGTAATAGTTTAGGTACAACACCAAACCTTGCGAAAACAGAGCTCAAAGGAGAGCATAAAGAGCAATTTAACATTGAAATCGATCTTTTGAAACTAGCAGGGTATCGCATAGGTCTTGAGCAAATACATACGGCTTTAGAAGCGCTTAGCACAGAACTTCCTGAAGTAAGTAATCACAGTAAAGAAAACAAGTTGGTTCTCTTTGGGGTTAAAAATGTTTTAGAGAGTGTTGAAGATCTGCAAAATGTTATTGTTGCACAGGTCGGGGGTTCTGTAATTTATCTTAAAGATATAGCGCGTGTCTCTTTGGGGTATGATGTTCAAAATCTCAAAAATGCTTCTATCAGTTACAAAAATGCCGATGGTTCATGGACGCCTTTACAAGAACAAGTGACATTAAGTATCTCAAAACTTAGAGGCGCAAATGCTGTAACAGTGGCAGATGAGGTTCTTACAAAACTGAGTGCGTATCAAAGTGAACTTGATAAAGAGGGTATTGGGTATAGTGTGACACGAAACTATGGTGAACGAGCGAATGAAGCCGTGAATGAGTTGGTCTTTCACTTATTGATTTCTATTGTGATTATTGCGCTTTTGTTGATTTTTATTTTGGGATGGAGAGAAGGACTTATCGTGACCTTGACCGTTCCTGCTATTTTGGCGGTTACCATTTTTATTGCCTATATGAGTGATCAAACGATTAATCGTATTACGCTGTTTGCGTTTTTGTTGAGCCTTGGACTTTTGGTGGATGATGTCATTGTCGTTATTGAAAATATTCATCGCCATTTGCATAGTAAATTTTCTAAAGAGAAGTCTATGGATGATTTACTTGTGGAAGCTACCGATGAAATTGGTGCCCCGACCAATCTTGCTACGATTGCGATTATTTTAACGATGGTTCCTATGGCATTTGTGGGGCAAATGATGGGTGAGTTTATGAAGCCTATTCCCCTTAATGTTCCCGTTGCTATGGCAGTATCACTTCTGATTGCTTACATCTTTACTCCATTTTTAGCCAGTAAACTCTTGAAAAAACCTAAAAAACATCCAGGAGAAAATAATGATGCAACGCTTTGAGCAATTTATTTATCTCATTTTATGTGATGTTCGAAAGAAACGGTTGGTTTTATTGCTTACCTTTTTGGCGTTTCTTGCTTCTATGATGATGTTTCCAAGTGGGAGTGTTTTAGCCAAAATGCTTCCCTCAAAAAGTACCAATACCTTTTCTATTTATGTGGATTTACCCAATGGAAGCTCTTACTATGAAACCCAAAAAGTCAATCAATGTGTGGTGGAGTTACTTCAAAAAGAACAAGAGATACAGAATATTGAAATTTTTAATGGCATGGGGGCTCCTTTAGATTATGCGGGCTTAGTCAAAGGCTCAAGCTTTAAGAGTGGAGAGCATGTAAGTGAAATTGTGGTCAATCTGACTCATGCGCATCACCGAGATGAACCCTCGTATGCAATGGTGCATCGCTTGCGTCCTATTATTCAGAGAACGTGTGAGTCATTGGTGGAAAAAACATCCATCAAAATGGTAGAACAACCAGCAGGACCTCCAACACAAGCTGCCATTGTCATTGAGCTTTATGGCGATGAGAGTCACTCTTTAAATGCCTTGGCTGATGAAATTAAACGAAGTGTTGTGCAGCATCCTAATTTGGTGGATGTTGATATTATGCGAGATGAAGTGTACCCAAAGCTCTCTTTACACATTGATCAAGAAAAGGCTTTACGTGCAGGCTTAAGTATAGAGTATATTCATAAAATGCTCTACATGGGCTTTGAAGGGATGGACGTGAGTTATAAGAACAGTGAGCACTCTCCTTCACAAATTCCTTTGTACATGGTTTTGAGTGATGACTCCAAAGCTTTATCAACGATGAGTAAAGAGGCGCTCATGGCAAAACTAAATGCTTTTTCCCTACGCAATGCACAGGGTATGTTAGTGCCTTTAAGTGAAGTGGTGCGTATTGAAGAGAGCTTTTCTACTCCTACGATTCTCTCAAAAAATTTGCAAAAAATGGTGAGTATTGTGGCTGAAGCGGATTTGGTTTCACAAGTGTATCCTTTGTTGGACGTTCGAAGTGCGATTAAAAAGACACTGCAAGAAAAATATGAGATAGAAAATACGCACCTATTTGATTTGCGTTTAATGGATAAACAGAGCGGTGAAGTGTTTGCGTTGGTATGGGATGGTGAGATGAAAGTGACCATGGATACTTTTAGAGATTTGGGTGGGGCATTTATTGCGGCACTGGTGCTTATCTTTTTATTGATGGTGGTCTATTATAAAAGTTTTGCGCTTTCTGGTATTGTGCTTTTAGGAAGTTTTCTCTCGATTATTGGGGTTGTCTTTGGACATTGGCTGATGGATCTTTTTTCTAAAGAGACGTTTTTCTTAACCGCAACGTCATTAATTGGTTTTATTGCCTTAATGGGAATTAGTTCTCGAAATTCTCTTTTGCTCATTGATTTTACAGAGTCGATGATGAAACTAGGAATTGAGAAAAAACGCGCCATTGCGCTTGCGAGTGCCACTCGGGCTAAGCCTATTTTCTTAACGGCTGCTGCGATTATTTTAGCCAGTACGCTTTTGGCAACTGATCCAATTTTTGGAGGATTGGGGGTGGCGCTTATTTTTGGAACGATAGCAGCAGTTATTGTCTCTTTAGTTGTTGTGCCAGTACTTATGGATAATACCAAAGCAATTTAAATCATTTTTACATGTAAAGGGTAAGATATTATCGCTTTACATGTAAAAATTTTCGACGTGCCATCATAAAAAGTCTCATAATGCGATGAGAAAAAATTCTTCTGTTAAAACTCATTTTTTGGCAATGTGTATCTTTTAAACACTCAAATACCTCTTCAAGCGCTAGTTTTTCACTCACGGATAGATTTGTCATACCGCCCCTTTTTGCCCGTCATTAATTTTACGTACCAACCTTACAATATCTGCATCATCCAGCATCCCTAGCATATTAAAAACCACAGGAATTGCCATAGGAGCGCTACTGCCAAGACGCCACTCCTGATAGGTTCTCATGGAAATGCCACAGCTCTCTGCCATCTTTTTTTGAGAAATTTTTTTCCCCATATTTTCAGCTTCTATGGCGTTATGCAAAAGATTGATGATATCGTTGGTTTTCATTCGTAAGATTGTAGTTTAAAATGTATTAAACATAAATTAAATAGTATAAAATATACAAATAAATTTAT
>JAFGFU010000013.1 GCA_016930915.1 Campylobacterales bacterium
AGCATTGATAATGTCTCACAAGCCAGTGAGCATTTACATGTTATGACTGAAAACCTCAATAATGAACTGGGGAAATTTAAGTCGTAACACTTTACATGTAACGATCTTGGTAAGAAGCATATCTTGCCAAGATCGTTACTTTTTTTTCTACTTTATCACCCATTTACAACGCTCGCATGCTACAATTCCCAAAAGTCTCATTTTTTACTTCAAGATTCTGTTATACTAAAATGTGTGTGGGATTGGATGTTACATTATTTACTTCCTTCCTAATTTTAAGCATTAAAAAACATCTTATAAATAAGGAATACATGATGAATTTCAAAACGAAAGTTACCCTCATCATCTCATTGTTAATTTGTATCAGCCTTATGGCATTTGGCGTTGTAAGCTATATGGATACAAAGAAAAACAGCATCACTCAAGTTGAGGCAACTCTTAAAATGGCGTCTCGTTCTTTAACAGATTATATTGATCTGTGGGTTGCAAGTAAGAAGAAAAGTCTCTCAAGTTCAGCAAGAATGCTTAGCGATATTGAAAATATGAGCGAAGCCGAGATTAAAGCTATTCTAAAAGAGACCACTCAAGCCTCAGAAAGCCGTGATACCTTTGTGGGTATTGAATCTTCAGGTATTATGATTTATGGTAGCAATACTACACCCAAGGCTGGTTTTGATCCACGAAAACGACCGTGGTACATTATGGGTAAAACAACAGGCAAATCAGGTATGACTGATATTTATAAAGGCTCAGCAGATCCTATTGATCTCGTAGCGGTCATGGCACCTATTGTTAAAAATGGGAAAATTATCGGTGTAGTAGCAAGCTCTTTTGAACTCACGCACATTGTAAAAGCAGTGAGCGATATTAATTTCAACGGTGGTTATGGCATGCTCCTCGATGCTAAGAAAACGATTGTAGCGCACCCAAAACCAACCATGCTGGGCAAAGAGTCAATTTTAGCACCACACCTTAAAGGTGATGCAGAAGGTTTTATAGAATACACTTTTGAAGGTAGTGATAAAATTTTTACCTATAAGGCTTCAACGGAAACAAACTGGACACCTGGTATTAGCTTTGATAAAGAGACTGCTTATGCATTTTTAGATGCTCAAGTCAAAGAACTTTTTTTCATCGGAATTCTCATGCTTGTTATCTCTGTAGGTATCATGATTTTCTTAATTAAAATGCTTCTTCAACCTCTTGATCAGCTTAACAATGTTGTCAAAGACCTCTCTAGTTCTGAAGGTGATCTTCGTCAAAGGCTACAAGCTAATAGCCAAGATGAGTTTGGTCAAGTCTCTGGAAACATCAACCGATTTATTGAAAAATTACATGAAATTGTCAAAAAATCAAAAGAGATTAGCAATGAAAATGCCTCTATTTCAGAAGAACTTTCCCGTACTGCCTCTGAAGTTGTTAGAAATGTAGACGCTGAAGCTCGCATTGTCAGTAAAACAAAAGAGAGTGGTATTTCACTCACAAATGCTATTGAAGACTCTGTTACTAAAGCGACTGCCTCTCAAGAAGCACTACGTCAAACACAACAGGACATTAATCAGGTCAAAGATCAAGCAGAACATTTAGAGCGTACTATGCAAGAAACGGCTGTCAAAGAACAAAACTTAGCAGAACGCCTTAATACGGTAAGCCATAATGCTAATGAAGTGAAAGAAATTTTAAATATTATCCGAGATATTGCTGATCAAACCAACCTTCTAGCACTCAATGCCGCTATTGAAGCAGCCCGTGCGGGAGAGCATGGACGTGGATTTGCAGTAGTCGCAGACGAAGTACGAAAGCTTGCAGAACGTACCCAAAAGAGCTTAGTGGAAATTGATGCAACCATTAATGTTGTCGTTCAATCTATTATGGATGCTAATACAGATATTGCGCATAATGCAGCAGAAGTAAACACGCTTGCTTCCATCTCTATTGAACTTCAAAATGGAATGAATGCCATCGATAGTACTATCAAAAGAACCATTGAAGATGCGCATGCAACGGTTGATAACTTTGTTCATACCGCAACACAAATAAAAGGAATGGTGGAAGAAATTGAGAAAATCAATGTGATTTCTAAAGAGAACGTGACCAGTATTGATAACGTTTCACAAGCCAGTGAACACCTTCACGCTATGACAGAGAATCTTAACAATGAATTAGGAAAATTCAAATCCTAATTCATTACACTTCAGCGAGGAGTTTAATCACCTCGCTGGGTGTTTGTACAATCTGTCTTGCCCCATGAGCTAAAAGCTCATCTTCATCTCTAAACCCCCACAAAGCACCAATAGCAATCATGCCAGCACGAGTAGCTGTTTGCATATCAATCATCGTATCACCTAAATAGTAACACGCTTCAGGCTTTACATGTAAAGATTCACAAATCTCAAAAACAGCGCTAGGATCAGGTTTTCGTGGCACACCTTCTCGAATGCCAAAAACATAATCAAACGTCCATTGACGCAAATATTTTACTGCACACATTTTTGTAAAACTATCGGGTTTATTCGAAAGAATAGCCATTTTAAATCCACGAGTTTGAAGAAAGGTCAGCATTTTGCTCACACCCTCATACAACTTCGTATTTTGATTAAACTGCTTCGCATAGTGTGATTCAAATAACGTTACAGCTTTTTGAATTGTCTCTGGATTTTGAGGATTAGAAGCAAAAACATTTTCGAAAAGCTTAAAGACGCCCTCACCTACAAAATAACGGTATTTTTGACTCTCTTGTGCTTCAAAGCCCAACTGCGTTAGTGCAAAATTAGCACTAATAGCAATATCTTCGAGTGTATCTAAAAGAGTGCCATCTAAATCGAAAATAATGACTTTTTCCATGCTTACTGCTTACAATCCACACCGACATTTGCATATGAAATATTTAAAAATTCACACACTGTTTTTGTAACACCCTCAGGTGTAAGTCCAAATTTTTCAAATAAGAGCTCAGCTGGGGCACTTGCACCAAAACGTTTCATGCCAATGACTTCATCGGCAAAACGATACCACTCATTCCCCGCACTCGCTTCAATCGCAATGACTTTTGTTTTAGGATCAATAATGGTTGCAATGTATGCTTTTTCTTGCTCAACCAATAAATCAAAACATGGCACACTAACAATATTGGCATTCACACCCAACTTCGCCAAACGACACCCCACTTGAAGCGCAAGATAGACTTCACTTCCACTTGCCATCAAAGTAAGCGTAGCATTCTCACGCTTTGTCAGTAAATAACCGCCATTTTCAACATCACCATAAGCTCTATCATCTTTGAGTGCTTTTAGTTTTTGGCGAGAACAAACAAACGCTGCTGGTGCTTGCATACCAAGTGCCTTTTGCCATGCTTTTACATTTTCTCTGCCATCACACGGACGGTAGACATAAAAGTTTGGAAGCGCTCTAAATTGACTGAGTTGCTCAATAGGCTGATGCGTTGGCCCATCCTCACCTACACCAATGCTATCATGTGTCCAAATGTAAAAGTTTTTCAGTTTCATAAGCGCTGCTAAACGAACCGAAGGCTTCATGTAATCACTAAAAATAAAAAATGTTGCGCCATAGGGAATAAAAAGCCCATACAAAGCAAACGAGTTAATAATAGCACCCATCGCATGTTCACGAATACCAAAGTGCATATTGCGTCCAAATGGAAAATCTCCCATGCCTGCTAATTCACTTTTATTGGAAGGTCCCAAATCGGCACTTCCTCCCAAAAAGCTAGGAAGTGCTTTGGCAATCGCATTGAGGATTTTTCCATTACTATCACGTGTTGCCACATCACTCTCAAAATTAGGCCACTCAATTTTTGAGAAATCAGGATTTAAAAGGGCTTCAAAAAGTTCCTTTTGCTCAGGAGTAAGACTGTTTTTAATAAGTGCATTCCATTGCGCTTCTGCAAGGTCTCCTTTTTCAAGAGCACAACTAAAACGTGCTTTGACATCTTCCTCAACAACAAAGCTTAACTCTGGGTCAAACCCTGCTTTAATTTTTGCATTTTTAATCTCTTCACACCCTAATGGAGCACCATGCGCATGATGGCTTCCTTCCATCTCACATGCCCCTTTGGCAATAATCGTATCTGCAATAATCAAATAGGGTTTTGTTTGCCCTTTTGCTTGCTCTAAAACGGCATTAATTTCATCATAATCATGCCCATCAATACGTGAAACTTCCCATCCTTGTGCCTCGAAACGATGCTTTACATCTTCGCTCCACGCAATCGAAGTATCACCCTCAATAGTAATAGCATTGCTATCATAAATAACCACTAAATTATCTAAAGCTAAATGCCCCGCTAAAGAACACGCTTCATAGCTAATGCCCTCTTGAAGATCACCATCGCCACACAAACAATAGACTTTATGGGATATGACTTCTGCGCTAGGTTTGTTCAAAATATTTGCAGCATACTTTGCCGCCATAGCAAAACCAACGGCATTAGAAATACCCTGACCTAAAGGCCCTGTAGTCACTTCAACGCCTGGAACATCACCGTATTCTGGATGCCCTGGTGTTTTACTGCCTAATTGTCTAAAATTTTTTAAATCTTCAATACTTAAATCATACCCACTCAAATGTAAAAATGAATAAACAAGCGCTGAGGCATGTCCACCACTAAAAACTAAACGGTCACGATTCATCCATTTTGGATTTTTGGGATTATGATGAATATGTCTAGCCAAAATAGTCACAATATCAGCAAGTCCCATCGGTGCACCTGGATGTCCACTATTGGCACGTTGCACCATATCCGCTGCCAAAAAGCGAATGGTGTCAGCTTGTTTTTTTAATAACGTCTTATTTTCCATTTCTATTCCTCAATCAAACTTTAAAATAATCATTCATAATACCTTGAAGTCTTTTTGCCAAAGGTGCTTCAAGCCTTGTTAATTCTTCCTCCAACTCACGCAAGAGCCTCTCTTTTTCCATCAACGCACCCTCTAAGCCTAAAAGATTGACAAAAGAGTTCTTATGACTATCATTTTGGGTAGGCTTTCCCGCTTCTTCAGGACTCAATGTCGCATCAATAATGTCATCTTGTACTTGAAACAAAAGCCCTAATTTTAATCCAAATTGGTACAGTGTCTCTTGTGTTGCCTTATCCAATTCACAAATCACAGCTCCCATAAGAAGAGATGCCGCAATAAGTTTGGCTGTTTTATGTACATGTAAAAAGCTTAGTTGTTCCACATCCAAACGTTTGTCTTCAAAAAAACAATCAATCGCTTGCCCTAAAACCATACCAAAAATACCAGCATCACCTGAGAGAATAGAAACGAGTTTAATCTTCGTTTCTGCACTTAGAGGTGCATTAGCAATTCTATAAAACGCATGGGTATTAAGCGCATCACCAACTAACACAGCCGTTGTTTCATCATAGCTTACATGTAAGGTCGGATGCCCTCTTCTTAACTGCGCATTATCCATGCAAGGAAGATCATCATGAATCAATGAATACGTATGCATCATCTCTAAGCCCAAACTTACATGTAAAGCATTTTCAAGCAATAAAGGAGAAGAAGATTCAACAACACTTAAGAGCAAAAGTGGGCGAAAACGTTTACCTCCTACATCAAGCATTTCGCTAAGCGCACGGTTAAAATGAGGGTGGAAACTCTCGACAGTAGGAAGCTCTTTTTTTAAAAAAGCTTCAAATGTTTCAACTAAAATTTTAGAACTCAAACGATCCCTTTTAACGTTTTAAGGTAACAAAAAATTGAAAATCATCACGATCAAAAAGCAAACTCATATCATGCGCACGATTTTTCGCTAAATATGCGTCAGCTTCAGACACACGCTCCATAGGAACTCGATCAATTTGCATCAAACGATCTCCGATTTTAAGACCACTCTTTTCTGCAAAGGAACCTCGCGCAATGCCAATAATTTTAAGATCATTGTCAAACTTAAAGCCTTTGGTTTGTAAATAACTCTCTTTTTTAGGAGGCGGTGTTTTTTTCACTTTAGGTGCTTCCACTTTTTTAGCTTGAACTTTTGGTGCTAAGATATTCTCTTCAATCCATGCATTATCCCGCTGAATTTGAGCGCTCACCTTGCTTAAATCTTTAAAACTTTTCAGTGCTTCACCAAACTCACTGACATTGGTCACTTTTTTTCCATTTAATAGGGTGATTTTATCACCTGCTTTTAAACGTGCCTCTTTAAAAAGAGGGTCAACAAAATCGACGATAACACTCTCATTACCATCGACAATGCGCACTCCTAATTCTGAAAAAGAAGCACTTTTCCCGAGCATAAACTGCTCCAATGCTTCACTACCAATAAAAAATTTATCACCAATGCCTAAGCCATACATTTCACAGCACAAGCCACCCACAATGGCATTGACTTCGCCCGCGCCTCCAAATTCAAAAAACTCATTGGCACTTTTTCCTATTTTTGAAGCATTGACCGCAATAATAGATTTGTCCGTCATGCTTCCAAGCCATTCGCCTAATTTTAATTCTGCTGTCGTTTTTAGTTTCATAGGCATTAAAGGTTTTGGCGACTCAAAAAGATAAAGATGCGAAAGGTAATCATATTTAGCATAAGCAACGCTGGGCTTCTCTTTGGAATAGGCAACCGCATACTTTTCACTCAAAGCAATCGCTCGGGTATTTCCAAAATAGACAATGGAGCCCTTGTTTTTTTCATAACACTGTGAAAAATCAGGATACACAAACTCTGCTTTATTGGCAACAATAGGGGCATCTGCTGCAAAAAGAATACACGCTATGCTAAGAAAAAAAAGAGTAATACGTTTCACTCACGCTCCTTATGGCTTTATGCCAAATCCTCCAAAATGAGAAAGCATTTGGTTTGTTGCCAGTTTTTTATTATCTTCAACCATCTTTGTGACATCGTTTATCGCACTGATTAACAAAATTTGTAATGACTCTTTGTCGTTTAAAAGAGAATCATCAATAGTAATATCAATCACTTCACCATTGCCATTCATGCTCACACTGACAAGTCCACCACCACTTTTGGCCGTAAACTCTTTAGTGCTTGCCTCTTCTTGCATCTTTTGCGCTTGTTTTTGTGCCTCTTCAAGCATAGCACCCATTTTAGATAAATCAAAATTTTCAAACATTAAATATAGTCTCTTACTTCCACCATGGCATTGCTCTCATCCACTAAGACAACGGTTGGTTTAAATGTTTGTATCTCATTTTCATTCAAATGGGCATACGCAATAATAATAATTTTATCCCCAATATGTGCCTTTCTAGCAGCAGCACCATTAAGACAAATATCTTTTTGACCTGCACGTCCCTCAATCACATAGGTCGTAAAGCGCTCACCGTTGTTAATATTCACCACTTCTACTTTTTGACCCACTTTTAAATGGGATGCTTCAATTAACTCTTGATCAATCGTAATAGATCCAACATAATTTAAATTCGCATCCGTGACCGTGGCTCTGTGAATTTTACTGTATAACATCTCCAGCGTCATCGCTTGTTACCTCATTCAAGTTAAGAAATTTGTTTATTTTATCCTATTTTTGCTTAGCCCATCGTGCAAGAATCTCTTGAACCACAACCCTATCATCAAAAGGATACTTCACCCCTGCAATCTCCTGATAGGTTTCATCCCCTTTTCCAAGGATAAGCACCACATCATTACCTTTCTGCATTAAAAGCGCTTGCTCAATAGCTTCGTAACGATCTACCTTTACATGTAAAGATTCTTTGGCATGCATGCCACTTAAAATTTCATCAATGATGGTCTGAGGATTTTCAGAACGTGGATTGTCACTGGTGACAATAATCTTTTTAGCATAACGCTCAGCCATGGCTCCCATTTTAGGGCGCTTCGTTCGATCCCTATCGCCTCCTGCTCCAAAAACAACAATCACATCACGCTCTTTCATACTCTCTAAAACTTTTTCCATTCCATCAGGCGTGTGTGCAAAATCAACAATGACCAATGGCTCTTGTGAAACCACTTGCACACGTCCCTCCACACCACCAAAATGAGAAACTGCTTCGCAAATCTCTTCCATACTCGCACCCTTTAACATATCCACAGCACTAATAGCGCACAAAAGATTGTAAAGATTGAAAAAACCATGCATTGATGACTCAAATTCATAAACTTTCTCAATTTTTGAAACCGCTACACTGATACCTTCTTTTAAAGAATAGGCTAAAATTTTATACGTTGCGGGATGTTCTATGCCATAACTCATTGCATTCGTACGATTAAAGCGAATATTACGTTCATCTTTATTGATGAGCTTTAAACTTTCATCTTCAAAAAAACGACTCTTAATAGCAATATACTCCTCAATGCTCTTATGAAAATCTAAATGATCTTGCGTGACATTGGTTAAAATTTTAAGTGCAAAGCTGAGTCCATCAATACGATTTTGAGCAATCGCATGAGAGCTCACTTCCATGACAAAATACTCACACCCCTCTTCTACTGCTATTTTAAGATTTTTGATGGTTTGTAAAATAGGTGGAGTCGTTAAGCTTTTCTCTTCAATACGCACATCATTGATAAAACAACCACGTGTGCCTTGTAATCCCACTTTTTTGCCCACATCAAGCAAAATAGAATAAATAGCAGCTGCTGTGGTCGTCTTCCCATTCGTACCTGTTATACCAATAATTTTAATCTTTCCATCAATCTCTAAAAGTGATAAACACTCTTTGGCAGAAATAATCTTTACGCATCCATTTTCAATTGCTTTTTGCGCATAAGAGCGATTTTGATCTGTTGAAACAAAAATTGTTGAGGCATCACATTCGGCTGAATTATCCGTTACATGTAAAAATGGAGCATGGTTTTCTAATGCTATTTTCAAAGAATTTCTCCCTATTTTTGTACTTTTTTAATCAATGATAAAAGCTGTTCATCATTAGGGAAAAGGGTCACAGCACTTTCAAGGTAATTAAGTGACATTTCAACAAAACCATTCTCCATTAATTTTGAAAGAAAATCAACAAAATCTTCTTTTTTAGAAATGATAACTTTTGTTGAAAACATAATATCTTCAAAAGCTTCTTTGAAACTCCCACGAGATTCAATAAGTGTCAAAAAATCTTCATATTTAATACCATTTTCTGCATTAATACGGCTTTCTAAATCACCTTGCTTAAATAAATGTGCGATTTTTTCACTATTTTTCACAACTGAATTTATAATCTCTTCAATGGCTTCTTCAATATCTTCAGAACCATGTTCTTTTGTAAAAAGATAATACTCAAAAAGAGCTACCGCTTGTTCTTCATTATGCATAGCCATATCAGATAAAATAGCACCTATCCGTGCTTCTTGTGCATCTGGTTGCTCACTTAACGCTAATGAAAACTGAAACATCGCCTCCCTAAAGTTTTTTTCATAAAATTTTTCAATACCTTTTTTTATATACTCGTTCATTACTCTCCAAATGATTCAAACTCGTCTTCCATTCCGGGTAAAATATTTACAACCTCAAGCTCGGGATGAATGTCAATTCTTAATTGACGCTCTACCCCATATTTTAAAGTTTGGCCACTCGAGGCACATCCTTGACAAGCACCTTGTAATTGAACAAAAACATGGCCGTTTTTTATTCCAAGCAATGTCAATCCACCACCATCTAACGCTAACATTGGTTTAATTTTCTCAAGTGATTTTTCAACAGCAGGAAGTAGCTCTTCGTCACTAAATGGTATCATATATTCTCCTATAGCAAAGTAGCTAATTTAACAATAGTTTGCGTTAAAAGTGACTTAATTTAAGAGGAAAGAAGAAAAGAAAGAAGTAAAAAAATTTTTAATTTTTAAGAAAATTTGGGAACATAAAGTTCCCAAATAAAAGAATTAAACGAGCTCTAAAAACGCCATTGGCGCAGCATCGCCTTTTCGAATACGTGTTTTAATAATACGTGTGTAACCACCGTTTCTTTCAACATATTTAGGGGCAATTTCATTCACAAGTTTTTTGGTACACTCTTTATCTTGAAGTGCCGCAAAAACTGTTTTATGAGCGTGATCACCACCAACTCCAGCTTTTGTAATCAATTTTTCAACATATCCTCTAAGCTCTTTAGCTTTAGGAAGTGTTGTCTCGATTTTCTCATATTTAATAACAGCTATAGCCAAGTTCTTCAACAACGCTGCTCTGTGTGATGAAGTACGACCAAGCTTTCTATATCCATGCTTATGTCTCATAAATTAACCCTCATTGGCTTCAGATTTTAAATCTTCAATTTTTTTCTTGAGCAAACTTGCTGTCTCTTCAGAAAAGTTATACCCTACTGGATAACCACTCTCTTCCATGACTTGTCTGATCTCTTCTAACGATTTTTTGCCTAGATTTTTAAGGTCTTTCAACTCTGTTTCACTCATAAGAGAAAGTTCACCAATATACTTAACCTCTGCTCTATCTAAACAATTAAAACTACGTGCACTGAGATTTAACTCCTCAACACTTTGTAGTAGTTTTCCAAGTTCAACATCTTCATTAGAACTTTCGCTCTTTGGAACAACGGCTATATCTAAGATACCATTAAATACTGACATCTGAGCATACATAGCCTCAAGCGAATTCTTAAACGCTTCAATTGGGGAGACAAGTCCATCTGTTTCAATTGTAAAAACAATTTTTTCATAATTTGGATTATCTTCAACTAAAACATTTTCTATATCATAAACAGCTCTTTTTACAGGAGTAAAAAAAGCATCGAGTGCAATATAATCATCACTCACTAAATCTCGTGTATTTTCACTTGGAACGTAACCAATTCCTTTTTCAAGAATCAAAGAAAAATTAAGCTCTGCATCTTCATTGATTGTTGCCAAATAAGTATCTGGTGTAACAATTTCAACGTGTGCATTAGCGAGATCACTTCCTTTGATTTCCCGTGGTCCAGAAAAAGAGTAGTTCACTTCTATACGTTTCTCATCGCCTTTAATTTTAAAGCGAATATTTTTAAGATTAATAATAAAAAGAGCAACATCTTCAAGCATACCACGCATGCTATCAAATTCATGGGTTACGCCCTCAATCTTTACAGCCGTTGGTGCCGATCCTACAGTACTACTTAAAAGAAGTCTTCGTAAAGGATGGGCCAATGTTACAGCAAAACCAGATTCAAATGGATATGCACTAATTTGAACTTTATTTGCCGAAATATTTTCGACCTCAATCTCAGTTGGCATGTAAGCTGATGTATTGATTTTTTTCATATGCTACCTACTTAATTATTTAGAGTATAGCTCAACGATTAATCTTTCTTCAACCGGAATAACTACTTCTTCTCTCTCTGGGATTCGTGTAAAAATACCCATTGCTTTTTCTCTTTCAACATCAACCCATGGAGCTATACCAGTTTGTTGTGTTAACTCTAGTGCTCTTTTAACTTGAGGATTATTTTTAGATTTTTCACAAACCTCAACTTTATCACCTGCACGTACAATATAGGAAGGAATGTCAACTTTGCTTCCATTCACTAAAATATGTCCATGTGTTACGAGTTGACGTGCAAATCTTCTGGTTGTTGCAAAACCCATACGATATACAACATTATCAAGTCTTCTTTCAATTAAAAGAACAAGATTAATACCAGTATTACCTTCTTTTCTTGCTGCTTCATCAAAAATACGTCTGAATTGTTTTTCAGAAACTCCATACATAAATTTAGCTTTTTGCTTCTCTCTTAATTGAAGTCCATACTCACTAATTTTTGCTCTTCTTTGTCCATGTTGACCTGGTGCATATGGTCGCTTATCTAATGCGCTTTTACCAGCAAGTCTGCGCTCACCTTTAAGGGCTAAGCTGACACCAAGTCTTCTTTCAAGCTTTTCGACTGGTCCTCTATATCTTGCCATTTTTTCTCCTAATCTATTGCATAAACGAAAAAATTTATTCTGTTTCTCTTAAAAAGTAAATTCAAAAAGTTAGAATTATACTCTTCTTCTTTTTGGAGGTCTACAGCCATTGTGTGGTAGAGGTGTAATGTCTTTTAAGAAAGAGACTTTAATACCTTCTGTTGTACCAGCACTTTTCACCGCTGTTTCACGACCACTGCCAGGTCCTTGAACTTTAATACCGATTTCCTTGAGACCATGTTCTTTTGCTTTTGTAAGTGCATCTTCTACAGCTTGCTGTGCAGCATAAGGAGTTGATTTTTTACTCCCTTTGAAGCCCAAACTGCCTGCGCTACTCCAAGCAATAACATTTCCCATCTCATCAGTTACAGTTACGACAGTGTTATTAAATGTTGCTGAGATATAAATGATACCCTTTGCAATATTTTTCTTAACAACTTTTTTACGTACTACTTTTCTTTTTGCCATCTGTTTCCCTTTGAGACTTCGTTATTTAGCTTTTGCGCCAACGGTGCGTTTTTTACCTTTTCGAGTACGCGCATTCGTTTTTGTTTTTTGACCACGAACTGGCAAGCCTTTTCTGTGTCTAAGACCTCTATAACTTCCCATATCCATCAAAGCTTTAATATCCATAGCCACTTTCTTACGAAGATCACCCTCTACTTGGTAACCTGCTTGAATCTCTTTACGAATCGCAGCAACATCATCTTCACTTAGCTCATGAACTCTCTTATCAAACGAAATTCCTGTAGCTGTTAAAATAGCTCTAGAACTTGTTAAACCAATACCGTAGATGTATGTCAAACCATACTCTACTCTTTTCTTCATTGGAAGGTCTACACCTGCAATCCTTGCCATGATTATCCTTGTCTCTGTTTATGTTTTGGATTTACGCAAATGACTCTAACGATATTTTTTCGTTTAATCACTTTACATTTATCGCACATCTTCTTTACAGAAGGTCGTACTTTCATTGTGACTCCTGAACTTTTTTTCCACTGGAATTTTGAGTTAAACTGTCACAGGTTTGACGACGTTTGCCAAACCAACAATCGAAAAAACAGTGGTCTTTTTTCGATTATTCTTCACACAGTTTTACAAAAGGGGTTAATTATACATAAATTAAACTAATAATTTACTTATACCTATAGGTTATACGCCCTTTATCTAAACTATACGGGGTCAACTCAACTTTTACTGTATCACCTGGCATTATCTTAATATAATGCATTCTCATCTTACCAGCAATGTGACACAAAATCACATGACTATTTTGCACTTCAACTTTAAATGTAGCATTTGGAAGTGCTTCAATTACTTTTCCATCAATTTCAATTACATCATCTTTTGCCATTTTACCTCCTAGACCTTCAAGATAGCGACAAAATCTCTGCTTTGCCATCTATGATTGCAACCGTATGCTCATAGTGACTTCCTCTTAACCCATCTGTTGAAACAACAGACCACTTATCTTCTAAAATTTTCGGTGTTGCTTCTTTTTGACATATCATTGGTTCAATGCAAAAAACCATACCATTTTTTATTTTAGGACCACTTTTGGGATTATTACCTTCTAAATAATTAGGTAATTCTGGCTCTTCATGTGGCTTTCGACCAATGCCATGACCACAAAAGCCTCGTAATGGAACATATCCCTTTGAAAGAATAAACTGTTCTATTGCATAACTTAACTCTTTAAAACGCATTTCAACATGAATAATATCTATCGCATAATAAAGAGCATCTTTAGCGCAAGCTATCAATGCTTCATCTGTTTGCGATATTTTTCCAACACCAACCGTTACAGCAGAATCACCATACCAACCATTAAGCTCTGTACCAATATCCATGCCAACAATATCACCCTCTTGAAGTTTATAGTCTGTTGGTATACCATGAATAATTACTTCATTCACAGAAGTACAAACACCAGCAGGAAAACCATAAAGACCTTTAAAAGCAGGACGAGCACCATGGCTCTGAATGTAAGCTTCACCCATGGCATTTAGCTCTTTCAAACTCATGCCAGGATGAATGTTACATGTAAGATACTCTAATGTTTTGGCAACAATCCTATTCGCATCAGAAAGCTTTGCAATTTCTTGCGCTTTTTTAATGGTAATTGCCATACGATTAAAGCCCTACAGCACTAAGTGTTTCATATTTATTCATATACATTTGTGCTTCAATTTTACGCATTGTATCAAGGGCTACTTGAACAACAATTAAAACAGCTGTTCCACCAAAATAAAACGGTACACCCATAACCTTCACTAAAACCCATGGAAGAGTAGAAATCAGTCCTAAATAAATAGATCCCCAAAGCGTTAGACGTCCTGCTACTTCATTCAAATAAAGTGCTGTACTCTCACCTGGTCTCACACCAGGAATAAAACCACCTTGTTTTTTGAGATTTTCTGAAATATCTTTTGCATTAAAAACAATGGATGCATAAAAATAAGCAAAGAAAATAACAAAAATAAAAGTTAGTACATTGAAGATATAACTGTTTGGATTAAGAAAATCGTGAATAGTTTGAACAATTGGATTAGTACTTGCTTGCATGATGGTTGAAGGAAACATTAAAATAGCACTTGCAAAAATCGGGGGGATGACACCACTAAGATTCATTTTAATCGGTACATAATTCATAATACGTTTATGTTGATTTTGAAGAACAACTTTTCGTGAATATGAAATAGGAACCCTCCGTTCACCCATCTCTACATAAATAATAGAACCAACTGTTGCCAGTATGACGATGAGTATTCCAATAACCACAAGGAAATTCAACTCTCCTGTATTAACAAGATTGATTGTTCCACCAATTGCATTTGGAATTCCCGAAACAATACCTGCAAAAATAATTAAGCTGATACCATTACCAATACCACGTTGTGTGATCTGTTCACCAATCCACATAAGAAGCATTGTCCCTGTTAACATACTTGCAGCTGCAATTGCTGAAAATGTTGTCATATCAAGCATAATGGCGCTTTCACCAGATCGACCTGTCATTCCCCCTAGCCCTACAGAAACACCAATCGCCTGTACGATTGTAATAGCTATCGTAGCATAACGAATAATCTGCATGTATTTAACCATACCATCACGTTCTTTTTTCATTTTACCAAGAGCTGGAAATGTTGCAGCAAGAAGTTCCATAATAATTGAAGCAGTGATGTAAGGCATGATACCTAAGGAGATAATGCTTAATCGTTCAGCAGCATTACCGCTGAACATATTAAACATACCAAGAGCATTGGAGCTATTGGAGTCGAAGAACTCTTTAATTACTTCTATATTGACACCAGGAACTGGCACATACGCCAGAATCCTGTATGCAAATATAAAACCTAATGTAACTAAAATCTTCCTCGTAAGATCTTGATTCATTTACTCATTCCAGTAAAAACAACATTTTCGTCTTTGATTTTAGCCGTTAATTCTTTTGCACCTGCACCAATCAATTTTACTTTAATAACACTACTTGACATTTTATGTACAGTTCTAATTGCATCAACAGTAATTTCTGCAAGTTCAGCCACTGCTTTAATTTTATCAATGTTAATTACATAAGGCTTTACGATTTTAGAAGTAAAACCAATTTTTGGTAGTCTTCTTTGAAGGGGTTGTTGACCGCCCTCAAAACCTCTTTTACGTTTATAACCTGTACGAGATTTTTGTCCGTTATTACCACGACTAGCAGTTTTTCCCATACCACTACCTTGACCACGACCTACGCGTTTGATCTCTTTAGTAGAATTTTCTGCTGGAGTAAGATTATCTAATGCCATTTTGAATCCCTTTCTTCACTTAGCTTTTAATCATACTAAGAGCTTTAATCGTTGCTCTTACTACATTAGAAGCGTTGTTTGAACCCAATGACTTTGTCAAAATATCTTTAATACCCGCAAGTTCAACAACAGGACGTGTTGCACCACCAGCAATTACGCCAGTACCATCACTAGCAGGTTTTAGAATAATACGACTTGCATTAAATTTAACTTCAACATCATGCGCGATAGTTGAACCTTTAATGTTCACTTTGACAATGTTTTTAAATGCATCATCAACTGCTTTTCTAATCGCATCAGGAACCTCTTTAGCTTTACCAAAACCAAAGCCAACAAGACCTTTTTTATTTCCAACAACGACAAGTGCTGTAAATCTAAAACGTCTACCACCTTTAACAACTTTTGTTACGCGGCCAATGTTAACGATGACTTCTTCAAACTCTTCTCTGTTATATTTTTCCATTGAATCGTTTTCCTCTTCTTTTTCTTATAGCACTATGCCGTTTGCTCTAAGGCCATCAGCAAAAGCAGCAACTACGCCATGATACAAATAACCATTTCTATCGTAGACAACTTGAGTTAAATTTTTAGCCTTAAGTGTTTCTGCAAACGCTTTTGCAACTTCTGTTGCCGCTGCTTTACTTGCATTAAATCCTAACTTTTTACCATCTACACTTGCTAAAGTAACACCTGTAGCATCATCAATTGCTTGCGCATAAAGATATCTATTAGATTTAAAAAGAGAAATTCTTGGTCTTACTTCTGTACCAGAAATATCAGCTCTAATTCTTCTTTTACGCTTAATTCTTAATGCAAGCTTTCGTTTTAAAATATTTGCTCTCATTCCCTACCCTTTACTTCTTGGAAGTTTTTCCGGCTTTACGGATAATAGTCTCATCAACATACTTAATACCCTTACCTTTATATGGTTCAGGAGCCCTAAAACTTCTAATTTCGGCAGCAATTTGACCTACGACTTGCTTATCATCACCGACAATTGTGATTACGTTTTTCTCAACACTAATTTGAACATCTTGTGGAAATTCATAATTAATTGGATGAGAATAACCGAGTTGAAGCTCAAGAACTTTACCATTAACAGCTGCTCTATAACCAACACCATTAATTTCAAGTTGCTTTTTAAAACCTTCAGTTAAACCCGTAATGACGTTTTGACCAAGCGCGCGATATGTTCCCCAAAAAGCGCTGCTCTGACGATCAGCACCTTTTGAAATAAACACAAGCTCTCCATCTTGAACTGTGACGTCAACATTTCCTTTAGTGTCCAAAGCTTTTTGTACACTACCTTTTTTAAATTCTACTAAATCACCATTAACAGATACTTCTACACCTGCAGGAATTTTAATAGGTTTTTTACCAATACGAGACATTTTTCTTTCCTTTTACTTGTCTACGATAAGCTTACAATCTTAGAATGGATATCGAATACCATAAAAGAACAGCTAATTACCAGATACTACAAATAACTTCGCCACCAAGACCTGCTTTGTGTGCGTCATCATTACTAAGAACACCTTTTGATGTACTAACAACAATAGTACCATAACCATTTTTGAAGCGTTTAATCTCATCTCGGCCTTTATAGACTCTACGTCCTGGCTTTGAGATTTTTTTTACTTCATTAATAACTTGTTGGCCTCTTGCATCATACTTCAAAACAACATTGATAAATTTCTTAGGACCTTCTTCAACAACGTTAAAACTTTCGATATAACCTTTGTTTTGGAAAATAACTAAAATCGCTTCTACCAGTTTTGAATGCATTAATTTCGTTACATCAAGTTTTCTCATTGATGCATTTCTGATTCTCGTTAAAGAATCTGCTACTAGATCATTAATCATAGTCTATTTCCTTACCAGCTTGCTTTTTTGAGGCCTGGAATAAGACCCTCATTTGCCATTTTACGAAGACAAATTCTGCAGATACCAAAATCTCTGTAAACAGAGTGTGGACGTCCACAAATTTGACATCGTGTGTACGCTCTTACTTGAAACTTAGGCTTTCTTGCAGCCTTTGCAATCATTGATTTTTTAGCCATATTATTTACCTTTTGCGAACGGCAAACCAATGAGTTCAAGAAGTCTAAATGCTTCTTTATCATTGCTAGCAGTTGTTACGACTGTAATATTCATTCCGTGAGTTTTCATAATATTATCATATTCAACTTCTGGAAACATCAATTGCTCATTAAGACCAAAGTTATAATTTGCTCTTCCATCAAATCCAGTTCTTGGAAGACCTCTAAAATCTTTTACTCTAGGAAGAGCAACTGAAATGAGTTTATCCAAAAATGCGTACATATTCTCTTTACGAAGAGATACTTTAACACCTACTGGATATCCAGCACGTACTTTAAAGCCCGCAACAGATTTTTTAGCATTCGCAACAACCGCTTTTTGACCAGCGATTAAAGAAATAGTATCAACGATATTTTGCAATAATTTCGTATCTTTACCTTCTTCACCAGCTCCAACGCTAATAACAATTTTTTCGATCTTAGGAGCCAACATAGGGTTTGAAATATTAAACTCTTTAACCAATGCTGCTTGAACTTCAGCATTAAATTTTTCTTGCAATCTGTTCATTATTTACCCTCTACTTTAGCCACATTAGAGATATGAATTGGTTTTTCAACATTAGCAAAACCACCCTTAGGATTACTCTCACTTGGCTTAATGGCTTTCTTTGCTACCTTGCAACCCTCAACGACAACTTGTGAAGTTTTTGGCAAAACTTGAACAACTTTTGCCTCTTTACCTTTATCGTCGCCTGCGATAACTTTAACCGTATCGCCTTTTTTAATTTTCATCTTTGTTGCCATTATAGTACCTCCGGCGCCAAAGATACGATTTTCATAAAGTTAGCATAACGAACTTCACGACCGACTGGTCCGAAAATCCTTGTACCAATTGGCTCTCTTTTGTTATCAAGAATAACAGCAGCATTTTCATCAAAACGAATCAATGAGCCATTTTCTCTTTGGATCTCTTTTTTTGTTCTAACGATAACCGCTTTAACAACCTGTCCTTTTTTCACTTTACCACTTGGCAATGCTTTTTTGACAGAAGCGACAATAACGTCACCTACCGTTGCATAACGACGCTTACTACCACCTAGAACTTTAATACACATAATTTCTTTAGCACCACTGTTATCAGCTACCGCTAATCTTGTAAAACTTTGAATCATTATTCAACTCCTACTTTAACAACAGCACTGAGTCTGAAAGACTTTCTTTTTGAAAGTGGTCTACACTCAATCGCACTTACCGTATCACCAATTTTTACTTGGTTGCTCTCGTCATGGACTAGGTATTTTTTGAAACGTTTAACGAACTTGCGATATCGTGGGTGCATTACACGTCTCTCTACCAAAACGGTGATAGTTTTGTCACCTGTCTTTTGAACAACTACGCCTTGAATCTCTCGTTTTAAAGCCATTAGTTACCCCTACTTGTTTTGAGCAGAAATTGCCGTATTAATACGTGCGATATCTCTTCTAACTTCTTTAATCTCATTAGGATTAGTAAGTTGCATTGTTTTTAACTTTTGTCTTAATGTAAACAAAAGAACCTTTTTCTCTTTTAACAATTCTGCAAGCTCTGATGCGCTTTTGCTATTTAAATCAATATACTTCATTTTCGCTCTCTCGAGTTACGATCTTGGTTTTGAAAGGCAATTTGTGCATTGCAAGGGTTAACGCTTCACGTGCCAACTCTTCAGGAACACCAGCCATTTCAAAAATAATTCTGCCAGGTTTAATATTCATAACCCATTTATCAACAGAGCCTTTACCTTTACCCATTCTGGTTTCAAGAGGTTTTGCTGTTAATGGTTTATCTGGGAATACACGAATCCATGTTTTTGCTTGACGCTTAACGTGACGTGTGTATGCAATCCTTGCAGCTTCAATTTGGCGTGAATCAATACGACCCGCCTCAACCGCTTTTAGACCAATTTCACCAAAAGAGATAGAAGCACCACTTTGCGCTTCACCGCGATTGCGGCCTTTCATCTGCTTTTTATATTTTGTTCTTTTAGGCATTAACATTAGTTTTTACCTCTCTCTTTGCGTGCTCTAGGCTTTCTAGTATTTTCTTTTTCAGATGTTTCTTCTTTCTCAGGAGCAAGCCCCTTTACAAGAACTTCACCTTTAAAAATCCATACTTTAACACCAATAACACCGTATGTAGTGTGTGCTTCAGCAAAACCATAATCAATTTTTGCACGAAGTGTATGAAGAGGAACACGTCCTTCAAGATACCATTCAGTTCTTGCCATCTCTGCACCGCCCAAACGACCAGCAACAGAAATTTTAATACCTTTAGCACCTGATTTTTGCGCACCTTGAATCACTTTTTTCATGGCACGACGAAATGCAACACGACGCTCAAGTTGCATTGCAACATTTTCTGCACATAGTTGAGCAGAAGATTGAGGACGTCTCTCTTCTTTAATATTAACATTGACATCTTTATTGATAAGTTTGCTAAGTTTGAGTCTTAATTTCTCAATATCCGAGCCTTTTTTACCAATGATGATACCAGGACGTGCAGCAACAACAGTGACTCTTAATTTCTTAGCTGTACGCTCAATTAAAATTTGACTCACACCCGCATAGTAAAGTTCTTTTTTCAAAAATGTTCTGATTTTATAATCTTCACCAATGCTGGTTGCTAATGTTTGCTTACCAGGAAACCATCTTGAATCCCAGTTTCTATTAATACCAAGTCTTAAACCAATCGGATTTACTTTTTGACCCATCTTAGTCTTCCTTCTTTGCAGCTTTTGCTACTTCAACAATGATATGAGAAGTTGGTTTTCTAATGCCACCAGCACTACCTCTTGCTCTTGGCATAAAACGCTTCAACACTGGACCTGCATCAACGCGGCAAGAAGCAACAACGACTTCATTTGGCTCAAATCCGCCATTTGCAACTGCAGAAGCGATCACTTTAGAGATAATTTTTGCCGCTTTGTTTGGCATGAACTCTAAACTTGCCATAGCAAATTCTGCATTCATTCCTTGAACTTCACGTGCAACTAACCTTGCTTTTGTAGGTGATAAACGGATAAATTTTAATACTGCTTTACTCATCTTATACCTACTTACCAATTTTTTTCTGAACAGAGCCTTTATGACCCTTGAACGTACGAGTTGGTGCAAATTCACCCATTTTGTAGCCGATATGATTCTCTGTTACATAGACAGGTACAAAGTTTCTACCATTATGAACATTGAATGTAAGTCCGATCATATCAGGAAGAATTGTACTTCTACGAGACCATGTCTTAATCGGCTTGTTTGATTTTGTCTCTTTTGCTTCGAGCGTTTTTTTCAACAAATGAGCGTCAACAAAAGGACCTTTTTTTAGCGATCTAGCCATCTATTTTCCTTTTCTTCTAGAAATAATCAGTTTGTCGCTCGCTTTTTTCTTACGAGTTTTTCTACCTTTGGTTGGTTGTCCCCATGGAGTTACTGGATGACGTCCTGAGTTGGTTTTACCCTCACCACCACCGTGTGGGTGATCCACTGGGTTCATTGCAGAACCACGTGTTTGAGGTCTAATACCACGGTGTCTGTTACGACCCGCTTTACCAATCACAACGTTTGCCCAATCTTCATTTCCAACAACGCCAACGGTTGCCATACATTCAGCCAATACCTGTCTCATTTCACCACTAGGGAGTCTTACCATAACATATTGAGTCTCTTTACCCATAAGTTGAGCGTAACCACCAGCACTACGTGCCATCTGACCACCCTTACCAGGTTTAAGTTCAAGGTTATGTAAAATAGTACCTACAGGAATGTTTTTTAGCTTCATAGCGTTACCTGGTTTAATATCGAGTCCGCCTTCTGCTGATTGTACTTTATCACCTACTTTAAGACCTGATGGTTGAAGAATATATCTTTTGTCGCCATCAACATAGTTGATAAGTGCAATTCTACAGTTTCTGTTTGGATCATATTCGATTGCTGCTACAGTACCTTCGATATTAAACTTTGTACGTTTAAAATCAATAATTCTGTAAAGTTTTTTGGCACCCGCTTCTTTATGACGAGAAGTGATTCTACCATTATTATTTCTACCTGCTGTTGCAGCAATTTTTACTAACAAAGAAGGAACACTTGCTTTTGCAGTAATATCTTTAGAATCAAGACTGGTTAAAAATCTACGACTCGGGGTGTAAGGTTTAAATGATTTTATTGCCATGATTACGCCTCCACATTCTCAAGTTTTGCGCCTTCAGGCAACTGAACATAAAACTTTTTAAAATCATTACGTTTGCCTTCAATGCCTTTAAACTTCTTAACTTTTCCCATAACTCTAAGAGAATTAATTTTCAATGGGGTGAAACCAAAATATTGTTTTAATACTTCTTTCAAGCCATTTTTTGTCATTCTAACAGATGTTTGAATAACAACCGTACCATTCTCTTGAAGGCTCAAGCTCTTTTCAGTATAAAGGATTGCTTTAATATCAGTAATATCAGCCATTCTTAGCCCTCTTTTGTGATTGTTTCAAGCACTGATTTTTCTATGATTACTGCATAGAAAGCAGTTGCTAAGTAAGCATTTAATTCGCTTGCATCAACAAGATAGCAATTTTGGATATTTCTAAACGCTAACATGGTTTTTTCATCAACCAACTCTTTAACGATTAATGCATCTCTTGTACCCAATGTTTTAATTATGCTTGCTGCATCTTTTGTTTTGCCTGATTCGATATTTAAAGAATCAACAACAAAAAGTGCATTATTTACCGCTTTTTCATTTAAAGCAAACTCTAACGCTAATCTTTTTTGTTTTTTATTGACTTTCAAATCATAATTTCTGTTAGCTTTGGGACCAAATGCAGCACCACCGCCAACCCATACAGGACTTCTTCTACTACCAGCACGAGCACCACCACGACCTTTTTGAGCCCATGGTTTTTTACCACCACCACTGACTTCACCTTTTGTTTTAGAGTGAGCCGTGTTTGAGCGGAGCGCAGCTTGGTATGATTTAACATAAAGATATAAGTTGTGTGAGTGAATCTCTTCAAAACTTGCTGGAAGAGCTAATGCACCAACATTTTCTAGTTTTTCATTTAATACGATTGCGCTACTCATTTAACAATCCTTGCTTTACCTAATGATCCATTCGCGCCAGGAACTGATCCCTTAACAGCTAAAATGCCATTTTCTGCGTCAAATGAAACGATCTCATTTTGTACTGTCACTTGGGTATTACCATAGTGACCAGGCATTTTTTTGCCTTTTTGAACACGACCTGGCCATTCACAGTTACCAATTGAACCAGGAGCTCTATGGAAACGGCTACCATGTCCACCAGGACCACCGTGAAAGTTATGACGTTTAATAACACCTGTAAAACCTCTACCTTTTGTGTTCAAAGAAACTTTTAATCTCTGTGCTTCACTCAAAGGTGCAGTGTTTAAATCGCCTACTTCAGTATTCGCAACATCCAATGTAACAAAACGATTAAATGCAGCAGAAAGGTTATACTTTTTTTGCTGACCCGCAATTGCTTTGTTCATTTTTTTGCCACTTACATAAGAAACTAAAGCACGTTTGTTCTCATCAACTGAACATACTTTTGCTTCTAACACTCTGAGTAACGTAACAGGAACGCTTGGTACTGCAATTGTTCGGCTCATGCCGATTTTTTCAATAATATATTCCATCATTACCCCTTATTTACCCATTGCTCTAACTTCAACATTGACTTCAGGAGCGAGGTCAAGTTTCATAAGTGAATCAACTGTATCCGTCGTCGCAGACACGATGTCAATCATACGTGCATGGATTCTCATCTCAAATTGCTCTCTTGAAGTTTTGTTTACGTGCGGTGATCGAAGCACTGTATAGCGCTTGATTTTTGTAGGCATAGGAATTGGTCCGACGATCTCGGCTCCAGTTCGTTTAACAGCTTCTACGATAGCTGCAACAGATCTGTCTAAAACTCTATGGTCATACGCCTTGAGTTTAAGTCTAATTTTTTCCATTTAGGACCCCTGTAAAGAACTTGCCACCTTGAAAGATGACCTAATTAAAGGACTGTGATTTTACTACAATAGATAGCAAAAGTCAAGAAATACAGGGGTTTTTCAACTCGGATTTCTTATTTTATTTCCTTTTAATAAGGAAAGATATAAAATGCTTTTACCAAGGAGCGAAAAAATGAAAACCCTACAACTTCTCTACGAAGTTTCTTGCAAAAATAGTTTTTTTATTGATCGTAAAATCACCTTTGAACATGCCAAAGTCATTCTTCATGGTCCTAGAAAAAGTGGAAAAACCCATCTTGTTTTTGACCATCTAAGTCGCTATGAATCGAAAGAATACCTCTACATAGACCTTGCAGACGAACGCATTGACAAAGCTGAAATTATCGACTATTTAGAGATATTTGTACGTCAGAATTCGCTTCAACTTTTGGTCATTGAATCTTTTGATTTTTCATTTACATTGCCCCTTGTTCCTGAAATAATTCTAACAACACCCTTTACATGTAAAACCCTTGAAGGCTTTCATAACTATGCACTCTATCCTTTGGATTTTGAGGAGTTTTTAGCCTTTGACAAAAAGCACTCCAACATTGAACATCTTTTCAACCTTTACACCAATTATGGTACATTTCCACAGCACATTCAGCACGGCGAAAGCATTGAGGCAAAAAGTATTCAAGAATTGCTTCACATTCTTCTAAAAGAGAAGTCCCGTTTTTTGGTTTATAAGCGTTTTTGTGAATTGCAAGGCACGAAAGTATCTCTTTTTCAAATTTACAACTATTTAAAAAGTGTTACAAAAATTTCAAAAGATAAACTCTATGCTATCACCTCAGAGTTGGTCGATGAAAAACTTCTTTTTTTTGTAGAAAAATTTAACCAATCCAATGCCAATAAAAAAGTTTTTTTACTTGATTTTACGTTTAAAGATGCCCTCACCTTTAAAAAAGATTTTTTAAGACGCTTTGAAAATATGGTTTTTTTAGAACTCATCAAACGGGATAAAAAAATCTTCTATGAAGAGGGGATTGATTTTTATCTTCCAGAAGAATCGTTAGCTATTTTATGTGTAGGATTTGCAACCACAGAGGCGATTGAGATGCGTTTGCAAAAACTCTTACCCACTTTTTGGTCTTTACATGTAAAGCGAGTTGAAGTGGTGACGTTAAGCAGTGAAAGTGCTAAAGATATCGAAGGTCTTAGTTTTTCCATTTACCCTTTTTGGGAATGGGCATTGCAACTCTAGTATTTTTACATGTAAGAAAGGAAATGAGAATGTTATGTGGCATTGATGAAGCAGGACGAGGTTGTTTAGCAGGTCCTTTGGTGGTAGCAGGTGCTGTGTTAAAAGAACCAGTTGAGGGCTTAGCAGACTCAAAGCAACTGAGTGAAAAACAACGTGAGGCGTTATTTGAGCGCTTACAAAATGCAGCAGAGTTTAAAATCGTCTTTTGTGACCATGCAATGGTTGATAGCAAAGGGTTAAGTGCGTGTTTAAAATACGCCATTGAAACCATTAAAGAGCATTTTTGTGAGCATGAGATTTTAATGGATGGCAATTGCACCTTTGGAGTTTTGGGTATTTCTACCATGGTCAAAGCCGATGCCAAAGTCGCAGAAGTCAGTGCGGCAAGTATCTTAGCCAAAGTCAGTCGTGATCGTTATATGTGTGAGATAGCACATCTCTATCCACACTATGAATTTGAAAAGCACAAAGGCTACGGCAGTGCTTTACATGTAAAGATGATTCAACAATTTGGCTATTGTGACATTCATCGAAAAAGTTTTAAACTCAAAGCTCTCACACAACCAACACTTTTTTAAAAGATGATAATTACAATCAAAACAAAGCTTTACAAAAGGCTTTTTACTCTATTATTCCAATAACAATTATCAAAAGCATGATAATTTAATCGTCATTTAAAAGGAATCTAGGGATGGACTTATCACTTGTTAACACCCATCAAAAAGTGTTAATTAAAGCAATCAATGCACAAAATACCCTTAAAAAACGTCTACTTTCGTTAGGTTTTTGTGTCGGTAAAACCGTAGAAGTTTTGGAAACAAGCCTTCAAAAAAATACCATTAAATTAGCACTTGGATTTAGTTCTGTTGCCCTTCGTTTGGAAGAAGCAAAACTGATTGAAGTAGAGGTCTTGTCGTGAAAAAAGTTGTTATTGCCCTTGTGGGTCAACCCAATGTTGGTAAAAGCCATCTTGCCAATGCCATCAGTGGCTCAAACCTCAAAATTGGAAATTTCGCAGGTGTCACGGTTGAAAAAGCAACCGCACATTTTAGTAAAGAAGAGTTTGCTATTGAGTTTATTGACCTTCCTGGTCTTTACTCTTTAGAGGATTTTTCAGCCGATGAAAAAGTGACCAAAGATTTTTTAGTAAAAGGGGAGTACGACCTTATTTTAAATGTCGTTGATTCAACCAATCTGGATAGAAACCTGCTTTTAAGCACACAATTACTTGAACTGCATAAAAAAATGGTTATTGCTTTAAATATGGACGATGAAGCAATTAAAGATGGGATTCATATTAATGCAGAGATGATGAGCACCATTTTAAATGTTCCCTGTATCAAAGTTTCTTCCAAAACCAAAGCGAATGTCCCTGTTTTAGTAGATACTATAATGAGAACTCTCAAAGAGCCCTTTGTTGAATCTAAACTTATTTACAGCAATGAAGTAGAAGAACAGCTGGAAAAAATTGTCACTTTTCTCAATGAAAAACGTTTTCAGTATAACACAATGACCAATCGTCAAATTGCAGTTGGGCTTTTATGGCAGAAAAAAGAGATTTACGCTTTAATGCATGAGCAACCCCTTTATGTTGAGCTTCAACCCATTTTAAATAATGCGTTAGGGCATGTGTACATGTACTGTGCATGCGACGACATTGAAGAGGTAATTCATAATCAACACAGTGCATTTGCAACAGGCTTGTGTGCAGAAGTGCTGAGCCTGAAAACACCCAAAAGTAAAAACCTTACCCAAGCGATTGATGCGCTCTTAATTCACAAACTTTTCGGACTTCCTATTTTTGTCTTTTTGATGTGGGGGCTTTTTCAACTCACTTTTAGCTTAGGTGAAATTCCTATGGGATGGATTGAAGATGGCTTTGGATGGTTAGGCGATACGCTAGGAGCTACCATTGAAAATGAAGCGCTTAAATCACTTATCGTTGATGGAATCATTACGGGTGTAGGCAGTGTGGTTATGTTCTTGCCGAACATTATGATTTTATTCTTAGGCATTGCGCTTTTGGAGACCACAGGATACATGGCACGTGCGGCGTTTTTGCTCGATGGTTTTTTCCATAAATTTGGACTTCACGGTAAAAGTTTTATTCCTTTAGTGACAGGCTTTGGCTGTTCCGTACCTGCGTATATGGCTGCACGAACCCTTAAAAACAAAAAAGACAGACTCCTTACCATGTTTATCATTGGATTTATGAGTTGTGGTGCACGCTTGCCTGTGTATGTTCTCTTTGCAGGTGCATTTTTTGAAGAAGAGATGGCGGGTAATGTTCTTTTTGGTATTTACATCTCAGGTGCGCTTTTAGGACTTCTTGCCGCTAAAGTGCTTCGTGTCACTGCCTTTAAAGGCGAGGATGAGCCTTTTGTTATGGAGATGCCAAAATACCGTCTTCCAAGCCTCAAACTTTTATGGTTTGTGGTCTACTCAAAATCAATTATGTACCTTAAAAAAGCAGGAACGTATATTCTTATTGCATCCATGCTCATTTGGTTTATTAGTTCGTATCCACAAAATTCACTCATTGAAGAGAGTTATAGCGCTAAAATTGAAGCCCTTCAAGCCACTGAACCAGAAGCTGTTGAGCCATCGTTAGAGCAAAATGTAACCGAAGCATCGGTGCCACAAGAAGAGGCAATTGCAGCGCTTGAAAATGAAAAAAATGAAAAATTGATGGAGAATACGTACCTAGGAATGATGGGCAAAACCATTGAGCCTTTGTTTGAACCTTTGGGCTTTGATTGGAAAATGAGTGTTGCAACGCTGAGTGGTTTAGCCGCCAAAGAAGTGATTGTCTCAACGCTGGGTGTCTTGTATTCGCTGGGTGATGAAGTGACCGAAGAGGATAGCTCTTTACGCAAAATTATCGCCTCCAATATGAGCTTTGCATCCGCTATGGCGTTTATTGTGTTTGTTATGATTTACCTGCCGTGCCTTGCCGCAACGGTTGTCTTTGCCAAAGAGGCACAAAGCTACAAATACACCGCTTATTTAGTGCTTTTTACCTTTGTAACCGCATGGATATTAGCCTTTATAACCTATCAGGTACTTACCCTTCTTGCATAAGGATGTGGCTACGAAAGTAGCCCATCTCTTTTACATGTAAATCTTTTTTAAATGCTCCATAGATGCACCAAGATTTAGTAGCAATAAATCAGCAATGACTAAAGCCGCCATGGACTCCGCCACCACACTTCCACGCACTGCAATACACGGATCATGCCTTCCTTTGAGATTACATATGAGTTCAGTTCCCTGCGTATCTATCG
The DNA here is from genome assembly GCA_016930915.1 of Campylobacterales bacterium. GTDB lineage: Bacteria > Campylobacterota > Campylobacteria > Campylobacterales > Sulfurospirillaceae > Sulfurospirillum. Next base: position 28,201 of record JAFGFU010000013.1, read on the forward strand.
TTTCTTGAGAGAGAAAAATGGACGGGGTAGGTTTAAAATAGACTTTGCATGTAATGGTATCACCATTGCTCATACCGCCTAAAATTCCCCCACTGTGGTTGCTTGCAAAGCCCTTCTTGCTCATAGCATCATTGTTTTGAGAACCCATAAGCGTTGATGCCTGAAACCCCTCACCAATTTCAACCCCTTTCACCCCATTAATGCCCATCATCGCATCCGCTAAAAGTGCGTCAAGCTTATAATAAATCGGCTCTCCTAATCCAATAGGTGCTCCCACAATCTGCACCAATGCCACACCGCCAATGGAATCATGCGCATTCTTCGCCTCTAAAATTTTTGCCTTTTGCGCCTCTTCGACACTGCCATCCAACGCATAAATCTCGCTCTCTGCCACACGCTCAAAATCATACTGTTGCGCTTCAATGCCACCAATGGCGCAAATGCCACTTTGAACTTTTACATGTAAAGTATTTAAAAGCAGTTTTGCAATCGCTCCAGCCGCCACACGTGCAGCAGTTTCTCTAGCACTAGAGCGTCCGCCCCCCCTGTAATCCCTGATACCGTATTTGTGAAAATAGGTAAAATCGGCATGCCCTGGGCGAAAAAGGTTTTTGACATTTTCATAATCACCGCTTTTTTGATTTTCATTGAAAATCACCATCGCAATAGGTGTACCCGTGCTACGTCCTTCAAAAACTCCGCTTAAAATTTCAACCTTATCGCCCTCTTTACGTGCCGTGGCAAATTTATTCTGCCCTGGTTTTCGCCTGTCTAACTCACCTTGAATAAACGCTTCATCCATCACTAATCCAGCAGGCACACCATCGACTACACAGCCAAGTGCCCGTCCATGCGACTCACCAAAGGTTGTAAAACTAAACGCTCTTCCAAATGTATTGTTCATCGAAACTCTTTTTTCAAAATTTCTAATGCTAGCAAAGCCGCTTTTTGCTGTGCCTCTTTTTTGCTTTTTCCACTTGCAAGGGCTAAATCACTCCCTCGAACACATACTGCAATTTCAAACTCTTTTTTATGATCAGGACCAAAAGAGCGCACCAAACGATACTCTGGTGTTACCCCAAAGTGTGCTTGTGTCAGCTCTTGCAGCGTGGTTTTATGGTCTCTAAAAATAGCATCCATATCTATCTTTGGATACGCCTCTTCCAAAAGCGAAATCGCTAAGGCTCTGGTTATCTCTAAACCCGCTTCCAAATAAAGCGCTCCCATAATCGCCTCAAAGGCGTTAGACAGTAAGGAGGGTTTTTCACGCCCATTGTTATTTTCCTCCGCCAAAGAGATATAAATCGACTCTCCCAAATGAAGCAAACGAGCCAATTTTTCAAAACTTTTTTCATTGACCAATGAGGCTCGAAGCTTCGAAAGCTCTCCCTCTGCCACCTCTAAAAACTCGTGGTACAAATACTCCCCCACAATCAAATCCAACACCGCATCGCCCAAAAACTCCAAACGCTCATTGTTATAAGGCTGTTTGGAACTCTTGTGCGTAAGTGCCTCGATTATCAGGTTTTGGTTTTTAAACTGATAACCCAAACGCTTCTGTAACGCCTCTAATTTTTGTTGCATTTTTACCCCTTCTCTTTAATTTTCATTGCTTCTTCTTTGGCAATTTTGTCACACATCTCATTCTCCGTATGCCCATCATGCCCTCTTACCCACACGCCCTTCACCTTATGCCCTTTAGAAGCTTGCAAATAGGCTTGCCATAACTCAGGATTTTTAACCTTCACAAACCCTTTTTTCACCCAACCGCTCAGCCACTCATTAATGCCCTTAACCACATAACTCGAATCACTAATAATCGTTACTTCGCAAGGCTCTTTAAGCGCCTCTAGTCCTTTAATTACCGCTAAAAGTTCCATTTGATTGTTGGTTGCATCTGCCATGCCACCACTGACGATTTTTTCCACATCCCCAAAACGTAAAATCGCACAATACCCACCCGCTCCTGGATTTCCCAAGGAGGAGCCATCAGAGAAAAGAGATATTTTCTTCATGACTTGCTAAGGAGAGAAAGGGTTGAATTTTTGCGGTGTGAATGCTTTGACAATGCAGGCATCGGTAAAAGTGAATCGGGAAAACCTGCTTGCACTCAGAACAAACATACTCAAATCCTAACGTGGCTTTGGTATAACCCGTACTACGCAATTTTCCTAAAACATCCACAGCAAAGGGAGCATCACCCTCTTCTTCATACGGGATAAAACCTTTTGCCATGGCAATTTTGCGTACCAAAATATCTTTACATGTAAGAATATCATACGCCTTCACGTCCATATACCAAAGACTATCTATCATCTCTTCAAACGGTAATGTTTCAAAAAAATCAGGCTCTATTTTCAACCCGACTTCTTGCATAAATTCAAATAATTTTCGTCGTAAAAAAGGCTCTTCCATAGAAAGATTTAACAGCTGTTCTTTTTTTTGTATATCTGTAAAATGGCTCTCTTTTAAAATAGCAAGGGCTTTAAGATAAGTTCGCTGTAAACGCACCTTTGCACCTAACTCTTCAAGAGAATCTAAAACTTCTTGCGCTTTGGTGTACTCTTGAAGTTGCTCATATACGACACTTAAATATTTTAAGGACTCTTCATTACGAGGATGCAGACGCAAAGACTCTAAAAAAACTTCTGAGCCACGATGCAAAAATCCCGCTTTAAAATAGATTTTTCCAAGCGTTGAGAGCAAATACTGTTTCTCATCTTTGCCTTTAACCCGTTTGAGCGTTACCAAATAGATATTAATTGCTTTTTCATAATCCCCACCTTTAGCATACGCATGGGCAAGTAACGCTAAGGATTCAAGAGGAATAGAAGCATCTTCAAGGAGTTTTTTATACTCATTTTCATCAGTCACAATTTCAAATTTTTTCACAAATTTATCAATGCTTTGTTTATCTTCTTTGCTTTTAAAAACACCCCACCAGTAATTCGAAAAAGAGATAACAAAAACGATGGCAAATAAGATGATAACACCAAAAAGAGGATCACGATACTCTATAAAAAAATTATCCACACAAGACCTTTCAAACCAACATAAAAAGTGCACAAAAGAACTCTATTATACCAAACTTGCTATAATTTAGTCATGATAGATAAAACATCCATAGAAAACCTCAAACAACGTCTTGACATTGTCGAAGTGATTGGCTCCTATTTGGAGTTGAAAAAAAACGGTGCAAACTACAAGTGTGTTTGTCCTTTTCACAATGACACGAGTCCTAGTTTGGTGGTCAGTCCTTCTAAACAAATTTATCACTGTTTTGCTTGCGGTGCAGGAGGCGATAGCATTAAATTTGTGATGGAATATGAAAAATTAAGCTATCCTGAAAGTATTGAAAAACTAGCAAACATGGTCAACTTTTCCCTCTCCTATACTACCAGCAATGGTGTCAAAAAAGAGGATAGAAAATTGATGGAAAATCTCAATGCTTTTTATACCAAACACTTAGATAAAAATTTAACCGCAAAAAACTATTTGGCACAAAGAGGAATTTCTGAAGCCTCTGTTGAAAAATTTGAAATAGGCTATGCTCCCTCCTCCTTTGCTACCCTTGATTTTTTAAGTAAACAGGGGTATGCCATGAGTGAAGCAATAGAATATGGCGTTGCAGGTCTTGGTGAAAACAATCAGCCCTATGCACGTTTTATTGAGCGCGTAACCTTTCCCATCTACTCTCCCAACAATCGTCTGGTGGGATTTGGAGGAAGAACCCTCTCTAACCATCCTGCAAAATACGTCAATTCTCCCCAAACCAAATACTTCAACAAGTCTCAACTTCTTTATGGTTACCCTCTTGCTAAAGAGAGTATTTTTAAACATAAATTACTCATTATTACCGAAGGTTATTTGGATGTCGTGATGCTGCATCAAGCAGGTTTTACACAAGCGGTTGCAACCCTTGGAACTGCCCTTACCCATGAACATCTACCGCTCATTACCCGAGGTGATCCTGAAGTCATTGTCGCCTACGATGGTGATGAAGCAGGCATTAATGCCGCCCTTAAAGCTTCGATACTTCTTAGCCAACATGCACTAAGAGGGGGCGTGGTACTCTTTTCAGGAGGGATGGATCCTGCGGACATGGTACAAAAAGGGCTCTTTGACGCGCTCAATCATCTCTTTCGAAAGCCTCAACCGTTTATTGAATTTGCGCTAGAGCGTATGATTAAGAAGTACAATCTTAAAGACCCTCTTTTAAAACAACACGCTCTTGAAGAAGCGATGAGCTACCTCAAAACATTGCCACAAGCTGTGCAAGAGAGCTACACAGGTTTGGTTTCTGAGAAATTAGGCTTACACCATAATCTCATCAAAATACAAACCCATAAACCCAAACGCCTAGAGAAAAAAGAGCGTGTGTTTGAAGATATGCTAGAACTCACCATCATTAAAACCATTTTAAGTGAGCCCACGCTTATTGAGACCGTTTTAGACACCATTGATAGTTCTATGTTTAAAACCCATCAAGAAGAGTTTACGCTTTTGTTGGAAAATCACTTCGAACATCCCAAACTCAGACGCATCTTACTCTGGGAAGATATAAAAATATACGATGAAAAAGAGCTTATTGCCTCTATGATCTCTTTTTTATACCACTACTACAACGAAAAATTTCAAGAGATAAAATCTGCTCGTGAACTTAGCTATGAAAAAAAACAGTTTTTGATTCGTAAGATTCAAGAAAAAATGATGAAATTAAAACAAGGTGAACTCGTCCCCTATGAAAGCATTAGTACTCTTTAGTGGCGGACTTGATAGCATGCTAGCTGTCAATCTGCTCACACAACAAGGCATTGAAGTGATTGCCTTACATGTAAACATTGGTTTTGGTATCAAAGACGACCATTATGAAGCGCTCCAACGAAGAGCCAACCTTGCAGGTGCAACACTTGAAGTCATTGATGTAAGAGATGAATACCTTCAAAACATTCTTTTTAGCCCAAGATATGGCTATGGAAAACAGTTCAATCCCTGTATTGACTGCCATGGATTTATGTTTAGCGTTGCTAAATCGCTTCTATCTCGCTATGGTGCCTCTTTTATTGCCACAGGAGAGGTGGTGGGTCAGCGCCCCATGAGTCAAAACAAAGATGCCCTACAACTGGTCAAAAAACTCGCAAATGATATGGAAGAGGAGCTCATCCTCCGCCCCCTCTCAGCAAAGGTAATGAAAGAGACGAAACCTGAGCGTGAAGGATGGGTCGATAGAAATTACCTTTTAGATATTAATGGACGTGGACGTCACAAGCAACTTGAACTGGCTCAAACATTAGGATGGGAAGATTATCCTTCTCCTGCTGGTGGGTGCCTGCTTACCGATGTTGCCTTTACAACCCGCTTACGTGATTTTATTGCACACGATAGCTTTAACAAAGAAGATATCGATGTCTTAAAAAACGGACGTCATTTTCGTTTGCCTCATGGCGCTAAACTGGTCGTTGGGCGCAATGAAGCGGAAAATAATTTTCTTGATGCTCTGCAAAATTCAAAATTTCATCTTTTACATGTAAACGAGGCTATGAGTGCCCCTAGTGCGCTTCTTTCACGCACAGCAAACCCAGAAGATGAAGCTTTAGCCTGCCAAATTGTGCTCAGTTTTACCAAAGCACTTCCCACGCAAGCGTATGAACTTTGTATTAACACTAAAGTGGTACAATCTTCTCCTTTACAAAGCAAAGAAGAAAGTAAAAAATATCTTATATAATTATTTAAAGATAATTTTTGTACTATTTAAACCTTTTATAAAAATTGAAACATTAGGATTATGAGATGGGTAGTTCCCAAAAGATGATTTTTTTGGTTGTGGATGACTCTAAGATTTCCCGTAAATGGCTTATAGAGATGATTCCAAAAAAAATTGTTGAAAACGCACATATTTTTGAGGCATGCGATGGGGAAGAAGCTATCACACTGTACAAAGAACACCAACCTGATCTTGTTTTTTTAGATATTACCATGCCAGTCATTGATGGCATAGAAACTCTTAAGCGCATTCGAGAGATTAACCCTAATGCATTGGTGATTATGATTTCAGCTGATCGTCAAAAAAGCACAAAAGAGAAAGTTTTAAGCCTTGGAGCGTCTGCGATTCTTTCCAAACCTGTTGATGCAGAAGAGTTTAGAGCAACCTTATTAAAGTTGGTATTTTAAAATGACACACTCTTTCAATCCGCAACAAGAAGATGTACTAAAAGAACTTATCAACGTCTCTTTTGGACTTTCTGCCTCTTTAATTGGTGATATGCTTGATAACCATGCCAAATTGCATATTCCTGAAATTTCAAATATCGCCATTGCCAATTTAGATAAAAAAATTGTGGAAGTCTTAGGAGAAAAACACGATTTCTATCTTACCAAACAGCGCTTCTTAGGTTCTTTTAATGGCGAAGTACTTTTTGTTTTTAATACCTTTTCTGCCCAAGCTTTCTCCAATCTTTTACTCCAGCAAGAGGTGGAAGATGAAGGGGATGTTAAGGCTTCCATTTTAGAATTAACCAATATTATTACCTCTGCCTGTATTGGAAAATTTTGTGAAATTATTGATGGGGAGACTATTTTTAAAGTACCTTCTATTGAAAAACGCGAAATTTCTCGTATGGATGAGTATGCGAAGATTGAAGGTTATGATAATGTTATTGTCATTAAAACAGCGCTAGATATTGAAAAAGAGAATATCTTAGGGCATATGTTTATTTTACTCAACAATCAAATGCTTGAACAACTTAAACGTACGATTGATAAGCTTTAACCATGATACGATGCAATACCATTATTGACTCTTTGAATGTCGGTATCTTAATCATTGATGAGGATTTAACCATCCATTTTGCGAACAAATGGGTTGCCATCCATGCCAATTTTGAACCTGAAGATGCCATAGAACACCCTTTAAGTCAATTCTTTGATTTGGATGAGAATCGTCTTAAATCACTTAAACGTCATATTAAAACGGCACTGACACTCAGTAGTCCCTCTTTTTTCACCACCGATTCTAATCACTATTTGCTTCCGATGAAGAATTCTGTCACCACCAAATCGGTCTTTGAATTTATGCAACAAGATATTACGATTTTACCTTACGATAAAGAGAAGAAACAAGTTACCTTGCTCATTTACGACCAAACCTCTTTAATGGAAGAAAAAATGCGCTGTGAAAAAGAGAGCGAAGCACTTGCTCAAGCAGTCAAAGTAGCAAATACTACCATCAAAAAGCTTGAGACCGCTAAAAATAAACTGATTAAACAAAAAGATATTATTTACCAACAAGCCCATTGCGATCATCTTACCTCTTTACCAAATCGTACGGTACTTAACCAAAGGCTCCATCGTCTTATTGAGAACAATCTTGAAACAGGTAAAAAATTTGGCGTACTCTTTTTGGATTTAGATAATTTTAAAGAGATTAATGACACATTAGGACACGATGTTGGCGATATGATTTTAATTCATATCGCTAAAACCTTGCTTTTATGTACCCGAAAAACTGATACTGTAACACGTTTTGGAGGCGATGAATTTATTATTTTAATTGACAGCATTGAGGATGAAGAGACCTTAAAGAACATTGCTTCTAAGCTCATTGAAACCATAGGGCAACCCATTCAAATACGCCATCATCATTTACATGTAACCGCAAGTATTGGCGTGAGTCTTTTTCCAAAACACGGAACCGATTTTAATGCCCTCATTAAAAATGCTGATTTAGCGCTCTATCTTGCAAAAGCAGATGGTAGAGATACCTACCGAATTCACCCTTAATGAAGTACCTCTTGATGGAGGTACTTAAAATAGCTTAAAGCTAAAAAAACTCTATTTCATCATCGTGACTTGGATCCAAACTTTTTTCTTCAAAAATAGCTTCAATCTGAATACACGAGGAAAGCAAAGAAGAATCTAAATAGTGAATATCACGAGCGACTTGTGTAATAAAGACATTTTCTCTCCATGACGCTAAATCATGCAACAAATTTAAAAGCATAGCACTGAGTCGTTTTGATTTCTCACCATCTATTTGTTCTTTCGTTAACGTATCTAAAAAATTAATAAGCGTTTGAATGGCAAATCCTAAATGCTCAAATTCCATTAGTTCTTCCAATATATCTGCATACTCTTGAAAATTCTCAGAAATGACCGTAAGATGACGCTTATCAGGCTCTTTTTCAAAATCTAAAATGGCTTTATCGGTTTCATCATTCAAGACTTCGAGTCCATCAATTTTTGACATAAAAGAGATGGCTGTGGTATTTACATATTCACGTGCACTTAAAACATTATCGTGCGTTTTGGAGAGAATTTTTTTCGCTTCATCACTAACTTCTATCGAACCGTTTTCTTTCTTAACCACTTTATCAAGCTGAAACGTCAACATATCATTTGATAAAATATACTTTGCATTCGAAAAGTGTTTAAGTAAAATATTTTTAATAATATTGCTTCTAAGAGGCTTTACATGTAAAAGCATCATATAGAGTTTTTCTTCATTCTCTTCTACAACAACACTACACGCATGTTCATGTTTTAAAAGCCATAAAGCAAAGCCATACATCAAACGAACACAATCGCTCAAATCCATCACACTCTTTTCACCATTCAGCCAATAATCCCAAAACTCAACCAAAGCATTTTCGTCTTCGATATGAAAAGTAATTGAACGATGAAAAACATGTGAATTAAAAGGATTTAACGCTTTAGGGTACTTTTGCATAGGCTTATGACGCAAAGCAATAATACGCAAATACTGTTTAACACGCTGTAAAAAATGCTCCGCATAAATAGGTTTTGTTAAATAATCCTCAGCACCTAAGGAGAGCATCTTATTTTTTGAAGCATCATCATCTAAAGCACTAACAGCAATAACCATACTTTTTTTATGCAGTTGTTTAATAAATTTTGTCGCCTCAAATCCATCCAGATTGGGCATCATAATATCCATAAAAATTAGATCATAATTTTGCCTTGCACACATTTCAACAGCAATTTGCCCATCTTCTGCTTCATACACTTCAATATCTTCAACCTCCTCCAAAAGAAGATTGATCGTGAGTCTATTATTGTCATTATCATCAACAATCAATACCTTAACCATTTTTCCACTCCTTCAATCGTTTGCGTAGTGTAAATTTTGTACCACCCAGACTTGCAGAATCTTCGAGTGCATACTCCAAACTAAGTCCTTCACACAAAAGTTTAACAAAATGAAGCCCAATCCCCGTTCCTTTTTTTTCACGACTTACTTGCGCTGATGAGCTTTTATTGTAAAGTTCAAAAACCTCTTTTTTATCCTGAATACCTTTTCCATCATCTTGTATCACGACCTCAATGACATCTTTTTTTGCAAATAAAAAGACTTCGACTACGGTATTTCCATATTTAAGTGCATTGGAGAGGATGTTGGAAATAATTTGTTTAAAACGATACTCATCAGTCGTTAAAAAAGGCTCATGCCCATCGTGTTTAAATACAATGCGACGCTTGTGCTCCAAGGCTAAAGCTCCATGTTTTTCAATCACATCCAAAATCGCCTCTTTGACATTAAACAATGTCATATTATAGTGCAATTTATCGTGACGTAATTTACCTAAATCTAAAATATTGGTCACATTCTCCAACATAGAAGAAGCGCTTTTATAAATCTGCTCTAAAAGATAAAGCCGTTTTTCATGAGGCACTTCATCAATATGAGGCATACGTTTGTATAAATACTGTGCAAAATTCAAAATAGCATTAAGAGGTGTTTTAAGCTCATGGGTAAAAAGAACTAAAAAAGCATCTTTAGCTTCAGAGAGTTGTTCTTGCTCTAAGGCTTGACGCTTAATTTCATTGGCAAGACGCTCTTTTTCCAAAAAATAGGTAATATCGTGGCGAATTGCCAAATATTGCAAAATTTTTCCACTTTGTTTCTCTTTAAAAGGAATAATCATCGTCTCTGCCCAAAAATCACTTCCATCTTTATTGCGATTGACAATTTGTGCACGCCACACCTTTCCTTGTGTGATAGTTTGCCACATGTCTTCAAATACCTCTGGTGATGTACTAGGATGCTTTAAAACACGGTGATTTCTCCCAATTAACTCCTCAGGTTGATACCCTGTGACTCGTGTAAAATTATCGTTCACATACGTAATCTTCCCATCCACATCGGTTTGTGAAACAATCGAAAAATCAAGCAAGGTTTGAAAATAGTGACGTTCCGCCAAATAAACATCATGCGTAAATTGTTCAACACACTGTGTAAAATGGAACAATGCATTGGCACGCTCTTTTTTCATACTTAAATAACGCTCACACTGAAGCGATAAAATTTCATCCAATAAAACCAGATAATCGCTTTGCAAAAATAAAATAATTTTAATTAATGGAAAATTTGCTTTAAGCTCTTTGAGAACAGGAACATAAAGGGCTTCATTCGAAACGGAGAGTGAACCAAAGATAAGATGAATCTTCTCTTCTTGAACAATTTTAGGAATATAGTGTGGCAAAATATTTACATGTAAACTTCCACACACCTTTTTTGCTTCATTTAAAAATGTCGTATCGTACGCAATTTCTCCAATAATCAGCACCGAAACCATGCTTGATTGATAGAAACAATGCTCCATAGCTATTCCTCGTTTAGTATCTTAACAACACTGTTGGCAATCATTTCCAAAGGTACAACCTCATCAATTCCACCAAGCTTAATCGCCTCTTTTGGCATACCAAAAACCACACAACTCTCTTCAGATTGTGCAATCGTTTTAGCGCCTGCTTGATGCATATTGAAAATGCCTCGTGCCCCATCGCTTCCCATGCCTGTTAAGATAACACCCACGGCATTCCCACCCGCAACCTTAGAAACGGAGTTAAAAAGCACGTCAACACTCGGACAATGCCCACTGACACATTTACCGACTCCTATTTCAATAAAATAACGCACACCCAAACGTCGTAACACCATATGCTTATCACCTTGTGCAATATAGACTACGCCCCTTTGAATGCTCTCCCCATGCACAGCAACTTTCACATCCATAGCGCAAAGCTCATTTAAGCGTTTTGCAAAGGGAGGAATAAACGTTTGAGGCATATGCTGTACCACTAAAATAGCAGGACTATTTTGAGGCATTGCACTTAATACCGCTCTTAACGCTTCTGTGCCTCCCGTACTTGAACCAATGGCAATCACTTTTTGTGTGGTTTCGCTTAAGTGTATAAAAGGATGACTCCCTGTATGCAATACTTTTTTTTGAACCTTCGCATACGAAGCATTCACCACTTTTTGAATTAACTCCTCTTGAATTTCATCTTTACCATCAAATAAATAGGCATGCGATTTTTGAACATAATCCACAGCTCCTGCTTCAAAAGCATCCAGCGTCACTCTTGCACTGCTACGACTAAGCGATGAAACAATGACCACAGGCGTTGGATAATGTAGCATCAATTTTTGTAAAAAGGTCAATCCATCCATACGGGGCATCTCAAGATCTAAACAAATCACATCAGGCTTTAATTCGATAATCATATCACGGGCAATATACGCATCCGCAGCAAGTCCTACCACTTCTATGCGTTTATCAGCACTTAAAATTTCATGCAAAATATGCCGTGCGGTGGCACTGTCATCCACAATTAAAACCTTAATCATTCATCATCTCATTTTGGACATATTTGAGCATAATACGATTAGCATCACTAATCATCATAATGCGTCTACCATTGTTACCACCTGTATCTTCTGCCTTAATGGGAATATGCCACTGCCGTAAAATCTCTTTGGCAATTAAAATATTTTTTTGCCCAATCATCTGCCCTTCGCTATTAGCTCGATGAATGTTCGCTCCTCCAAAAATTTTTGCTTCCATATTACAGCGTAAACAACCAATATTTTCCATGTTTTCAATCAATTTAGGAATAGCAACATTGCCAAATTTTGGACTTTCAAGTCCATTCCCATTCCATAAAGGCAGTAAGTAATGGTTCATTCCCCCAATCATCTCTACTTTATCGTACAAACACACACTCACACATGAGCCTAAGACCGTCACAATTTCGGTGGGTTTAATACCCACGAAAATTTCGCCCACATGAATGAATTTACGAGGAAGCATCAAAACTCTTTCATTTGTATATCATCAAACATAAATTCATTCGCACTATCACTCATCAGTGCTTCTGCTTTTGATGTATCTTGCAAAGGAAGGAGAATCGTAAAAACGGTTTCCGTAGGGGTAGAGACATAATCAATTTCACCATCCAAGGACTCCACAAGGGCGTTGACCACACTAAGACCTAAACCTAAGCCATCCACACTCTCACGAGCTTGACTGCGTCTACTCACCTTTTTAAAGCGACTAAAAATCTCTTTTTTTGACTCTTTTTCAATTACATCACCCACATTACTAATGCGTACACACAACTGCTCGCCTAGAAGATGGGCGTCAATAAGAACGCGATTACTAGGAAAAGAGTATTCACATGCATTAGAGATAAGATTGGAAAAAATAGTATGGAGTTTTCGAGCATCGCTCACAATAAAATCTCCTACATTTATTTTGACGCTAAAAAGTAACTCTTTTTCATGAATAAGATAACTAAACGCTTCTTGCAACTCTTTAATTAACAACCCTAAATTAACCTCACTCCAGTAGTTTGCAATTTCCCCTGCTTCAATCTCAGCAGCAGTAAAAATATTATTGAGTTGAAAATCTAACTTGCGCAATTCCATATCCAAAAGAAGCTTCATTTTCTGTGTTTTTGGAGTATCATCATTTTTTCGCATCATAGAAGAGAGATTAAGTAAGGAGCTAAGGGGATTATTAAAAACATTTTTGATTAAAGAGAGAAATTCCCCCTTAATCGAATCATGCTCTTTAAGTTTTTCATTGAGGTCATAAAGTTTTTTGGTTAAGAATGCCATCTCTTCTAAGGTTTGATTTTTTTGGTCAAACCGTCTTTTTACCTCTTCAAGCAACATCGCATCACTCAGTGTGTCTAAATTGTTTTTCTTAGTCATGTTACACCTTCTGATAGATTGAAGCACTTTTGGATTGAAACCCTTTTTTCATATCGGTCAGCGCTTCAGAACTCCCGATGAAAAGGTACCCCTCTTTGTTCAAAAGGGAGAAAAATTTTTCAACCAATCCATTTTGGGTCGGTTTATCAAAATAAATCATCACGTTTCGACAAAAGATAATATCAAACGCAGTAGACTTAAAAAGGTCATAATTGCCCGTGACCAAATTAAATTCACGAAATAAAACCATTTTTTTAAGACGCTCATCAATCTGATATGCAGGTTCTTGGTTATGGTATAGCGAAGAAAAATAGCGTTCTATATAATGTGCATCAAGATTATTGCATGCTTTGTGCGAGTAAATACCTTGCGTGGCTATTTTAAGCACCTTAGAAGAGACATCGGTGGCTAAAATTTTAATATCATATGTTTTATCACGGGGTAAATGTTCTTTTAAAAACATAGCAAGACTGTAAGGCTCTTCGCCCGAAGAGCATGCCGCAGACCAAATACGCAATTTTCCACCACGTTGTTCTAAAATCTCATGAAGCTTCTGCTTTAAAAATTCCCACTGTTTTGCTTCTCGAAAGAAAGAGGTGACATTCGTTGAAATCAAGGAAGAGAGGTATTCAAGTTCACCACCACGTTTATCAGCGACTAAAAAATCATAATATGCCCCAAAACTTTCTAATCCTAACTGCTTCACACGCTTAGCGAGTCTGGCTTGCACAAGGTAAATTTTATGCTCCCCCAAAGAGATACCAATGTGCTCATAAATAAAGGCTTGAAAAAGCATAAACTCCTTACGCTTTAACACAAGCCTTTCCATCAGTATAACTCTTCAACATTTAAAATGAGAGCAATTTCACCATTTCCCATCACGGCACCGCCACTAACACCCTCTGTTTTGGACAAAAATGATCCTAAGGTTTTAATAACAACTTGCTGTCTTCCTACCAATTCATCCACCAAAAGCGCAAACTTACCTTTGCCATTTTCAATGCACACTAACGTACACTCCCATGGCGCAGGAGAGCTCTCATCGAGTTCTAAAACACGACTGAGACGCACAATGGGAAGCAATTCAGAACGCAGTTGTACAAACTCTTCTTTACCGCCTGCTATATGCACATTTTGCTCAAGCGGACGGAACGACTCCGTAATGGAAAGCGTTGGAATAATAAAAATTTTCTCATTAGAGCGTACCAACATGCCATCGATAATGGCTAAGGTTAAAGGAAGCACAATACTAAAAGTTGTACCAATACCCTCTTGCGAACTAATGTCCACCTTGCCTCGCACCCCTTCAATAGCAGTTCTTACCACGTCCAAACCAACCCCTCGTCCTGAAATATCGCTAATGGTATCGGCGGTTGAAAAACCAGGTTGCATAATTAGCCCATAAATTTGCGCATCACTAAGCAGTTCATCTTTTTCAATAATCCCACGTTCTAAGGCCTTTTGGTAGACTTTGGCTTTGTTAATACCACGACCATCATCTCTGACCTCAATAATAATACTTCCACCTCGATGATACGCACGCAAGCTCACATTACCCTCTTCGCTTTTGCCTGCTTTTTTTCGCTCTTCAGGGCTACTTTCAATGCCATGGTCTATGGCATTACGAATAATGTGCACCAGTGGATCAGAGAGTGCTTCAACCATTGTTTTATCAATCTCGGTCTCTTCTCCCTCTAAGCTTAAATGTATTGGCTTATTGACTTTTTTAGAAGAATCCCGCACCACACGCTTCATCTTCTCAAACGTATCACGAATAGGTACCATGCGTAAACCCATCACACGGTTTTGAATCAAACGGGTAATTTTAGAGAGATTTTCAATGGTTTTTGAAACTTCCGCATCTTGAACTGCTTTAATTTTGGCATTTTCGCCTAAACAGTTTTGTGCAATCACCAACTCCCCAATCGAATCAAACAGTTCATCCAGTTTTTGTGCATCAATTTTAAGAAAGTTTTTGCTCACCACACTGCTTTTAATACTTTTGCTCTCCTCTTTAGAGCTACTTGACTCTGCGATAAGAGGTTCGTCGACTTTAATGCTCTGATTTTCTTTAGAATCACTCCGTGGCAAAGCAATAGCTTCAACATGAAACTCTTCTTCTTCTAAAAAAGCAAAGACATCTTCGATATCTTCTTTGCCTTGAGTCGTTGCAACATAGAGCGTCACGTTTTGAAGACAATTGTGCTCCACATCAAACTCTTCTGACTCTAAAAAGATTGGAGTTTTCCAAAAAGAAGCAAGAATACGACTTACATGTAAAAGATTTTTGAAGAAAAGAAAATGATCAAACCCTCGTAAATAGATATCACTATCGAGTGTTAAGAGAACTTTAAAAAGAGCTTCATTTTCATGAAGTTGTGCGAAAAAAGAGCTCTCCTCTGGCACGTGGGAAGCACAAAAATGCTCATTGTCAAATTCAAGCGTAACATCGTTAACGCCTGCTTCTAAGACAATTTTAGGCTCTTTCAAATTGACCAATAAGGCTTGAATTTTTTGCAAACAGACCTCATACATAAGAGGCAACTCCGCACGCTCTTCCACATCGCACCCAAGAGTCTCTTTGATGACACTCACACTCTCCAAAAAGAGGTCAACATGCTCACTGTTTGGAATAGCTTCTGCGTTTCTAAAAAAATCCAAAACATCTTCAAAATGGTGTACAAATTCACCCAAGCGTGAAAAATTAAATGCATTAGCACTCCCTTTAAGGGTGTGAACGCCTCTAAAAATCTCATTTAAAAGCTCTTTATTGCTCGCTTCTTCTTCATAATTGACAATATCAACATCCATTTTTTCAATGATTTCATTCGCCTCTTCAATGAAAATTTGTCGTAATTTTTCTCTACTCATGCGCTATCCAATACATCGTCCCAAAGCTTTCAAGTTCAAGATTCATGGTTTCAAAAAAATCAATTTTAATGGAGGGTTTTTGGCGTTTCACCCAAAAAAGGAGCGCAAAGAGTGCAGAGGTTGTTGGTACGCCATCTTTACCATGCAACAAAACAATCTCTTCAATATAATTGAGTCGGTCTTGAACAAATGTTTTAAGGCTTTTAACCTCTTCAAGATCCATTTCAATGTCGAGTTCTAATACATCTCCATCTATATACATAACACACCCTTTTTAAAAACCAAAATCACACAATGCTTTAGAATCTTTACATGTAAAAAGGTTTTTACATGTAAAGAGCGACTAAAACTCTTTTAAATCATCCTCATTTAAAGGAAAGACCTCTTCGTTACTCTGTTTTGAAGAAGAAGCGGGTGCTTTCATTTTCTTATTAGGAGTCATGCTCAAGCGTTTTGGAGGCATACTTAAGGTTGAAACACTTTTAGAGGTATTTGACATTTTCACCACAGGACGCTCTTTGCCCATATCATACCCTGCTAATGCAGCAATTTCAGCGACACTCTCCAACATGGAGATTGCTTGAGCATTAAGCTCTTCAGCAGCAGCTGCTGTCTCTTCAGAAGCTGAGGCATTTTGTTGGGTAATCTGATCAACCGAGCCCATTGCGGTGGCTATTTGGTTCATGCCTTCTGCTTGTTCTTTTGCAGAAATGGCGATTTCACCAATCAAATCAGACGTCTTTTTAATGCTCATTAAAATCTCGCCAAAAGAGGCTTTGGTACGGTTTGCCACTTCAGTACCCACTTTGACCTGATCAATGCTCGCTTCAATAATACCCGTAATCTCTTTAGCGGCATTCGCACTGCGCTCTGCTAAATTTTTAACCTCTTCAGCTACCACGGCAAAACCTAAACCGTGCTCTCCCGCCCGTGCTGCTTCTACAGCGGCATTGAGTGCTAAAAGATTGGTTTGGAAGGCAATTTCATCAATGGTTTTAATAATTTTGGCGATTTTTTGAGACGAATCGGTAATTTTTTCCATGGCAACCATGAGATCAGCCATTTGCTCATTGCCTTGTCGTGCTGCATCATTGGAGTGTTGTGCTAGCAAATTTGCCTCACGGCTGTTATCCGCATTTTGATTATTACTCGCTGTTGCTTCTTCAATAGTCGCACTGACCTCTTCCACACTGCTTGCTTGCGAACTTGCGCCTTCTGCTAAAGAGACAGAAGCGGAGCTAATTTGCTCACTCGCACTCACCACTTGCGTGGTTCCCTCGGAGAGTGAACGTACCGAATTGGTCACAATTTTGACAATACTTCGAATAATATAAAGTGCAATAAAAATACTAAGAGCAAGTGCTACGATTAATCCTATAATCATGGTATTAGAGGCAACACTAAGTGTTTGTGTAGACTCTTTTGAGAGCTGCTCAACATCACGTAAACCCAGTTCTGCAACTGCTTCAGCAGCACTTAAAACATCAGCCGCCACTTTAATTAAAACGACTGACTCTTTAGCCACTTCATTCATAATGGCTTCAAAACCTTTAAGTGAACTCTCATAATTTTTGGCTACACTTTCAATGTTTTTAAGCTCATTCAACTCTTCCACTAACGTTGTAACTGCTCTCATCTGATCCAAAAGTTTATAAAGTGCCTCAAACTTTTGAATCGCACCCACAATCATCTCAACATCATTTTTAATTTGTGCCCGTTGTCCAAAAATACGTGAATAGGTAATAATTTCAACCACATCATGCATCTGTTTAATTTTTGCGCTGCGTTCAAGCAATTTTGCACTAGGGGCTTTTTCTTCAATTTCTTGCTTCAATTTTCGCTCTTGTACGTTTAAATAATTATCCACATTTTTCAAAAATACTGCAGAACTCTCACCCATAACCCCAT
This sequence comes from Campylobacterales bacterium, assembly GCA_016930915.1. GTDB lineage: Bacteria > Campylobacterota > Campylobacteria > Campylobacterales > Sulfurospirillaceae > Sulfurospirillum. The sequence continues at coordinate 45,995 of JAFGFU010000013.1, forward strand.
CGAGTGCCTTACGTTTAATCAGTGCTTTTTCAATACGCTCAGAGGAGTTCATGTATTCACGCAAGCCTTTTGAAGCAACTTTTTCATTTTCAAGAAGAGCTGTTAAATTATATTTTTTACCCAAAGCCTCCGCTTGTGCTAACGCATTTTTCAGTTCACTAAAATTTTTCTTGACATTGACCAGCGACGCTTCATCTTCACGGTAAACATACCCTCGCATGTCATAGCGTATTTGGTTGGCAAGTTTAAAAATCTCACTTGCAAGAGACACTTCAGGAGCATAAGTATCTGAAAGTTTGGTTGCATTTTGTGATGCTGTGCGCATGTTAATCACACCAATGGCACCTAAAACCACCATAATAAAAACTAATATACCAAATCCAAGAGAAATTCGTTTGCCCAACGTCATTGAACTACCCATCGTCTATCCTTTATCGCTTGCTGTTTTACTGAGATTTTGTACCATACTAAGCTCTTCCTCGCCAAAAAGAGCCAGAAGATCTAAAATCATAACTACCTTTTGTTTGTATTGCGCCATGTTTTTAATAAATTTTGTGTCAATGTGCCCACCAAATTCAGGAGGTAAACTTAAATGTTCATCGTCTACATTAATGACCTCTTCAACCTTGTCAACAATAAAACCAATCTGCTTTTCATCGAGTTTAATAATCACTATGGCTGTATACATCTGAGGAGGAATGGAGGGCATATCAAATTTTAAACGCATATCTACCACGGGGATAATATTCCCACGAAGGTTCATCACACCTTGAATGAACTTCGGCGTTTTAGGAACGGGAGTAGTTTTCATCATCGCAATAATCTCTTTCACATCAGAGATATGCACCCCGTAAACTTCATCTTCCAAATAAAAGGTCAAAAAGCGGTTGCTTGCAACCTTGCTCTGCCTACTTCTAGTATCTATCTCCATTGTTTATAGCCCCAATACCATGTTTATCGCTTTGACAAGCTTTTCATCACTAAAAGGCTTCACCATCCAACCTGTAACGCCAATGGCTTTACCACGCGCTTTCATTTCAGGAGAACTCTCGGTTGTCAGAATTAAAATAGGTCTGTTTTTGAATTTTTCATGGGATTTTAACTGCTCGGAGAGATCAAGTCCGCTCATTTGAGCCATATTGATGTCACTAATCAATAAATCATAGGTTTCAGAGCCAGCAAGCAATGCGCTTAATAACTCTTCAGGATTGAGATACGTCGCAAATTCTATAAGACCTTTGCTCACCATCTCCTCAAGAGCCATTTGTGCTGTTGCTAGAATTGTTTTGGAATCATCCACCAAAATAACTCGTTTACTCACGGAAACTCCTTTAAGTTAAGGATAATTTATTTGCATGTATATGAAATATAACAGAAAAAATATTAAAAAGAGTTAACGAGGAATTACTTTTGCTTTATAAGTATTATTAGGAAAGGAGTGTGTCATGCGGTTACATATCATGCCTCATTGTATTATTATTCGTGTCGCTGAAAATTCGCCATTCTCTTTACATGTAAAGACATTTTTGAGTGAAAATCTAAGCCGTTCGTTCTGGGTGAATGAGACGCTTATTAATTTTCATACCTCTGTTGAAGCTAAAAAAAGACAAGCATTTTTGACCAAACTTTACTACACCTGTGCCCAAATATCACGCACGCACAATACCTCTTTTTTGAAAAAACTGCTTTTATCCTCTCATAAACCCATTAAACTCATGTATACCAAACACACAACACTAAAACTTATACCAAACACGCAAAACGAAGACGCCTACCGCCTTCTTAAAGCACACCCTGATGAGAGTTTACATACCATTCGAAAAAAATACCTCCAACTCGCCAAACAATTTCACCCAGATACCAAAAGAGATGAAAACCCTTTAATATCTGAGCGCAACACTAAAATTTTCCAAAACATTCAAGAGGCTTATTCCACCATTAAAGCAGAAAAAATAAAACAAAATGTGGCATAAAAACTATTTTTTAAGGTTTGCTTGGTAAAATACTTTTCTTCTTTTGGGGTGTTAGCTCAGCTGGGAGAGCGCAACGCTGGCAGCGTTGAGGTCAGGGGTTCGATCCCCCTACACTCCACCATGTATTAACTCATATTCAAATCTTTAGCAAATTCCCACACACCATTCCATTCCTTTCTAGGGTTCTCTTCAATATAAAAATTTTGTCGTTTAGTGTAAAAAGTTAAAAGTAAAGCCCTGACCCCTAATTTTATAGGTAGTTACATCAGTTGTGTCATATTTATCAAGGTGTATGGTGTAATAGAGCATTTGACTTCGATCTTTCAGGTACATCTCGGAGTAGTCGTTAGCGTTGATGTTATTGTAGGCTTCGAGGTTACCTTGAATGGCAAATGGGGTTAAGTGAACGAGTGCGTAGAGCGTGGCGGTGTCGGTTTTGGCTTGCGAAGAGATGGAAGCGGCGGTATTGTCAGTGAGGAAGTCGATATTAAGATTAGTACTATTGTTAATCTGTTGTTTTATGCTAACAATATCATCTGCTACATTTCCACTTGAAGATATTTGAAAGAGGTTAAGAAGTTTTTCTACACTGGTTGAAATGACATTATCAACATGATAACTCTCATAAAACTCTGTAACTTCTCCCACGGTCATTTCTTTGTTAATCTCTGCAAATATAGAATAAAAACTAATCATATTTGCCAAAGTAACACTACTGTGCCCAGAATTTGGGAATTCAACATCAATACTGCCAAGGTTGATACCGATACCTGCAACGAAGGTCAATCCATCACCTGCGATGATATTTGTGATTTTACTCTCGGAATAAACATCAATACCAAACATAACTTTAATATTTCCCCATATACCATCAATTCCAGGGGCATTGTAGGTATAAGCTTCATTGACAACAATTGGATGTTTTGAGACAAAAATTTGAGCTAAAAAACCTCCCAAAGAGTGACCTGTTACGTCTATAATTTCATTTGTGCCTAAAAGTCCTAAACCGCCTTCTGAGACAGGAGTGGTAAGCCTTCGATAAAATGCTTCTAAAGCTACATTTTGCTCATATGCCACACCTGTTGTGCCAAGAAAAACATCATTGAGAATGTCTTTAAAGGTATTTGCTTCGGTACCACGAATAGCGATGACATGACGATTAAGCTCATTATCCCAAAAGAGTGTCGCTCCAAAACCTGTGATGTTGTCGGAGTATTGGTATTCGACTCGGTAGCGTTTTGCAAATTCTTCTGCTTGGGACTGGGTGAAGTCGTAAGATTCTGCAAAAACTCCTGTATTTTCTTGGAGGATGTTTCTATATGCTTGCGTATCTAACTGACCAAAAACACTAGTTAAATCATGGTATGTAGCCACTGCCATCCATGCGTTTGATTCATAACTTAAAATCTCATTTGCCATTGTTTACTCCTTCTTTATTTTTTAGTTTTAATGTTTGTTCTAAAAGCATATATGGATAATTTTCACATTTTTGAGTAGGATTTGATACTCCAGATACTAAATGATTAGCAATTATCCCAATCCAAGCTCCGAAGTAGTCAAATCCTATATCCTCACCCAAAATTTCATCGGTAGTTCGGTCTTTAACCAATGCTCTATTTTTAACAATTGGAAGCCATTTTATGGGCTTACTTTTTTCATTGTAAATAAATATATACTTACTTAGGGGTTCTTTTATTAACTGGATTGTTTGATTAGTATCAGTGAGGTCTAAATGTTGTATCTCCTTGCCTTTCCAACCATTATTAATACCTTCAATATATCTGAAGCCTATATTTTTATAAAAACTGGAATCTCCAATTGCAATACTGTTTTTAGTTAAAAACCCATCCACTTCCACACTTTTATATACCTTCAGCCCACCTTCTGTTTTACACAAATTGTCAAAGTAAATCTTTCCAATGATTACATCCCAAGTAGGAAGCAAGATGAAAAACAAAATAGCTAAAATCGCATAGCGTTTCTTTTGTGATTTATCATATACGTATTCCACACCTTTAAATGAAACAAATAGATAAAGCACTATCAAGACTATAATGGTAAGTCCTATCATCTTTTGCCCTCCTCTTCTATCTTTACATGTAAACTATTATCTAGCTCATGCAACTTGTACTTCTTCACCACTGTTTGCCCCTTTGTGTTGAATTTCATTTCTTACATGTAAAGATTTCATTGTGTGGAAATGTTTACATGTAAGAAGATTATTTGTACAATTGTTATGATCTAATAATGATTTTATCTTGAACATGTCACAGTTTGTGTCACAGAAACAAACATCCCCATACGTTCCCACCACTTCACCTAAAGCATTCACACTGTAACTAATGCCATTGGTACCAAGCGCTGTTTTAAAGGTTGTGTATGAAAGCAGTGTGTCATCGAAACTCTCTAAAGTGTCTAAACCATAACGATAGACCATGGTGGAGAGTAGTAAGGTAGAGAGTGTGTCAGCTGGTGTGGTGGTAAGTGTGGTTTGAAGTTTGGTGATGAGTTCATCTTTACTTAAAGATTCACCGTACAGTGCATCACTGAGGAATTCTATCATTTGGGAGTATTGAAGCTCTTTATAGGCATCATTCATCGCTACACTGGCTTCGGTTCCTATGACATCAGAGGTTGTGACACTATCAGCTACCATACTAAAGCTTTTTCCTGCAAAGGCTTCTAAGATAGCAACATCTCTGGCATAGGCATAGACTTCTTTGACTTTAATGGGTGTTGCATTGATATATCCGTAAGGATGGTTAAGGATGTATTGTTCTCCTCTAGTTGTGGTGGCACTGATGGTATCGGTACCCGTCCAACGTGCAACCATATCTTTAAACGCACTGCTAAAATTTGAGAAACTCATGGAAGAGGCATTGTTTAAAAGGTTGGTGACTTTGGCTTCTAAAACACTATCATCATTCATCGCATCTCTTAAATCTTTGACTCTGCCACTGCCTTCGATGGTGGGAAGTGAAGCAACGCTTTCTTTGATGGGTGTGGTGTAGTCATAGGTGGTATCGGATTTATCTTGGTAAAACCAGACATCATTGATGGTTTTTGTCTCACCATTTTGGGTAAAAGAAGAACTATCTGAGATTTGGTTATAAGCTTCAGAGGTTGAAGTCTCTGTAGCATTGAGGTTAATGGTGGTGATGTTTAACTCTTCGAGTGTTTTAAGTTCATCTGTTGTGCTAATGCCATCACTGTTCGTGTCCATCCATACTTTGAGATGAGAGTAGATGCTGTCTTTTGCATCAATGACATTATCGTGATTGAGATCGTATTGGCTCAAAGCTTCAAAGCCATCTTTGGCATTGGTTCCATTGGCGAGTTTGGTGTTGTTTCCAAAGAGTTCTGAGCCATTGGTGACTTTGCCATCATTGTTTAGATCTAGGGTTAAGAGTCCATCACTGCTTTCAGTCCAACTGGTTCGCTCACGAAAGCCATCTCCGTCCATATCGAAGTAGGTTTGTGTAGCATATAAAGGCATAGATGTCATACCATCATTATCTAAGTCTAAAACCAAGGGAGAGGAGAAATCCTCTAAGGTGACACCCGTACCTGTATGGTGGGTAGCGATAGTTGTGCCACCTGTTATTGAAGGTAAAATTGTTTCACTGGTGGCAACAGGGGTTTCTATCGTTAATGTAGCGCCGCTATCGGCTACAAATTGAAAGCCATTACTGGTTAAAAATAGGTTCCATGATCTTCTTGGGAATAGTAGTGTGTCTCACCAAGCTCCATACTCGCACCACTTAAAAGATTTCCTTGGAAAATGACTCTTCCTTTGCCATCACTGTCAATAACCGTATCGCCTGCATCAACGATATATGTATCATAGCCATCTCCCCCCATTAAGAGGTCATTACCTTCACCACCTTCTAGAGTATCATTGCCTTTATTTCCTATTAAAATATCATCACCCTCTGTTCCTTCTAGGGTATTATCGTTTTCAGTGCCTTGAATAGAATCTGCTTCTGGTGTTGTCATAAGATCTAAGATATTTTCTTCATCCAAAAGAGTTCCATCTGCAAATTCAAAGTACTCTATACGGTTTTCTTTGGTGTACCAGTCTTTAAGAGTAATACTATCGCTTTGGCTACTATCTTTAAGAGTGATGATAAGGTCATTACCGTCATATTGTACTATCAGGTCATCTTTTGTGATATTTTTTCCAAATAGGAGCGTATCGTCTCCACTTTTATCGTAAACAGTATCTAGAAAATCTCCTCTTTGGAAGTAGTAAGTGTCATTTCCAGCACCTCCTCTTAGGCTATCTACTCCTTTACCACCTTCTAGGTAGTCATTACCTGTATTACCCTCTAGGGCATCATTTCCATTCATACCAAAGATAAAGTCATCTCCGCTACTGCCGTTTAAGACCGTTTCATTATCATCTGTTTCTTTGCCAAAGAGGACTTTACTGGTGTAAACCACGCCACTTTGTCTGGTATAAGTCTCAATGTTTGTTGCTACATCTTTATAGTAGATAGCTTTTCCACTGGTTTCACTTTTTGGTTTAATGGTATAGTAGAGCATTTCAGAGCGTTTTTGCATATACATATCGGAGTAGTCATCTACTTTGAGGGTTTTATAAGCTTGTAAATCTCCTTGGATAGTGAAAGGGTTTAAGTGAACGAGGGCGTAGAGGGTGGCAGTGTTGGTTTTAGCTTCATTGGCAATGGTTGGGGCTGGAGTATCGGTGAGGAAAGTGAAAGAAAGTCCTGATGCTTGATAAACTCCAACATCATTGAAAACTTGTTCTGTTTTTTCAAAGCTTCCTTTAGAAAGATATGCTAACGAGAGTTCTTCGTAATTGCTGTTTGAAAAATGGGTTAAGACTTCATTATAGTGAGCTATTGCACTATTGAGTATAGGCATTCTATGTCCATCAGCTTCTATGTCTGCTCCCCAAATAGGTATAAACGCATCGCCTAAGTGTTCTGATATAGCACCTGTTAAAAGATTTGAAAGAAAATCTCCATTTAGGTCTCCTCCATCTTGATACGAGATATTGGCGATGTTATCTTTGGCGAAAGCTTCGGCTGAAGAGGTGTAGATGCCTACTGCTTCAAGGACTCTTGCTACGATATTAAGCGGACCGTTTGGTGGGTATTTGGTAAGAGCATCTGCTCCCCAAGGGTTATAAGCATAACCCTTTATACCTAAACTTGCTCCGACTTGTTGGGTGAGGATACCACCTAGGCTATGACCTGTGAGCGTGAGGCTTGATTTATCGATACCATAAGTTTGGATTGCGTTATTTACAAACTCTACGGCACTGTTGTATTGAGGATTGTAATTAGCTAATGGTAGTGCTGTAATATCAATTATTCCATCCACTAGACTATCGGTGCCACGAAAAGCGATAACATACTGAGTGCCGCTTTTTAGCAAAAGGGCTTGGAAGCCGTTGAGGCTACTGTCGGATGTGTGGTCAATTACTTCGTATTCTGTTCCATTGGCAACTAATGTTCCAGGATTATCTGTAAAATATTTTTGTCCATTATCTGCATAAACCTCGTTTGAAACAATCCCCATTGTTGTGATTGTATTTGCACTTGTATCCATTTTATTTTTCTCCTTTTATGTATTTGTTGTAAAGTGTTGTATTTAATCCATCTATATGTTTTATCCCACCACGATGATTAGCTCTTTTATAATTAAACATTTCATCAAAATTGGGATACTTATATCCACACACAGGCTCTTTCCAATAATACTTATCACCCTGTACCAAATCAGGGAATGCATTGTAAAAAAAATGCATTACCCTTCTATTGTAAGCAATAGTTTCCCCTGTTTGATTATCAATGATTTTCGTTTCATCCGAATATAGAAACTTGCTTGAGAGTTGGTTTAGCTTCACTTCATCGAAGGTGACGGTATAGTTCATCTTTGGCATGGTCTCTTTGGTGTAAATCTGCTCAGATGTTTCCATGATATTTTGTGCTATTGCATTGACCCTATCGTAATAGGGTTGTCCTCTGTCCTTCTCTAAAGGTTTGAGTTCTTCCCATACAGAAGCATTGGTTTCATAGGTGTAAATCTTCCCATCCTCACCGTTAAGTGCCATAGTTTTGAGATGAATGCCGTCAAGATAGTTCATAACCATCAGCTTCCTATCCTCTTTACTAAATCCAGGATAAACATTATCTTCCCAGTAGATACTTTCTGGATACTCTACTTTTTTACTGATGTAGGTTGATGGGGTTGTAAGACAATGGTATGCTCCAAGAGTGTTGGTTATGATAATGTCGTAAGTTGGGATTAAAAAGATAATCGCGAGTACCGCTCGATGTAGCCATTTCTTCTCACTAAATCGTTTGGTGATTTTATATACTCCCATAGCTACCAATGTATAAATCAGTAGAAAAAATCCTATTAGCATACCCATTGGCTCTCTCCTTGTTTTATCTTTACATGTAAAACTATTTCTAGTTTTTCTCTCCAACATTTCAACATACCGCCTCCTTATGTTTGTTATGTTTTTCTAGCCCCTGCCACCTTAATTTCTTTACCACTATTTGCCCTTTTATGTTTAATTTCATTTCTTATATATAAAGCCGTTCTATACCAGTGAGTTCACCACATTGTGTACAACAAGAAGGAACACTCTTTTGTGCTAAGTGTTGTCGTATTTCTTTCGTTGATAAAACTTTAGTGGGATCAATCATAAAGCAACATGGAGCCTTAGTACCATCCACAAAGTAGTAACGCATCTTTTCATTCTCTAAGTAAGAGCACTTAAATGTTGTATAGGGTAATGGTTCAGTAATGTAATGTGCCTGATAACTCTTTTTAGGTTGCAAATTTTGGATAGTAAGAGAAATACTATGCTCTTTTGCAAATGCTTTAAGAGGCGCTAGGTCTTGTCCATAATTTACCGCATAAAGTTTGATCTTTTTAGGGATAAGTGCATGGCAGGCTAAAAGATGTTTGATGGTTTGAGCCGGTGATGTTCTACCTCTTTTTCTGGCGATCTCTTCATCAAGCGTATCCAAAGAAAAGCCAAGAGTATCTAACAAGAAGAGATATTTTAGATCTATTGCTATACTGCCATTAGTGATAATTCCTATACGATGACCTCTCTCTTTCGCCAAGATAACCATTTTCCAAAAAGAAGGATGTAAGAGTGGTTCTCCTGTACCTTGAAGCAAGAGCAATGTAGGCTTTTTTTCAGATTGAATAATCTTCTTAAAACACTCCACGGACATATGCCTATGAGGCAATGTATCTTGAGGGCAGTAGAAATAATGGGCATTACATACTGTTGTTATTTCTATTTGAGTAAACACTATGCACGTTCCTTACTTGAAATATGTGTTTTTAACATATTTTTCGCTTTGGCACCATAATGGAAATTGAGCATGGCAAGCTTGAGGAAATATTCACTTTGTTCATGCGATATAGCTTCTAATTGATTGATCATTTTTATTTTCTTTCATGTAACCTTGTTTTTTTCAAAGGCGGTTATTGTTTATGTCCTACGGACATATTTTACATGTAAAGGCGATATGGGAACTAAAGTAATGTATAAAAAGCAATGATCACACGTTGAGGAAATGTTAGAGAAAATCTATTCAATACGCCCCCGTTTTGAGTTACGCACATATATCGGATTGTCTAATGGGGTGCTATTCTAGTCTTTATAGCCTTAAATTTATAACTCAAAGTATTACTCAGTAACTTTCACGCAAAGTGCAGAACTGGGAAGTTTTTGACCAGAAAATAAAAAATAAGATGCGGGATTTTGAAGTATTGGCGAGAGGGTGGAGGAATCGAACCTCCCAAGAGACGGTCAACCGCCCCTCCAATCGGCTTTGAAGGCCGTGGTGCACACCAGAGTCACATACCCCCCGCAAAAGGAAAATAATTTTAACCTATCTTTGCTTTAGTGAGAATAAAGTTTCTATTCTTTATAATGAAAAGAAGTTCATAGCAGGAGGTTTACATGGCATTTCGTCTTTTTCTGTTGCTTTGTTTGCCTCTTTTCTTATGGGCAGCACCAAAACAATCAAATGAAAACATTTGGGTCAAGGTGGGGCAGATTTATGGGATTGAACCGAGTCTTCTCTATTCCATTGCTAAGGTTGAGAGTAACCTAGATCGATATGTGGTTGCTTTTAGTGCTCATAAAATGACGCCCAAACAAGCCAGAGAGTTAGAAGCTTTTTTGAAACAAAAAGGCATTGAGAGTCAAATGCACACAAAAGTTATCTCGATTAGAAGTAAAAATAAATATGAAGCCAGCCATGTCGTGCATTTCCTGTACACACGTAATTACCCACGTTTTGACATGGGTATCATGCAAATTAACTCCATTCATAAACCTATGCTTGATAGAGCAAATATCTCTTTTTATGACCTCTTTGACCCTAAGGTTAACATCCAAGTAGGCGCATATATTCTAGCAACGTGTTTTGCTAAACATAAAAATAACAAAGACGCCATTAATGCCTACAATGGCAAAATTAAAGACAACCCTTACTCTGCCAAAGTATTTAAAGAATTCAAAAAGCTTTACAGCTCCTATCAAAAAGACAACTCAAAACTTCACTACAAAGACCCATCATAATTCACCCAAGCGATACCCTACCTCTTTAATCATCTCAATGGCTCCCTCAGGGAGTTTTCTGCGCAAACGCTTGATAAGAGCTCGCATATTTAAAATGCTCGTCTCCTCGCCCTCCCACACATACTCTTCTAACTCACTAAAGGTAATGACCCTGTGTCTGTCTTTAATAAAAAGGTCTAAGAACATACACTCTTTCTTCGCCAATTTTATCTCTTCGTTATCGGGTGCAAAGAGACGATGATTAACATAATCATACGTATACCCTGTCCAAAGCGTGATGATTTGAGAAGGTTTATGGCAGAGTTTTTTCACTTTTTGAACCAACTCATAAATGAAAAAAGGTTTTTTAAGATAGTCATCACAGCCTATTTCATAAGAAGTCTGAATTTTTTCCAAGTCATGATTCGAACTCATAATAATAACAGGAATCTCTTTATGATAAAGTCGTATGGTTTCTAAAATAGAGAGTCCATCAAGGGAGGGAACATTAATGTCCAAGATAAAACAGTGGTAGCCACAGTTAAGCGCATCGAGTGCTTTTTCGCCATCATAAAAAATGTCGACACTGTATCCCTCTTTGTCTAAAACACCTTTAATGACTTTGGCTAAACGATCGTTATCTTCAAGAACTAAAATTTTCATGTTACATTTCCTAGTATAATGGAGAAACAAGCCCCATCGTTTTTATTGAAAGCGGTAATTTTTCCACCCATTTTATCTTCAATAATCAGTTTACTCATATAAAGCCCAATCCCATGCCCTTGTTTTTTGGTTGTAAAGTAAGCATCAAAAAGATGAGACAGTTTCTCTTCTTTGATGCCTCCTGCATTATCACATATTTCAATGATAACGTTTTGTGCATGGTTGTAGATGACAATAGAAATCATACCTCGTTTTAGCTTTTTTGCTTCTCGTTGTTCAATAATTTGGTCTTTGGCATTATTGACAATATTTAAGAGCGTTTGCATGAATTCATTTTTATAGCCACGAACGGAGAGGTTGGTGGCATGGCTAATATCTACTGTGACATCAATATAATTGTACTTGATCGTATGGTTAATTATCTTTAGCATCGTTTCAATCGCATCATTAATGTTAAAAACTGTTTTAGTGGTTGAGGGCATAATAAAGGCTTGAAAACTGTTAATGGTGTCTGTCATGTAGTGGACTTGCACCATAATGTCATGGACGAATTGATTGTTTTGTTCTTCTGACTGTTCTGTGGAGTTGTAAAAGTGATCTTGTGCTATGGTAGCAATCTCAACCAAAGGGTTTTTCCATTGATGGGCAATTGAAGAGAATACTTCACCAATTTCAGCCAATTTGGATTGTTGAATAATAAACTGTTGGTGTTTGTTTTTTTGCAACTCCACCGCACGCAACTCTTTTTCAGAGCGAATGCGCATATAAATATTATGAAAGAGCCCTAAAATAAGAAAGACGAGAAAAGGAGAAATAAGAAAGACCGCATCAATAAGTTTTCGATGACGATCAAAAAAGGTTTCAGGCGCATTAATAAGCTCAAATTCTGGGACGGTAGGATTGGGATAGATGTCAAATTGTTTAATTTTTTGAAGATCAAACTGGTACCAATACTCATCAAATGTCTTTACATGTAAAGGGTGAATTTTTTCATCTAACACATCTAAAATCATCTCACCTGTTGCCATACCAAGTTTTTGCACAGGAACCAGCTTGCCACCAAACGCTCCTTTTCCAATAAAAAGTGTATCGGTAATAAAAACGGGCAGAGCACTTTTTTGAATCATATTGGCAATTTGGTTATTTTTATAGAGATTTCCATAGCGGTCATTGTAAAAACGAATGTAAAAAATTGCCTCTTCTTTATTAGGTGTAGAAAAGCGTTTTTCTAATTCTTCAAGGGTTGCTTCACGAATGTATTCGATCTCAAGTCTATCATGAAACTCTTGCATCGCTTCACGAATAAACGGTTCACTATCATCCCCATTGGCACTGGCATCGTTGATGATGGTTATTTTTTTAAGCTGTGGTATCATCTTCGCCATTAAAGGAATTGTATCGCCAATAGCTCTTTTTTCCATAACCCCATAAATGCGGTCATCTAAGCCTTTGGCATGAATTTCTTTCACATCAAACTGCTCTAAGCCTGTAAATAAAATAGGCTCATCGGTGAAAAGCTCATGATAATACTCAATTAAAAAATCATAAGCAAATTTATCGACAGCCACAATAAGATCATGTTTTTGATTTTTGAGTTGAAGTTTATAGAGTTCTCGCAGTTTCTCATAATACGCTTTGGAATTGATGCGCTTAGAATCCATGTATAAAATATTCATGGTAATTTCAGGATGATTGTAAAAAACATTTTCTATACCATGTAAAACGTCATCACTCCATTGAAAGCCTTTATGATAGGAGTTAATGATGAGGATTTTTTTATCATGTGCCCATGCAAAAGTAGTACCCATGAAAATAAAAACAGTTAAATATAAGAGTATTTTTTTCATGGGATTTGTTCTTTTTGAGAGTTATTATAACACATGAGAGGAAAAGTCCTATCTCTTTCCGCCAAAAGAGATAGGAATGTTTTTAATACTCTAAGAACATTTTTTGAAGTGCTTTTTTATCGTTGGTTTTCGTTAAACCTAACATTAAAAGAACACGTGCTTTTTGTGGGTTAAGGGTTGTGGTTGCGATAAAGCCATATTTTGCATCATCCACTTCGCCCTCAAGCGTTGTACTACCACTGCCTACACGGCTACTACGTGCGACAACAACACCTTTTTTAACCGCATCAGCCAAAGCATCTTGTGTGAGTGGGAAAGGATTTCCATTACCCATACCTGCATGAACAATCGCTTTAGCACCTGCATTCACTGCTGCTTTTACCATAACATCTGTATCATTTGGGTGAGCGTAAACGATGTCAACACGAGGTAAATCTGTAAGTTTAGCAACATCAAATTCAGAATTTATCGTGTGTTTTTTAGTTGGTTGCATATGATATTCTACATTACCATAATATACTGTACCAATTTTACCAGCATTTGGAGATGCGAATGCATTAACAGAGCTTGTGTTGACTTTAGTCACTTCTCTTGCACTGTGAATTTCATCGTTCATCACAACTACAACGCCTTTTCCTGCAGTCTCTTTGTTAGTAACTACATGCATTGCATTGTAAAGGTTCATTGGACCATCAGCACTCATAGAAGTGCTTGAGCGCATTGCGGCAACAAAAACAACAGGTTTTTTGCTTTTTACAGTTAAATCAAGAAAATACGAAGTCTCTTCCACAGTATCAGTACCGTGAGTAATTACTACACCATCAATCTCTGGGTTAGCAAGCAACTCATTGACTCGTTTTGAGAGTTTGAGCCAGACTTGATTGGTCATCTCTTGAGAGCCAATGCTAGAGATTTGTTCACCTTTGATGGTTGCCATGTCATTGATAGCTGGAACAGCAGCAATAAGCTTATCAACGGTTACAGCACCTGCTGAGTAAGAACTTTTAAGCTCAGATGTTCCAGCACCAGCAATCGTGCCACCTGTGGCTAGAATGGCAATGGTTGGTTTTGCCATCAACGAAGAAGCGCCAATAAGGGCTACCATAAGGGAAGTACGTAATAAATTCATGCGAAGACTCCTTTAAAAATTTGGTTTACATGTAAAGGCATTCGGCTCAAAAGAGCCGAAAGTAAAAGCATAAAAAAGGCTTATAAAATCATTCCGCCGATAACAAAGGCAAAGGCAACAGAAAGAGAAATAGCAACCACACCAGGGATAAGGAATGGATGATTGAATACATATTTACCAATGCGTGTTGATCCTGTATCATCCATTTCTACCGCTGCAATCAATGTTGGGTAGGTTGGAAGAACAAAGAGTGCACTGACCGCTGCAAACGAAGCAACAATGGTTAAAGGTGAAACACCGAGTAACAACGCACTTGGCATCAACGCTTTAGCCGTTGCTGCTTGAGAGTAAAGAAGCATACTTGCAAAGAAAAGAACCACTGCTAACATCCATGGATAAACGTTAAGCAAATCACCTGCAAACGCTTTAATTTCAGTAATATGATTTGCAACAAAGGTATCACCTAACCACGCAACACCCAATACACAGATACATGCACTCATACCTGATTTAAAGGTACCAGAGTTAAGAATTTGCGCAGAATCAATTTTTGTCAAGAAGGTGATAAATGTTGCTCCTGTTAACATGAAAAGCATAATCGCTGCATCACGTCCAACCACAGGGTTTTTAATCAAGCCAACTTTTCCACTAATCATGGTAGCGTATGCAACAACGGCTAAAATAGTCACAAGGAAAATAACCACAGAGAGTTTTGCACCTGGTTTGATTTCAAGTTTTGTAGCCCCTCTGGTTTTAACTAAACCTTTTGCTAATCGCTCTTGATACACTTCATCATCTTTTAAATCTTTGCCCAAAAAGTTAGCAACAAACGCTGCACACATACATGCAAGAAAAGAAGAAGGAATACAAACCGCAAGTAAATCCAAATAACCTACACCGTGTTTTTCCAATGCACCACTTAAAAAGACAACCGCTGCTGAAATTGGAGAAGCAGTAATCGCAATTTGAGAGGCAACAACGGCAATACTCAATGGACGAGATGGACGAATACCTTGCTCTTTTGCTACTTCTGCAATAACAGGGAGCGTAGAGAATGCTGTATGACCTGTGCCTGCAAAAAATGTCATAATGTACGTAACCACAGGGGCTAAAAACGTAATTTGCTTAGGATTTTTACGAAGAATTTTCTCCGCAATACTGACCATATAATCCAGTCCACCTGCGACTTGCATAGCTGCAATAGCTGCAATAACAGACATAATGATAAGAATAACATCAATAGGAATTGATCCTAATTTTAAACCCATACCTAAGGTTAAGACTAGAACGCCCAACCCTCCAGCATAACCGATAGCAATGCTACCGAGTCTTGCACCAAAAAAGATAGCGGCAAGAACAACAATAATTTCTAACCATAACATGGTAACTCCTTGTACTAAGTTTATGAACTCCTCTAATAGCTCAAAAAGCGATTAGAGCAATTGGGTGCCACAAAAGAGCGGTAAAAGGAAGAAGGTGTGTGAGCACCGCTTCTTCTGTGGCACGGCAAAAGGCTAAAAGGCTATTTATTTTTTATCGTATGTACGAGGTTTGATCATATTTTCTGGTTTGATAATATCATCAAGCTCATCTTTAGCCAAAAGACCACGAGCAAGAACGATGTCATACACTGAACCACCTGTTTCTAGCGCTTCTTTTGCGACTGAAGTTGAGTTCTCATAACCGATAAATGGATTAAGAGCAGTAACAAGTCCAATGCTGTTAAGAACGAGTGATTTACATCTCTCAGGATTTGCTGTGATGCCATCAACACATGTATACGCTAAGGTCTCAAACGCATTTCTCATCATATTGATAGAGCTAAAAAGGTTATACGCAATCACTGGTTCAAATACGTTAAGTTGAAGCTGACCACCCTCGCACGCAAGTGTTACGGCGATGTCTGTACCAATCACTTGGAAACATACTTGGTTCACAACCTCAGGGATAACAGGATTGACTTTACCTGGCATAATAGAGCTACCTGGTTGCATTGCAGGAAGGTTGATCTCACCAAAACCTGTTCTAGGACCTGAGCTTAACAAACGAAGGTCGTTACAAATTTTTGACATTTTGGTTGCTACACGTTTAAGAACACCAGAGATTTGTACATACGCACCTGTATCTTGTGTTGCTTCAACAAGATCACCCGCAGTTACAAATGGACGTCCTGTTACTTCTTGTAATTTTGCTTCAACCATTTTTGAATAATCAGGGTGTGAATTAATACCTGTACCAATCGCTGTTGCACCTAAGTTCATCTCACGAACGAGTTGTTGTGCTTCACTAACACGTTGGATATCTTCACCAATCATAACCGCATAGGTTCTGAACTCTTGCTCTAACGTCATAGGAACCGCATCTTGAAGTTGTGTACGTCCCATTTTAATGATGTCTTTAAACTCGCTTGCTTTGTTTGCAAATGAGCCTTTGATGATTTTCATAGACTCAGTAAGTTCACCTAATTTTTCATAAAGTGCTACACGAAGCGCTGTTGGGTAAGCATCATTGGTAGATTGAGAAAGGTTAACATCATTGTTTGGGTGTAAAAATTTGTATTCACCTTTTTGGTGACCCATTTTTTCCAAACCAATGTTTGCGATAACTTCATTGGCATTCATATTGGTTGAAGTACCTGCTCCACCTTGGAACATGTCTACAACAAATTGGTCATGGTATTTGCCTGCAATAATCTCATCACATGCTTCACAAATCACATTTTTTTTAGCTTCCGCAAGAAGTCCTAATTCGAAGTTTGCTAAAGCTGCTGCTTTTTTTACTTTTGCTAGCGATACAATAAACGTAGGGAAGCTTGAAAGTTTAATACCTGTAATATGAAAGTTCTCAGCCGCACGTGCCGTTTGAACGCCATAATAACATTCGTTAGATATTTCTTTATCACCGATTAAATCGTGTTCCATTCTGGTTGACATTTTGTCTCCTTAAAAAGTTAAACATGGTGGAAGTTTAAACCTCTAAAGGGATTTGAAAATGACTTTTTGGATTTTTTTTTAAAAAAAGCTTGAAAGAAGAGAATTAATTAAAATATATAAAATTTTAAGGAAAAATGTTTTACATGTAAAGAGGGAAGTATCCCTCTTTGCTTAGAGCTTGACGAATTTACTTTTTTCAGAAAGTCCGAAATTTCGAGGTTTTATCATGTTTTCAGGCTGAATAATATCATCCAGTTCGGCTTTATCCAGTAAGCCTTTTTCTAGGACAATATCATACACTGAGCGCCCGCTCTCCAGCGCCTCTTTCGCTACCATCGTAGAATTTTCATAACCGATGAAAGGATTAAGTGCGGTGACTAAGCCAATGCTATTGAGTACCAACGCTTTGCATCGCTCTGGATTGGCGGTAATACCATCCACGCAGGTGTACGCTAAAGTTTCAAACGCATTTTTCATCATATTAATGGAGTTAAAAAGGTTATAGCCAATCAGTGGTTCAAAGACGTTGAGTTGCAGTTGTCCGCCCTCGCACGCAAGCGTTACGGCAATGTCCGTTCCAATGACTTGAAAGCAGACTTGATTGACCACTTCGGGGATGACGGGATTGACCTTGCCTGGCATGATGGAGCTTCCTGGTTGCATCGCAGGCAGGTTAATCTCCCCAAAACCTGTACGAGGGCCTGAGCTTAAAAGCCTCAAATCGTTGCAAATTTTTGACATTTTGGTTGCCACTCTTTTTAAAACACCTGAGATTTGCACGTACGCACCCGTATCTTGCGTCGCTTCAATCAAATCACCTGCGGTGACAAAGGGACGACCTGTGACTTCTTGCAGTTTTGCTTCAACCGTTTTTGCATAATCAGGATGTGCGTTAATGCCCGTACCAATCGCCGTAGCGCCCATGTTAATCTCACGCACCAACTGCCTTGCCTCATGAACACGCTGTATGTCTTCGCCAATCATCACGGCGTAGGTGCGAAACTCTTGCTCTAGGGTCATGGGGACGGCATCTTGCAGTTGGGTGCGACCCATTTTGATGATGTCTTTAAACTCAGTCGCTTTTTTGGCAAAGGAGTTTTGGATGATTTTCATTGACTCACTAAGTTCGCCCAGTTTTTCATACAAAGCAACACGAAGGGCGGTGGGGTAAGCGTCATTGGTCGATTGTGAGAGATTGACATCGTTGTTGGGGTGCAAAAATTTGTATTCGCCTTTTTGGTATCCCATCAGTTCTAAGCCAATGTTAGCGATGACTTCGTTGGCGTTCATATTGGTCGATGTTCCTGCGCCTCCTTGAATCATATCGACCACAAATTGGTCATGGTATTTTCCTACGATGAGTTGGTCGCACGCCTCAACAATGGCGTTTTTCTTTGCTTCTGAGAGAAGCCCTAATTCGTAGTTTGCCAAAGCGGCTGCTTTTTTAACTTTAGCGATGGATTCAATAAAGGTTGGAAATTTGGAGAGGGTTACGCCTGTGATATGAAAATTCTCAGCCGCACGTGCGGTTTGAACGCCATAATAGCACTCGTTTGAAATTTCCTTATCGCCAATAAGATCGTGTTCAATGCGTGTAGACATGGTAACTCCTTTTTTGAGCAATGATTTGCGCCATTATAAGCGGAGTTACTATAAAGTATCTTTACATGTAAAGATTATTTTTTAGTGATTCCTACCTTTTGAGGACGTATACTCAAATCAGTAATCACCCCGTTTACATGTAAGACATCCCACACGCTTTTAGCGATGGTCTCAGGAAGCAGATGGGTGCTCTCATCCTCACTTGGTTTAAAATGAAGTGCATCAAAAAAAGGTGTTTGGGTCATGTCGGGGTTAATGGAAGTGACTTTCACACCGCTTTTGCGCACCTCTTCAAACAAACAATGCCCAAAATCTCGAAGCCCACTTTTCGTGGCGGTGTACAAAGCAGAATATTTGGCATGGCGGGTCGCCTCAATGGAGGTAATGTTAATGATATGCCCTTGCGTTTTTTGCAAAGAACGCAAACACAAAGAACTTAACATAATAGGAGCCGTGAGGTTAATGTCGATGAGGTTTTTAATTTTAGAGGGGCTGATGCTCTCATGTGGGTCAAATAGCCCAATGCCCGCACAGTTAATCAGCACATCAACCTCATGCGTTTTCAACCACGCCTTCACCGCATTTTCAAGACTCTTTTCGTCTCTTAAATCACAAACAATCTGCGCTTCGTTTCGTCCAATATTAAAAACCTGATACTCTTTACATGTAAGAATGTTTTTTATCGCTTTACCAATGCCACTGCTACCGCCAGTCATTAAAACGGTTTTCATAAAGCTCCTTTTATTTTTTTCATATATGCCCCTAGCATCGCTTCTTCAAAGGCTTCATTGTTTTCAAATTCGTAGCCAAAAACCTTTTGCCACAAGCTTTCATCTTCCATGCAGAGGTAAAAAAAGACCTCGTTGTGCCATGGTGTAAATGCTTGATAGAGCGTGCTAAACATCTCCTCTTTTAAAGAAAGTGGATAAGAATATTTACCACTGGCATCGACTAAGGGCATTTGTAAAATTTTACTGCTTTGCGCACGCAAACGAATCTTCTTCAAAACGGGCTTAATGAACGTCAGCGTTCCCATAGAAACGAGGGCGACCTCTTTACATGTAAAGCGTTCAAGAAGCTCTTTGGCGATGGCGGTGTACGCCTCTTGCCAGCCTTCAAAAAGCACGATGGGGTGAAAATGAAAGCCGACTAACACCCCTTTATCCGCCAAAGCTCTGGCACTTTGGATGCGTTTTTCAAGGCTAGAGGCTCGTTTTTCTTCATTCTCAATAATAACCTGAGGGTTCAACGACCATGTGCAAATAACATTTTTTGGAACCTCCTTTTCAAGCAAATAGGCGATATTGTCTGACTTGCTTTTGAGCTCCAAAATAACGTTGGGATTTTTTCTAGCAAAGGCAAAAAGGGCTTCTAAAACGCCTGAACGGTTTCCCCACATTAAGGAGTCCGAGGATTGCCCCGTACCGATGTGGTAGGTTTTAGAGGGCTCAAGCGCTAAACGCTCTAACTTTTCAGCAAAGCTTTTATCAAAGGTGATGGTGTTGTTTTTGTAAAAACTCTGAATGGAGCAGTACGAACAGTCAAACCCACAACTCTCCACGGCGTCCAGTGTCATAAGGTTGCAACAGCGTGTTTTAGGTGACGCCACAGGACAACTTCCCAGCCCCAAATGCTCTTTTTCAAGCTCTTCGATTTTAAACGTCTCTTTTTCAAAATCCATGGGTGTTGGAGGATACGTCTTTAGGTTGGTTTTTAAGGCTTCATAAGCTTTTTGGAGGGCTAAAAACGCCTCTTTTTTGCTATCTTTCTCCTCCCAAAACGCTTCAATATCTTCACCCCACATCTGCATATCAATCGCCATAATGATACACTGCTGGATTTGCGAAAAACTAAGATGATACGCTAAGGATTTCTCTTTTAAAAAATGTTGTGTGTTTACATGTAAGCTTTGAAAAGCGGTGTTTTCGCACGCTTTTTCAAAGTGTTCAAGTTTATCTTCTAACATATTTCTCCCACTGTTTAATGCTTTTTCCTATCCAATTTCCCACATCGGTTTTGTTTGGAATGCTACTTTCCAAATGGTCTGAGACGATTTTAAAAACGTAAGCTTCGATATTTTTGGGAAGGATTTGGATGAAGGTGTCCGCTTCCATATCCACCAAAGTAGTCTTTACATGTAAAGCATTCTCCACTGCTTTTTCATGTGAGGAACAGCTCGCAAAAGGTATGCCCAAACCCTCATGTGTGGTGCAAAAAAGAGTGCCTTTGGCAACGGTTTTATCCACACACCCCGCAATGCCGATATTGATAGCAACGCACGGCTCATAAAGACTGAGCGCATACACAAGCGCATTTTGGGTGTTTTCGCTTCCCATGCCTGAGACGATAAGTGCGATACCATCACCCTCATAAAGATTGAACGGTTGTTTTGCTTTACATGTAAGCTTAAAATGCCCAATAATCGGCTTGGCTTCAGCAACGAGTGCGGTGTGAATTAAAGTATGGATTTTCATGGCAGTATTATAACGAATTGAAAAATTGGGCAATTATGTATTATCAAATTTTTCAAGAACATTGATTGTATCAATCTTTACAAAATTGTCAGTTAATTTTCGTATTTCTGGAACAATATCTTTAAAATCTTTTATATCTAGGCTCAAGAGAGTGTGATAAATACTTAAAGATTCAAATGGATTTGGCTCTTCAAATAATGTTTTATTTTTTTTATGCAACTGCATATATCCGAGCAAGATTAGAAAAGAAATTTTCATATTGGTATATATATCTTTTTTAAGAATTTCAAGTTCTTCGATTAAATCAATTTTTGATTGAGATATTTTTATAAAATTTAGTAGGTTTACATATAGATTTAAGTAAGTATAAACCATTTCTATTTTAATTAAAAGATTGTTATTTAAATGACCATATTTACAATTCATAAAAAAAATATATAAACCATTTTGCCCATGAGTGCTTATATCGAGCGTTTGTGAAATTCCATATTCTATTTCTGTTAATTTAGCAATTTTTCTATCAAACTGATTTTGAATGGATTGAATTTCAAGCTCTTTCATCTGTTGTTCGTAGAGTTTATTTTGTTCTTTAAATTGTTCTGTTTGATTTTGAAATTCTTCTCTTTGAAGTTTAAATTCTTGGCTTTGAATGTAGATGCCATATGCCAGCCAGATAAATGCCAAAATACTGAAATGTCCCGAAGTAAAATCCCCAAAAACACCTTTTTTCTCTAGTGTGAGATTGTTATCCATGTAAAAGTTTGCATTGGTTCCATCAACAAAAGAAAAGCCAAATAGAAAAAAGAGGTAATGTACTATGACAATGACTGTTAGTGCAATGATGAAATTTTTCACTATTTTCCTTTGACATTTTCTAAAATCAAATTATATCCAAACCTTTACATGTAAAAAACTAATTCACCACCTCAAACCCCGACAACGCCGCACCTACTGCACCCATGAGTTGAGGGTGTTTGGGAATGACAATCTTTCGCTCTAATTTAAGCTCCAACATATGGTGCAAAAAAGGATTGAGCGCTCCGCCACCTGTGAAGACGATAGTCTCACCCTCTTTAACGACAAATTTTCGAGCCATGGAAGCAAGTCTTGAGGCGATGGATTCATGCACACCGTAGCAGATGTTCGCCAAACTCTCTTTTTTGGCGATAAGTGAGATGACCTCCGACTCGGCAAACACGGCACACATGCTGGATATGGTCAACTCCTTGTCGTACGCAAAGCCTGCTTTGGCAAAGGTTTGCATGTCTAAGCCCAAACGATTAGCGGCGATTTCTAGGAATTTTCCTGTACCTGCGGCGCATTTATCGTTCATGCGAAAGTCGGTGAAACTGCCCGATTCACCCATTTTAATCACTTTGCTATCTTGTCCACCCAAATCAATCACCGTAGCGACACTGGGTTCAAAAAAGTACGCCCCTTTGGCATGCGCTTTAATCTCTGAGATGACGGGTGCGCCGTGCGATTCTTCTAACATATAACGCCCGTAGCCTGTGGCAACGAGCATTTTAACCTCTTTGTCTGCCAAATACTCGCCCACGATAACGTCTTGATTGAAGATGGTGGGGATAACTGCGCTATGCACAATCTCCCGCTCTTTGCCAATGCCTATGATTTTTGTATAGGTCGAACCTATATCCACACCCCAAAACATTATTTGTTAGCGAATGCTTGGGCTTTTTTCTTAAAGCTAATGCTCTCCAAAAACGCCTCTACACGGGTTTTAATCTGCCCTGCATCCTCAGGTGAGTAGTCTGATTCGATGACGAGGCAAGGAATCCCCTCTTTTGCCATCGCTTCAGTGACAAGGTGTGATTCAACATTGTAGGTGTGACAAAAAGAGAGCGTGTAGTAGATAACGCCATCAGCTTGACGCTCCTTGTACATCTGCACGATTTTATCAATACGCCCTGTATTTGGGGTAAAACAGGCACAGTCGATTTTGGAGTAACGCTCCATCAAGCGTGCATAAAGTTCCTCTTCACTCTCCACGCCTTCAATGTCCACGTTGTCTTTAAAGTAACGATGCCCGATACAACTCTCTTCATTGATAACACATCCACCTGTATTTTCAACCGCCGTGTGAAGTTTCCAGTTCGGTGGCGCAAACGGAGTTCCTAAGGCCATCAAACGAGGCGTTCCTTTTGGGAAAACACTCACACCCTCTCTCACACGCTCTTCCAACTCATCGCAGAGTTCATTGATTTTTGCGGTGTAACGTTCAATGTCATCCATAAAACCTACTTGCGTAATCCACAAACAATCCTTCCCGCTAATAGGCATAACATCAGGGTTTGAGCTGCGAAGTTTGTCTAATCTTTGAAGGGCAGAACGTTTAGCATTTACTTTTCGCACACCCTCTTTCATCGCCTCAAGGCTTAAAGGTTTCTCAATCACCCCTTCGATATGCTCTTTAAACTCCTCAATCTCCTCTTGCCACATTTTAAGGTCTTTTTCACGCTTCATATGTGGGATGTTCATCACATGCACAGGATGGTGTTTCGCAAGGATTTCCCACGCTTTTTTCTTGGCTTCACAGGTGGTTTCACCGTAGATGAAGTCTGAGGATTGGGTGTAGGCACAGGTGCGTTGAAGCTTAAAACCGTGGGCGGATTTAATCAGCGGGCAGATGTTGCGAGGAAGTTCGGTCTCAGCGTCGGCAATGGTTGCGTTTGAACCACCGCACAAACCATAACAGGCTCCCCCTGCTCCTACGACAATCTCTTCAGGAACGAAGATACAAAAGGTACCCACAGCTGGTTTTTTCTCCGCACGAAGTTGATTGATTTCAGCGATACGTTGCCCTTGAATCTCGCTCATAAACCAATCAAAATATTCCATCGCTTTAGGACGGTTAGGTTGTCCTAAAAATTGCGCTTTGTAAGCGTCTAAGCCCATTGCCATCATCTTTGCGTGACGATCAACGTCCACACCAATACTGCCTAATAAATCTTTGTGTTGCTCAACACCCATGAAGTTTCCTTTTATGATGAAAAATGATGCTGTGTGTGGGTTACATGTAAAGAAGAAAAGCAGAAAAAAGGAGTGCTACTTCATGTATGTCTAAGCCTTAGACCAACAGCATTTCCAACATTATAAAGGAGAAAAGATTAAAAATAGGTAAAAAGTTTTTTACCAAATTAGGAGCAAATTTATCCGCTTACATTTACTCTAACACGCCTTATGTTACAATCTCGCATTATTTTACATGTAGGACTATTTGTGGATATTTTTCAGTCGATTATTATGGGAGTGGTTGAGGGTTTTACGGAGTTTTTGCCTATCTCTTCTACGGGGCATATGATTATTGTGGGGGATTGGTTAGGTATTGAGCAAAATGCTATGATTAAAGCATATGAAGTTATTATTCAGTTTGCGGCGATTTTAGCGGTGGTTTTAAACTATAAAGAGAAGTTTTCCCCTAAAAAAATTAACCTTTGGATGAAACTAGCCGTAGCGTTTGTACCACTGGGTGCCGTGGGATTTTTATTTGCCAAGCAAATCAAGGCGATGTTTAGCGTTGAGATTGTAGCGTTAATGTTTATCATTGGGGGCATCATCTTTTTAGCCGTCGAAAAATTTTACAAACCCAAAGAACACTTCGTAGATGATGTGGAAAAAGTAAGTTATAAACAAGCCCTTTGGATTGGCATTGCACAGATTTTTGCCCTCATTCCTGGAACAAGCAGAGCAGGTTCGACTATTATTGGAGCGATGTTGGTGGGTTTAACACGCAAAGCGAGTGCGGAATTTTCCTTTTTACTCGCCTTTCCTGTGATGTGTGCCACCACAGGTTATGACATTCTCAAACATAAAAATGAACTCTTTATGGATAGTAATTTTACTGTTTTGGCAGTGGGCTTTATTGTCTCGTTCATTGTGGCGTATGCGACTATCAAACTCTTTTTAAAATTTTTAGAAAAATTTACCTTTGTTGCTTTTGGAATTTACCGCATTCTTTTTGGCATAGCGCTTCTACTCTACGCCTAAAAAAGTTTAGAAATTTCATTCGCTTCAATAGACTCTTTTTCAATCACTTGAATACCTCTGGCACCAAGAGCATTTCGAAAGCCTTGCCCAAGTGTTTTTGTTAAAAAAAAGTTTACCTGATGTTCTTGTAAAAGTGGGGCTAACACTAAAGGTGGCTTAGCCTCTTTCTCATGTGCGGGATTTTCAAGAAAAAGGGTTTTTACAATACGATGATTTTCTACGTTAAAGATACAGAGGTATTTATCTTTGGTATTCAGTTCTTCAAAATGGGTCTTATCATTGCTGCAAAACGCTACCACGTAACGCTCTCGTTTAACCTCTAAATGCAACCGATGTCCACCTAAAAGAGCCAAAGCCACTTTATGACGTGCCGTTTTAATAATACGTGCAAAAGTGGGGCGAGAAACTTCCATCTTTAAGGCTGCTTCTTCTTGATACAAATCCAATAAATCCATTAAATAGAGTGCTTCTATCTCTTCAGGAATCAAGGAAATTACCTCATCATGTTTTGCTCCTTTAGGATCAAAACGAGTAATCAGTGGCTGATACGAAGTCGCACGATAGCATTTATGGCGAGACATTAAACAATCCTTTTTACATGTAATGGGCTCATAGTAACATAAAAGATTTTAAATATTCTTGACATATGTTCATTTAAAGTGCTACAATTCTGAACATATGTCCAATTAAGGAGAACAAAATGATCGCAATGCCGATTAAAACAGAAAATCAAAATGGTATCTTAGCGCCCCTCTTTGGAAAAGCAAAATGGTTTGCTTTTATCGATGAGTCTGGCTCCATCCGTGTGGAAGCTAATAGCGCTGAAGGTGGAATTAAAGTAGCACGCTGGTTTGAGAGTTTGAGCGTTAAAACGCTTATTACCAGCCATTTAGGGGAAAAACCTTTTCATGCGCTGACAAATGCGGGTGTTAAGATTTACTTTGCAGGAGAAGAACGCATCAGCGTCGAAGAGGCTCTTGCATCGTTTAAAGCAGGCAACTTACCTGAGGTGACTGTAAGCAATTATATGGAACTTTTAGGTGAAGAAGCACAAGGGCACAAACACGAAGGACATTGCCACCACGGCGATGAAAAGGCTTCGTTTAAATCCAAACTCAAATGCTGTGAAACCAAAGGGGCAAATCCTCTCTCTGGACATGGGCATAAACACGCACACTCCCATAGCCACAACGCATAATACCAAGGAGTGCCTTCGTAGTCAAACGGAGTGCACTCTTTTCTTCATAAAAACACTTTTTAAAGATTTATCCGCTAAAATAACACTAAATAATTATTAGTAATAAAATTAAACTGGCTTTTATGATAAAGGAGTGTGAATGTTATTGGGAAAAAAAGAGTGTCTGCTTGTGTGCTCAGCCCTTATTTTAGCGCTTTTTACAGGATGCGAAAGCAAACCCAAAGAGGTAAAGGTTGCTAAAACCGAGTTGGTGTACGCCAGTACTAAAGATATTCGTAACATTAACCCGCATCTGTATGGCGGTGAGATGTCCGCTCAAAATATGGTCTTTGAATCACTGGTGATTAACACGCCTGAAGGTGTAAAACCATGGTTGGCAGAGCGCTGGGACATTAGTAGTGATGGCAAAAGCTACACCTTTTACTTACGCAAAGATGTGAAATTTAACGATGGCACCTCTTTTGATGCAACGGTGGTCAAGAAAAATATTGATGCGGTGATTGATAACCGTCCAAGACACGCATGGTTGGAGCTGGTCAATCAAATTGAAAGCAGTGAGCTCGTCGATACTTTTACCTATAAACTCACCCTAAAAAATCCCTACTATCCTACATTAACAGAGCTTGCCATGACACGACCCTTTCGCTTCATTTCCCCTGCGTGTTTCGTAGAGGGTAGCACCAAAAATGGAGTGAGTTGCTATGTGGGAACAGGCGTGTGGAGACTTTCAGAGCATGAAAAAAACGCCTTTGCACTCTTTAAAAAGAACCCAAACTATTGGGGTGAGAAAGCCAAGCTGGAGCAGATTAAATGGCGAGTGATGCCTGATCATCAAAGTGTCTTACTCGCACTTCAAAAAGGGGAGATTGACCTTATTTTTGGGGCTGATGGCGACATGATTGACCTCAATGCCTTTAGCGTGCTTCAAAAAGAGGGAAAAT
Organism: Campylobacterales bacterium; assembly: GCA_016930915.1. Taxonomy (GTDB): domain Bacteria; phylum Campylobacterota; class Campylobacteria; order Campylobacterales; family Sulfurospirillaceae; genus Sulfurospirillum. The sequence continues at coordinate 73,326 of JAFGFU010000013.1, forward strand.
ACACTACCTTGCTCAGCCAACCCACTGCCTCTCGTGCCATTTTACTCAACACCAAACAGCCAATTACAGGCGAAGCCAAAGTGAGAGAAGCCCTGCAATACGCCATTAACAAGGAAATGATTGTCTCTGGCATTTTAAATCACTCTGAAAATAGTGCCAACACTCTTTTTGCCCCAACAACGCCTTATTGTGATGTACCACTCTCTCGTAAACTCTACGACATCACGCAAGCAAAAGCTGTGTTAGAAGAAGCGGGCTGGAAGATGGATGAGAAGTTAGGCTACCGAACCAAAGAGGGAAAAACACTCGCCTTGCGTCTTTATTTTAATGCCAATAACGCACAAGAAAAAGCCATTAGCGAGTACATTCAAAGCAATCTTAAAGAAGTAGGCGTGGAGCTTAAGATTATTGGGGAAGAGAAACAAACCTTTTTAGACAGACAAAAAAGCGGTGACTTTGACTTACAATACGCTCTTTCATGGGGAACACCCTATGATCCTCAATCGTTCGTCTCCTCATGGCGTATGGCAGCGCATGGCGATTATCAAGCGCAGTTGGGTTTAGAGAAAAAAGCGTGGTTGGATGCAAAGATTCAAGCCATTTTGATTGAACCATCGCATGAAAAACGTGGCAAAATGTACGCAGAGATTTTGAGTTACATTCACGATGAAAACGTCTATATACCTCTGAGTTATGCTCGTACCAAAGCGGTTTTTACACCGCATCTAAAAGGGGTGAGCTTTAATCCCTCACAGTATGAAATCCCTTTTGAAAAGATGTTTTTCGAGTAAGCCATGATGCGTTTTATCGCCAAACGCCTTTTGTTGATGCTTCCTCTGCTTTTGGGGATTTCGGTAGTGAGTTTTACCCTCTCCACCCTAAGTCCCAGTGACCCAGCAGAGGTGGCATTGCGAGTCAATGACATTACCCCAACGCCTGAAGCGATTGAGCAAATGCGTGAAGAGTTAGGACTCAATGCTTCTTTACATGTAAGATATTTTTCATGGCTTTTAGGTATTTTCAAGGGTGATTTTGGGGTGAGTTACATTACCAAAACACCCGTACTGCACGAAATAGCCAACGCCTTGCCCACTACCCTTCTTTTAGCGGGTATTACCTTAGGTTTGGTACTCGTTTGGGGTGCATTTTTAGGTGTGGTGTGCGCCTTATATCGCAATCGCTTTTTAGATAGAGCTATCAGAAGCGTCATCTTTTTTACGGGTGCCATTCCTAGCTTTTGGCTCGCACTGCTGTTTATCGCCTTTTTTTCACTCACCTTAGACCTTTTCCCCACCGCAGGCTTAGAGGAAAGCTCAGGCATTATTTTGCCCTCACTCACCCTTTTTTTAAGCTACGTAGCGACCTACATGAGACTGATGCGAAGTAGCATGTTGCAAAATGAGCATGCCCCTTACATCTTCTATGCCAAAGCTAGAGGGCTGAGTGAGGCGAGGATTATAAAGCATCGTATTATCAATGCATTGCACCCTTTTGTGATTGCCCTTGGCATGTCGATTCCTAAATTAATCGCTGGAACGGTAATTATTGAAACTATTTTTGCTTTGCCTGGGGTGGGACGCTTGTGTGTGAGTGCGATTTTTAGTCGTGACTATCCCATGATTCAAGGCTATGTCTTTTTAATGGCGCTTTTGTTTTTGCTCTTTAATCTTATCGCTGATGTGAGTGTGAAGCTCATAGATCCTCGTTTAAGAGGTGAGTTATGAGTGGATTTTACGCCAAATTGTTGCGTGACCCTTTGGCGATAGCTTCCCTAAGTGTCATTGTTGGAATGATTTTTTTAGGCATTTTTGCGCCATGGATTGCCCCGCACGACCCCATTGCGACCAACCTTGCGCACAAATTTGCCCCATGGGGTGGGCAGTTTCCACTCGGCAGTGACCATTTGGGGCGATGTATTTTATCCAGAGTGCTTTTTGGCATTCGTACCACGCTCTTTTTAGCCTTAATGGCAATGGGAATTACCCTAAGCTTAGGTCTTATTTTAGGGCTTATGGCTGGATTTTTTCGCAAAGCAGAAGAGGTGATTCTGCGAGGGTGCGATGTGATGCTCTCCTTTCCCAGTGAGCTGATGATATTAGCCATTGTGGGGATGTTAGGTGCAGGCATAGGGAATCTCATCTTAGCCAATGTGATTGCCAAAGTGGCATGGTACACCCGTATGATTTATTCGTTTGTGTTGGTCTATCGTGAGCAAAACTACATTGCCTTTGCCAAAGCCACAGGTGTTCCACCACTTCGCATTTTAAAAACACATATTTTGCCCTCCATCTTCGATGACATCGTGATGTTAGCCACGCTGGATGCGGGGTGGGTGATTATGAGTATTTCCGCACTCTCTTTTTTGGGACTAGGCGTGCAAGCGCCCACGCCTGAATGGGGCATGATGCTCAGTGAAGCTAAAAATGTGATGAGTGTTTATCCTCTTCAAATGCTCCCCTCAGGATTTGCCATTTTAATGGTGGTTTTAGCGTTTAATTTTTTAGGAGACAGCATTCGTGACGCACGAGATGCCAGAGAAATATCTATATTATAATCAGGAATATAAATGTTACATGTAAAAACCATTTCTTATGAGAGAGTAACGCAAAAAACGTTTGAAAAAGCCAATGCGTTTATTTGGGAGCAGTGTCAATTTCATTATGGCGATAAGATCATGCCAGAACGTTATGAAGTCCTTAAAAAACGCATTAATGTGGAGATGAGTCGCCCTGAGTGCTGTGCAATTTTTATAGCTCTCAATGAAAAAGAAGAAGTGGTGGGCGTCATTGCGCTGAGCGATTATGACGATAGAATTGAGAGCATTAAAGGGCGCTATCGAAAAGGAACAACGGCGGAGATGAGTCGCTGTTACGTCCACGAAGCATATCGACGTTGTGGCATTGGCGTGCGCCTTTTTGAGTTGGCAACGGCATTTGCGAAGGAGAAAGGGTATGAGATGCTTTACTTGCATACCCACTACTTTTTGCCGGATGGATTTTTGTTTTGGAGTGCTATGGGTTTTGCCATTACCCTTGATGAGGGTGGCGTATGGCAAACGGTGCATATGGAGCGCCTCGTGGAGCAAGAAGCGCGCTCGTATGCCTAAAACATTTTACATGTAAACCTAACGCAAAAGATCTAAGCTGGGTTTATACTCACTCGTTTGAATTTTAAAAAGGCTTAAAATTGTATGAAAAAGATGGTCATGCGAAAGTGCCTCTTTGGCTTTTACATGTAAAGATTTTTGCTTCTCTTTATCGCTAAAATAAAAGAGTGCAGGAATATGTTTTTGATCACTGGGCGCTATCATGTAAGGAAGCCCATGAAGATAAATGCCATTTTCTCCGAGCGATTCACCATGATCAGACGCATAAATCAGTGCTGTTTCGTATTTGTCTTCATTCTTTTTTAAAAGTTCTAGGGCTTGGTTAATCACATAATCGGTATAGAGAATCGTGTTATTGTAGGTATTGACAATCTCCTCTTGCGTGCATTTTTCCAAATCCTGCGTATCGCAGGTTGGAGTAAACTTTTTAAAGGCTTCTGGGTAACGCTGAAAGTAGGTAGGTCCATGGCTTCCCTCTTGATGCAGGACAATAAAGGTATCTTCGTAGGTCTTATCCACACTCTCTTGAAAATCTTTAAGGAGTACCTCATCAAACTCACGCCCTCTATAATGCACCACATCACTCACTCTTTGGGCAATATTTTTATCTTTGCCTGAGTTGTTATCTCTCCAAATCACCCGCACCCCTGTTTTCATCAACACATCGACAAGATTTTCATAGTGCTCTTTCTCACTCTCCCACGCTTTGCGCTCAAATTTTGAGAACATACATGGCAAAGAGATGGCCGTTGCCGTACCACAAGAGCTCATGTTGGAGAGATAGACGATATCGTCTCGTTCTCCTAGCAGAGGGTTGGTTGGTTTTTCATAACTACCCAATGAAAAGTTTTTAGCCCGAGCCGTCTCTCCTACCACAAATACCACCAATTTTTTCTTCGCTTCACTTTGCTTTTTCGCATCGAGTGCAATGGCTTGAAAAACGGGTTTTGGTTTCAAGCTTGCATAGACGAGCTTTGAAGCTGAAGCAATCGGGAAAAAGGGATTGAGGTACATTTTAAGCTCTTTATGGTTTCTAAAAAAAGAGCTGTACGATTTGCTTAATGCCATGTAAACCCCGCCAATCAGCACAAAACTGACCACTGCAACCAACGCCTTTTGTACCAACTCCACCTTATAGTCTCTAAAATGAATGCGCACACGAAAAAGCATCCAATAGGCACAAAAAAGCGCCAATCCAAGATAGAGTAAGAGTTTAGGGGTTAAAAGTCCTAAGGCTTCATCGGTATCGGTTTGCAGAACATTGATGAGCATATCTTTATCAATGACCGTACCAAATGAGTCAATAAAGTAGCTACTGACAATGCTCACCACCACCAAGAGTACCACACCCGCACGAAAACTCATGCGGTGGGTGAAGAGTAAGAGCACATTGGTAGCGAAAACATATAAAAGCACCATCACAAACGGTGCACTAAACGCAATGATGTAATTTTGCTCTGCTAAGGCAAAGTCATAAAGCTTTGAAAAAAATGTAAAATTAAAAAGCACACTTAACGCAAGCGCTAATAAAAAAATAATTTTTTGGGTTTTAAAGTGAATGAGTATTGCTCCCATAATTTAGAATCCTTTTTATGTTGGACTTCTTTCATACCCCTTGAAAGAAGTCCATGAATGATAAAAAGAATTCTAAAGAATGAAAATGAACGTGAAATGAATTAGAATTGAACGGTTACGATGGTACGTGTACCCTCTTTTGAAAAATGAAGTGTAGCACGGTGAAGGTCTAAAATAGTTTTGACAATCGCCAACCCAAGCCCACTTCCTTTAGCATACTCCTTACTTTTTTGCGAACGATAAAAAGGCTCACACAACTGCGCCATCTCTTTAGTGTCAATCTCAATACCCTCATTTTCAATGCTTAAATGCTTTACATGTAAAGCAATATGAACATGAGAATTTTCAAACGCATACTTTATGGCATTGTCAATGAGATTGGAGAAAACCATCTTCAACAAAATCGCATTGCTCTGAAGGCTAAAAGGCTCTAGGGTGTCTAAAAGAAGCGTAATGCCCCGCTTACGAGCCGCCTCTTTCTTCTCCTCAATACACTCTACTAAAACCTCATCCACATAAATTTCTGAAAAATGTTTAATCAACTCTCCTTTGGTATTGCTCGATAAAAAGAGAATTTTCTCAATCACCTCATGCAAATGGGAAAGTTCATGGTTGATTTTTTGCAAAATAGCCTGATACTCCAAAGGGCTTCGCTCTTTACGAAGTCCCACTTCAATTTCACCTTGCATAATCGTAAGCGGTGTTTTAAGTTCATGCGAGGCGTTTTGACCAAATTGCTTCACTTGCGCATAAGCGTGTTGTAAGTTTGATAAAAGCGTGTTAAAAGTCTCAATCAAATCATCAATTTCTTTGGCAATATAACTTTTAGGAAGGCTTTTATGGGTGTCTTGAATGCCTATTTTTCGAACCGAATTGGTGACGTTTTGAACATTTCTAAGTGAAACTGAGATAAGAAACGAGGCAAGTAAAAGGACAATGAAAAGCAAAAGGGATAAGCCAATCCACAACGCCTCTTTCATCCTTTCGATTTCAGGGGTACGTTTATCGTAAGGCATGGCGCATTGAAGCAGGAGCATTTGATTTTCATGTGTGCCTAAAAAGAGTGTTCCTATGTAAATCTTATTTTTCGTCAGTGTACTATTTTTCGTTTCTGAAAAGTAAATTTTCTCAGGCGCTTCTAAAATTTTTTGAATCAAATCATCTTTGAGTTTTAAGCGCTCACCTTTCAAATCTTGTGATTGGGCAATAATAATAGGCTCTTGCGAAGCGATTTTATAGCTCAAGAGTTGTGCATAAAGCAAAGGAATATCAAACTCCTCTTTCACCTCATCGAGCTCCTCTTTTAACTCATCAAAATCTATCGTTTGCCCCTTATCACTTCTTTCAATGTAATCATGTTGCAAATCTTTGGCATAGGCTGTCAATGAAGCCTCAATGGAGCGTTCTTGCGATTTCTTCATCGTATAGATAACCCCTGAGCCAAAGGCATAAAAGAAGACAAATAAAATCAGCCCAAGGGCAAAAAGAAGGCGGAATTTTAAATTTTTAAAGAGCGTTTTCATTGAGGCTGTATCCTAAATTTCGATGGGTTTTAATCAGTTTACGTTCAAAATTTTTATCGATTTTACTGCGTAAGCGGTACATGTAAACACTCACCATATTGCTATTAATGCTTTGCTCACTGGAAAAGAGTTGCTCTTCTAGCATTTTCTCTTCGATAATGGCTCCCTTATGGCGCATCAAATACTCTAAAAGCATGTACTCTTTGGCGGTAAGGCTTATGCTCTCTGTAGAACGTGTTACACATTTTGTTAAAGGGTTCAGCTCCAAATCAGCGACTTTGAGCAGAGGCTCTTTGTCGTTTTGTTTGCGTAGTTGCACATGAATACGTGCGAGTAACTCCTCAAAACTAAAGGGTTTGGTAAGGTAGTCATCTGCGCCCAAATGCAATAATCCCACTTTATCGCTGATAGTACTTTTCGCACTGAGGACAATAATCGGCGTATGAAGCTTTTTTTCTCTTAGCTTCTCGCAAACCGCATCGCCTTGAATCCCTTTAATCATCAAATCCAAAATAATCATATCATAGGTATTTATCTCTGCTAAATAGAGCGCATCTTCGCCATTATCGCACAGCTCAACACTAAAGAGCTCCTCTTCTAAACCTTGTTTTAAAAAAGAAGCAATGCCCTCATCATCTTCCACAATTAAAATTTTCATCGTACCCTCTTTTCAAATTATCTTCGTATTATACCTTACATGTAAGCCTTGCAAAGAGGTGTTATAATAGTCTTAAAAAAAGGAATATAGATGGTAAAAATTTATGGAATTACTACGTGTGGAAGCGTAAAAAAGGCACTCTCTTTCTTAAAAGCGGAGGTAATCCCTTACACATTTATTGATTTGAAAACAACCCAAATCAGCGAAGCAAAGCTTGAAACGTGGCTTACTAAACAGCCTCTGTCGGTTGTATTTAACACCAAAGGAACCAAATTTAAAACACTAGGACTCTCTAAAGAGATAAGTGATGAAGAGAAAAAGACGTGGCTTTTAAAAGAGCAGTTACTCTTCAAGCGTCCCATTATCGAATGTGAAGATGGAACGCTTTTAGTGGGGTTTGATGAAGCGCTTTATCTACGCACGTTTGGCGGTTGAGATAAAAAAAGCGGCCAGAAGTAAAAACGCTCCTGTAATTTGGTTTTGAATGCGAATGGCACGAATGGACTTAATGACATGCTTAAGCCTTGAAGCCAAAGAACTATACCCTGTCATCACGATAATATCCACCCCAATCAATGTCGCACAAATAATCCCAAATTGCCCTAGAAGAGGAGCGTTTGGATTGAGAAATTGGGGAATAAACGCCACTAAAAAAACGGTGGCTTTAATGTTCGTTAGGTTAATCAGCGTGGCTTGAATAAACGCTTTTGAGGCACTGTACGCTTTAATCTGCGTCGCATCATCAGGTAAATGGGGTTTTTCAATAAACTTCATCACTCCTAAAAAGACCAGATACGCTACGCCTATCCATTTAATGATGTTAAAAAGTAAAAGTGAACTCATAATGAGTGAGCCAAGTCCAATGACCACAATAAAGGTTTGCGCAAAAAGCCCCGCTTGTAAGCCAAAAATGGCAGCATACGAGCGCTTCAGCCCATACTTCAACCCATAATTCATGGAGACGACCGCACCCGCTCCAGGGGAAACACTAATCAAAATGGAAGCAACCAGCATGGTGAGCCAAATATCCAAAGACATGAAAAAATCCTTACATGTAAAGTTAAAAAGGATTCTACTTCATGGTGACTTAGAAGCCATTAATGTGGTACAATTTTTCAAAATGCATACGACAAGGATAGACGATGAAAATAGCAATGAGCGGTGCGAGTGGATTTGTTGCCAATGCTTTAAAAAAGCAATTTCCTGATGTAGTGGTGATTGAGCGCAGTGATGATGTGCAAACCATTATTCAAAAACTAGAGGGTGTTGATGCGGTGTTTAATCTAGCAGGTGCACCCATTGCCGCACGTTGGGATGATGCGTATAAAAAAGTGCTCTGGAGCAGTCGCATAGAGACCACCAAAAAGCTGGTGACTGCGATCAATCAAAGTGAGGTGAAACACTTCATCTCCACTTCTGCTGTAGGCATCTATCCTAGCGGTGTTCCTTGCGATGAAAATAGCCAAAAATTAGGTGAGGATTTTTTAGCGCATTTAGCGATTGCATGGGAAAGTGAAGCGCAAAAATGCACTAAAAAAACAACGATTTTGCGTTTTGGCGTGGTGCTAGGGCATGGAGGTGCGCTAGAGAAGATGTTACCCTCTTTTAAACTAGGGCTAGGCGGGATTATAGGCAATGGAGCGATGGTGATGAGCTGGATTGACATCGATGATTTGGTAGCTATCTATGCCTTTGTCCTTGAAAAAGGGCTTGAGGGCATTTACAATGCCACGTCTCCTCAACCACTGACCAACTTTCGCTTTACCAAAATGTTAGGCAAAGTGCTCCATCGCCCTACGTTTTTGCCTGTGCCTTCATTCATCATCAAAATGCTTTTTGGAGAGGGCGCAACCGTGCTTTTAGATAGCAAAGAGGCGTACCCCAAAGCTTTGCTTGAAAAAGGCTTTGTTTTTACGTACGGCGATTTAGAAACATCTCTACGCAAAATTTTAGCTTAGCGTTTCTCCAAAAAAAGTCGGATGCCCAAGCCTATCATCACCACGCCTGAGAGGGCATCGAGACTTTGACGCACCTTTTTTTTGGTGATAAACCCATTGGCAGAGACGATGGTATAGACCAAAATAGCCTGCCAAAGATTGCCCACAATAAAATGAAGTGAAGCCAAAAAGAGCGATTGCGCAAGAGCAGAGTGCTCATGATTGATAAATTGTGGCAAAAACGCCATATAAAAAACAACAGCTTTAGGATTTAAAACATTTGATAAAAACCCTTCTCTTAAAGAGACCCAAAAAGAGAAGGGGCGTTTTTCAACAGCTCTTTCCTGCACCTTTCTATGATGCCAAAACGATTTAAGTGAACTCATTCCCAGCCATATGAGATAAAGCGCTCCTACAATTTTTAGGGCTGTAAATGCGGTTGCAGAGTATAAAAGTACCGCTGAAATACCCACCGCTGAAAGTGTTGCGTGCACAAATAATCCCGAACAAATGCCCAAACTTGAAACCAAGCCATCTTTTGCACCTCCTCGAAGCGTGTTGCGAATTACAATCATCGTATCCGCTCCTGGACTCATCGTCAGTAGCGTAATAGCAACCATAAATGTCCATAATTCTAAGGGCATTGCATCGACCTCTTTTTTTGTAAATGCAGTATTTTACTCAAAAGCGACACAAAATATCTTGACTTATTATTTGAAAACGGTTATCATTTCATAAATTAAAAGAGGTGAACGATGTCTGAGTCCTATTCAACCCTGCAAGAAATCAGCCGACGATTTGACCGTGAAGATTTAGAGTTGGTCGCACACCATCCTGATCTTTGCTTTACCATCAACAGTTATGAACTTTTTACCCACCATGTTTTTACACGGGTCAAACGTCAAAATCCTGACAAATCTATTACGCAAGAGTCGTGTCGCATTGTGATTCAAAGTGAAGAGTGCGAAGATGCTTTGCATCTGTATCCCACATGGAAACGCATTGAAGAGCGTGTGGATTTTGAAGCCACAGAAGAGATTAACCGTGCGATAGAGTTACTCGCATCCAAAGAGTGCAAACATATCTATTTGCTTTTTCCACGTAGTGCCAATTTCAGACGACATGTACCGATTCGAAGCCCAAAGCTTGATGCTATGGGATTGGAGTATACCCTCAAACTTGTCCCTTATGTCATCTACTAAATCTCTTTTAGACCCTTTTATGCGCTCCATCAAAGGGTATCAAAGACATTTATGAATTGAAAAGGAGTTTTTCTATGAAGACAGGAATTTTTTACGGAAGTACCAATGGCAATACGGCGGATGCCGCACAAAAGATTCAAAAATCTTTTGATGCCGAGTGCTTTGATGTGGGTAAATTAAACAGTGCGGATGTACTAAACAGCTATGACTTTCTCATTCTAGGAACCTCTACATGGTACGATGGCGATTTACAAGATGATTGGGATAGTTTTATAAGCCACCTCAAATCGGCTGATTTGAAAGGAAAAACCGTTGCCCTTTTTGGCATGGGTGATCAAGAAAGTTATGGAAGTGATTATGTCAGCGGTATGCGTCAGATTTATGATGTGGTCGTTGAAAAAGGTGCAAACGTCATTGGTGCGTGGGAAGATCAAGGCTACGCATATGAGCACTCAGCATCAATCATTGATGGAAAATTTGTTGGACTTGCTTTGGATGAAGACAACCAAAGTGACCTCACCGATGAGCGTATCGCTTCATGGTGCGCCCAATTAAACACTGAGTTGAAAGCAAGTGCATGAGTGCATGTGACATAGTTTGCACTCAACCAAACCAACGGGTGCGTCAAACGTCAAAAGATGTCAAAAAACCTGAACAAAACGATGCAGTCAAAAATGCAAAAGAGCGGCTGCTTTTTTGCAAATGCACGTGCTGAAATCTGTACGAGAAGGCTTTTGCCTTTTCGTACCTACTCTTGAATCACCACTTTATACGCATAGTAAAAATCCGCATCATACCCTTCAACACGACATTTTTCTTTTTTACATGTAAGAAAATTTTTTTTAACAATAAGAGCAACAAACATCTCAGGATCATAAAAACGTAGTTCATATTTTTTATGAGAGGGTTTTGCAATACTAAAGCGATAGACTAATTTTCGTTTTTCAAATACGGCACTAAAATTACTCACGTCTTGAATGTCTGACTCTTTTTTGCCATCAAACAGATGCATAAAATAACTGTAAGGCTCCAACGTTTTAAAATGGTCTTTTTCCATAAACGCCACTTCATTGGCATCTAGCGTTTTGTCTCTATTTTTATCATAATCCTCCATAAGCATGGAAGAGCTCATCTCATCAAATACCCAGCGAATATCAATTTTATCGGGCAAAACGTCCACATAGGTATCTAAAAAGACATGCGGATGCGCAAAAAGCGAAACAGTACAAACCCACCCTATCAAAAGTAGCTTTTTCATACACTAAAACGCCCGTGATGAAACAGGATTGAGTAAAAAGAAAATACCCAAAGCCATCACACACAACACCCCTAAAAGACGTAAAACCCAAAACCAACGAGGCTGTGTAACAACAGGACGTGATTTTTGAAAAGCGTGAACCAAAAGCCCCGCCAAAGAGATACTAAGCCCCATCCCAAGGCTCATAAAAAATGCCGCAATGATGCCTATTTCCATATGCCCTAAAGTAATCGCAAAAAAGCAAAGCGTAATTACCCCAGGACACGGAACAATACCCGCTAAGAGCACCACGCCAAAACGGCTTTTATGCGGTTTTACACGCTCTTTGCTTATCTTCCGTGATTGCCATACTTCATACAACAGCCAAAAACTCAATAAAACAATAAACGCCCCTGAGATTTGAAACAGTGGAGGATTGACGCTGCGAAAAAGCTTCATGGCACTCACATGAATCAAATAATTTGCCACCAGTGTCACTAAAAGCGCAGAGAGCGCATGCACAATCGCAATCAAAAAACCCAATTGAAACACGTGCATTTTTTTAGAAGGATTTGCCAACACATACCCTGCCACCAATGCCTTCCCGTGCCCAGGTCCTAAGGCATGAAGCACTCCATAAGCAAAAGAGAGAATAAAAATAAGGGCAATAGCGCTTGTGCTTCCCTCATCTATACTTCGAAAATGGTTGGAGAGTTCAGCATTAAAATAGCGGTTGGCTTCGGCAAAATAGATAGCAAGACTTGAAAACATACGATTCCTTCTTTTGTATGATTTATTTTACACAAAGCAACTTTAGAACAAAATAGAGTTGTTTATGATATTTATTCTCAATTTTAAAAGATTTTAAGCAAAGATACCTTATTATTTCAATAACAATTATCAAAAAGGAGAAACAATGTCAGCAGTTCTCGTTATCGGTGGCGATAAGATTGATTCTATTACCTCTGTTTTACAAGATTTCTCTTTTGAAAAAGTAACGCATTGGGATGCGCGTAACCCTTCTGTGGTTAAAAAAGAGATTCCACAAGATGTGAAGTTGGTCATTATGCTCACCAACTTTTTGAACCATAACGCCATGAATAAATTTAAAAACGAAGCCAAACGCAAAGCGATTGAGTTTATTTGTGCAAAGCGCTCTGAGAGTTCTGTCTTTTGTGAACTCTGTAAAAAGTACAATCCACATGGATGTATTCTCGATAAAAAATAGTTTGCATATTTAGGTTTTTACATGTAAAAACCTAAATATAACTTTATCTTTCTCTAAAGGTTCTTTCATGTCTTTACCCCTACTCTGTAATGAAAATCTCCTCAGTGAATGTGATGTGGTTCGTATGATTCATGACCGTCACTTTTGGGTAGAGTATGAACCGATTATTTCAATGAATTCAGGGACGATTTTTGGGTATGAAGCATTGGCTCGTTTTATTTTAAATGAACGACGTATTCCACCAATGCCTGTGTTTATGGTGGCGCATCAAAATCCTGAACTTTTTTTTCACTTAGAATCTGAACTTAAAGCCTTACAACTCTTTCACCGACCTAAAAATACGATGCTTTTTTTAAATCTTGACCCTCATAATTTTAGTGACGATACAAAAATCGCCTTTTGGAAACAGCTTTTTGAGGGTGCTCAAGATCTTTGTCTTGAGGTCACTGAAAATACTGACGATATGCAAACGGCTTTTTTATCACACTGTTTAAACGAAATTCAACAGATTGGTTTTCCTATTGCGCAAGATGACATTGGGAATGATGAAAAACCATTTTGTTTTGAGTTAACCAGCCGTGCAGACTTTTTAAAGTTTGACAAAACATGGCTTTTAAAAATCAAACGTTGCACTGATTATCAAGAGATTTTAAAAGGCTTTTTATCTTTTGCCAAAGCACAAGGTAAAAAGTCTGTCTTAGAAGGTATTGAAACCGAAGGCGACTTTCTTTTGGCACGTGATTTAGGCGTTGATTTTGTGCAAGGCTACCTCTTTAAACACCTCAACCACCACTCCTGCTAATCTTTACATGTAAACCTATTTTTACGCCATTTTTGACACACTTTTCCTCTTTTCACACAAAAAGTATAAAAATGTGTTTAACTTTTTAATGTGAATCTATCCATCAATAGAAATTTTAGTCTTTTTTGATAAGCTTTCTTTTTTATTATTATAAATAAAAATGAGAATTATAATAAGGAGTTATTATGGAAACATCTGAAACAATCGAAAAAAATAGACTCAAATTTTTCCCGATTATGATGTATGCAATTGTTATGGGACTCAGTGGTTTGACCATCATGTACCAAAAAGCAGTCAATACACTTGGCTTTTCTGAGTGGATTGCTTTAGGTTTAATGGCACTTTCCACCATTGTTTTTGTGGTGATTAGTATTATTTACGTGGTGAAATTTTTTACCTATAAAGAGGCCGTTAAAAAAGAATTTACGCATCCTGTTCGTATTAATTTCTTCGCCGCAGTCTCTATTTCAATGCTCATGCTAGCCATCGTCTATAAAGAGCAAATAGAAAGTATTGCAGCCATTTTTTGGTACGCAGGCGTTGCGCTTCATTTCTACTTGACCCTTCATACGATTTCGTATTGGATTAATAATAATCAAGAACTCGCTCACTCCAATCCCGCATGGCTTATTCCCATTGTTGGAAATGTTTTAGTTCCTATTGGTGGTGTTGGCTTTGCACCACAAGGTGTGCTACTCTACTTTTTTAGCGTGGGAATCTTTTTTTGGGTGATTCTTTTTGCAATTTTGTTTAACCGTATCATTTTTCACCATCAATTAGCAATTAAATTTATGCCAACGCTTTTTATTTTGATTGCGCCTCCTGCGGTTGGATTTTTAGCTTACTTTAAAATGTTTGGTGTAGTGGATTTATTTGCCAATATTTTATTTGATTTGGCACTCTTTTTCACCCTTTTAATTGCCTTTTTGTATAAAAACTTTATCAAAATTAAATTTTTCATCTCATGGTGGGCATTCGTGTTCCCTTTAGCAGCTATGGGGATTAGTGCAATGGTCATGTATGCACATACCAAAGACTTTTTCTTACTCTGTCTCTCTTACACCATGGTAGGTGTTACAACGGCTGTCATTGCAGTCGTACTTTATCAAACCTTGATTCATATGCAAAAAGGTGAAATTTGTATTCAAGAATAGACTAAACGCTTTTACATGTAAAAAGACAATGTTACCTTTTGTCTTTTTACATCCCTCTTTTTTGTTACTTTTCTTCACATCTTCTCCTATTAAAAAAATTAAATTTACAAATCGAAACAAAAAGTCTTTTTTATGTCTTAGGGGTTTATTAGAATCTTTTAACAAATCAGATCAAAAGGAATAACATTATTATGGAACACATAGATAAACCTGCGTACAAACTGATTGCTATTGCTTTCGTATTGGGTTTTGTAGGCTATGGTCTTGCGCTTTTAGGATTTAAACCATTGCATGCTACGATGATTGGTGTACTTGTTTTTCTCGTCGCTCTTTGGACAAATGAAGGATTGCCTGTAGGTGTTGTCTCATTACTCCCTATTATTCTCTTTCCCGCATTTAAGCTTCTTCCCACAGCAGCAACCACAACCAATTATTCTAACCCCATTATTTACCTTTTTTTAGGTGGTTTTTTGCTGGCAATTGCCACAGAAAAAACAGGGCTCCATAAAGTGATTGCTCAAAAGATTTTAACCGTATTTCCAACCACACCTCGTGGGGTTATCTTCTCACTTGCGATTACTTCAGGGCTGTTAAGCTCCATTCTCTCTAATACGACTACCGCACTTTTGCTGATTCCTATTGCCTCATTTTTGAGTTCGCATAAAATTCTACAAGTGCGTTTTATTTTAGCCATTGCCTATGGTGCAAGTATTGGTGGCATTATTACCCCTGTGGGAACGCCTCCGAATATGCTTCTTTTAGGCTTTATGGAAAACAATGGCATGGAGATGATTCCTTTTGTAAAATGGATGATGTTAGTCACTCCTGTGGCATTTTTGATGGTTGTTTTTGCCTCATTTTTTCTCTCCTATGGCTTACACAATGTAGGGCATATTGAAGAAATCGAAGAAAAACACAAAATCACAAAAGATCAAAAACGCCTTTTATGGATGCTTATCTCTTTAATTGTACTTTTGTTTGTCAACTCTCCAATTAAACCCTATTATGATGGATTGGGTTTGGATGAGCGCATTATTTTACTCAGCTACGGTTTATTGATGTTTTTACCAAAAGTGGGTGTTCTAAAATGGGAAGACAGCAAAAAAATACCCTTTGATATTATGTTTCTCTTTGGTGCAGGATTTGCCATTGCTGGGGCATTCTCAAAAACAGGATTAGCAGGCGAAATTGCAAATAAATTGATGCTCGTTGCTGATTTTTCACCGTGGCTCATTTTGCTCATTGTCGCAGCTCTCGTAACGTTTACCACAGAAATTACTAGCAATACTGCTCTTATTTCTATTATGCTTCCCATAATTTTCTCGCTCTCTCAGGCCGTGGGGGCTGATACACAACTGCTTATGATGGCAGCCACCATTTGTGCGAGTTACGCCTTTATGCTTCCCATCGCCACCCCACCCAATGCCATTGCGATGAGTACGGGTATGGTTAGTGTTGCTTTTATGGCAAAAATTGGGTTTGTTCTCAATGTTGTTGGTATTCTTTTGATTGTTTGTGCAGCAGAATTTTACTGGAAGTTTTTTCTTTAATTCATGTTACATGTAAGGATTTTTCCTTACATGTAAAAGAGTGGTTTTTCTTCTTTTTCAAACACCTCAGCGATAATCGCACTGTAACTAAGCCCCTCATCAAGCAGTTCTTGCAAAAGTTTTGGCGCATCCTTTTGGGAGACGGCTATTAAAAGTCCACCTGAGGTTTGCGCATCGTAGAGTAAAATTTCATCTTTATGCGGCACTTTTGCATCCACATACATGTTCACATACGCTTTATTATTGTACGCACCTGCAGGGATAATTCCCATATCTGCCATCGCTCTGGCTTCCTCTAAAATAGGAATCTTGCTCATCCAAAACCCAATGCTCACCCGATGAAAACTCATCTCATACGCATGTCCTAAAAGCCCAAACCCTGTAATGTCCGTACACGCACTTACATCGTATTTTTGCATAATGCGTGAAGCTTTGTGATTGAGCGTAGCCAAAATAGACGCCACTTTTTCCACCACGCTATCCTCAAGCATATCCGCTTTAATGGACGTGGTTAAAACACCCATTCCCAAAGGTTTGGTCAAGATAAGCACATCCCCCACACGAGGCGTATTGTTGCGGTAAATTTTTTGAGGATGCACAAAACCTGTGACACTCATACCATAGGTCATCTCAGGCGCTTCGATGGTATGCCCACCAATAATCACTCCACCGCACTCATTGACCTTACTCTGTCCACCTGCAAGTATCTCTTTGAGTACGCTTCTAGGCTGATGACACCCATCAAAACCTACAATATTCATTGCCGTAGCGACTTCACCCCCCATGGCAAAAACATCGCTTAACGAATTTGCCGCAGCGATTTGCCCATACACAAACGGGTCATCCACCACGGGAGTGATAATATCTACCGTTTGAACAAGGGCTCGCTCTTCATCAAGGTAATAAACACTGGCATCATCACTCTCATCCATTCCAACCAGTACCTTCTCATGCGTGCAGTTTAAACCACCTATCGCTTCTGTGAGGTCTCCCGGACCCAGCTTGGCAGCACAACCCGCAGCTTTGACGTACTTGGTCAATTTTGCTTCGTTGTTCATTTGCTTCCTATAAACTAATTGTACCCTCTCCACCAAAAAGCATCTCTAAGGTTCCATAGGCATTGCCGATTTTTCCAACTTTGAGTTGATCCATACGTCCATAGAATTCTAAACAAATCCCACACGAATAGATTTCAACACCCTTTGCCTCTAGTGCCTTTAACACCTCCATAATCGGAGAATCTTCTTCTGCGGATGTGAGATAAACAGCCGTATTTACACAAATAAGACGCTTTGGAATTTTAGGCAGCTCTAAGGCCGATTTTAAAAAGCCCACGACGAGTTTTTCACCCAATTCGCCCTCACCTACGGTATGACTTTTCAAAAACAACGTTTTATCTAAAAATGCATCATCTTTGCTATTGGTAACAATTTGACATGCAAAACCTTTGATGATGGAAACAAGCGTTTTGCCATCTGATAAACTCTCCACACGTGTTTCAAGACCACCATTTTGCGCAAAACGTACCACATTTTCTCGTGAAGCAATATTATCTACGATGACTTCTAAAATCGAATCATTGGGTAAGCTTTCCAATGCTTTTTTGGTTTGTAATACAGGCTCAGGACACGCTAAGCCACTGCAATCAATTTTCATGAATTTCCTTTTGTAAGTAATACCGTTTGTCTAAACCTTAGACCTAAAAAAGCAGAAGAGAGATCAAAATCTCTCATAATAGACTATGTATAATGATGCAAAAAGCCTATTTTTGATTCATCGTCTTTTCAACCCATTTTTGAGCGGCATCAACACTCTCAAAGGTGTGGCTTTTAGCCACTTGGACTTGACCTTCGTAAAAACGAACCCGAATACCATCTTGTACCTCATCAATTTTAATCCGTGTAATACGATCCGCATTCAAATACACTCTATCATTTAACTTTACAAACATATGAAACTCCCTTTCTTTAATAATGCTTTATTTTAACACGATTTTTGTAAAACTATCCCTCTTTTGCCCGTATATTAAAAGCTTATTTTAAAATGTATAGAAAATAGGGTACGTCAATAAATGTCATTTTTTCACATACCATCATTAATAAAGCCCAACACTCGTTGCTTTAAACGAAAGGAAAACATGAGAATGCAAAGCTAAAGATAAATGCTCATAAGAATTGGGTGTCATCATAACAATCAAAATAATGCTATTGACTTGAACGCTTAACTCCATAATATGCCCACGTTTTTCAACCTTAATGATCATTCCTTCTATCTCATTTTTAGCAGAAGTTTCTATTTTTGTGGTCGTAATAATAATATTTTCTGGTCGAATAGAAAGACGTACCTTTTCTCCAATCTTTGCTTCGCAACTTGAATATACCTCAAACCCATCTGCTTTTAAAATCGTTAAATCAGGCTCCTTACGAACAACCGTTGCTTCAAAAATATTTGTACCCACAAAATTTGCCACAAAATCACTATTGGGATGTGCGAAAATTTCATCAGGCTTTCCAACTTGTAAGATTTCACCAAATCTCAAAACAACACACATATCCGCCATTGCCCATACATCTTCAAAATCATGTGTTACATGTAAAACCGTTGTGCCATATTTTTTTGCGACATCTTTAACAAGCTTACGCATCTCTTTTTTTATTTTATAATCTAATGCACTAAACGCTTCATCCATGAGTAAAAGTTCGGGCTTTACTACAAGAGCTCTAGCAATACTCGTTCTTTGCATTTCGCCACCACTCAGTGTTAAAGGTTTTCGCTCTAAAAGATGATCAATATTGAGCAATGCAGCGATTTCTCGAACCTCCTTATCATGGTCTGCTTTCTGTGTGGATTTCTTTTTTAAGCCATATAAAATATTTTCATACACACTCATATGAGGAAATAAAACATAATCTTGATACACAATACTAATGTTTATATCTTCAATATTTTTATAGGTAATATCTTCTCCTTTAAGATAAACCTTACCTTTATTAGGAGTATAAAAACCTGCTATATTTTCAAGTAAAATGGATTTTCCACTTCCACTTGGACCTATAATAGTGACGTATTGCCCCTCTTTTACCTCTAAATGAATATCTTTTAAGTTAAATTTGCCTAAACGTATAGTGATATTTTCAATCTTCAAAAACACTTTTTTTACCCTCCATATATTCAAAAAAGAGGATTGCAATAAAAGAAATAGTGATAAGAACAATGCCACTTGTAATCGCCATTCCTAGGTTCCCATACGATATATTAAGAAAAAGGGTAATAGGCAAAATCTCCGTTTTCATGTAGGTACCCCCTGCTAAAATAAGCACAGCACCAAATGCTCCCATGGTACGAGCAAAAGTAATAATAGTAGAAGCGTATATGCCATTTCTCACCAAAGGTATGGTGATATTTTTAAATGTTTGAAATTCTGTATAACCTAAACTTCTTGAGACATTTTCATACCGCTTTGATATGCCTTCAAACGCCGCATACACAATTCTAATGCCATAAGGCAAAGCGGTAAAAAATTGCGCTATGACAATAGCACTTTTGGTAAAAACAATAGAAATTCCAAAATAATGCAATAAATCACCAACGTATGTCCTGCTAAATAAAAGCAAAAGAGCCAACCCTAAAACAAGTTCTGGAAATGCCATGGGAAGGTTCATAATAGTTTTTAAAATAGCTTTACCAAAAAAATCATACCGTGACAAGGCATAAGCTATAGGAATGGCAACAGCAATGACTAAGAGTGTTGATAAAGATGCTGTCATTAAAGAGAGTTTTAGAGAATAGAGCATTTCAGAAGATTGTAGAGCCTCCAATACTTCTTCAAACTTTGGAACAAAGAAAAGACTCAATATTGCCATCAGTAAAAGAAGTGTCACACATAAGGAAAGGGCTATACTAAAGAACTTAAATGTAAAAAAATTCATAGTTTAAATCCCCATTTTTCCCATATCTTTTTCGACTCAGAATTAACCATGTAATCGTTAAAGGTATTGGCAAGTGCTTTATTTTGACTCATGCTACCAACCCCATTTAAAATCGTTTTTATCGCATTTTCATCTTCAGGAATAGCAATGATTTCAAGCTTTCCCTTCTCTTTTGCCCACGTAACCATATCTTCCCAAATAATGGCAACATCCGCTTGATTCATAGCCATATACACCAAAAGTTGATTGACTGTTCCAACCTGTGTCACAATATTTTTATCTATTGCTTCTCGTAATCCTTTTTTTGTGAGCATTGCATCAGAGACTTTTCCTATCGCCACACTTCGTGGATCACCATAAACTATTTTTAATCCATCCTGCGTTAAATCACTCAGTTTTGTAATATTTTTAGGATTTCCTTTTTGTGTTACAAATACAGGAATATGTTTTGTAACGGGATAGACACTTTTTTTCTCCACCAGCCCCTTTTCGATTGCCCGCTCACTATAATACTCAGCCCCAGGAATAAAAACATCACATCCTGTCGTTCCAAGTATTGAAAAAAGCTCTCCAGAACCGCCATAGTGAACATCTATTTTAGCGCCTGTTTTATCTTCAAATTGTTTGACAATTTCATTCATAGGCTTCATTAAACCAGCACCACTACACAAAAGTAACGTTTGGTTTTCAAACTCTTTCGCCACAAGAAAACCACTTAAAAACATTAGAATCAACAATCCTTTTTTCATTTTAACCCCTTTATGTAAATATGTGAAAATTGCATATTTATACGTACATGTAATGCAAGGAAATCGAAATTTCCCTGCATTAACGTAGTCTATTGTTTACAAATCTGACGGTCAAAAACACCATGATAGAGAGAATAATCATCACCGCTGCAACGGGTGCAGAGTAACTAAGCCCAAAGCTGGTAAATCTATCGTAAATCAGCACAGGTGCCGTCATTGGATGATAGACCAAAATCACCACCGCACCAAATTCACCCAACCCTCGTCCCCACATCATCAGACACCCATTGACAATGTCTTTTTTCGCATTGGGCAAAGAGATAGCAAAAAAGACTTTAATGGGACTCGCCCCAAGTGTCCGAGCCACCTTTTCAAGCTTGACATCCACTTTTTTAAACCCCTCTTTAGCCCCATTGATCAAAAACGTTGCGGAAAGAAACATCATCGCTATCATAATGCCCGCTTCTGTTCCAATAAACTTTATGCCAAACAGATCAAAAAAGCCCCCCAATGAGCCATGCCCAAAAGCCACCAAAAGCGCAATACCTGCAGCCGTATGAGGAATCATAATAGGAATATCAACCAGCGTTTCCAAAAAAGAGCGTCCTATAAATTCATGCCTTGCAATTAAATAGGCTAAAGGAAGCCCCGTAACCAAAGCAAAAAGTGTTGCAAACAAAGAAACTTTCATGGTCAACCAAATGGAAGAAGAGACATCAGCTTCTTTTAGGGTTTTAAGAAGCGTAGCAGGATCATTCCCTATCATCATCTTAAATAAAGGAAGTGTTAAAAAAAGCAACATAATTGCGCCCAAAAAAACTAAAAATGTTGTAAACCAGTAGCGTTTCATAGGTAGCACACATCCTTTTTATTAAATCCAATATAAATTGTTTCACCACGATTGATGGCACATCCCTCGTGCTCACGTTTCAACACTTTGACGAAAAATTGCTCTTTTCCTATCGTCACAAAGAGTTTAAAATGATCCACTATTCCCATACATTCATCCAATTTTCCTTCAAAACAATAATCACATTTTAGATTGTTTTCTTTAGAAACTAAAATAGCATTGGGATCAATCGAAAAAAGCTGAACAACATCTTCACCCAATAATGATGATGAAAAAATATTTTTAAACCCTAAAAATTCTGCTACTTTTAAGGAGCTTGGATGGGAAAGAACCTCATTGGCGCATCCCACTTGTTGCACCCGTCCATCCATCACAATGGCAATGCGATCTGCTAAATAAGAAGCTTCTCTAAAATTATGCGTTACATGTAATGTTGTAAGATGATAACGTCTGTGCATCTCTTTGAGAAATTTCATAATGGCATTACGAAAGGTTGGATCAATAGCACTTAAAGGTTCATCTAAAAGTAAAATTTTAGGGCGTGAAAAAACCGCTCGAGCAATCGCAATGCGTTGCTTTTCGCCTCCTGAGAGATTATCAATACGCCTATCAAGCAACTTTTCCAAACCTAAAAAATCCACCAAATCGTTAAACAAAGACTCCGCATCTTCGATCTCTTTATAACGTCCTGCAAAACGGATATTGTCTCTCACGCTTAAATTTGGAAAAAGTGCAAAATCTTGATACACAAAGCCAACTGAGCGCTCTTCAGGAGCTTTATTTGTAATCTCAACTCCATTAAAAAGGAGTTTTCCACCCACACTATGTAACCCTGCAATGGATTCCAAAATAACCGTCTTTCCCGCTCCAGAGTGCCCTAATATGACAAAATATTCACCCTCGCCCACATCAAAGCTAATATCGTTGAGATGAAACGCCCCTACATTACATGTAAGGGCTTGAAGGCTTAAAAAACTCATTTTGTCCCTAAAATAGAACTATCTCCTGTAATAATAGGAGGGTTCATTGCATCTTGTCCGTTTTTCTTCATAATCGCTTGTCCCTCAGCAGAGAGTACAAAATTCACAAACGCCACCGCACCTGCTTTATTGGCTGGCGATTTATCGTTTTGAAACACACTCAAACCATACACCATCGGTGCGCCCACTTGTTTAACCACCTCGCCTGGTTTTTTACCATCAATGTTAAAGAAAACCGATTTATAAAAATCCTCAAATTTTGCATTTTTGAGGTTAATCTCTTCAGGCAATGTCACGTATTTGAGTTTGTGTTGATCTGCTACGGATTTGTAAATATACAAATAATCATACTGGTTAGACTCTAAAAGACCCAATAAATCAGTCTCTTTTGGGCGGACAATGACTTTTTTAGCATTTTCTTCACCGATTTCGTAATGATCACCGTATCCAAAAATTTTATTGTATAAACCCTCTTTTTTATAGTGCTTTTCTGCTAGCATTGTCACCAACATAGAGCGATACCCACATGGGTCTAGGTTAGGATTGGAGTGACCCACTGTAACGCCCTCACGTAGAAAAATATCAGCCCAGTTATTGCTGTTAATCTCTTTGGCAAATTTTGATTTTTCGGTATACGCTAAAACCATCTCATTGGTCGCAAAATGGGCGTTAAACTTTGCATGATTAGGAATTAACATGGTATCAATCACTTGATAATCTGCACTGCCCATGACATCAGCTGCTCTACCTAAATCCGTTACTTTACGTGCTGCTGCGACACTTCCACTGGGTTCACGTTGGACATCAAACTGCGGATATTTGGTTTCAAAAACCTTCTCAATTTCCGCAAATGGAACCGAAAGGCTTCCTGCATGCAATACCACGACAGGCTCTTTTGCCAACAAAAACGATGCCGCTAGGGCGCTGAGTAACAACACTTTATTCATAAAAACTCCTTTTCTAAGATGTGTTATTTTTGCATATTGAGCGTTACATCTTCATGAAAAAAACGATTTTTTTTTCATGAAGAAATAGTATCCTATATTAATAGCACCAAAATAGCGACTAAGAATAAAGATTACATGTAATCTTTATTCTTTAAACTCTTTTTTATTGCGAGGCTTTAAAAACAACTCTTTAAAACGCTCATTGGCATAGTTTTCAATGTCTTCTTGAAGCTTTCGATACTTATCCATATATTCACGTGCCACAGGTGTTAATCTCGTACCAGCATCTTCACCACCACCTTGCTTAGTTTCAACCATCACATCATTAATATTTTTTTGCAAAATCTTAATGTGCGTCCACGCTTTTTTGTAATTCATCCCAATCACTTCTGACGCTTTAGAGATAGAACCTTCTTGCTCAATAAGCTCTAAAATCTCCGTTTTTCCCTTACCAAAGAGCAATTCACCCTCAGCATTTTCGATCCATGTTTTCGTTTTTACATACAAACGTGGACGCTTTTTCTCGGTAAAACATCCCAAACTACAATAGGTCACATCTATATTTTTCTCTTTAAGTGTGCCTCTGATTTTTTTAAGTCCAATGCCTCCTGCTTGCGCCCGTGCATCTTTACATGTAATACGATTTTTCTCATCCAAAAAAGGGCTCAAACGATTCAGTGCTTCTACGTCAAAAGAGCCACCCTCCACTCTACCAAATTGACCCAAATCACACGAATCAATGCGTATTTCCATTGCTTTAGCCCTGTCACCAACCTCACGGATAGGGCATTTTAACTTTGCGGCAATCTTATAGGCATCCGCACAATCAAGCTTGCCTTTCTCATTCAAATAGTGCTTAATTAACTCTTCCATCTCAGACATACTTACGCCTCCACCACAATTCTTTGAGGATGACGGTAAATATTCATCGTATCGCCTCTTACAAATCCAATCAGTGTTAAACCAAATTTCTCCGCAATCATCAAACCTAAACAGGTGGATGCCGTTCTTGAAGCCAAAATGGGGATTTGATGCATCACCGCTTTAGCAACCATCTCCGAAGAGAGTCTCCCACTCACCATTAAAAAAGCATTTTTAACATCCGCACCTGCTAGTACCGCTTTGCCCACAACTTTATCAATCGTATTGTGTTGGGCAATATCTTCACCAATAAAATAAGTATGCTCATCCGTAAAGAGTTTTGCGGTATGTACACAGCCTGTTTGCTCATACAAAGGACATTCGGTATAAAACTGGCTCATTTCAGTGCTGAGTTTATGAGCGCTAAGGGTAAAGGGGCTTTGAATCACTTTTGCGGCAATCGCCTCAGGGTCTATGTTCGCGGTCATGCTCTTGCCACATCCACTAATCACCACGCCCTCTGCATTTAATTTATGAATACTCTCTTCATTCACTTTGGCTTCAATTTCTACACGCATGCCATCATTGAGAAGCTTAAGGGAAGTGACATCGCTAAGTTTTTCAATGATATTTTCACTCATCAAATAGCCAATCGCAAGGGCTTCTTGATCCACAGGTGTTGCCATCACTGCACCCACACGATTGCCATTGACGTAGAGTTCAAGCTTAATTTCACGCACCAACGTGTCCTCTCGCTCAAATATCTCTTTTCCTTTGATTTTTGTAATTGTAGTTTTAAAAACAGGTTCCATTTTCTCTCCTATTAAACGTCAATAAAAGAGATTGTAGCGCACTAAAGTTAATAATATGCCATGGTTTTTACATTTAAAGGAGAGGTAAGCATGCATGTATAAAAAGTGTTTTACATGTAGAAAGTAGAGGCTTAGTTCAGTCAATACGTAAGAGATTTTTAGACTCTCTCACACGCTCACCCAAGCCTTGTTTAAGTTCAAACACACTACAAATGGGCTAACCCACACCACACGCCCTTCTAAAGAAGCTCCTCTAGCGCATGTGGCGTAGATATTTTTTTTCTTAAAGATTAAAATACTGCTTTAAGGCTTCATCAGAGAGTTCTACAGTGAAAAACACTCTGTAAAACTCTTTCACTTTATCCTGAATGGAGTGACAATACTGCTTGGGATACAACCGACTCGCTACCCAATGCGCACTCAAAATTCGCATAAAAGAAGGGGGTCTATCAACCCAGTTAAAGGGCGTATTGGGGACAAGATAGACCCGTTTGTTTTGAACGGCCTTGAGTGTTTTCCATTTTGCATCATCAAAGATTTTTTTGAAAAATGAAGCTTCTTGCACGATAATTGCATCAGGGTCATACGTAGCAACTTGTTCAAAACTCACCCTTTGCAAGCCCAAAATGGTCGCTTGCTGGCATTTATGCACCAAATCTGCCCCTCCTAAAACAAAGGCTTCGGTATGAAACGATTTGTCACAATCGGTGGCTAAACCATCTTCTTCTTCCGCATAGTAAAGCTTAACACGTTTTTCTTGTGGCAAAGTTTTAACAAACTGGTCAATCTCTTTAAGATACTTTGACGCCATATCTGCAAGTTTATTGGCACGCTCTTCTTTGTTCAAAACTTTACCCATAAAGCGAAAAACATCGGGGTAATTGTGCACATCATCGAGATTGACTTTAAGTGTGGATACGGAGATACGAGCAAGGTCTTTGCTTATTTTTTGATTGAGCAAGGGGGTGTCCCATGTCACAAGTAACTCAGGTCTCGCTTCCAAAATAGTCTCAAGATTGGGAACACTATCGCCATGCCATGTTCCAAGCATGGGTAGCTCCATAAAATGTTTACTCAAGAATTTATCGCCATTTTTATTGCTTTTATTGATTTGGGGGAAATTAACACCCATAAGAGGCGTATCATCAATCACCGCAATCAAAAAAGAAACAGGCGGTGCTGTCGTAAAGATTCGGCTTAAGTGCTCTGGCAAAACCACCTCTTTGTTATTGACATCTAAAAAGGTACGAGGCGCACCTAAGAGTGCTGAAAAAAACAGCAATACAACGAGCAATAAACGCATCACATCTCCTTTAAAAATAAATTTTCAAGAGAGCCTAAACTCTCTTGTATGCTTTACATGTAACCAATGGAATCTTCTCTTAAAAATTAAAATAATACAGCTACCATAGATACAGTAATAACATGCCTATCTAAAATTTCAATCCAACGCTTAAATAAGCACTAAAGGGTGCTCCTACGAGATAAGTAGGTTGCGTTGTATCGGCAGCAAGGGCATTATCGGGCGTAATGATAGATGCGATGTAGCGTTTATCAAATAAATTGACAAGGCTCAATTTTAAATCAGCTGATTTGAAACCTTTTATCTTAGGGAGTTTATAATCAATGTCAAAATCAACTGTTGTAAACGAAGGAATTTCTTGTGTATGATCAGCATTGCCATATCTGCTTCCCGTGTACTTCACAATAGGGGTAAATTTCCAATTTTCTATTTTATACGTTAAAGATCCTTTCACGCCTCGTGTTGGAGCATCAGGGATTTGATTACCCTTAATGGAACTTGTTTCTGTTGCCATTGTTTTAAAATCTTCCGTATAAGAGTACTGGTTATAAAAGAAGCTTGCTAGAAAATCGATTGACTCACTAAGAGCGCCACTCATAGCGAACTCTGCGCCATAGCTCATTGCATCTATACTATTGGAAGGATAGGCTATGCCATATTGAGAGTCATAAACATTGGCCTGTTTACCCGTGACCGTTGTGAAAAAAAGATTTGGATTATACACAATACCGTTGTGTCTGTATTTTATACCCAGATCGAAATTATCCGATAGTTCTAATTTTTGTTTATCCCACAATTGTTGTAGCGTTACATTTTTCGCTACAAAATTAGCACGACTCGCAATATACGTTGGGAATAGATTGACGTCATATCCATAACTTCGAGCATAATCGAAATAAACATCGGTATTTGGGGTAAGTTTATACCCTAAATAGGCACTTGGTAACCACTCTGTAAATGTCTTTGAATCAACACTACCCCATGGATCAATCGTTCCTTGCGCTATCGCCGTGTCATAATCAGAACTGGTCATAGCATTGGTACCAAAAGTATAATTTTTCAATCCTGCTAATTTAAAATCAAGGTATCGAATGCCAAAAGAGTAACTAAATTTATTTCTATCTCCACGGAACTCTATAAAGGGCGAATTAAACTCATGATATTCATTCTTAGCTAAAATATTCCATCCCGCATATTGCAACTGCCCCGATGCGTTAATGGTATAAAGTCTACGACTAGAAGGTGGTCCAGGGGGTTGTTGTCTGCCTCGCCAGTACCCCATTTTCATATTAAGCTCATCGCTTAAAGGAACTTCATACTCAAGGACTGCGCCATAGCGATCATGATCGATCAACCATTCAATTTCTCTTGTTTTAGCATCATTGCTAAACCAATACGTCCCCTTATCTTCTGAATAATAAGGTTTGAACCGCACAACAGAATCATTGACAAAACGATACTCAAAGTTCGCGGCTAAAACGGTATCAGTAAATGATTGTTTATTCCAATCATAATAATTTGAGCTTCCTGCACTAGAAGCACTATTCCAATCTTTTTTAGCGTAGGTATCCAAATCTTTCGCTTCTGCATAACTTAAACCATAATAATTATGATGCTCATCTTTATTGTGAATGAAAAACATTTCTGTTTTAAAATTATCATTAGGTGTATAAACAGCACCTAGCATTGCATTGGTTCGATCTAAATCACCTTCACCTTTCCATTTATCGCCACTTGTTTTAGAAACAGAGCCAAAAAGCGCTAGATCTTCCATTTGCCCTGTATCAAATCGCAAAAAGCTTCTTAAGGCGTTATCTGATCCAACAGTTTGAGCAAATTGTGTTTCCATCTCTTTTTTGGGTCTATTAACGGTTAAATCAACCTTACCTATAAGATTTGAAAAACCAAGACTTTTATCAACAGGTGCGTATCCTTTGTAAAGATCAATACCCGAAATATTTTCCATATCAAACATGGTTTTACCGCCGCCTGGATTACCACTAATCGGCAGAGATTCAAGCATATACACACCACCTGGTCCTGATTGATTTTTGCCCCTGATTCTTAATGGATCATGAAAAGATGTTTCATTAGAGCCAAAGGCTTCTGTGGGTTGATAATCTACAGAAGGTGACATACCAACAACTTTGAGGGCTGACATACCAATAGATCCACCATAAAGTTCAATTGCCTCTTTGGTAAAACCTTGAGAATTAATATTATCTCTATTGTCCGTTTCGAAAATAGCACCATCACTACCATTTGATACAGTCACTTTTTCTAACGTATGCGTATCTTCGCTGTAAAGAATACTCAACGTAGCCATTAAACTCATCAAAATAACTTTTTGCTTCATCTTAACCCTTTATATGAATTTAAAAAAATCTAAACTAAAAACATCAACTTCGCTAACAAAACAATGATGACTCCCAATGTAAAAATATAGTAATAGGAAGAACTTTCAACAGGATTTGGATCTTGTGAATTTTTTATCTTAAAGAGGAGACGTTTTGTGATAGATAAGACAACTTTGATTCCAATGCCATAAGCAAGTAAGCCTTTTAGAATAAGCATCGTTTGAAAATTGTTAGGGAAAATCCCATTTTCAAAGGTGAGATACTGCGTACTTAAAATCGTACCTGTCAAGATCAGTACCATCATATTAGCGGGATAAATTTTCCAAACTCTTTTGGATAACTCTTTTTGTAAATTGGCAAAATTATCTTTACCAAACGTACTATTAATAGGGGCAATAACAAAAAGTTTAGCAAAGCCCCAACCCATAAATAACATTGCACAAAAAAGATGCGCAATGAGTGTTGTTTTGTATAGTAACTCCATAAAAATTCCTTTTTTATGTGATAAATAAAAAAAACAGAGGCTAAGCCCAAAGAACTCTAATTTTTTTACATGTAAAGCGTTTTAGAAGCTATAACGCACATTCGCGTAATAGTTTCGACCCTCTTGAACATAGCCATTATTGTAGTAATAAAGCTCATCAAAGAGATTTTTAATGCCAACGGCGAGTTCAAGCGCTTTGACAGGTCTGTACGCAATGCGTATATCTGCCACCGTATAGGAGCTACTCTTTTCACTGCCTGTTACGTTAGAATAACGCTCACCTTCGTGTCGAAGGATAGGAGTAATATCAATCGAATGAATCGGTGAATAGGTCATACTTGCATAATAACTGTGTTTGGGTGTATCGGTCGTGTACTGAGCATTTGCCGTTTTACTGTCTTCAATTTCTGCGTCAATATAGGTGTAAGAGAGCGTACTTTTAAACTGACTGCTCCACAACGAATCCAATGTAATTTCCACACCTTTATGCTCTTCTTGATCGAAATTTTGCATTTGTTTGCAGTTTGTACCGGTACAACCCAGTGTGGCATCTGTATTGGTTAAACCACTCACGGAAGCAATATAATCTTTTGTTTTGGTGTAAAAAAGCGCTACTTTAGCATGATGATCGTCCACAAATGCCCAATCACTGCCGACTTCATACGTCGTAGAACGTTCTGCATCCAAGCTAGGATTGAGAATATAATCTCCAAATTTTGAGGAGTAACGATCTTTCAGTGTTGGCATGTTACTTTTTTGAGAGATGCTTCCATAAAACATCAACTCTTTTGTGGCATTAAACGTCAGAATAGTTTGAGGATTGAAGGCATCAGAGTCGTATTTGGGAAACTCTCCAGCGATGAGTGTTCCTGCACTGTTTCGGTATTCTGCTTTTGTCACCTCATTTTTATCGTAACTGCCACCCAATGTCCATGTTAATTTATCATTCAGTTGCCATGAATATTCAGCGCCTAATGACAACGTTTTACTCTCATCTTTAAGATCTGCATTAGGAGATTTTGAGCTGATGTCTTTGTGATTGTCGTATTTTTGAGAAACAGAAAGTTTCAAAAGATGATTATCAGCGATTTTAATATCCCCTTCGACAATGCCACCAAAGGTGTTATCATCGTATTCTGAAATCTCGCTCACAACATCTTGCGCCCCAGATTGCGGTGTTCCTTTAAATAGAATTTTGTTGTAAAACTCATCGTAATACAGACGTGTTTTAAGATAATGCTCCCCAATAGCCGTTTTGGTAATCAGATAATAACTCGTCTTATCCCAGTCTTTCCAATCCCAGTTGCGGTTATAAGCATTGTTCGTTGTAGTACCTTGCGCCATCGCAAACCACGGTTGCTCTTTTTCACCACGTTGAGCGATATAATTCAAAGAGTACTCATCCGTTGAATTGGGGGTATAGCCGACTTTGATGTTTATTTTTTTATCGCCATACTCTGAATTGGAACGTTTGCGTCCTTCTTGATGCCCTGCAGAATCGTAATCGCTTGGAAGTTTATAATAGTCTCTTTGCATATTGGAAACAGAGAGCAATCCATAGTAAAGCTCTTGTTTGGTTCCGATGGTTGCATACTCCTCATAGCCATTGCCACTAAATACGCCCGCACCAACTTCGCCCTCAAGCTCTTTGGTCGGTTTTTTGGTAATAAGATTTATCGCCCCACCCATGGTATTTGCCCCATACATCGGAGAAACATAGCCTTTGGAAACATCGATCTCACCAATATCATAGGTTTTAAACCGTGCCAAATCGATATTGTGATCGTAGGGAACGTAAATGGGAATTCCGTCGATGTAAATAGGCACACGCGTACTCGAAAAGCCACGCACACGCACTTTTGACTCACCTCTTGCCCCCGTGTAATCCGTATAAACACTCGGTACACTTTGCAGTGCTTCAACAACCGTTTTTGATTCACTCTCTTTGATTGTCTCTGCAAAAACAACATCCACACTTGGATTTTGATTAATATCCTTCTGTGAAGTTACCTCAATTTTTCCTAACTCATACGGCTCACCCATCAACACGGATGCAGTGATCAACGAGAACGCCACGCCAATTTTAAATTTCATTTTCCCTCCTTTTGTATGCTACCAAAACATAGTATTTTATTTTATATAACGATACCTCTAGCTTTTCAAAAAATCTAACCAACCTCTAACATTTTAGTCGTATGCACAAATGAAGGAATGCAGACAGGATAGCCGCAAACCGTCTGTTTAAGCTCGATGTTTGTGTGGTAAAGCTCGTTAATAAGATCTTGTGTAATCGTTTTACATGTAAGCCCGTGCGCTAAGATATGCCCATTTTTCAGCGCATACGTGTAACCACCTAGCATCAGCGCATGTTCAGGGAAATGGGTTGATTTTAAAAAGGTGTAGCCCTCTTTGGAGAGCTTCAGGATCGTCTCCAAAAGGCGCAGTTGATTGCCATAGTCTAGCCCCGAAACGGGTTCATCCATGACCAATATTTTTGCCCCCTGTGCTAAAGAACGGGCGATTAACACCAACTGCTTTTCCCCACCACTGAGCGTTTGAAAAATACGCTTTTCCAGATAAACAATGCCCAATCGCTCCATCGCAGCGCGTGCTAAATCCCTGTCCTTTTTACTTGGTTTTTGAAACCATGACTCAAAAGCGATGCGCCCCATCATAACAATGTCAAGTGCGCAAAACGCGAAGGCAACCTGTGTACTTTGCGGAACATAGCTTACATGTAAAGCCCTCTCTTTGATCGAATAGCTCTGTAATGGCTTTCCTTTTAAGAGCACTTCGCCACTTTCTGGGCTTAAAAGTCCTAAAAAAAGTTTCATCAGCGTACTTTTTCCCGTGCCATTGGGTCCTAAAAGTGAGACGATGGAGCCCTCCTCGATGCGAAGATCCACCCCTTGCAAAATCGGCGTGCTGTTGTAAGAAAAATAGAGATTTTCAGCGCTGTAAAAACTCATGCAAATCCTTTTTTCGCATTTTTAAGCGCAAAGACAAAGATGGGAATACCAATGAGTGATGTCGCAATCCCGATGGGAATTTCAACGCTCATCGAAGTACGACATAAAGTGTCCACGATGATGAGAAAAGTCGCACCCAAAAGAGCACACATCGGAAGCAGAACACGATTATCTGCTCCTACCAAAAAGCGTGCGATATGTGGAATGATAAGTCCTACCCAGCCGATCATTCCAGCCACAACGACGGTCAGAGTGCTGAGCAAAGTAGCGAGTAAAATCGCACTGTTGCGCACCCAAATGACACGCACACCCAGCGCCTTGGCATCCTCATCGCCCAGACTTAAAACATTGAGGTATTTGCCCATGAAAGAGAGCGCCATGGTGCTGAAAATCAGAGGAATGGCAACGCCAGAGAGTGTTTTCATATCGACTGAGCTGAAAGAGCCCATCAACCAGTAGACAATCGTCGGAAGTTTGTTGTACGGATCGGCAACATACTTCACCGTTGAAAGCAGTGCGGAAAAAAGTGAACTGGAGATGACGCCACCAAGGACTAAAAGAATCGTCTGTGAGCCACTCCTGCCGTAAATCTTCGCCACACCAAGGGCGACCAAAACGGCTACAAACCCAAAGGTAAATGAGAAGAGTTGCACGCCAAACCAGCTATCAGAGATCATAATGCCAAGTGCAGCGCCAAACGAAGCACCGGCAAGCACGCCCAAAATACCAGGAGATACCAGAGGGTTCACAAACATCGCTTGAAACGCCCCACCTGAAACCGAGAGTGCAGCGCCCACTAAAATGACCGCTAAAATGCGTGGTAAGCGAATGTCAAACACGATGTTAGACAAAAGCATCACCTCTTTGGGAGCCGTACCAATGTTCAGCAGTTTCCATAGAAGCAGCTGCGTCAGTGTGCCAAGGTCGATCTCATAGCGACCAAGGGCTAGGGAAATGAGCAAACTTACCCCAAGCAACACCGCCATCATGCCAAAAAGAAACGAGTTTTTCATAGCACGCCCGAAATTTCATGAATCTGCTGCTCTGTGAGATCAATGTTCAAAAAAAGTTTGTAAAACTCACGCATCTCTTGCGCAAATTGCTCCGAATTGGGTGTATTGTAAAAAATATGCGTCAGCCACCTCACACCCAAAAGCCGCATAAAAGAGGGCGGTCGGTCGATCCAGTTAAACGGCACTTTGGGCACGAGAAAGATTTTGCCCTCTTTGATGGCTTTGATGGAATTCCACCTCGCATCGCTTTTGACTTTCTCAAAAAATTCTTTCTCTTGCGCGACGATGACATCGGGATTGTATAAAATAACCTGTTCTAAAGAGACCTTTTCAAGCCCCAGTCCGCTTTTGGTCGGACATAAATGTGGGTTGATGCCACCTGCAAATTTGATCGCTTCGTAGTGAAATGACTGGTCGCACTCAGTCGCAAGCCCATCTGCGCCCTCTGCGTAGTAGACAACAGGGCGCTTTGTGGCATTTGTTTGCACGATTTCTTTGGTTTTTTCCAGTGCGACACGGGCATAGTCTGAAAGCACTTTTGCCCTAGCTTGCCTGTTTAAAACCTCACCAAAAAAGAGGTAGGCTTTGGGCAGACTCTCAACGCTCTCCAAGTCCACATTGATACTCGGAATTTTACTGCTCTCAAAAAGATACTTCGCTAACTGACTCGAAGCATCGTTGTTCCACAAAAAGACCACATCAGGATGCAACGAGAGCAAGGTTTCCCGATTCATACTATTCCCTCCACCTTGAAGACCTCCCACAACAGGAAGTGCCATAAAACGAGGGTCAAGCATATTGGAGGATTCGTTATTGCCACGGGCATGGTTGAAATTCAGCCCTACGATCAAGGAAGCGTCAATCGTATAGATCATATACGTCGATGGCGGAGAGGTGCCAAACACTTTGGTGATGACATTGGGGATTTCAACGCTTTGTCCGCCCATATCGACGATCTCATGCGCTCCTAGGCTGACAAATAACCCTAAAAGTGCTAAAACGATTTTTTTCATACCCATTCCTTTTTCAGTTCACAATAAGAGCATATATTTTCAATTTCATATGATTCAAAACTCCTTGATCTTGACATATTACTTATTTCTTAAGAAGTGAGTTTAAAAACAACAGGCACTTTAATTTCAATATCCTCGTGGGGAGGGACCTCAAAAGGGAGCGCTTCCATGACCGCATCAATAGCATTGCGATCTAAAACTGCTTTTCCACTGGACTTTGTAATTTTAATCGATGAGGCATCCACCATACCATTGGTGTGAATTAAGAACTGTATGATGGCTTCACCCTCCATACCCATTTTTTTTGCCATTGAAGGGTAACGAAGGCTACCTTGAATTTTTAGTCTAACTTTGGAAAGATAGACTAAAAGTAGGTCTTCCTTACGTTCTGATGTACTTGCATGAGGAATTTCTTTCTCTGTTCGCACAGTAGCTTGTATCGCCTCTTTTTGCTCTTGTAAAGGCTCTTGGGAAACTGCGTGTTCTCCCTGTGTAGAAGGTTTTTGGATGATTTTTTGCATAAGAGTCGTTTTCCCCAACGCTTTGGAGACTTTTTTTTCAGGTTTTTTCTCAACAATGGGCTCGATTTTATTTGGAAGCTCTTGTTGAATTTCTTCTTGAAGTGGGCTAGGTTGAATCTCTTCTATCAAACTCACATGGGTAACAATAAACTCTTTGAGCATAGGTTTTTTAAGCATGACACTTCCTGTAAAAAGCAAATATGCTATTAAACAATGAATCAAAAAAGTCCCAAAAGAAGCAACAAAAAAATGCGATATTTTCACATTTTTCTCTTTGTGGTTTGAATGGCAAAAGTACTAATATGGTTCTTTTTACAAATATCAATGAGTTTAACCACATGCTCAAAGGGTGTTTTTGCATCACTGCGAAGAACGATATGAGGCTTTTTGGTACTTATTTGCGCTATTTTCGCATCCAATAATTCTATGCTCAACGCCACATCGTCATAATAGAGTTCTCCCGTTTCCGTGAGCGACAAGATAATAGGCTTCTGCTCATCTTTATGATTTTGAGCCGTAGAGGCTTGTGGAAGATTGAGCGGTATTTTACCTTGGGTAACAAAGGTGGCTGTCACCATAAAAATGACCAAAATCACTAAAACAATATCCACAAAAGGGGTCATATTGATCTCAGCAATGTCGCTTTCATAAACAGGCTCACGCTTCATTGAGTTGTGCCTCTTTGTATGTTAATACCACTTTGACACGTCTAATAAAATAGTTATAAGCAATCACACAAGGAATAGCAACAAAAAGCCCAGTAGCCGTCGCAATCAATGCTTCAGAAATACCTTGCATAATAGGCTGAACATCAAAAACATTGTTAGAACCCATGGTATGAAACGCTTGAATAATGCCTAAAACCGTTCCAAAAAGCCCAATAAAAGGGGAATTGTTGCCAAAGGTTGCTAGAATACCTAAATGCGACTCAAGACTCAATCGCAAGGTATAATAATCCATCGTTTGATACTGTTTTTGAAGCGCACTAAACGCTAATAAACGCTCTATCATTACCCCAACAGCAACCACACTCATCGCAACCAAAATCCAAAGAACAGGGTCAATCCCCAAAAGGGCAAACGATAATAGCTTTTCACTAAGCATCTTCTCTCCTCATTAATACGTATTTCATAGATCCAAAAATTCCTATTTATTCGATATATACTTTTTGTAAATAACGGTTGAGATAAAAATAAAAAATTAGTAATGCTGGATTGTATCGTAATATAATTAAAAATACAACGATAATTCTATCTTCTCTTTTTTGCATATGCTATGACTTACATCAAGAGTTATATTTCCAAGAAATAGAAGATGACTTCTTTCATAAACATTTGTAAAATTGACGATTGATTTGAGATTTGGTTATACTTTTCAGAGTATAAAGATCAGGTAAAGGTGATAGTAATGTTAGAAGCAAGACTTTGGATGAAAAAAAGCGACAAAAATTATCTTGGCAAAGGGCGTATTGAACTCTTAGAGCGTATCCGTGAAAACGGCTCTATCCACGCTGCTGCGAAATCGATGAAAATGAGTTATAAAGCTGCTTGGGACTCCGTCGATGCTATGAATAATCTTTCTGAAGTACCCTTGGTTGAAAAGAAAAATGGTGGCAAAGGCGGTGGAGGAACATTTCTGACCCAAAAAGGTGAAGAGGTTATTGAAGCTTTTCATAATTTACAAGCCAAACACCAACAATTTTTAAATCTTTTTGCCAACAGTGATGACATGTCCACCATTGTTCAAACACTGAGTCGTCTCTCTTTAAAACTCAGTGCTCGCAACCAGCTTATAGGCACCATTAGCGCAATTCGTGAAAATGCTGTCAATATTCAAGTTGAGCTTACTATTAAAGCAGCCGATAAAATTTACGCCAGTATTACCAAAAGTAGCTATCAAGAACTAGGTCTTCATCTAGGAGAAAATGCTATTGCCATTATTAAGGCCAGTTCCATGTTACTCTCAAAAACAACACCTACCATTGCATGTGAAAATCTCTTACAAGGAAAAATTATCCAAATTCTAAGCGACACAACTAACACCGAAATCACCTTAGAACTGAAGAGCAAAAGTACCATCACTGCGACCATTGCCAATGATGCCTTTGAAACTTTAGGGTTAAAAATCAATGAAGAGGCATATGCTTTCTGTAAAGCATCAAACGTCATTTTAGGTGTTTAATTATTAACTAACCGCAAGCCTTCAGATTATCGCAGATAAAAAAGTTTAATGTTTACATTATATATTTATTTATACAATGGATAGAAATTTTCTTTTTGGAGGCGTTTCTATGCATTTATTGGTTCTTTTTTTACTTTTTTTTAGCTCCCTTTTTGCCAACGAAGAACGTACCTTTGTCGATATTTCAGGCAAAACCATCACATTACCTGAACATATCACACGCATTTATGGTTCAGCTCCACCCATTAGTTTCATGATTTATGTCATTGATGACACTCCACTTATTGGTGTGAATTTTCCACAAACAAACAAAGACAACAGCGATGGTGAAAAATTTTTGAGCAAACATTTTATGAGTCTTCCTATTTTAGGAGGATGGCATGGCAATAACATTCCCAATTTAGAGGCAATTTTAGCGGCAAAACCTGATGTCATTATCACATGGGATACACCACTCCTCAATGAAAAAACTGCCAAAGATTTAAAACGCATTCACATTCCTGCTCTTAAAGTAAACATTGATGATTCACACAATTATCCTGAAGTATTTCGCTATCTTGGAAAAGTAATGAACAAAGAGGAGCGTGCCAATAAACTCGCTCATATGGCGCAGAGCTATTTAGATGAACTTAAAACGTTTGTCGCAAGCATTCCTGAAAAAGAACGTACCAAAGTCTATTATGCTGAGGGTGACTTTGGACTACAAACGGAATGCGACATCTCTTTTCATTCAGAACCTTTAGCACTTGCTGGAGGCAACTTAGTACACAAATGTGTTCAAAATAGCGTTATGGGATTGCAAGAAGTAAGTTTTGAGCAGGTTGTTGTGTATGATCCTGAGGTAATCATCGTACAAAATCCTACGTTTTACAAAACAATCTTTAACGATAAAAAATGGGCAATGCTCAAAGCCGTTCAAAATAAACGCATTTACCTAGTCCCAAAATCACCTTTCAATTGGACAGATCGTCCGCCTTCTTTTATGCGGATTATTGGGGCGCATTGGATTGCGAGCAAGCTTTATCCTACACGATATCCGTACAAAATTCAAGACAAAATAAAAGCCTTTTACCAGCTCTTTTTTGGTGTTAAACTCAGTAACGAAGATTTAAAAATCTATTTTAACCTGTAAGTACGAAAGGAATTTATATGATTTGCCCAATCTGTGAACGACGATGTCGTATCGAAGAAAAAGATATTGGGGCGTGCGGTCGCTACCAATGTAAAAATAACACCCTAATAGAGCGTTTTCCAAACGCATACCTTGTCGTAGCACCTATTTCAGCAGAAACGATGCCCGTGCTTCATTTTCACCCTCGTGCCAAATTTTTACAAATTAGCACCACAGGGTGTAATTTTGACTGCTTAGGATGTATTTCAACGGTGGTCGCTAAAGAGATGGATACGCAAAGCCCTGCGCTTAAAAAACTTTCACCCATACAAATCATCAACAAAGCATTAGAACAAGAGTGCGATGGCATTGTCTTTCTTATGAACGACCCCCTCGCCTCCTTTTACACCTTTTTAGAGATTTGCACGCTTGCTAAAGAGCATGGGCTTTTGACGGGGTGTTCAACCAACGGCTATTTTACGCAAGAATCTCTCGCATTGCTCTCCCCTCATCTGGACTTTGTCAATATTGGACTCAAAGGCTTGTGTAACGATATTTACCGTAGTTGTGGTGCGTCTAGCTACAAACCTGTGTTACGCAATATCGAACTTTTTTACCGTCAAGACGTGCATGTTGAAGTGGCGTGTATTCATAAAACCGATAACGAAGAAGAGCTCTTAGTGATTGCCCAAACGTTGGCACACATTTCCAAAGAAATTCCGCTTCAAATGATGCGATTTATTCCCATTGATGACGCTAGCATCGGCTTAGAACCCTCCATTTTAGCGTCTGAAACCCTTTATAAAAAGCTCTTATCGCATCTTGATTATGTCTATCTTTTCAACTCTCCTGGAACGGAGTGCCTTAACACCTATTGTCCCAAGTGTGGTGCATTGATTTTTGAGAGAGATTTTTACGGACCCATGGGCTCAAAATTAAGAACGGTTAGCCCAAGTTATCACCGCAACACGTGTTCAAACTGCCACCACGTTCTCCCTATCAAAGGAAAACCTGCCAAAAAAATCTTCAATGAAGATGGTTTTGAAGGCGGTTATCCACTCACAAGAGCTTTAGAAATTGTCGAGGGCACTCTTGCAACGCTAGGTGTCAAAGAGCAAAAAGATGTCACGGCATGTTGGGAAGAGCTTTTACAAGGGGACGGACTGAAACGTTTACATGTAAACATTCAAAACTTTGACGATTATGCCAATACCATCAACTATCTTGCCAAAATGACGCATCAAGAAGATACGGCTGAGAGATTACTGGATTATATGCGAAACAAAATTGCCATAATCACACAAGAGCTTCCCAAAATACACACCAAACCACGGGTCTATTATGTGATGGGGAAACCCTTGTTCGCACTTGAAGAAGAACGCCTTGAAAACCAATTGGTCGAAATGGCAGGTGGCATTAGTGTCAATAAAGGGCTAGACTTGCAAGGAAGACCGGGGAAGAAAATATCCGTCGAAATGCTCAACGCACTCAATCCTGATATTATTTTTATCTCATCGTTCTTGGATTGTCCGTTGGACGAATTTTACATGTATTGTGAAACACAAGGCATTGACGTGGAAGCGCTCAAACAAAAACGCATCTACACACACCTTGCACCCTGTTTTGATTTTGGAAGCCCTCGTTGGATTTTGGGTTTGATGTACATCGCCAACATGCTCCACCCAACGCTTTACCATTTCGATGTTTTAGAAGAAGCCCAATTCTTTTACCAAACATTTTACGAAAGCAACTTTACACTCTCAACCATCAATCGCTCCTTTGCCAAACCAAGCCAACACCACAAAATGGTTCAAATTTAGACACAAACCTCTTGTGCTTCTCTTCAAAATTCGTTATAGTTTCAACTATATAACGAATTTTGAAGGATTTTTATGGAAGCAAAGCTTACCTTTTGGGACAACATGGCAAAGCGTTATCCACGCTTTAACGATGCTTCAATGAGCAAAGATGTCAATCACATTTTAAACTGGTGCCATGAAAACGATGTTTTCTTTGACAACATGTCCGTTCTTGACATTGGTGCGGGAAAGGGTTCTATGACCATTCCTCTCGCACAAAAAGGAGCTCGTGTCACAGCCATTGATGTCTCAGCGGGTATGCTAGAAGCCCTCAATGAAGACGCCACCCAAACAGGCGTGTCACACCATGTCCAAACCCATCAAAGCGATTGGGGTGCTTTTGCGTTGGCAAAACAATACGACATCGTCATCGCCTCCATGACCCCTGCGATTAATGAGGTGCAAAAAATTGAAAAAATGCTTGGTGCCACCAAACAACTTGGCATTTACGTGGGGTGGGGAAAATACCGCACCAACAAGCTTGTGGAAGCCTTAGCCAAAGCGCACACGCTTCAAGAAGAAGACGATTGTTCATCAGCAGGCTGCTTTAGAGTGGCACAATTTATGGAAATTTTAAATGAAAAACAGATTGCCTATGAGAGTACTTTTTTTGACACGGGTTGGGAAGAGGAGTACTCGTTTGAAGAAGCCAAGGAGTATGCGTACGAGCAACTTGGTCGCAAAGAGCTCACTCCCGATGATGCCATCATCGAATCTATCCTACTCGCCCACATGCAAAACGACAAAGTCATCGTACAAACGCAAGCCGAAAAAGGAGTTGTGTTGTGGAAAAAACTTAACGCATCCTCGAATAGCTAATAAAGAAGACAAGCCCAAAATCATTGAGCTTATCTATCTTAAATCTAAAAGGCTTACACCTTGCCTTCTTCTTTGAGTTTTCTATACCAAGAACTATGAAGAATAGCAACTTCTTCTTCTTCTTTATAGCCTGTAATCATAGAGTGAATTGCACCTTTGATTGCAATCGCTGCCATGTAAACATGTACCATAAAAAACGTAGCAACCACCATACCCAATACATTGTGGATAATCGCCGAGATACGGAGTAAATCAATTTGACTGACCCCAAAAAGTGTTGCTACAGGAGAGAGATTGATATTTAAGAAAAACATCAACGCTCCTGTTAAAATCATTAAAATACCACCAGGCATTGCAATCCAAAACCACGCCTTTTGACCTGCGTTAAACTTACCCGCAGGAATAGGCTTTTTCTCTTTGGAAAGATAGCCTCCTACAATCATCATCCACTTGACATCATCCATGTTGAAAATCATATCTCGAATCCATGCGATGATCATAGGAAGGACGGTAATCGCAAAAACAGGTGTGGCAATACCATGAAGGTTTTTACACACACGAACGAAGGTTCCACCTCCGAAGAAGTCTCCAAACGCCATCACAAATCCTGTTGGCACCAACACCAAAAAGGAGAGTGCCGCAAGGTTGTGCATGATACGCATGAACAAGCCAAATGCAAAGATTTTCTTGCCATCATGCGAAAACACTTTAGGTCCAATAATCATATAATGAATTGAACCTGCAACAGGAACTAAAAAGAGCGCAATCAAAAATCCTTTCCAAAACCACTCACGTTGGAGGTAGGTAAAAACCTCTCCAAACGCAAAGTATTTTGGAATAGCATTGAGCATGGCTGTTCCATACAAAGGATCATCATACGTTCCTGTGCTTATGGCATATAAAGAGGTCATCGAAAGTAACAAGCTGCTTAAGAGCACACGGTACTTTTTCATTGTGTAAGCCCTTTTCTGCTTTGTTTATTATAGGCAACATTCCAAAGATAAGAGTTGTTTGCCTCTTTGCTCTCTCCACGAGCTAAAACACGTGTACGATACAATTCAGAGACTTTCTCAGATGTTCCAATCATCAAAGCATTGGTCGAACACATCGCCGCACAGACAGGCACTTTTCCCTCAGAGATACGGTTTTGACCATAGGTATGACGCTCTATTTCAGAGTTGGTCTCCAATGGACCACCCGCACACATGGTACACTTATCCATCGCACCTTTTGCACCAAAGACACCATCTTTTGGAAACTGAGGCGCTCCAAAAGGACATGCGTACAAGCAGTATCCACACCCAATACACTTCTCTTTATCATGAAGTACAATGCCATCTTCTCTAATGTAAAAACAATCCACAGGACAAACCTGAGAACATGGAGCATCCGAACAATGCATACACGCAATAGAGATAGAGGTCTCTTTGCCCTCCACACCATCATTAAGCGTTACGACTTTACGACGTGCGATACCTACAGGAAGTTCATGCGCATTTTGGCAAGCAACCACACATGCAAAACACTCAATACATCTATCTGCATCACAATAAAATTTTAGACGACTGTTGATATTTTCCATAGGGCTCTCCTTACGCTTTCTCAACACGGCATAGACCCGCATTGAACTCTGAAATTTGGGTGATAGGGTCAAATCCATAGTTGACAACGGTACATGAACTCTCACCAATCGTATAAGGACGGGTTCCCTCTGGATAATTCGCACTCAAATCCACACCCTGCATAACACCCGCAAAGTTATACGGCATACAAATTCTATCCGCAGTTACACTTCGGTTATAGTGTGCACGTACCTTAATTTTTGTACCATGAGGTGCATGAATCCACATCATCCCTTTATCTTCAATCCCATACTTAGAAGCTAAATCTGGGTGAATGTTGGCAAACATCTCTGGCGTAATGCTTGAGAGGTACTTACTGGTTCGCTCTAACATACCTGCACCTGAAAGGTTTACCAGACGCATAGAGGTCATAATAGTTGGGAACTCTTTTGACCAATCTTGTTTGGTTTGCTCAGAGATAAACCTTGTTGCTACCCTAAAGTTGTTGTCTTGATCAGGCAATGCTGGGTATTTTTGAACCAAATCCCAACGAGGAGAGTGAATTGGCTCACGATGCACTGGTACGGGATCAGGGAACTCCCAAACAATCGTACGTGCCCTTGCATTTCCATACACACAAACACCATACTCACGTGCGTATTTTTGGATAATCCCACTAAAGTCCATCGCCCAGCTAGGTCCCATTTGCGCTTTCTCTTCTTCTGAGAGCGTAATGCCCAATACTTTTTCAATGTTCGCTTTGGTAAGTTGTGGATAACCCCCTTTGATTTTTTGACCTGGAAGCGTTACAGTCTCATCAGCGATTTGACTGACACCATTGTGTTCCATTCCAAAACGATTTCTAAAGCCCATACCGCCTTCATTGACGGGTTTGGATACATCGTAAAGCACAGGAGAACCTGGGTGTTTTTCATCCCAGCATGGCCATGGAAGCCCGTAGTATTCACCTTCCATCTCACCATGCCCTTTAAGGGTCAATGGATCAAAAAGATGCCAGTTTGCTTGATGTTTGCGCAGTCGCTCTGGTGTCCAGCCAGAGAGACCAATACTCTTAACCGTACGAGCGATCTCACGAACAGCGTCATCTGGCCAGACAAAGTCATCTTTATATTGAACGACTTCACCTTTTTCGACACGCATTTTCATGCCTTTAACATACTCATCATAGAAACCAAATTTTTTCGCAAACGCAAACATCACTTCGTGATCCGCTTTACTCTCATAAAGTGGCTCAACCACTTGTGTGCGCCATTGCGCTGAACGATTGGTTGCAGAGAGGGTTCCTTCACACTCAAACTGTGTTGCCGCAGGAAGAATATAAATACCATCTTTTCGATCGGTGATAATCGCCGCTTCATTCACAAACGGCTCAGCAACAACGAGCATATCGAGTTTATCAATCGCTTCTTTGATTTTCACTTGCTGAGACATAGAAGTAATTCCCGTTCCTTGTACCCAAAGCACACGAATAGGAGCCGATGAATGTGTTTTTTCTTCTTGAAGAACACCTTGCCACCATTTAGCTAAAGAGAAACCTTTAGCATGCATCCATTTATGCTCGCCTTTGGCATCAAGTTCAGGATGGAAACGGCTTTGAAGATACTCTAAGCTGACACCCCATGTTTTTGCATAGTATTCCCATGCCGCTTTTCCAAGACCATAATATCCTGGAAGAGAATCCGCGAGGTTTGCCATATCGGTGGCACCTTGAACATTATCGTGTCCACGAATAATTTGACAACCACCACCTGCTTTTCCAGCATTCCCTGTCACAAGCGCTAAGATTGGAAGAATTCTGGTGTTTGAACTACCCACAGAGTGTTGTGTAATTCCTAAAGACCATGCAATAGCAGCAGGTTTGGTTTTAGCATACAATTCTGCTACTTCAAGAATTT
The DNA here is from genome assembly GCA_016930915.1 of Campylobacterales bacterium. Lineage (GTDB taxonomy): Bacteria > Campylobacterota > Campylobacteria > Campylobacterales > Sulfurospirillaceae > Sulfurospirillum. The sequence continues at coordinate 117,534 of JAFGFU010000013.1, forward strand.
GTGCAACAGAAGCACCTGATACATTAGACGCCTCTTCAGGTGTCCATTTCGCAGCTTCAGCTCGGATTTGATCCATCGCATAGGTTCTATGATCGATAAAATCTTTATCTTCCCAACCGTTTTTAAAGATTACATGTAAAAGTCCATACGCAAACGCAATATCTGTACCAGGACGAATACGAACATAAATATCCGCTTTTGCAGCACTGCGTGTAAAGATAGGATCAACCACGATCAACTTCGCGCCTCTATCTTTGGCTTGTAAGAAATGTTTAAATCCAATTGGATTGGCAACGGCAGAGTTTGCTCCGACCATCATAATTAACTTAGAATTTGCAACAATATCACCAAAGTGATTTGTCATAGCACCGTAACCCCATGTATTTGCCGCACCGGCAACGGAAGCACTGTGTCAGATTCTAGCTACGTGATCGATATTGTTGGAACCCCAAAATGCAGCAAACTTTCTAAAGTAGTAAGACTGCTGGTTGTTAAATTTTGCTGAACCTAGGAACATTGCAGTATCTGGACCATTTTCTTCTCTAATTTTTAACATTTTAGAAGAGATTTCCTCAATCGCTTGATCCCATGTTAAACGATGCCATTTACCGTTCTCTTTTTTCATTGGGTATTTGATACGTTGTTTGGATTTGGTCAAATCAATTTGATCGGTTCCTTTACAACAATGGCTTCCCTCACTGATAGGATGGTCATGTGCAGGTTCTTGTCTTACCCATACACCATTTTGCACTTCAGCTTTTATACCACATCCTGCTGAACAAATCGAACAGATGGTTTTTACTGTTTTTGAGCCTGGAAATGGATTTTTAACCTCTTCCGCACTCGCCGCTCTAATCTTCTCTTCTTTTGCAAGAAGATTTCCTGCTCCAAAACTAGCCGTTCCTAAAGCCGCCATTTTTAAAAATGAACGTCTTCCTACTTTGCTAGAGGAGAGTATTTGGGTTTCTGTTTTACTCATACTGTCTCCTAAGTTTTATAGAGTTCTTTGAACTCTTGATACATTTTTAAAGCAAAGCTCTAAAAACTACGTTAACACTGGGTTTTCTTCGGCAGAATGCCCACGCACCCTTAGTGCTTTTGTTCCCCACGAATAGAATTTTGCGAGAAATCTAGTTGGTTCTCTTATAGTAGAGTTCCCACTCTTTTGTCTCTTTATACAAAATCTCTTTTTTGGGAGATTTTCCATAAACAACACCATTGTTGCCTTTTGTGTCACCCTTAGCACTCGCTAAAGCCACACTCGCCCCAGCCGTTGCAATAACCGCTGATGTTCCAAGGGCTTTCTTTAAAAAGTCCCTTCTGTTCTCGTGCATAATTCTATGCCTCCTTTTCCTAAAATAGGAATCAGTTTTTCACCCTTAAAAGAGTTATGCAAAAAGAGGGTTTTTCTCCTCGCATAACGCTTTTATAGTATTATGCTAAATTTGCATATTAAAAGACAAAAAGAGTCTTAAATATGCAAAAATAGCATATTTATTTATAAAACAATTTCATCCAAATTACGGCGAATTCGCTGTGTTAAAGGCTTTCTATCGGTTTGAATGACCGCACTCACACGATGCGCACTTGCAACTTTTTGAGAAGGTGCCACATCCAAATAGAGACGTTCAAAATCACAAAAAGCTTTTAAAACAATAGCTGTTTCTCTAAACAACACACTCTTTTCATGCATAAAAAGAAGCTCCGCAAAATCATCAAGACACTCATTTAAAATCTCAGCAAAAAAGGTATGTGCCAACGTTAAACTCTCTGCATCTCCTTCAATCCCTGCTTGAATGAGAGTTGACATAAAACGAAACGCAAAAACCATTTGATCTTCAGAGTCATTGCATAAAGGTTTGTTACGTCTAAATTTGGAACGAAGCACCAAACCAGCAGCTTTTACCCGTTTTTGACCATCGTCTCTTCCCTCATCATAGTAGGATGCACTCAAAGGAATAAACGAGCTTTCAGGTGAAACAAACACCTCATCATACTCCGCTCTTAATGCGCTAAAACCCTCTGTTTTAATTTTCTCTTGAATTGCCTCTAACGCTTCATAACTGCTCTCATCCAAAGGATTGGAGAGAAATACAGGAAGCAAGGTCTCAATATCTTTATAACCCTCATCCGTAGAAGAAAAATCCAACATTTTCGCAAAAAAAATGTAGTACAACGAACGGGCTTGATTGATTGCTTTTTTATCCATTTTTAACCTCTTTCATCTCAGTTTCCATATGCGCTTTAAACATCACTTTTGGCTTGCAATCTGCACAGCACTGCAATGTTCGAAGTTTGACCTCATCCCCCATAAAAAGTGGGGTCATAATAGCCATAATTTTTTCAACCGATTTGCGTGTGGCAAACTCTTTACCACACTCCACACAGGCAAACAGCTCATCGTGCGCCATAATGCGTTGTGAAAACCAGCTGGGTTGGAGATGAATTTCATCTTTTATTACATGTAAACAATCCTTCTCAGGACAGGTCACTTCACAATAACCACAATTCGTACAAATCGAAGCATTAAAGCGAAGACTATTATCCTCAGGATGTGCCGTTAGGGCCCTTACGTTACAGGCTCCCACGCAACTTAAACAAAGCGTACATTTATCTGCATCAATGCTAATGTCACCATAATGCACATGCTCACCCGTCTTAACCACACCCAAATCCTCTTCACCCACCAAATGCGCCAAACGAGCAGAAAAAACTTCACGTTTGCGAAGCCCTGTCTCATTAATGCCATAACAGCATTCAGGAATGCTCTGCAACGTTTCAAAAACAGAGGCTAATTCTTCTGTAGTTTCACAGATATAAATGGCTTTTTTATGGTACTTTTTCTCAAAAATTTCATTCAGGATGCGAATAACATCACCCGTACCTTTAGAGATAAAATCGGTGTAAAAAATGATGGGATTGCCACTGGTTTGAAGTAAATTCAATAGATGTGCCTCATGCAAATACTTCTCTCCCTCAATCATCAAAGGAAGCACACCCTCACGAAGTGGAATATCAATCAAACCTAAATCCATCTTATGCGGGATAATCAAAGGAATTGTTTCTCTAAAATAATCACTCAAATGGGTAAACGCAAGGCGTGGCATCTGAGTATAATCAAGCGCACCGCTAGGGCATACGCTCACACAGCCCCCACAGCCATGACAATCAATGTGCGAAAAAACCAGATGCTTGGTCTCATCCTCTTTTAAAATGGCAACCGTTGGGCACACCTCCGCACACTTACCACAAATCTCCTCACGACGTTCATGGTATTGGCAAATGGAAGGGTCATAACTAATATAGTTTTTATAGTGGTATTCACCCGTTCGCTCACGAAGGGTTTTTAACGCTTCGTCTAAACCTATCAAAGCAGGATCATACACGCCACTTTGTTTCATGGCAAACTTCGGAGCATTCCACCAAATAATTTGATCACACTCTAATTCTAAGAGTTCGTCCTCTTTTTTAAGCGTTACATGTAAAGATCCAATATGTCCATTAACATCTAAAATCATTAAGGGAGAAAGTAACATACCTGTATAGCCCTCTTCTAACAATGTGGACTTAAGGGCTTCATGTGCATTATCATCTGTTACAATTAGTAGCTTTTTACCTACGTCTTGAGTGTAATCTACATCTTGTGCAAAATCAAATCCAACAGAGCGAATAGCATAAAGTTTGGTAAGGTTCATTATTTTTTTTGCAATGCTATCGTGTGATTTTTCAAGATAAAAGTTAATCTCAGGCGCATACATAACTGCCTCAACATCAGGATGATTGGAAACTAAAAAATCGCCATCAACAGGGCTTTTTACAAGTTCTATTGCTTCATCAAGAGGGAAATCAATACCAACGGTATCGTAGAATATGTACTCTTTTTGCATGTTATATCCATTAGGTGGTAAAGTATAATTTACCGAATTGTAAAATGATTTGGATTAAATGGATCTTAACAAGATAAAAAATGTCTCCTTGGAAAACGCTATATAAATAAGCTATATAACGGTATAAAATGCCTTTTCCTCTTAGCTTTCGTTAATCTTCTTCCGCTATAATTGAACACATCCATACCCTATAAGGTCGTCTATTTTGGTCAATAAAAATTTTCTGATTCTTAGCAGCACTCTACTTTTTTTCCTCCTTTGTGGTTTTGTTTTTATGCACATTACACAAAAACATGAAAAAAACGCCATTGTTCTAGGAACGTCTCTGCCACTCAGTGGTATTAATTCTGATCTTGGAAAAGATATTGTTATTGGTGCCAATACCTATTTTAGTCATATTAATGCCAGAGGTGGCATTCAAAATAAACACATTCAATTTATTCATTACGATGATAAATATGAGCCTGAAAACACGCTTTACAACACCCTTAAATTGATTCAAAAAGATGATGTTTTCGCCCTTTTTGGTTTTGTAGGAACGCCTACGGTTAAACGGATTTTGCCTCTAATTTCGCACAGCAATATTCCATTTATTGCTCCTTATACAGGTGCTTCATTTTTACGAAACACTGAGCATGAAAATATTGTGAATTTTAGAAGCTCTTACGCACAAGAGATGGATGCTTTGGTTGAGTATTTAACCACACAAAAGAAAATTACAAAATTTGCTATTTTTTATCAAAATGATGATTACGGTGAAGAGGGCTACATTGCATTAGCACAAGCACTTGCTAAACGCAATCTTCAACTCAGTGCTGAGGGCACCTACAAACGTAATACACTCTCTATTCGTCATGCAGTCCATGAAATTGAAGGAGCGAAACCTGAAGCCATTATTTTAGTAGGAGCGTACAAACCCACCGCACGCTTTATTGAAAAAGTTAAAAGCTCTTTTTCCCACCAACCTATTTTTTGTTCCATCTCTTTTGTCAATGCAAATGCCTTGATGCAAGAGTTAAAAGGCAATGGAAAAAACCTTCTTTTTTCGCAAACCGTTCCTTCTTGCGATGATTTTTACTCTAAAGAAGGGCTTGAATACCGTAAACTACTCTCATTTTATTACCCTGATGCCAAACCCTCTTTAGCCTCTTTTGAGAGTTTTCTTGCGGCAAAATCAGTCGTCCAAGCCCTTCAAAATATTCATGGCAGTATCACTCATGATAAATTTTTAGCACACCTTAAAAGCCTCAATGGACAAACACTCGATAGCATACCGCTTTCTTATCGCAATGCACAACTGCTCAATCAAGTCTACATTTCACACTATGTAAAAGAAAAATTTGAAATTATCCAAAAGTATGAATACTAACATGAAGCTTTTTACCCTTATCAATCAAAAACTAGAAACCATCAAATTTTCCAATAAAACCAAAATTCTTATTGTGATTATTTTAAGCGGTATTATGACCATTGGTTTTTTAATGTTCGTTTCTATTTTTGCCCTAAAGTATGACTATGAAACCCTGTTTCAAAAGCACACCCAACCGCAAGTGGATTTAGAAGAAATTAAAGATATTTACCGTGTCAATATCAATGAAACCATTCATGACATCAAGCAAAAACAAATTAGCAATACTGATGCCATTGAGGTCATTCAACTTGCCCAACAAATTACCCACAAACAATGGGAAAGTTACCAATACTCCATTAGCCATCATATTGGTGGACTTCCCTATTTTGCAAGCCGTTGGTTGAGCCTTTTTTTAGTCTCGCCTAAAATTCCAGAAAAAACTCTTTTTCAGCAAGGTATCATTGAAAAAATCAATCTTAAAATGTATGACCTCGATACAAAAATGAACAGCATGCTTAATCTCCTTCAAAACAATACCCTTAAAAACGAAACATGGATTATGGATGAAATTATGCTTGAGACAAACTCCTTAAATATCTACCTCTCCAGTCTCATTACCACCCACCTTAAACAGTCCATTACTGAGAAACAAATTAACGATAAGCTTTTTCAAACCAGTACGTTTATGCTTATTCTTCTTATTGGTCTGATTTTCTTTTTTATCTCAATGGTGCTTTTTATTATTATCAAGCATTTTGAAAACCTGAACCACTACCTTGAGGAAAATATTTCACTCAAGACCAAAGAGTTACGCTCACTCAACGACTCATTGGAACTGCGCATTAAAAAAGAGGTTGAAAACAGCCGTAAAAAAGATAACATCATGTTTCAACAAGCTCGTCTTGCAAGCCTTGGGGAGATGCTCCAAAACATTGCACACCAATGGAGACAACCGCTTGGCTCTTTGATGATGATTATTCAAAGTTTTGAGAGCAAATTTATGGCAAAAAAGCTCACCGAAGAATTTGTAAGTAGCCGTGTAGCAGATGCGCAAATGCTGGCTCAAAATATGTCCGATACCCTAGAGGATTTTCGTACCTTCTTTAATCCAAACAAAAGCAAAAAAGAGTTCAGCCTAAAAGAGGTGATTCAAAAATCAATTGAGCTTTCTAAATACCAATTAGAACGTGAAGAGATTACCTTGAACTTTTTTCTTAAAGAAGATTTACGTGTCTTTGGATTTAAAAATGAGCTCATTCATGTCCTACTAAATCTCATTGGAAACTCTAAAGATGTTTTAGCCAGCAAAACCGAATTACCCCAGCGCATTATTCATATTATTGCCAAAGAGAACGAACAGGCGATTTATATTAATGTGATTGATAACGGTGGAGGCATAAAAAGTGATATTATTCCTAAAGTCTTTGATCCTTACTTTACCACCAAACATAAAAGTGTTGGAACAGGTATCGGACTTTTTATGTCAAAACAAATGGTTGAAAAACATATGGATGGCAAGATTACATGTAAGAATATTCGCCATAAATTAAACACCACAAAACTCTGGTCTTGTGCCATGTTTACGATTACGATTCCTAAAAATTATCACTCCACTGAAGAGGTTAACCATGAACAAGCGTAATTTTGAATTATTAGGAAGCTTTAGTGTACTCTATCTTGAAGATGAAGTTGATTTACTCAAACACACAACCTCTATTTTAGAAGATTTTGTCAAAGTGATTTATCCAGCTTCTAACATTGATGAAGCATGTACGATTATCAAACAAGAAAAAGTCGATGTTATTATCACCGATATTCATCTAAAATATGGCAATGGGCTTGATTTTTTACGCAAAATCAAAAACGACTTAGACTTAGAAATTCCCTCCATTGTCACTACCGCTTTTAGCGATACGGAGTACCTTTTAGATGCCATAAAATTGCGTGTCGATAACTACTTGATTAAACCCGTCAACATCAAAGAGCTTTTAAATTCCTTGCACGATGTTCTGCTTCCTAAAATTCAAGCCAAAGAGATTGAACGCTCGTACAATATTATTAAAACTATCTCCGCCGTGACCGATAGCAAACAGGTTGAAATTATTCGTTTTATCATTAAAAATTTAGACAATGAAAATATGCTCAATTACTCTTACAGTGAAATTATGGAGCAAGTTGACGTGAGCAAACCCACGGTGATTAAACTCTTTAAACAACTCGGTGATCAAGGGATTTTGACCAAAATTCAAAATAAAAAATACTGTTTTGACGAAACAAAACTTCCGCTTCCGGAGGATGCATGAATTACCTAAGAGCCCTTCCAAAAATTGACAAATGCCTAAGCCATCCGCTCTTTGAAGGGTGCAATCCTACTTTACTGATGAAAATAGCACGCACACACATAGAAGCCCTCCGCCATGCGCTCCTACATAAAGAGATTGACAGCTTTGAAGAAGAGGCATTAATGGATAAAATCAAAAAGGCATACGATCAACTGTTTGAACCCTCTTTAAAACCTCTTATCAATGCCACAGGCGTTATTTTACACACCAATATGGGCAGAAGTCTTATCTCTAAAACCCTGCTTGATCGTGCAAGTTCAGTCATTTGCAACTACTCAAATCTTGAATACAACCTAGAAGAAGGGTGCCGAGGCGAACGCTATGAGCATGTGAGTCACCATCTCAAAACCCTCTTAGGCGTAGAAGATGTTTTGGTGGTCAATAACAACGCTTCAGCTGTTTTTCTTATCTTAAACACCTTTGCCAAACAAAAAGAAGTCGTCGTCTCACGAGGTGAATTGGTCGAAATTGGAGGGAGTTTTCGTATTCCTGAAGTGATGAAACACAGCGGTGCGCTTTTGTGCGAAGTGGGAGCAACCAATAAAACGAAAAAACGTGATTATGAAAACGCTATCAATGAAAACACGGTAATGCTTATGAAAGTGCACCAGTCCAACTTCTCCATTGAGGGGTTTAGTGAAGCGGTTGCGTATGAGGAGATTAAAGCGCTTGCAAGCCAACACGCCCTCTTAGACTACTATGACCTTGGCAGTGGCTATCTTCCAAAACTCCCTTACAACTTAGGCAATCGTGAGCACTCCTTAGGCGAAATTCTTACATGTAATCCCTCCCTCATTAGCTTTAGTGGCGATAAACTCTTTGGCAGCGTGCAAGCAGGCATTATTGCAGGGCGTGCGGATTTGATTGCAACGCTTAAACAAAACCAACTTCTACGGATGCTTCGTGTCGATAAAATTACGCTGAGCCTTTTAGAAGAGAGTATTAAAGCTTATCTCAAAGAAGAGTGGGAGAGTATTCCTACCTTGTGGTTACTCTTTCGAAGCATTGAAGAACTCAGTCAAAGAGCTTTACATGTAAAAGAGGCGGTGGGTAAAGCGTATTGTGACATCATGCCAAGTGAAACCTATATGGGAGGTGGCACTCTGCCTAATCGAAAATTTCCTACCATAGCTTTACATGTAAAAGGAAAAGCAACCGTTTTGGAGAGAAAATTTCGTGAAAAATTAGTCATTGGTCGCATTGAAGAAGATAAATTTCTACTCGATTTTCGCACCATTCTTCCGCACAATGAAGTGCTTTTAATTGACATCATTAAACAGATAGTAGGATAATATATGCAATACAGTATTGTTGGAACCGCAGGTCACGTTGACCATGGAAAAACCGCACTCATCACTGCTCTTACAGGCTTTGAAGGCGATAGTTTAGAAGAGGAAAAGCGCCGAGGCATTACCATAAATCTAAGCTTTTCTTCCATGCAAAACGAAGAAAAAAATGTGGCATTCATAGATGTACCAGGACATGAGAAACTCTTAAAAAACATGATTGCAGGCGCTTTTGGTTTTGATGCCAGCTTGGTAGTGGTTGATGCCAACGAGGGTCTTATGCCCCAAAGTAAAGAGCATTTAGAGATTCTCAATCTTTTACATGTAAAGAATATTATCGTAGCACTTACCAAAAAAGATCTTGCCAGTGAAGCCATCATTGAAGAGCGAAAATTTGAAATCATTGAGCATTTTAAAACCCTCAAAAACCTTCACTTAGTCGAAATTATTCCTGTGAGTATTTATGAGCCCTCCAGCATTGAAAGACTCAAAAACGCCCTCTTTGCCCTCCCTGTGACTCCTAAAAAGAGTAACGGGCTTTTTCGCTACTACGTCGATAGAAGTTTTTCTATCGCAGGTGCGGGTACGGTTGTCACAGGAACGGTTTTGGATGGAACCATTAAAGTAGGAGAGAAAATTTACGCTCCCGAACTTGAAAAAGAGTTCCTGATTCGTAACCTCCAAGTGCATGACCACGATGTAGAGTCTGCTTATGCGTCTCAGCGAACTGCTATTAATCTTCAAAGTGCCCAAAAAACCTCATTTGAAAAAGGGGCTTTACTGTGTAAAAAAGGGTACATCAGAGGGTTTGATGTAGCAGACGTATGGCTAGAGAGCATCGGAGGGCACAGCCTTAAACATAACAGCAAAGTCATTATGTATGTAGGTACGAAACAAGTTGAAGCACGTATTCTCTTTTATGAAACTGAAGAATCGACTACATCTGGTTATGCTAAATTGCAATTTAACCATACCCTCTTTTTAGTCTACGATGAACCCTTTATTATCTGTGCGAGTGGGCGAACCATTGGTGGAGGACGCATTCTTAATCCCATCAACGACCCCATGAAAAAGAAACTCAAACTTGAACTGCTCAAAGCACTCAATGAAAAAGCTTATAAAAGTGCCTTTTCGATATTAGTTCACATGCACAAACACGGCTTTGGACTCATCTCCTCGAACCAACGCTTTGGACTCAATCACGATGAAGCCCTTACTATTGCACGGGAGATGGAGAATGTTTTTGTGGATGAAAAAGGTTTAGTTCTTTACCCCATTCAAATGCAAAACGAATTGGAGAGCATTATTCGAGGAATTTATGCGAAAAACAGCTATGCCCTACTCTCTGCAACATCGCTCTCCCTCAAACTCAAATGGGCAAGTGCGCTCTTTATTGAGCATGTGCTTAAAAAACTCAGCGCAGAGGGAATGCTTGATTTTGTGAATGGTGTGTATAAAAATGCGAATATTGACATTGACAACCTTGAAACACTCATTGAAGATAGGATTTATGGCATTTTACAGCAAGGTGAATTTACGCCAGATGCTCCTTATAATATCTACGATGATTTAGACATTGACCGTAAAATGGGCGATGATGCACTTAAAAGCCTCACCCGTGCCAAAAAAGTGGTGCGCCTAGAGCACAACCTTTTTATCACCACACCAGCACTCAGCGCCATGATGGCTCATTTACGTGAGATTATGCGCAAAGAAAATGGCATTGAGATTAAAAATTTTAAAGAACACTTCGATATGAGTCGAAAATATCTCGTTGCTTACCTTGATTACCTTGATAATTTTGACGACATTAAGAAAGAGGGAAACCGTCGTATCTTTCTCTAAACTCCATTAAACTTCTCAATTTTCTTTAAGGAAAGATTTTACATGTAAAATCTTTCCTTATTCTTCAATTTAAAACAAAATTACCTATTTTAGGGACTTAAAAATTTTTAAAAGAATGCTCACTTTTCCATATATTATGAAAAAAGTAACACCTTTTGAGCGAAACAAATTTTTTACTCATATCTCACATTAAATATCACAGCTAGTTGTTAGAATTAAGCTTGAAGTAAAAAACAATTTAAATAAAGAGGAGATTTACCATGAGTAAAGAGATGATGTCAAGACGTGACGCTCTTAAGTTAGGTGTTCTAGGTGCGGGAGCTGCGATGCTGAGTGCGAGTCAAGCAATGGCGGCGGCACCCACAGAAAAAGATGTTAAATTTGATGAAGAATACGATGTAATCGTTGTTGGTTCAGGTTTTGCAGGTCTGGCAGCTGCATCAAAAGCAGCAGAGAGAGGCTTAAAAGTTCTGATTTTAGAGAAAATGGGTCGTGTGGGTGGCAACTCTGTTATTAACGGTGGTGCATTTGCAGTTCCAAACAATAGAGATCAAAAACAATTTGGTATTGAAGATTCTGCAGAACTCTTTATTAAAGATGCACTTAAAGCGGGTCTTGGTATTAACCACGTTGAGATGCTAGAAGTTATCGGTAAACGTGCACAAGAGACATATGACTTTGCGGTTAAATGTGGTGCGACATTCCAAGCAGGTAAAAAACCAACATGGTTTGGTGGTCACTCTGTTGCAAGAACTATTGTTACGTCAAACATGAGCGGTTCTGCGATCATTCAACCAATGGCTGCATTTGTTGAGAAACTTCCTGGTTGTAAATTGATGACACGTACAAAATTTGATGATTTTGTAATGAGTGCTGATGGTACAAGTGTTGTGGGTGTTACAGCTAGAACAAACTACCGTTTTGACAACAAACTCTTAAGTGACGATGTTGAAAACAAATCAGGTGAGAAAAAAGTTTACCGTGCGAAAAAAGGTGTTATTTTGGCAAGTGGTGGTTTTTCTATGGATAAAGTCTATAGACAACTTCAAGACCCACGTATCATTCCTACACAAGATGCAACCAACCATGAGGGTGCAACAGCGGGTGCAATGCTTAAAGCCTTCCAAATCGGAGCACTTCCTGTGCATATTGACTGGATTCAACAAGGACCATGGGCAAGCCCAGATGAGAGAGGTTTTGGTGTAGCACCACTTCTAACTCAACAAGGTCTTTTTGTAAAAGGTGTTGCGGTTGATGTTAGAAACGGTAAACGTTTTATGAACGAAATGGCAGATAGAAAAACAAGAGCAGACGCTGAGTATGTTATCTTACACCAAGATCCAAAAGCATTCCCAGTAGCCATTGGTACGTATAACACCTTTGATGAGCAAGTCTATGCAGCGGTTGAAAAAGGTCTTGCATCTGGCGTTATGAAAAAATTTGACACCCTTGATGCATTAGCAGCTAACTACAAAATCCCAGCCGATGCACTTAAAGAGACCATCAAAAAATACAACGAAGATGCTAAAAATGGCGTTGAAGATCAATTCAAAAAACAATCACTCAAAGATGTAAAAGGCAAAGAAGCGATTGAAATGAAAGGACCATTCTACGGTATTCGTTTGATGCCAAAACCTCACCATACTATGGGTGGTTTAAAAATCAATGTCAAAGCACAAGTTATCTCAGCAAACACAAATAAACCAATCCCAGGTCTTTATGCCGCAGGCGAAGTCACAGGTGGAACACACGGTGCAAGCCGATTGGGTAGTTGTGCGATTGCAGATTGTCTTGTATTTGGTATGGTAGCAGGAGAAAACATCTAATCATGCGTAGCAAAAAAACTCTTTTTTCTATAGGAGTTTTTCTTCTTCTAAGCGCTATGTCTCTTATTGGCAGCGAGGCGGCAACTCCGTCTCCTGCAAAAGAGATACCTATTAGTGCAGAAATGAAAGAAAAGTTTCCTATCAAAGCCCACCATGCCAAACTCTCATTGAAGTGTACAGATTGTCATGAGAATCAAGGCGACAACCCTGAAAATTTTAAATTGATTGGGGATGAGGGATGTCTCTCCTGTCATAAGTCAAAAGTATATTTGGCAGAGCGACTTAAATTTATGGATACATTACATGTCAATCCGCACAATTCCATTCACGATGGTCCAAAACTTTATTGTGATGAGTGTCACTTTGAACACCAAAAATCTGACAATATGTGTTTAAGCTGCCACAGTAATGATGTGAAGCTATGGATGAGGGAGACACCATGATGAAAAAAATTCTTTTGTTTATCAAGAGCAAACTTTTCCTCTTTGGCGCAGCGGGTGTGTTCATTGGTCTTTTGTTTTCTCTTGCAATGTATGAGGGACTTCATCGAACCAGTGATGATAAGTTTTGTATTGTCTGTCATGAAATGGCTCCTATGGTGGCAGCGTATCATAATGATGTACACGGTGGAGCTGGTAAAACAGGTATTAAAGTTACCTGTGTCACGTGTCACTTACCACATGACAATGTTCTAGCATACATTGCAACCAAAGCTAGAAATGGTGTGGTTGAAGGTGCTATTCACTTTTTTGGTAATCCTGATGCTATTGATTGGCATGCAAACCGTGCTAACAAAGAGCATTTTGTGGAAGATGAGGGATGTATTGGTTGTCATACCAACTACAAAACCAATACCAACATCAGTGCTAAAGGTTTAAAAATGCATGCGCATTATGAGAGCCTTAAAAACACTGATAAAAAGATTGGATGTGCTTCATGCCACGCAGAAGTAGGACATCATGGGCTTAAATCAATGTTGAACTATTACAAACCTGAGTATCCTTATTACAACGGTAAATTAGATAAGCAAAAAGAGGAAGTTGAGAAAAAACTCAGCGAAACTTTGAAGTAACGGGCACAAGGCAGCCCGTTGCCTCTTTAGGTTTACAGTAGCGATGGGCAGGTTTACTTTACTTTGTGGAACACACAAAGATAAATGGAACAAGGAAGAAATATGAAACTCGTTAAATTATCTCTTGCAGCGCTCATCACACTTGGCAGTATGGCGCAAGCAGCAGACACTCTTGCCGATGCATTTAAAAACGGCAAAACCACTGGCGAATTACGTTTTGTCTACACCGCAGGCTCAGAGAGCGATGCAACAACACAAACCAATCCCGTCAATAATGTCAATGTTGGTTCCGTCGCCGCAGAACTCAAATACGTCACCGATAGTTTGTATGGCTTTAAACTCGGTATGGCATTTCAATCCGCACATGACTTAGGATTCCATAAGCATGATAACACAGGCACGGGTGCAGTCCAAATCGCTAGCGAAGATGATGAACGTAACTCTGTCAGTACAACCCTTCTCTCAGAAGCGTACATTCAGTACACCTACTCCAAATCAAACATTATGATTGGTCGTCAAAAAATCAAAACACCTCTTATCATGACCAGTTCTGCGTTTGCTTTGGAAGACTCGTTTGATGCAGCGGTATTAACCATCAATGAAATTCCTGATACCATGGTTAAACTCATGTACATTCAAGATTGGCAAATGCGTTATGGCAGTGATGCACGAAACACACCAACCCAAAAAGACGACCACTTAAAAGATGGCATTTACTCACTTTTCTTTGTCAACAAAAGCATTAAGGGCTTAAAAGTTGATGGTCAATACATGACAACCAATGAAGATGCACGTTTTTACGATGCGCCTGTGTTTGTTGGTGCTGGTGGGTATGACCAATACTATTTACAAGCAGAATACAAACTACCGATTAGCTTCCCTCTTTCATTAGCAATGACTTATGCGGGTGCTGATTATGATAGTAACATTATGAGAATACCTGCTCCTAATTCTACGACAGTGGGTGGTGATGATGCACGACTCTATGGCTTTAAAGTCGGTACTGAACTCTCTGGTGTAAAAGTCAATGTGGCGTACACCACGGTGGATGAAGAAGCTAACTTCCCAGGAACATTTGGTCACGTGCCTGATACCATTGCATATACCGATATGCTGACTAACAATGCTATTTTTGCGGGTGTCGATGCGTACTCTGTTGAAGCCATTTATGGTTTTGGAGTCCCTGGTCTTAGCACAGGTTTAAAATACGCACATTATGACCAAAGTGACAAAGGTATTGCCAACGCTGGTATGAATCTTGATGGCGCCGATGAGATTAATCTCGACCTCAAATATGCCTTTAGTGGTGCATTAAAAGGATTCTCTACACGTCTATGGGCAGGTTATGGTACGTATGATCACGTTTCAGGAGATGATGATTTCCTTTATGGACGTTTTTACCTTAAATACAATTTCTAATTTTTCCTCTTTTAAGGTTTGGCATAAATATGCCAAACCCTTTTTTATTTCTTTACATGTAAAACTTTTTAGGCTTTACATGTAAAGAAATTCTCTCCTAATGGATACGTAATGAAAATATTTGTCCTTGAATCTGATAAAACCCTACAAGATAGCATAGACACCTGCCTCAACAACTGCCGTTTAAAAATCACCATTCGCAAAGCCTACAATAAACAAGAACTGTTTGATGAATCATCTCATTTAGAAGAGTATGCTTTGTTTGTACTCAATCTCAAAAATCCAGCCGACCCTCGAGTGATGGATTTTATTCGAGAGAACGGAGGGTATGCCCCTATTTTACTGCTATTGGAGCCCATGGGAGAGCCTTTAATGCTTAAAACTCTTTATTATCTTGGCTATAACGATGTGATTATTAAACCTTTTTATGTTGAAGAGATGGTTTTTCGTATCTATAAACTCTGTGAAATTTGGAATAATGACGTCTTCTTTTTACGCAATGGTATGTATTTTGATTGCAAGCAAGGAATGTTTATTACCAAAGATGAACCTATACTCCTTGGTCGGAAAGAGTCCTTACTGCTTAAATGCCTCTTCTTAAAATCGCCTCATGTGGTAACGTGGAATGAGATTATTTCCTTTGTCTACCATAATGAAATCATCACACAAGAGCGTATTCGAGCGCTTGTCAAACAACTTCGTAGCAAACTTCCACTCGATTGTATTAAAACCGTCAATGGAAAAGGATATCAAATTCTTACAACACTTTAAATACTTTTCTAAAATTTAGCTAAAAAAGTCTCTTTTTAAATCGTTTTTTCAATAAGCGTTCAAAAAAAATCTTACATTAAACATCTTAATTAATTAGTATAATTCAGCTAGAAATAATAATACCACTTTAAAAAAAGGAGTTACAATGAGTCAAGAGACCATGTCAAGACGTGATGCTCTCAAATTAGGTGCACTAGGAGCAGCTGGTGCCATGCTTAGCGCAAGCCAAGCAATGGCAGCAGCACCCACAGAAAAAGATGTTAAATTTGATGAAGAATACGATGTTGTCGTAATCGGTACAGGTTTTTCAGGTCTAGCAGCTGCGGCTAAAGCGGCTGAGAGAGGCTATAAAGTTCTTATTTTAGAAAAAATGGGACGTGTTGGTGGAAATTCTGTTATTAACGGTGGCGGTATGGCCGTTCCTATGAACAAATACCAAAAGAAACATGGTATTGAGGATTCGGGTGAAAAATTTATTGCCGATTGTTTAAAAGCGGGTTTGGGTATTAACCATGTTGAAATGCTTCAAACCATTGTTAAACGCTCTAACGATGCTCTTGAGTTTGCGCTTAAATGCGGTGCAAAATTTCAAGATGTTAAACCTGCATGGTTTGGTGGTCACTCCGCACCTCGTACCTTAGTCACTGAAAACATGAGTGGTTCAGGCATTATTCAACCTATGGCAGCGTTTGTTGAAAAATTACCAGGGTGCAAGATTCTTACACGTGCTAAAATGGATGACTTTGTCATGAGTAATGATGGTACCGCTGTTTTAGGTGTCACTGCACGTATTAACTACCGCTTCGATAAAAATTTACTCAATGACGATATTGAAAATAAAAGCGGCGAGAAAAAAGTATACCGTGCGAAAAAAGGTGTTATTCTAGCCAGCGGTGGTTTTGCGATGGATAAAGTTTTTAGAAAAATGCAAGACCCTAGAATTGCAGAAGATCAAGATGCAACCAACCACGATGGCGCAACTGCAGGTGCAATGCTTAAAGCCTTCCAAATTGGTGCAATGCCTGTGCATATTGACTGGATTCAACAAGGACCATGGGCAAGCCCAGATGAGAGAGGTTTTGGTGTAGCCCCACTTCTAACCCAACAAGGTCTTTTTGTTCACGGAATCGCTGTAGATGTGAGAAACGGTAAACGTTTTATGAACGAAATGGCCGATCGTAAAACAAGAGCGGACGCTGAGTATGTCATTTTAAGAGAAGCGCCAAAAGCATATCCCGTTGTTATTGGTACCTACAATACTTTTGGACCACAAATCTATCCTCAAGTCGACAAAGGCTTAGCAACAGGCGTTATGAAAAAATTTGATACGCTTGATGCTTTAGCAGCGAACTACAAAATCCCAACTGATGCACTGAAAGAGAGTGTTAAAAAATACAATGAAACAGCTCTTGCAGGAAAGGAGGATGAATTTAAAAAACAAACCCTTAAAGATTTAAAGGCTGCCCCTATTGATATGAAAGGGCCTTTTTACGCGATTCGTTTGATGCCAAAACCTCACCATACAATGGGTGGTTTAAAAATTGATACCAGTGCACGTGTTATTTCTGCTAATACCAACAAACCAATTCCTGGTCTGTTTGCAGCAGGCGAAGTGACTGGAGGGACACATGGTGCAAGCCGTTTAGGTACGGTTGCTGTTACGGATTGTTTAACCTTTGGCTTAATTGCAGGAGAGACCATCTAAAACCTCACTGTTTTTTGTTTTTTACTTCAAAAGGAAGCTTTACATGTAAAGCTTCCGCCACCATTTTTTTAAGCCATTTTGATCATATTATAAGAAATTTCTTAATTTTTAAATATAAGAAATTTTTATCAAATTAAAAAATAAGCTATTTTTAGTTAAAATCTATAACCATACTTATTACATAAGATACAATAGAGTGGGGATTTGTTATGAAAATCATACTTCTTGAACCAGATAAAGACTTAGCCAATAGACTAGATACTTATATTAATGGTTTGCGCTTAAAAATGAACGTAAAGAAGTTAACCAGCGAGACAGAACTCTTGCAAGAAAAAGCATTAAACACCTACTCGCTTTTTGTACTAAATTTACAAGACCCGCTAAATCCAAATATATTAAAATTTATTAGAAATACTGGTGGCATTGCCCCTGTATTGCTTATTTTAGAAAAAAACCCTCATCCTTCTTTATTTAAGCCCCTTTATTATCTAGGCTACGACTGTGTTATTGTGAAAGATTTTTTACCTGAAGAGATTACATTTAGTATTTATAAACTATGTGATATTTGGAATGACAATAATTTTTTTATTGCTAAAGATGTCTATTTCGATGTCCAAAATGCAAAATTTGTCTACCACGACCATGACATTTTACTCGGTAAAAAAGAGACTCTGTTGCTGAAACACCTCTTTTTAAAATCACCACATATTGTCTCTTTTAATGAAATTGCTTCGTATGTTTATCATGATGAAATTGTGAGTGAAGAGAGAATGCGCTCTTTAGTAAGACAATTGCGCTCGAAAATCCCCTTTAATTTAATTGAAACCGTTAAAGGAGAAGGGTATAAAATCATCACTCATCCTGTTGCATAAGATTTACATGTAAAGATTTTTATCTACTTTTGACATAGCGCATCAAACCATTTTTCATTCTCTGCTGAGCGGTTTTCTTTAGACTTTAAAAGCGATTCTTTGATGGCAAGAAGATCACTCACTTCCAAAAATGAAATCACTGAAAATGAAGAAATGGGCGCATTTGGATCAGATTCTATGAGCCTTTCGATTTCTTCTATAAGCCCCTGTTTATCGATGTTTTCGTGCATTAAAAACCTTTGGATTAACAATGTATTATTTTTTTTATTGTACAATACCTCTCATTTCATGCAGATTAGATTCTGCAAAATCATAAGGAAAATGAATGAAAAAACAGATTTTATGGTTTGTTGCCCTGCTTTCTAGCACACTTTTTGCAGCAACAGACGCACAAATTGTTGAACATTTCAAATCAACAATTCAAGTTCCCAATATCACAATCGAAGTGGTTTCTCGTAAAAAAGCGGATGGTATTGAGGGAATGGATTTTGTAACCCTAAACCTAAGTGATGGTACACGTTCTCAAAAATTGAGTATTTTTACCAAAGACGATCTCATCTTCCCTGATGTTATTAGCATTAAGCATGGTGGAAGCATTAAAGAGATGATGGAAATGGCTGAGCTTCAAAAAAATCTTTCTGCTCTTTACAAAAAAGAGGAAAAGAAAAATGTTGTTGCTTTAGGGAATGACCCTAAAAAAGAGACTTTAGTTGTCTTTACTGACCCTGAGTGTCCTTACTGTAGACAAGAGTTAATGCAAATTGAACAACGTCTTACTACCAACAATATCAAGCTTATCTTTACACCGGTACATGCACGCAGCTCCTTAGAAAAATCCGTACTTATTTACAATGAGAGTGCTAAGGTTAAAAGCGATGCGGAAAAAATTACCATTTTGAAAAAATACTTTGATGAAGCGGTCAGTTATGAGCAAAAAATCAGTGATCAAGAAGTGGGACGCATTGAAGCACTGAAACAAAAATATTTTGGCGCTGGCATTAAAGGCGTTCCGTTTATGGTACGTGAAAAAGAGCTTTTAAAATAAATATTCCCCTATAAGACGCTCTTTTAAGAGCGTCTATACTCCATTTTAAGCAAACCTATGTAAAATAGTAAACTTTCATTCTAAAGAGGTTAGTATGCTTAATATCATGCTTATAGCTGTTATTATCTTTTTACTGATTGCCTTGGTTCTGCTTTTTTTACGTCTTCAAAAACTCCAAAGAAACAACCTTGAAGAAGAGCATGAACGCTCTACGGAAGAGGAGATTTTTTTTGCTATTTCACTGCCCATTGCCTTCAAAAAAGAGCATCAATGGTATTACAATAAAGCCTTTAAAATTGCCTTTGCAGAACTCTTAAAACCTACCTTTGAAGCCCTTGAGACTTTACCTCGCAATGGTAGCACTCTTTTAGAATTAATGTATGACAATAACATCCAAAAAGCAACGCTCATCCATAGCTCCAATTTTTTTAATCGACATAACACAGAAGTGTTCATGTATGCCCTAAATGATGTGGAAACGTTGCATAAACGAAAAACGCTTCTGCTGAAACAAAAAGAGCAGTGTGAACTTGCCCTTGAAAGCTGTGATGAAGCCCTTTGGGATTGGGATACTAAAAGCGATACCCTCTTTTACTCAACCAAATGGAAAAAAATCATGGGGTATGATGCGAACGATGAGGAACCACATACACTCAATGCATGGCTTAATATGGTCGATGCCAAAGATATGGCACGTGTCAATGAAGCATTACGAAAGCACCTAGATGGAAATAGCCACTTTTTTTGCATTGAACATCGTCTTCGTAACAGTGAACCTGTACGCTGGACTATGGTTCGAGGTAAAGCGATTGTTGGCGCACAAAATCAAGCTATTCGTATGATTGGTACCGTTCGTGATATTACGAAAGAAAAATTAAAAGAGATGAAAGAGAACACCAAACAGCTACGCTTTAGTGCTTTTGTAGAGAATGTACCTTTTCTTGGATTTATTAAAAATACGCAAGGACATTATATTTACGCCAATGCCTCTTTTCAAAAATTTGTTGGCTTTAAGTCATGGCATCATCGTAATGATACGCTACTTTTTGATCCTCCCACAGCTGAAAAGCTAACAGAAATAGAACGTTTATGCCGTTATGAAGGACTTTGTACTCATCAAATCGAACTACCTAATTTTGAGGGTGTACCTATTCCTTTTGAGCTTCATACGTTCATCATAAACGAGGCAAATGAAAAACTTTTGTGTGGGCTTTATATTAACAAATCATTCAAATAAACAGCGTATCATTTTACGATAGTACAACAAAGGATACACCATGCAACCCAATCTTTTAATGATTGAAGATGATACGGAACTTGCAGAAATTTTATCGAACTTTTTAAAACGTTATAACATCAATGTCACAAACTACGAAGACCCTTATCTTGGCATCAGTGCCTTAAATCTTAAAAAATATGACCTTCTTATCCTTGATCTCTCCTTACCTGGAATGGACGGGCTTGAAATTTGCAAAGAGATTCGAACTAAAAGCGATATTCCCATTATTATCTCCTCAGCACGCAGTGATTTGGAAGATAAAATTATTGGATTAGAGCTAGGTGCGGATGATTATCTGCCAAAGCCTTACGAGCCTAAAGAGCTTTATGCTCGCATTATGAGTGTACTTAGACGTTATAAGAAAAGCAACAATCCCAATGAAGAAACACCTATGGCCTTAAACCTAAAAGAGGAGAGTCATACCATCTTTTTTCAAGGCACACCCCTTACGCTTACTCCAGCAGAGTTCGATGTCCTCGCCCATCTTATTAAAAAAAATAATTGCGTCGTCTCACGGGCTGAACTCTTAGGGAGTGCTCTAAGCCTGAATGAAGAGAATGAGAGCCGAAGTTTAGATGTGCTGATTAGTCGTATTCGAACTAAATTAGGAGAAAGCTCTAAAGAGCCAAAACTAATTCACTCCATACGAGGCATTGGGTATAGGTTACAAGCATGAAATGGTATCACTCGATTATTGCACGTATTTCGCTCATTTTTGCGCTTGCCCTTTTGGGTATTGGCGCTATCTTCTTTTCGCTTTTTATGCATGAGAGGGAAACTACCCTAAGAAGCATGCATGACTACGCCCATGTTGCCATACGCTCTGCCATAGAGCCTCAAACACGCCAACTTGACCTTGCTAAGCTTGAAGAGTTGGGATTTAAAATTGTCGAGGACAAAGCGCTTATCCGCTCTATTCTTGAGCTTCCACAGCCTCCTAGAGCTCTTCCAATGCGTCATATGGAAGAGAGAATGCGCTTTCGAATGGACGTGGTGCCTTATGGTATGCATATGTTTGCCATTTTACATAAAAAAGAGACACCTGCAATGGTGATTCAACTTCCTTACGAAAAAGAGCTTTTTCCACGACTGCTCTTTCCTCTGCTCACCTTTGCTTTTGTGATTTTTCTCTACATTGGTATTTTACGCAGTATTCTGCCTTTAAAAAAGTTACGTGAAGAGATTAAACACTTTGCCAATGGTCATTATGACATTACATGTAAAAGCAGTAAAAAAGATGAAATTGCCGCTCTTGCCAATGAATTTGATGCCGCCGTTTCTAAAATAAAATCACTCAGAGATTCCAGACAGCTCTTTTTACGCAACATCATGCACGAGTTAAAAACGCCTATCACCAAAGGAAAACTTGCCTCTGAAATGATAGAAGATGCCACCTATGCCAAGATTTTGCAAAATGTTTTCAAACGACAAGAAGCACTTTTGGAAGAGTTTTCACGCATTGAAAAGCTCAGTGCCGATGAGTTAAAACTCGACATCAAGAGTTATCACATTGAAGATGTGGTGGAGTTTGCTTTGGATATTTTAGACGATAAAAAAGAGCACATTACATGTAAACTTATTCCCACTGAAATGTGCGTTGATTTTGAGCTTTTTGGTGTTGCCTTAAAAAACCTGCTGGATAATGGCATAAACTACGCCAGTGACGGCAAGGTTTATCTTGAAAACGACCAAAACACCATTACCATTTCCAATCATGCCCCTGCACTAGAATTCTCGCTTGAGCGATACGCTGAGCCTTACTTTTTAGAAGGGAAGAAGCAAAAAAGCTCCCGAGGTTTGGGCTTTGGTCTTTTTATTACATGGCACGTCATTCGTTTGCATGGAATGAAATTAGAATACACCCACGAAAAAGACATCAACCATTTTCGCATCGTGCTTAAGAACGCTTAAGATACAGAAGGCTTTGGCATAGCCCTAAATGGTCATCAATCGCTTCTATCGTAAGCCCTGCACGTTCAATTAAAGCAATGAAATCTTTAGAGTGGTACATTTTACTGTATCCATTTGCCATAGCGGTAAAATAAGGCGAAGTATTAATAATACAATAAGCCGAAGTTTCAAAACGCTGTCTGTCCCAAAACGGTTCCATAATGCAAAGCCGTGTATGCTCATCCATAGCCTCTTTGACTTTGCTTAAAATCCCCACAATCATCTCTTCACTAAAACAGTCCAAAAACTGACTCATCCAGATAATATCAAAGCCTTTGGGAAAGTGGTGTTCTGGGGAGAGAACATTGGCAGGAAGCAGAGATATGCGCTTCTCTAAACCCTCGTTTTGAATGTTCACTTTTGCCAATGCAAGCTGTTCAGGCAAATCCATAATGCTGACATGTAAGGCTTCATCACTCTTGGCTAAAAGCATCGAAAACTTACCCGTATTGCCTCCCACATCCAAAATGCGTTTGGGTTTGAGGGCAAGGAGTTTTTGCACCGCTTCAGCAAAAGCACTATCGGAGTAGAAGTGATCAAAGTTAAACCAACTCTGTTGTGCCTCCTCTGGTAAAGAACTCAGGGCTGGATAGATGCTTTCCCATGAACCAAACACTTTTAAGCCCTCAGGTTTACCACTCACAATCGCTTTATCCAGCCAAAAAAGCCCTTGATAATTCACATGATGGTTGTAATTCATATTGGCAATGGTCATGGGGTCATTGAGTAAAAAGTAGCCTGTTTTGGTGATGAAATAGCGTTCATTTTCCTGCTTCACGATGTCTGCACTGAGTGATGTCTCTAACAGTGTGATGAGTCCATAACGGCTCAATCCTGTCTCTTCTACCAGTGCTTCAAGGCGCATTCCCTCTTTATGCTCATAAAGTGCCTTTAAAACCCCCAAATCCCTCATGGAGCGGGCGGTTTGAAAAATAATGGGTGCAAAAGCGATGCGCTGGGCGTTATACTGTGCTTCTAAAGCGGAGCAGGTATCATTCTCTTCAAAAAAACGGTTCATTTTTTGCCTTTATTTAGCTATCTTTTTATAATATACCATCTTATGTTGAAACTAACGTGAAGGATAATACGATTTTAACCAATCTTTATACGCCCATAACACTGGACTCATCTCCCATAAGTGTTGTCTTAAGCGATGCCCATCATCCCATTTTTCAAGCACATTTTCCTAACCATCCTTTGTTACCAGGATTTGTCTTGCTCGATATGAGTGCAGAGCTTTTACATGTAAAGATTAGGCATATTCAAAAAGCAAAGTTTCTCAAACCTATTTTGCCTAAAACAACCCTCTTTTTTGACGTTACATGTAACGAAAAAAAGGTGAAAATCAACGTCAAAAATTCCAACGAGAAAGTGGCTGAACTCATCTATGAAACAGAGTGATATTATCGTTGTTGTACCTACCTACAACAACCCATTAACCATCCAAAACGTAGCCCAAGATGTCCTCTCTCATGGATATGAACTTATTATCGTCGATGACGGTTCAAGCACACCTGTGGCGTCACTGCTCACGCCCCATGAAAAGCTCACTCTCTTACGCCATGAAGCCAATCAAGGTAAAGGGGCCGCCATTATTACAGGAGCGAAAGAGGCGCAAAAACAAGGATACAATTATTTTATTAGCTTAGATGGCGATGGGCAACATTTAGCCAGTGAAATTGCCAAAATCATAGAAGCCTGCGATGGTGAGCATCAGATTATCATTGGTGCACGCAATTTTGAGATTAACCATGTACCCAATGGCTCAAAATTTGGCAGATGGTTTAGCAATTTTTGGGCATGTTGGGACACCGAACAGCACATTACCGATTCACTCTCAGGGTTTCGTCTCTACCCTACTTCTATTTTAGATTTGGTCATTGAGACCAAACGTTTTGATTGGGAGATGGAAGTATTGGTCAAACACGCATGGAAAAAAAGACTCATTAAAGAGGTGTTTGTGGAGTGCTATTACCCTAAGCCTGAAGAGAGGGTGAGCCATTTTAAAAAGTTTTGGGACACCGCTGCCATTGTTATGGTACACGTCAAACTCTTGCCTCGCAAATTTTACTTGAAAAAAAGATACCGATGAGTACAAAACAAAGAGGGAGTGGATGGAGCATTCGGCTCGTTTTTAATCTCTACAAAACCTTAGGGTACACCTTCATCTATTATCTCATGTACCCTGTCACTTTTTTTTATTTTTTAGTTGCACATAACGTCAAAGAAGCACTTAAAGAGTACTATGCACATATTGGAGAGCCTTTTACGCTGTGGGGTTATTATGAACATTTACGTCACTTTGCCATTACCATGTGTGACCGCTTTATCTCCAAAGTAGAACCACAAAGCTACACCTTTATCATGGACAATCCAGAGCTTCTTTTAAGCAATGTCCAACAAGGCTCCATTTTGCTTTTATCACATTTTGGTGGTTGGGCAGCGGCTGGAAACTGTTTTAGTGGCTTTAAAATGAATGTCATTATGCAAGAAGCCCTCTTAGAGGAAATTAAAGCGATTGAAGAATCTTTGGAGACTAAAAATAGTAATTTGAACATCATTGACCTTTCCAAAGGAGCTTCAAGTGTCTCACTTGAAATCGCCTCTGCACTGCTTAGAAATGAGAGCGTTGCAATGATGGCAGACCGTGCGACAGAACCTAAACATGCCAAAGAGCTCCTCTTTTTTGGCAAACCTGCCCTTTTCAATCAAAACCCTTTTGCTATTGCCTATAAAACGCAAAAACCTTTAATCGCCCTTGTGGTTATTTATGAAAAAGCCCGTACGTATCGTATAGAATGCATTAACTTAAGCATGAATAAAACCCATCATAAAAACGAAGAAATTGAAACCTCTATGCAACACTATGCTGATTTTTTAGCAGACGTAGTAAAGCGTTACCCTAAACAGTGGTTTAATTTTTATCATTTTTGGAAAGAGAAAAGAACATGAAACTAACCTTAAACAACCGTTATATTTCACTGGAAGAAATTACACAAGCGACGCAGATTTGCATCTCTAAAGAGCCTGCTTTTCAAGAGGCGTTTATGCTCGGTCATACCTTTTTAATGAATGAAATTAAAAAGGGCAAACCCATTTATGGCGTTACCACAGGTTATGGGGCAAGCGGTAAAAACTACCTCACCTATGAGCAGAGTGCGATACTCCAACAAAACCTCTACCGTTTTCACGGGTGTGGCGTGGGCGCATCGCTGAGTATACAGGCTTCTCGCTACGCCCTTATATGCCGTCTTATCTCCCTTGCCAAAGGCAAATCAGGCATCTCCTATGCCCTCTTAGAGCGCTTGGAGCTTTTACTGGAAAAAGAGATTATTCCTGTGATTCCCTCTTTAGGCTCAGTGGGAGCAAGTGGTGATTTGACACCCCTTTCCTATATTGCCGCCGTGATTGCGGGTGAGAGAGAGGTGTGGTTTGAGGGTAAAATCCAAAGCACACAAGCGGTGTATGAAACGCTAGGCATTACCCCTTATGTCTTTAAACCTAAAGAAGCACTAGCGATTATGAATGGCACGACCATTATGAGTGCCATTGCGCTATGTGCGCTGGAGCGTTTTGAAGTCATCCTCTCAAGTATGGAGTCTTTTGTCGCAGGCATGTTTGAGGTGCTTTTGGGCGATACCACACCACTGGACAGCTTTGTGCACGAAGCCAAACCTTTTAGCGGACAAATCCAAAGTGCCTCTAATATTCAAGCCAAAATTGAAGGCTCAAAACTCACCCATGGTAGAGATGACAGGTATGACAAATTTTTTGAGGACAATGACCTCAACATTCAAGACACCTACTCCATGCGTTGCGCACCTCAAGTCTTAGGGGTCATTCGTGATAATTTAGCCATTTCTAAAAAATGGGTGGAAGAGGAGATAAACTCGGTCAATGACAATCCACTCATTGATGGTGTCAATCAAAAAATCTACACCTCAGGCAATTTTTACGGTGGCTACGTCGCTCATGCAATGGATACGCTGAAAATTTGTGCTGCCAACCTTGCCGATTTACTCGATAAAGAGTTTGCTCTTTTAGTGGATCATAAATTTAATCGGGGCATTGGTGAAAACCTTAAACTATCACAAGAGCCTTATTTTCACGGTTTTAAAGCGATGCAAATTACACTCAGTTCTCTCAGTGCTGATGTCATTAAAAACACCACCGCCGCTTCCATCCATTCACGCCCTACCGAATCACTCAATCAAGACAAAGTAAGCATGGGAACCACCGCTGCACTGGATTTTAAAAAGATGATGGAGCCTTTGGAATTAATGCTTAGCATTGCTTTCATTGGACTTGCACAAGCAGTCGATATTCGAGGAGAAGAAAAAGTTTCCCCTTTCTTACTGAAAAGCTACACGACCCTTCGTAAAAAAGTGCCTGCCTTGATAGAAGATAGACGCATGGATGTGGACATTGCGCAGGTTCAAAAGAAGCTTCATCGAGGAGTCTTTGCATGAAAAAAGTCCTCGTTACAGGAGCGACTGGGTGCATTGGTGAAGCCATTGTGCGCTATTTTGCACACGAGGGTTACTTTGTCTACATTCACTACAACACCCAAAAAGAAAAAGCGCAACATCTGCTTGAGAGCATTTCAAAAGGCGAAATCATTCAATGCGATTTAACCAATCAAGAAGCGGTGAAGAGGGCTTTTGAATCGTTACATGTAAACGTTTTGGTCAATAATGCAGGCATTACCCGTGACAAACTCTTCTTCTTTATGGAAGAGAGCGAATGGAGCGATGTCATAAACGCCAATCTGAACAGCCTCTTTTATGTCACCAAAGCCATTTTACCGCAGATGATAAAAGCCAAAGAGGGTTCCATTGTGAATGTCTCTTCTATCTCAGGGCTGGTGGGCAATGGCGGACAGGCAAACTACTCTGCCACCAAAGGGGGCATTAACGCCTTTACCAAAGCCTTATGCGTTGAAGTTGGACGCTACAACATTCGTGTCAATGCAGTAGCGCCTGGTGTTATTGAATCGGAGATGATTGAACATGTGGATAAATCCATCACTCAAATTATTCCTTGCAAACGCTTAGGCAAACCCGAAGAAGTGGCTGAAGTCATCTTTTTTTTAGGCGATAAAGCCACTTACGTCAATGGCGAAGTGATTAACATCAGCGGCGGAATGGTGAGATAATGCAGATTCTTTTCTCATTCTTATACGCTCCCATTGTGGTTATTTTACTTAGCTATTTCAACGTCAAAACCGTTGCTTTAGGACTTTGGGCTTTTGGGGTACTTTGGCTGTTGCTCCTAAAAAAGAGAAAACTTAAAACGCTTATTTTTCCCTTTTTTTATATCGTCGTTGCCATTGGTGCGTTTATCATGGATGACTTTTTAGTCCTCAAATTTCTTCCGCTGCTTATCTCCTTAGCCTTTCTTTTTTTCCTTATTGCCAGCTATTTTGACAATGACTCAATTATTTTATATTTTGCAAAAAAACTACACAAACGTCCTTTAAACAGCAATGAAGAGGCGTACATTAACCGCTCAACGCTCTTTTGGATTGGCTTAGCATTTGTAAACATCCTTTTACATGTAACAATGTTGTTGCTCAAAAACGATAACTATTGGATTCTTTACTCCTCATTTGGCTGGTATATGGTTTTTATCGTTGGGGGCGTTGTGCAGTTTTTACACCGTCACTTTGTCTTTTTAAAACGAGGCTAAGATGACACTTAAATCTCTTGTTATCCTTTTTTGTTTTGCCCTCACTCTTTTTGCACATGAATCTTCCTCATTTAAAGAGAGACGCTACAGTTATGCTCTTGATAAAGATATCTTTTTTGAAGGCTTTATTACCTTTAATGACGCCTCCATTATGATTGAGTATGTCAAACCTGAGAGTAAAGTTTTGACCTACTTTGAAGAGAAACTCTCCATTCAAGATGACAAGGGATTTTGGAGTGTTGATGCCC
Source organism: Campylobacterales bacterium (assembly GCA_016930915.1). Classification (GTDB taxonomy): domain Bacteria; phylum Campylobacterota; class Campylobacteria; order Campylobacterales; family Sulfurospirillaceae; genus Sulfurospirillum. The sequence continues at coordinate 146,120 of JAFGFU010000013.1, forward strand.
AACAAATGCCCTCTTTGAGCTATTTGTTTATGATTATTAAAGCCGTACATGAACAAAACTCCCTTTTACTCGAGCGTTTTTTTGATGCGACCACACAAGAAAATCAGACCAAACTCCTTCCTAAAGAAGCAGTAGCACATGTTCTTGAAGAGGTCATCATTACGTATCAAAATAAGCGTCTTCACTCTTTACATGTAAAAATGAAAAACAAAGATAGGATTGAGATTGAAATTTTGGATTAAATCCCTTAATATCATACTTTTTTGTTTAGTACTTTTGGTGTTTTTACTCCTAAAAGAGCGCATTCATCTCTCTTCAAACCTGAGTGCTTTTTTACCTGAAAATCAGAGTAAAACGCTTTTAGATATGTATGCAAAATTTAACCACACCACGGAAGTTTTTATTGCCAGCGAGGGCTTTGATAAAGCTTCTTTAGAGCGAATAAAAAACCTTGAAGAAAAACTCACACGCTCCTCTTTTTTAGAACTTAAAAGCGATATTTTACCCAATGCAAAACGCTTAGAATACCAACACCAAAATGCTTTTTATCTCAAAACCTTTCAACCTAAACCGTCCAATGAAATTGCAACCACGCTCCAAACACTCTATGAAGGCATTGTACACAACCCTTTTTATACCACCATTGATCCCTATGATCCGCTGGGTTATTTTAGTGCACCCCCTGAAAACAAAAACATCCTGATACGCAATGCTCATTTAGCATTGGGCAACTTTGGCTATCTCAGCATTTTTAAGCTCAATCCGAATCAGACACAGCAGAACTATGAAGAGCTCTACCATTTTGTCCATGAAAATATCAAGGGTGTTGATAATATTAGGCTCTTTAGCCCTGCTTTTTATTTTGTTGAAAATGCACAGAAAATTAAAAGCGATGTCACTCTTTTAGTCTGTGTTTCAAGTGCCCTTTTGGTGCTTTTATATCTTTTGTTTATTAAAAATATCGGATTGCTTTTTAACACCTTACTGAGCCTTGCAAGCTCGGTTATGCTCTCATTTATTCTGCTTTCTTTTGTTTGGGATGATATTTCGCTTTTTGTACTTGCTTTTGGAAGTGCCATCAGTACCGTAGCCATTGATTATATGTTTCATCACTATTTACATGGGCATTATGAAAGGCCTCTGGGTTTTAACAAAACAGTCTTTTTTGGATTTTTTACAACGCTGGGTGGATTTTTTATTTTTGGATTTGTGGATTTTTTACTGATTCAGCAACTCTGCCTTTTTTCGATGCTCTCTCTCACCTTTAGTTACCTTCACTTTGCATTTATCTATCCTATAATTGGCTTTGGCAAAGCACCCGATTTTGCTTTTTTTAAACGAACCTTTGTCTTACCTTATCGTCTTATTACTATTATTTCCCTTCTGATTATTATTGCGACACTTCCTTTTGTACGTATCAATACCAATCTTCGCTCTTTAGATTACCACAATCAAAAGCTCCTTACAGATGAGCTCTTTTTTAAACAACAGATGAAAGAAGTAGGTACAACACCTATCTTAATTGAAGCGCAAAGCCTAGATGCCTTAGTTGAAAAAAGTCGTTTGATTGCACAAAAAAGTCCACATGCCCTCCTTCCTCTCTCCTTTTTAATGGATAAAAAAAGCTTTGAGACGAAAGCGAAAGTATTGAAAGATTTTGATTTTAGTAGCACCCAAAAAATAGTTTTAGAAGAAGCAAAAAAACAAGGTTTTAGAGACAATTTTTTTAAACACGCCTACAATGCCTCACTGCTTCATCCAACTTTTACCCCTATAACACACGAACTCCTTGAATCAATGGGGATTCATGTGCTCACCCATCAAGGCATATTCTACACCTTAGGTATGGTCAAAGCAAACGATGTTGCAATGCTGGAAGCCCAAAACTTAGCCCATAGCATGGAGACACAAACACTTTTTAGTAAAGCTTTAGCGGGCGTACAAAACGAGTTGGTGTGGTGTGGCATTTTAAGTGCTACGCTTCTTTGTCTGATACTTCTATGGATATACCCTAACGCTTTAATGCTCTGCTTTAGCTTTATTCTCTTTCCCATCGCACTTATTTTACTCTCACTGATAGGAGAGAGTCTCTCTTTAATGCATCTTTTTATGCTTTTTATTGTCATGGCACTGAGCATTGATTATGGAATTTATAAAGCAGACGCTAAAGCACAAAGCAGTGCAACACACAATGCCATTTTCTTCTCGCTTTTAAGCACCTTTGCAGGATTTGGCGTCTTAATTTTTAGCCGTATTGGCGCACTTGAACACATTGGCTGGGTGGCAAGTGTAGGGGTTTTTGCCCTATTTTTACTACTGTTAGGGAGAGAAAAGCAATGAACATTACCATCATCAACGATGATCAAACCCAAAGCGTTTATAAGAGTGAAACGCTCTTTGATGAAACACTTAAAGACGCTATCATACCTATTGCTTCGACGAGCAAAAAAGAGAGTGCGATTGCTATTTTAAAAGCCTATCTCTCAGGGGCAAAGCCTATTTTGTACGATCAAGATAACACGGCTCTTGCGCAAAAAGTAGCTTCTTTTGATACCTCTTTGCTAAGCTCGATTGATTTTGCCGCTATGTTTTTTACCTCAGGTAGTACAGGTTCTCCCACAGGAGCGTTTAAAACCAAAGAAAATATTGAGACGGACATGGAAGCTCTGCTAAGAGAATTTGGAAATTTTAGCGTTGAAAATGTCGTAGCCACGGTTCCTTTTATTCATATTTATGGCTTTTTAGCTGCACTCCTTCTACCCTTAAAACTGAACAAACCGCTTTTGTTTAAAGAGCATTTTCTACCCCATGATTTGTTGGCATGTGCCACAAAAAACACACTCATTGTCACCACACCGCTTTACATCAAATCCCTTTTACGCCTTAATGAGCCTAAAGATTTGAGTCAGACCATTTTTATTAGCTCCACAGGACCTCTAAGTAGCGATATCGCCAAAGCGTTTTGTGACACCTTTAACACCACACTCATTCAGCTTTTTGGCTCAACCGAAACAGGAAGCATCGCTTTTAAAAAGCAAGACGATACCTTTTGGACGCCTTTTCACGGGGTTGAAGTCTCTTTGAACGCCAAAGAGCTTTTACATGTAAGCTCTCCGTTTATTTCGCATCAACTGTGGCAAGAGGGTTTGGTGGAGACAGGAGGTGCGATTCAAAGTTTTGATTACGCATTGATTGAAAATGGCAAATTTCAACTTTTAGGACGAAGCAATACCATTGTTAAAATTGCGGGAAAACGCTATGCCACCACACAAATAGAAGAGATCTTAGAGCGTATGGAAGGTGTCAATAAAGTCCTTGCAAACGTAAAACATATGGAAAATGAGCTCAAAGATGAAGTGGTAGAGCTGTTCATTGAAAGTACGAAAGAGATAAACTTAAGAGAGATTCAACACATACTCAAAGAGAGCTTAGGGCATATAAATATTCCTCTAAAACTTTACAGAGTTGAGAAGATTGAAACGTCACTGATGGGTAAAAAGATGATGCCTTTGCTTTAAAAGAGTTCTTGCAGAACTCTTAACACACCTTTAAAGCGAAGCTCTAAAGGCTACGTTAACACTGGGTAATCTTCGGCAGAAAGCCCGCACACCCTTGGTGCTTTTCCTTCTCGCAAAATGAGTTTTGCAAGAAGTCTAAAGAAAAAAGAGGCTGAGCGCCTCTTTGGATTACAACATACTTAGCTGAACTTGAATCGCTTTATTAAGGTTTTGAATCCATCCGTTGTAGTTTTTATGAATGGTATTTTCTGCTGGATTATAATCAAGCGCTGTACTATCTTGATACGTAATACTGTATTCATTGGCATTATACGTAATCAGCACAACAGCAACATGTTTACGCAATGTAAGGACACCTTGAATTTTACCACTATTAACTTTTTTCATCACCCAACCAAGACTTCCACCTGCTTGAATAATAGCTCTCTCTACCTCTTGAACCGTTGCTTTATTGGTGCTGTTCATGGCAACCGCTGTATTATTGATATTCTGTACAGGAGCTGCGGTACATCCCACAAACGCTAACGTGGCTAACGCCGCTATGAATAACATCTTAAACTTTCTCATGCCCATCCTTTAAAAAAATTTAAGCTTATTGTATTGAGTGAAAGGTTAAAAATAACTGAGCCAAACCCCATCAATCCTTATGATTTGCGCCTCTCAAAGCAATCTATAATTGAAAATTCATTACACTAATAAACAATACATAGTAAAAGAGAGTTTATGGCGATTCACATTACCCATCTTCTAAAACGTTACTCGAAAAATGTCGTTTTAGACCATTTAGATTTAAGCATCAAACAAGGCTCTATCTTTGGTCTTTTAGGCCCTAATGGTGCAGGAAAAACCACCCTTGTTTCCATTTTAAATTTTCTTATTCCCAAAGATGCAGGGAAAATTACGATTTTAGGGCATGACTGGGATAAAAACCAAAAAGAGATCAAATCTCTGTGTAGCCTCGTTCCCCAATCTTATGCCTTTTATCCAACGCTGAGTGCTTATGAAAACTTAGAATTTTTTGGTGCACTCCATGGACTTAAACATAAAGATTTGAGCCGTCAAATTGCCTATGCCCTAGAGATGACGGCACTGGAAAAATACCGCCATAAACGTGCTGAGAGCTTTTCTGGAGGACTTAAACGACGGCTAAATATTGCTATTGGGCTCTTAAATAACCCTAAAATACTTTATCTTGATGAGCCAACTGTGGGTATTGACCCTCAATCTCGCCACTATATTTTAAATGTGATTAAAAAAATCAACCAAAGCGAGGGAACGACCATTATTTATACCTCACACTACATGGATGAGATAGAGTATCTTTGCGATGATATTGCCATTTTAGACCACGGAAAAATTATGTTCCACCAAAGCAAAGAGGAGCTCATGAAAAATGACCACATCGCCACACTGCATTTAAGCGATGAGAGCCAAAAAGAGATCAACCTCTACGAAAATTACGATGCGCTGGTGGACGTTTTTTGTGAAATCAAAGAAAAATCGTTACATGTAAAAGAGCTTCAACTGCCTAAAAACAGTTTAGAAGATCTCTTTTTATCATTGACAAAAAAAGAGCTGAGGGATTAATGCTGTACCATACTTTAAAAAAAGAGTTTCTACTTATTTTACGCAATCAACACGCACTCATTGTACTCTTTGTGATGCCAACTCTGTTTATTATTATCATGTCTTTAGCGCTTCAAAACACCTATGCTAATAAATACGATGTCAAACTCAACATTGGTGTTCAAAGCGAAAGTAATGCCTCCGCTTTTGGCGCTTTTATGGATAAGCTCAATCAAAACCAATTTTTCAACTTTCGCCTCATTGAAAATGAAACCGTCATTGAAGAGGCACTCTCTACTAAAACCTACGATTTTATTCTCTCTATGACACCTAATTTTATGGAAAATATTGTCAAAAATGAAGAAGCGTCCATTCAAATCATCTCACGCTCGGATGTCGCTTACCAACAAGTTGCCTTTTTAAAACAGTTTTTGAGTCTTAAAATGGCAGAGATGGTCATTGAAAATTTTTCAACCGTTCTCAACCTCAAATCAGCGACACAAGCAAGCTTTGAAGAGAAAATTACCCATACGTATCTCCTTAAAGACAACCATCCCACACAAATCACCTCCGTACAACACAGTGTCCCTTCATGGCTTATTTTTTCGATGTTTTTTATTCTCATCCCTATCTCCAACACCTTTATTAACGAGAAAAATTTTGGCACCATGGACAAACTTCGCAGCATGAATATCCCCTTAAGTGGCGTTATGCTTGGAAAATTTATTCCCTATTTTGTGATGAATCAGTTACAGGTTTTTTGTATGCTCTTAGTGGGTATGTATCTCTTACCTCTTTTAGGAGGCGATGCGCTTGTGATTCAAGGAAGTCTCTTTTTGCTTATGCTCATCTCTGCTGTTGTTTCCATTGCGGCGATTTCCTTTGCACTGAGTATTGCGACCATCAGTAACAGCAGTGAAATGGCAACGATTTTGGGCGGAACGTCCAATATCATGCTTTCAGCACTGGGAGGCATTATGGTGCCTAAAATTGTGATGCCAAAACTGATGCAAGATATTTCAGAAATTTCGCCTATGTCTTGGGCACTCGATAGCTTTTTGGAGGTTATTGTCAATGGTGGCAGTTTTGGAGACATTCAACATGCGCTTTTCAAACTCCTTACCTTTGCCCTTTGCTTTTTTAGCCTTGCTTACCTTATACTTAAATACAGGAGAGATTAAACTATGACCCAAACCCCTAATGCACTCAAACAAGAACTCAAAGAACTCATTTTAAAAGAGTGTGACAAAGAAGAGTTTAGTCCTGAAGATATTGACGATGATGCGCCTCTTTTTGGCTCAGATGCGCCTTTGCAACTTGATTCTATGGATGCACTTCAAATCTCTATGGCACTCAAAGAGAAGTACGGTATAGAGATTACCGATAGTAAAAAAATTCGCTCTATTATGGCAAATATTAATACCCTAGCAACCTTTATTGAGGCACGATGAAAAAAAACAAAGCGTACATAACAGGTGCTTCGTTATGGTGTGCTTTGGGCAATACCTCTCATGAAATCACTCCTGCCTTGCGTGCTATTCATGCTCAAAACTATGAAACTTTTTTAAAAAAGCATTTTGCACAAAAGCCCTATTATCACCTCTTAGAATCATTTGAATCTGAAGAGAAAAAACTCTATGCATGTATTGATGATGTCGTAAAAAAAGCTATTGAAGCAGCAAAATTAGACAAGGAAGAACAGGCTGAATTAGCCATTTTTATTGGCTCAACAGCTATGGGAATTTCTTTAAATGAAGAGAGCTATACACGCTACCAATTGACACAAGAAGGAAAAGCGTTTGAGCATGTTGGGTATGGCTACTTAGGTGAATACCTTGAAACGTTGACGCACTCCAAACATAAAGCACTTTTGTTTTCCACTGCCTGTACCTCTAGCGTTAATGCTCTTGCCTATGCATCTAAAATGATTGAGCAAGGCGTCATTTCAAAAGCGTTGGTTTTAGGCATTGAACTGTTTAATCAAACCACCTACAATGGCTTTTCTTCTTTAATGCTCCTCTCTAAAAGCAATATCTACCGTCCTTTTGATGAAAAAAGCGATGGAATTATTTTAGGAGAGGGGTGTTCAGCGCTTATACTCGAAAATCAACCCAAACACACAGATGATTTTTACTACAAAAGTTCAAAAAATATCTGCGATATTTACAGTGAAACCACAAGCGATCCCTCAGGTGAGCCTATTTTTGAAACGATGGATGGTGCACTTAAGGCAGCGCATCTTCACTTACATGACATCAATCTTATTAAAGCCCATGCCACGGGGAGTGAAAATAACAACACTTCCGAAGCCAATGCCCTTAATCTTCTATTTGAAAAATATAAGACACACGCCCCTGTGACAGCATTAAAACCTTTTATTGGACATACGTTAGGGGCGAGTGGATGCAATGAAATTGCTTTAATGCTCTTATGCGCTAAAGAGGGCTTTCTTCCTCATACTTTAGGATTTGAAAAAGGAACACCCAAGACAAGCTTCACACCCATGCGTGAGCCTTTTACATGTAAAGATAAACCTCTCTCCATACTTTTCAATTTTGTCGCCTTTGGGGGAAATACCACTTCCCTCATTTTGGCACGAGATTAGGAGAGAAGATGTATATTCACCATACTTATGAACTTTTAGAGCCTACTCAAGAGCTCACACTTTATAAACAAAAGCTAGCTTCTTTATGTAAAATCAATCTCAGACGTGCCAATAAATTTAACCTTTTAGCCGTTTATGGCGCGCTCTCATGCCTTCAAAACAAAAACTTTTCTTCCAATATGGGTATCTACGTTGCTACCGAATATGGACCCGTAGAGAGTATGGTTTCTGTGTTAGAGCAGGTCAGTAAAAAAGATGGCATCATTATGCCTTTTGATTTTTTAGGCATCAATACCAATGCCAGTTTTTACATCGCTCAAGCCCTCAAAGCAAAGGGGAAACATATGATGCTTACCGCACACCAACAAAGCTTTGAAAAAGCCCTTGAGTTAGCCTATTTTGATGTGACATACGCTGATGTGGAAGACGCCTTAATTGGGCAGGTTGAAGCCTCTTTGGAGTTTTTAAAACCCCTACACCAACCCTCTGACGAAGAGGTGTGTTTCGATAAAAGCTGTTGGATTTACGCCAACCAAAACCCTACAAATGCTCTGGCAAAAATTGAGCGTATCGAGAGCTTTGAGAGCATAGAAAAAGCAGAAGAACACCACCATACCACACTAAGTCTCACCTCTTTTTGGGAGCAACTTCAGAGCGTAAAAGAGAAAGAGATATCTTTACATGTAAAAAGCGATGAACGTGGAAAATGTATGGTTATCACACTTGTCAAACCACATTATTAAAGGAGTTTTTATGAGAATTTTTCGTGTTGGGCTTACGCTCTTGCTTACAACGTTCTCTTTATATGCTATCTCTGATGCGGATATCTGCAAAGAGGTAGAAAAGATTTCTCAGGAATCTAAACTCATCTATGAAAAATTTGATGATACAAAACATGCTTTAATTCTTTTAAACAACACAGAGTTTCGACGAATTCTCACTACAAAACCTTCATGCATGGATGAGAAAACGCACCTGCGATACTTAGAACAATACGCCCTTTATCTCTCAAAAACAGCAGATTACCACACTCCTAGATACCTTGAGCCTCTCATGAAAATGTACCCCGAAAGTGCCCTATTTCATAAACTGCTTGGCAATTTTTATCAAAAAGAGTTTGAAAAACACACCCTCCCAAAAATGAGAGATTCTGCACTAGAATCTTATAAACGCTACATCGAATTTGCCACCAAAGAAAAACAAAAAATTGATCAAGATATTCAAGAGTTTGTCAAACACGGTGGTCTTAAAAAAGCACAAAGCACGTGGGCAGACCAACTAAACATCTCACGTGATATTCCTAAAAATGCCTTTAAAGCACACTACATCGATACAACCAATCCTAAAAAAATTGTTGCGTCTGAAATAGTTACAGAGATTAATGTCAATTATCCCTACAAAGATTTTCACAACATTGATTCAGGTCACTTTGGGGGTTACTGGGTAGGAAATATTGAGTCTAAAACTGATGAAAAAAAGGTCTTTTACATCTCATTTAGCAACTCTAAATTGCGCCTTATTATCGATGGATATATCGTGTATGAAGGTCAAAGCAATGTTGAAATTCCCTATACCTTCACCAAAGGCTTTCACAAAGTAGAAATCGAATACCTCAACGGATGGCATACCACCACCTTAGCCGTAAAAATCTTACCTGAAATCACAAAATACACGCAACAAGAACTCAAAGAGCGTCTCAATCTTCTTGAAAAAAACGAATTAGCATTTTGGTATGTTGGCGTCCATGAGAGTAAAAACAAAGACAATAGCATTAACATTACGCTTCAAAAATCAGATAAACCTGTGGTATTACTCTTAGAATCACACCGTGCGAGTACATGGAAAATTAACAATCCTCTTCAGACAAACGTAAAAGCTATTCTGATTCACTCAAGCACACCCCAAAGCAGTATTGAAGGAGAAATCGATAAAAACACACCTATTTTATACAGCCAAAATAGGTTAGCAACAGGCTACAAACTCTTTCAAAAATGCAGTTGTATCTCAGGGCATTTTCATTGTGAAGATGGCATGTTTTCACCCAAATCCTTCATTTTTGCACCTGAGGGTCAAACAATCAGTGGCTTTAGTGGCGCATACAGTATCCATGAGTTAAGTGTCCCTCAGGAAATAATGGACGATGAAAAATACGCACAGATAGAAGCACAAAAAGAGAAAAATGAGGCGCAAAGAAAAGAGTGTTCTCAAAATAAAAATGAGAACTTTGATACGATTTTTAAAAAATAAAACCACTCTACTAAAAGGAATAGATATGAAAACAACATGGGCTATCACAAGCACTCTGAGTCTGCTTTTATTAACAGGGTGTTCCATTAAACAGGAGATAAAACCTGTTGGAGCGATAGAAGTTAAAGAGGTGTGCATCATCCAAAATCCAGCGGTGCTCAACAATTTCCTACCCGTCTATCAGCAAGCACTGATTGAAAAAGGGTATAAGCCTATCCTCAAGCAATCCCCAGATAACATGAATGTTTGTCCGATCACCTCAACCTACACCGCAAACTGGCGTTGGGATATGGCACTTTATATGGCATACGCCAACATCAAAGTCTATAAAAATGGTGTTTTAAGTGGTGAGGCTACCTATGATTCCCTAAGTGGAAGTGCCAATATGGGAAAATTCATCAACGGTGAAACTAAAATCAAAGAACTGGTTGGACAACTTTACCCCTAAGCTCTCTTTTTACATGTAAAGAGTTTCTCTTTACATGTAACACCTATCATGCGTCTTAGTATTTTTTTCCTACGCAAGTAAGTAACTCTTTTTCATCAATCTCTTCCACTAAAGGTTTTAGACTCTTAAGTGTAAAAAGTTTCAAACTCTCGCTTTTGAGCGCTTTAAGTTCGGAGCTAAATCCGCTTTTACTAAAAATAATATACATATCAGGCTCAAGTTCAGCCAAAGCGCACTGCTCTTTGAGTTTAGCAAATTCACTCTTTTTCACTTTACTGTTCGTATAGCGACAACTCCCAGCAATGAGTTTTCCAGATTGGCTCTTGGCTAAAATATCGATTTCTGAATTTTTATCCCAATAACCGCCTATCTCGACAATTTTATCTTCTTGAAAAACGTGTTGCAAAAAGGCTTTTGCAAGGTTTTGAAAAACAATATCACTCAAACCCTGTTCACGGTTACTAAACGCTTTTTCAACCTCACTAAAATCATTCTCTTTAATCGTTTTATAATAAGGCGAAACAAAGGCAAACCAAAAACGCATAAACGGTGTTTGAAAGCGAAGTTTCTCAGAGTTATCATCCTCTTCTCTTAAGGGACGCTCCAACGAATACTCACGCTCCACCAAACCACTGCGTAAGAGCGCATGTAACGCCTCATTGCCCTCTTCTCTGCTTAAACGTGCCCGTTTATAAGAAGAAAAAAGACGTCCATCACCCGTAGCACAGGCACTTAAAAGGGCGTGGCTTAGTTTATTGCTATGCGTCAATTTAGTCATATCGGCATGAATATAGGTGTAATTCTTTAAGATTTTATGGCAAATCAGCTCAAAAAGCGGTTTTGTGGTATCTACATTCCACTGCGTACCCCCAAACACACTAAAATAGTCAATGGCAACCTCAAGGTCACTCAGTTTATTTTGAAGGTAAAATGAGCGAAATTGCTCTAAAAACGTAGGATGTGTAGACATTTAAAACCCTTTACAACGAAATATGGTAACGCAATTTAACAAAAAAGCTGTGGCATTTTAGGGGTAGCACAATTCGTATACAACCTCACCCCAATGGCTTTCCATGCCTCATCTTCGATAACCCTTACCTCATGAGGACACGCTCTAATACACGCACAACAGCGAATACAAAGCGAAGCCTCTGTCACCACCTCATGACTCACCTCAATCGCCCCAGTCGGACATACACTCTCACACAATCCGCACAATGTACATGCCACCCTACTCACAGGAGCAACGCTATTGGCTGGCATGCCGTTTTTATAAGGGAAATTTCCAGGCACGTCAATCTCCACGCCCACAACACTTTCTAACGCAGCGATTTTACTTACTACTGCTTCGCCAAATGCTTTTGCACACGCCATATCAGAACTATCAGGTCTTCCCTGCGCTACTGGAAATTCCGCCGTTGAAAAAGAGTGTTCTCCTATAAAAGATGCCCCCGCCACAGGAACAAATCCCTGTTCAATGACCAAATGTTTCAGCTCCAAAAGCGCATCCTCAAATTCACGGTTACCATAAACCACCACGATAACCACTGGCGTATGCTCACCCTTAAGCTTTCTAAATCGCTCCACCGCATGAACAGGTAAACGCCCCGCATAAACAGGTGCGCCTATGATTACCACCTCTTCAGAGCCAAAGCACATCGCTTCAGCGTGTGTGGGAAGTGTCATATCTATGAACGTTGATGCTTGAATATCCATCCCAGAAGCAATACTCTCTAACACCGTTTTGGTTGTACGGGTAGGTGAAAAACCTACCATACTCATCTTTCTTATGTTCACGTGTTTTCCTTTTACATGTAAAAACTACTCAAGCGCTTTTAAAAGCCTAAATGCCTTCTCTTCGTACGTTGAAGCCTCTATGAGTTTAGTGGCTATTTTTTGGGTATTGAGACTCTGGGGCTTTTTACTTCCCTCCACACAGTAGAGCGCAAACTCTCTTAACGCACTACCTGATTTTACCAGAAGCGCTGAGGCTTCTTCTAAGAGCATTTCATTCAAACCATAACCCTTTGCCTCTTGCAAAAATGCTGCGTAAACAAAGCGAAATCCACCGCCTCCCGTGCCAATCTCTTCTTGCATGCGTACAATATGAGTGAGGTAATTCTTCACGTAACGCTGATTCTCTTCTGTTTGAAGACTTAGAATTTTTTGGGCTAATTTTTGCATCCCTTTTACCCCAGCAAAGGGAAAAGGCGTGAGCATCGCTTTAGCATTTTTCACAATGGCTTTGTGTAAGATGGCATGCATATCCACCTCTTGTGGCATGTTCTTAGGATAGTACATAAACCCTTTGGGCGCAAAAACACCTTTGGCAAAACGAGCCTTACTTAGCCCCTCTTGCGAACACACCACCGCTTCTTCAAAAACGGGATCGGAGATACGATAGTTCTCCTCTTCCATACCATAGACCAAAAGATTGTGGGCATTAAAGTGAAAACGCATATCTTTGGGAAAATAGGGCAGATAATAGACCGAAGTTTGAAGCCCGACGATTTTTCCCTCTTTTACCAAATCTTTAAGCGCTTCATTCGCCTCTTTTTCACCTTTAAATGTCTGCGTTTTCATCGTTACATGTAAGGATTTTGAAAGCGTTTTAATAATGCTTTTGGGCAGGCTTCGATAGGCGATTAAGGGAAGATTATTAACCTTCACAAAGGGCAGATAGACAAAGCTTAAGGCATGTGCTAGACCAAACGCCATGGGTTCACTTAAAGGAAATCCATACGCTGAAAAAAGCGTTGCCATCACACCACTTTCACAGTGGGCAAATTGGGCGTGTTTAAAAGGCATTGGGGTCAATGAAACTCCTTTAGTTCTCTCAGAGAAATCGAAAAAGCATCAGCGTAGCGTTGTAAAAGCGCATCACTCATGCGCTTGAAAACACGCATTTTAAGATGACGCTTGACTCGAAATTGAAACATACCCACCGCACTTGCTAAGGTTGGCAAATCCATGCGATTTTCGTACATGTAAAACGCAATGGGCGAATCCTCACCCTTTTGAATGCGCTCCAAACACTCTTTTTTAAGTATTTCATACTCTTCCACGGCGACTTGGGTTGCAAACTCTTCCACAGAGCTTCCATAGTTATAGCGCTCAAAAGTACCCTGCTCATTTTGAGCGTACATCACCTTTTGCATTCCCTCAAGGGTTTCATTTTTTTCGTGCGGAATCTCTATCATTTAGACCACTTCTAGCAACATAAACGCGGTGGAAAAACGCCCACTCTCAGGGACATAACACAAAATCTTCTCCCCTTTTTGAAGTCTGTTGGAGTGAAATAACTCCTCAAGCATAATGTAAATGGAAGCCGAACCTGTGTTGCCACAATAGGGTAAATTGGTAAACCACTTCTCATAGGGTATCTCAAGCCCTGCTTCAACCATCCCCGCATAGAGTTTATCTCTAAAGAAATGTGAGGAGTAGTGTGGTAAAAAATAATCTATCTCTTTCTCCACCAACACTCTTTTGCCTAAGATTTTTTTCAAAGGTTTCACTACCGTGTACTCAACGATATTTTCATTCAAAAGTTTAACATCTTGCGCAATGCTTAAAAGCGATTTTTCCATAATTTCCGCTTGCGTGTAATTACGCCAGCCCACGGGCTTTGCATCTACTATCTCGCATCCGCTGTACATACACGTTGGCATTTGCCCTGCATAGGAGAGCAGTTCTATCCACTCTATTTTTAACGAGAGTTTGTCTACGTTAGGCTTGTTTTGGAGCAACATCGCTCCTGCACCATCGGAGAGCATCCAGCGTAAAAAATCTTTCTCAAACGCTAAGGTCGGATTGGCTTCTAAAAGCGCCCACTGTTTGGACTCTTCTTCAAAATTTTGCGCCCTAAGTGCTAGAGAGGCTGTCTCTGAACCTGTGGCAACACCGCTTTCACACTCCCCACTTTTAATCGCATAATAGACATATTTTAAAGCATTCATCCCGCTTAAACAAATGCCTGACGCACTGAGGGTTTCAATTTCATTGAGACCAAGCTCTCCTTGCACCATTAAGGTATGGTTGGGCATGAGCTGATCTGGCATGGTTGTCCCACATGAGAGCACTTCCATTGCTTCAAGCCCAAAGTGTTCGTTTTGAAGTTTTTTAATCGCATTTGCCGTAATTTGCGCATTGGAAAAAAGCGCTTTTTGCGTTCCTTTTTCCAACACATAGTAGCGCTGTTTAATCCCATTACTGCGTAATACAATTGCTTTTGCTTTGGATTTTTTACCGCCAATGTAGCCTAAATACTCCTCCATCTCATCGTTAGAAACAGGCTCGTTGGGCATAAAAGTTTGAATATCGTTAATGTAAATTGCGTTGTTCATGATGCTAAAAATTCCTTGAGTTTATAGGTATCTGAGCCTGAAGGAAGCTCATAAAAAGCTTTTTCTTTCTCCACTGCTGTTTTATTTATTTTTCGATAGAGCGTTTGAATAAGCATATTTAAAGGCACAACCGTAATAATCATTGCCACCAAAAAAAGCGTATACAGCCAAATAAACGCATGGCGTTTCAGCTCCCCTTGTTTGGAAAATGCCCGAATGAGTTTTCCCCAAATCGTAAAACTGCGTGTGCCAATCTTTTCACTGCGAATAAGCTTCTCATCCACATTCACCGCTCCTAAGCCCTTGCATAAAGGCTTAAAGCGTTTCTCTTCATCGTTTTGCAACCCTTGATGAATCGCACGACCAAAACGAGAAGCACGCTCTATCTCCTCTTCACTAATCCCCGCTTTAGGCAATCCCCAAAACGCCTCTTTTTTACCCGTCAACATCCAGCGAGGCGTGGTGATAAACGTCGCCAAAGAGCTTCCTTGATCGACCAAAACAATGTTATCTATGAGCTTTGCGCCTATGGCATTTAAAAGCATTTTCACTTTTTCTTGCGCCATAATCCACATATTGCGACACCCAATAACGGTTATTACAGGGGTATTGGAAAGTTTTTCTTTGGCATAGGCTGATTTTAAAAAAGCGGTGATAGGAATAGAGGGAGAGAGAAACCACACCTGATAGGCTAAAATAACCACATCATAAACGTTTTCATCGGCTTCAAAAGGCTCTATTTCACACGGCTCAAGCGCAACCGCTTCAGGAAAGACCCCCATAAATGTTAAAAAATCCCATGGAAATGGGTAGGCTTTGGTAGGCTTAATGGTACGATGCACTATCTCATAACATTCTGCTTCGCTCAAAGGAGCAAGCATGGAGTGAAGCACCTCGTTTAATTGCCCACTTTGTGAATATGAAACGACTAAAATTTTCTTCACGTTTGTTCCTATCGTCCTAAAATTTCTTTGCCATGAATACGTTTAGCGTTTATCTCAGAGAGAGAATAAATCACCCGTGAGGGAGTCACTGCCACAATGGGCTTAGCACGACTTTGCATTTTCACTCCCGCTAAATTCAAACGGCTGTTGTAGAGTTTAAAACTCCCTACAATATCACTCGCCACAATCGAAAGTGCCGAATTTTCAACCCGCAAAGGGGCATCTTTGTTTTCAATGACACTGTTCAGTATTTCTACCTCAGCATTAAAGAGACTTAAATTCTCAACGATGGCATTTTCAATGACCACTTTTTGCGAATCATAAATGACAAGGTTTTTAATGCGACCAGAGTAACGCTGATTGGAGACATGGCGCACTTTAATGGTGTAAGCGTCTTTGCCCATTTTAGGGGGAGGCGTTGCAACCATTTTACCTTCAAGATGTGCCAAAAGCACAGCATAAAACTCCCTCTCGTGTGAGAGCATCGGCACATGGGCGGCTTCTGGAAGGATAGCAAGTGTGGAGTGAGGCATGAGTTTATCCAAAACATAGCCTGTTTGAACAGGTGCAATTTCATCCCTCTTTCCCCAAATAATCGTGGTTTTTTGCAAAACACTTTGAGGAATGGTATTGAAACTGGTTTGCACCAACGCCACAGCGGCAATGGTAGCAGGCGTTCCTCCCAAAACACTCTCTCTAAGGGTGGGAGAGTTTAAAACACGCTCCATGTTTTCCATTTTTGCATTGATTTTATCACTCATTCTGTCAATAAAACGATTGAGTTTTTGTGACTGAATCCCTTGAAAAAGCTCTCCTTGCTCTTCAAAAAAGTGATTGACCTTGCGATGGGTTAAAAAGTTACTGTACGCTAAAGGATGCAAAATTCCCGCCGCATCGACCAACACCAAACTCTCCACATCCAAAGGGTACATATGCGTATAATAAAGCGCAATGGCTCCTCCCATCGAATGCCCCACTAAATGAAAAGGACGTTTGAGATAGGTTTGGGTAAGAAAACGAATCACTTTGGCATAATTTTCAGGCGAATAAAGCTCATTGGATTTACTCGAGTTTCCAAATCCTGGCAAATCAAAACGAACCACATAGTACTCTTTTTCCAAAAGGGCAACAGTACCTTCCCAAATGGTAGAAGCCTCATCCCCTAAGCCATGCACTAAGACAACTGCTTTGTTTTTGGGATTGCCTGAAGTTTGCAGATAGACAGAACTGTTAAACACAGGCTCTGTGACGTAAACACCCTTCAAGGTACTAGCAGATAAAACACTCACAAATATCAAGCACCAAAGAGAAAAAAGTCGCATCTTACGCCTCTTGAAGAGCTATCATCACCGTACCATCGGCAATTTTTTTATCACCCTCATACGCTTCAAAAAAGAGCTCAGAAGTCATGCCAAACACGCCTTTGTGTTCACACTGCATCACTAAAACGTTCTTTGTTGGTTTTACATGTAAAGAAATATCCTTCATCAAAACCAAAAACCCCATGCGAGGTGTTTCATCCGCACCAAACGCTCCAAAAGATTGCGCAGCAGCTTCTACAATCATAGCAAGTGTAGGAGAAAAGGGAAATTCACAAAGCACCTTGGCTCTGTTTTCCGTGCATTCTAGTATCTCTTTGGCAAAGCGAATGGGCGCTAAATGAGGGAGATTCATAACACAACCTCCACCACACACGCTTTTTTCTCTGCTTCTTGCGCAAGGAAAAGCATTTCACTTATCGAAGCAGGAATCCCCTTTGTGGCACTTTGTTCCACACGAAGATTGGCTTCCATACTCGTGTGACGCACAACCAATGCCACCGCACTCTCCAAATAATCAATACAACGGTTCACCTCAGCAATGCGAGGCATATTGAGGGTTTCAAAACAGACCAAAAGCAACACGTCCCCATCAAGCGCTTTGAGTGCTCCTGCTTTTAAAACAGCCCGTGCGGTTTTATCCCCACTTGAGAGTGTCAAAATCTCACTCTGATTGTGTGTCAAAATGGAGAGATAGGAAACGGCGGTGTTGTACACAGAGTTTTGAAAATCACTCGGGCTCAAAGCAGTTTCTTCTTTGATGGATTCAAGCAACGATGCTGTAACCCCTAACTCGCCATACGCACTTCCACACACGATACGACCCTTTTCAAACTCTTCCAAAGAGCCTAAGAGTTCCACTAACAGTTTTGAAGCAGGTGTAAGCCTTCGTCTTAGCATCATATTGGGTACCAGCTCTTTGATACGAGGTGTGGGCGCACTGCTTTCTCCCAAAAGATAGGCACTGCTTAAAATCTCTAAATTAATCCGCATCGTAAACCCCAAAAAGCAGTGAGGTGTTATTACCACCAAAGGCCAAAGAGTTACTCATCGCATACCGAAAAGCGTGGGCAATAGGTTCAGATACAAACGATATAGTTTGATTTTCAGGGTTGGTGAGCTGAGTGTTAGGCGGAATTATTTGCTTTTGAAGCGCCATTGCGCAAATAATCGCTTCCAAAGCCCCCGCCGCCCCTAACGTATGCCCTGTAATCGACTTGGTGGAACTCACCAAAGGACGATTGCTAAAGAGTGTCGCAATAGCACACGCTTCACTGCTGTCGTTGGCTAAGGTTCCAGTGCCATGTGCGTTAATATACCCCACAGCATCCAGCGCAACGCCCTCACACGCTAAAGCATTTTGCATCGCAATCATCGCACCTTTTCCATCGGGACACGGATGTGTCATATGATGCGCATCTGAACTGTATCCAACGCCTTTGACTTGCACACATCCTTTTTGGGGTGCATCTTCAAGAAGCAAAACCGCAATCCCCTCAGAAACATTCATCCCCTCACGCTTCAGATCAAACGGACAACATGGCTGTGTGCTCAACACACCCAATGAGTGAAAGCCTAACACAGTCGTGTACGAAAGTGTGTCAAATCCTACGACCAATACACGCCGATACACCCCTTTTTTAATCACCTCATACGCATACCCTAGAGCATTGGCACTCGATGTACAGGCGGTGGAAAAAGAGAGGTCATCTCTAAAATCATAAATGTTTTGCAAGGATGAGGCGATGGAGTGAATGACATGACGTTTAGGATCAACAGCGCTGTACACATGGTCACGAAAAAAGAGGTTCTCAGTCGTTTGCATACCTCCTACGGAGGAGCCTACAACCAAAAGCGTGTCATGAAAATCCTCTAAGCCTCTTTGCAGGCGAACACGTTCACACACCTCATGTAAAAGATTCTCTAACGTCCTATCCAAAGCCATTTTGCCCAATGCAACGGCTTTTTCCTTAACATATCCCTCATAAATTCCAATACCACTTTGATGCGCACAAATGGCTTCAAATAAAGCTTCACTGCTTAGACCTGCGCAACACGCAGACTCAAATGCCGTAATAAAAACACTATTTTGATGCATTAATAAAATCAAGCAAACTTTTTACAGTGGCAAAAATAGCCTGATACTCTTTAGAATCGACGATTTTAATACCAAATTCTTTATCAATCGTTAGCACCAACTCAATTGAATCTACTGAATCCAATCCTAATCCCTCTTCCCCAAACAAAGGCATTTCATCATCAATATCTTCAGGCGTCATATCTTCTAGTTTTAAGTTACGAATTAAAATTTCTTTGAGTGTTGTTATATCAACCATTGCCCGCTAACCTTTACATTCAATTTTGTGTTTAAGTGTACTTTAATATCACTTTTAATTTTATAAAAAATAAGCATGGCGTAACATTTATATGACATTTTTCTCTCAAAAAACTTTTACATGTAAAACCACTTTCAAACCTTAATATTGTTTTAATATAATTCCACTATAATGCCCTTAATTTCAGAACTTCATTAAAAAAGAACTTCACCTAAAACCTACCAGATTTGAGATGCCCTCAGTGAGTATGTAGGTTTTTGCATACGATATTGACGGGTTCATTCCCCATTAAAATTTTTATGTACATGAGTTTTGTGCTTGATGCACCTTAGTTTTGTTTTGAAAAAATTTATAATAATGGAATAAAACATGCAAACATTTGAATCCTTTGGTCTCCACCAAGATATTCTCAAAGCCGTCACAGAGGCAGGCTTTACAGAGCCAAGCCCCGTACAAGCAGAGGCAATCCCTCTCGTTCTTCAAGGACACGACATCGTCGCACAAGCTCAAACAGGTACAGGAAAAACCGCTGCATTTGGTCTTCCAACCATGAGTATGATTGACGCAAGTCAAAACAGAGTCCAACTTTTAGTTATAACACCTACTCGCGAACTAGCCACACAAGTCAGCGATGAGCTTTACTCATTAGGACGTTTTTGTGGTATTAAAACCGTGACCATTTATGGTGGTAGTTCTTACAGCCGTCAAATTGGTCTTATCGAAAAAGGGGCAAGCGTTATTGTCGCAACCCCTGGTCGTATGTTAGACCTACTTAAAAACGGCAGACTCCCAGGTTTTGCACCTAAAATGGTTGTCTTAGATGAAGCGGATGAGATGCTGGACATGGGCTTTTTAGAGGATATTGAAGAGATTTTTACGTACCTTCCAAAAGAGCGTCAAACGCTTCTTTTCTCAGCAACAATGCCTGAGCCTATTAAACGTCTTGCGAGTAAAATTTTACACGAACCAAAATTTGTCAGCATCACACCAAAAGATCATACCACCAACGAAGATATTGAGCAACTCTACTATGTGATTAATGAGTATGAGAGAGACGATGCGATGATTCGTCTTTTGGATGCTTTAGAGCCTGAGAAATCCATCGTATTTTGCCGTACCAAAAAAGAGGTCGATAGACTCTCCACACAACTGATGGCAGTAGGGTATGCCGCAAAAGGACTTCATGGGGATATGGAGCAAAACCAACGTGAGAGCGTCATTAAAGCATTTCGTAGTTCACAAATCGAAATCCTTGTAGCAACCGATGTAGCAGCACGTGGTCTTAACGTTGCGGACATCAGCCACGTTTTCAACTACCATATGCCATTTGATCCAGAGAGTTATGTACATAGAATTGGACGAACAGGACGTGCGGGTAAAAAAGGTACAGCGATTACGCTTGTAACACCTATTGAGTTTCACTCAATGCAGAGAATTGGTAAAAAAGTTGGCTCAAAAATGGAGCACAGAATTGTGCCAAGTTTACGAGACGTTAAAGAGAATAAGCTCGTTAAAATTGCTGATGATATTAAAAATGCTGATGTTAACGAGAGCGCAAGCAAACTCTTAACCCTTTTAGAAGAAGAGATGGATATGTCACAAATCGCACTTAAACTTCTCTCTAACCTTTTAAAAGAGAACAATCCAGTCGGTCCAGATAAGATTGGTTTAGATAAAAAAACCTTAGAAAATGTGGTTAAAAACATTGAAGAGCGTGAAAACAGCCGTGGCGGACGTAGCGGTTATAGAGGAAACTCAGGTGGTAGAAGCAGTGGCGGTTATAGAGGAAGCTCTAGTGGAAGCCGTGATGGCGGTAGCTACAGAGGAACGTCAAGTGGTTCACGTGATGGTGGCGGATACAAAGGCTCTAACCCTAGAGATGCTGGAAGCAGAGACTCACGTCCTCCACGAGGTGACAGCGCACCACGTGGTGAGAGCCGTAACCCATTTGCCAAAGAGGGTGGATCAACAGGTTCACGTGATGGTGGCGGATACAAAGGTACTCGTGATGGTGATAGCAGACCACCACGTGCTCCAAGAGCTGATAGACCAAGCGCACCCCGTAGCGATGCAGGTCGTGCTCCAAAAGCCGCTCCTCGTAACGCTTACAAAAAAGATTAATTTTTCGCTTTCATTGAGGTGCGTGATTCTATCACGCCCTCATACCCCGTCGTTTTGACCGCATCCAAATAGACTTTATCTTCAATTCCCTCTTTAGCAACAATCACTGCTTTTTTACTCTGAAGCGTGACTTTAAGGCTCTCAACACCCTCTACTTTTTTAAGTGCTTTTTTCACCGCTGTGGTGCATAAAGGGCAGTGCATCCCTGAAACCAAAATCACCACCTCCTCTTGTGCGTATAACACGCTTGCCATTAAAAGCATGAAAATATACCTCATTCATTCCCTTCTAAAAAAAACTGAGCAAACTCAGGATAGATCAAAATCACTAAAATAACCCCTAAAACCATGGCGTACATCCACGCATAAAGCTTACGTTTTTGAAGATTACATGTAAAGCATTGTGCCGTGTAACTTCGCCATGAAAACCATAAAATCAGTAAAGAAAACAGAGAAAGCGGAATACGAAAGGGGCTGAGCGACTCAGCAAAACTCAAAAATCCAAACGAAATGCCAAAGAGCAAAAAGAGCAGAGGCGGCAAGCAACATGTCGTTGCTAAAACCGCCGTAAAAAGCGCTGTAAGGATGCTCAGCATCTCTTTTTTCATTTAGCGTTTCTCTTGTGAGATAAAGCTGTAACGAAAAGAGGCTGGAGCGTAATAGTCTAAGACTTCATCTTCCACCTCAGCGTATGGGTATCCAAACATATTGAGCGGTGTTTGGGCGGGTTTTGGCTCTAAAATAAAATCACGTGCGGTGTTGTATCCCATCCAGTTCATCTCCCAATTTCCAAAGAAATAGGCACGTACCTCTTTAACGAGTGGGTCATTGAGGGTCATTTTCTCTGTTAAAATCACTTTAGCGACATCGGCTGGATCACACGGAACCCATCCACATCCATTAATGTAAAACTCCGCTCGACAATGCTCTGCGCCAGTAATTTTGGCTAAGCCATTTTCATCACTGCTTCCGCATGCTTTTGAAAAACGAGAACTGCCCAAACGAATTCCAAACATCTCACGAGCAGGCACACCCACACTTCTTAAAAGTGCGACAAACACAGAGCTGATGTCCGTACACTTCCCGCCCATCATGTTTTGCTCGATGGCTTTGCCCGCATCACCGACACCACACCCAATGACACTATCATCTCGGTGCATATTTTCCGTAACCCATGCGTAAATCGCTTTGGCTTTTTCAAGCGGTGTTTTAGCTTCAGCCGTAATTTTCAACGCCAACTCTTTGACTTTACCACTGGTTGGAATGTGCGCAGTCGGTTGGAGATAATGGGCAACCTCTTTAGGGTATTTGGTTGAAGCCGTAGCTTTTGAAAGGTCAGCATTGCGCTCATACGTGGTCATGGTATAGCTCACCTCTAAAAGTTTTTCACCACCATTTTTCCACTGGGCATAAAGCGTTCTGGCGTTGTAGCTGTTTTTATCGGTAACAAAGGCTGTGGTCGCATTGGAGCTAAATTTAAAATCGCTCACCTTTTGAAATGCACTCTCTAATGGCAGGGGAATCCAAAGTTTTGTAAGCCCTGTGAGATTTTCATGTTGCAGGTTATAACTGTTCGTGACATGAAAAATACGTTTCTTTCCTTTTGGTTCGCTTGCTTCTAAAATAGAAACTTGAGGCAGTATCACCCCCGTAGCACCTAGGGCAACACACCCTTTCATAAATGCTCTTCTTTGCATTGAAAAATCCTTAGATGTCATGTAGCACGAAAGAAGGAAACACAGTGGTCGTAAGAAGAAAAAGAAGTTTTACGAGTTATGTCAGTCTAAGCCTTAGACGCCGTGCATGAGAGATTTTACATTTTCAAATCTTAAAATCGTCATATTTAGAAAAGTTACATTTTCCATTAAGCTTTTTTAAGAAGATAGAGATACTCGTAAATATGGTACTTATGTGCTTTATTTTTGTAGGCTTTAAAACGGTGATGCGGTATTTTAACAAACGAAAAATCACCATATTTTTTCATCATTTTCTCAATCGCTTCGTGCGACAACAGCCCCTCATCGTTGTAGCTTAAAACCACGTAGGAGAACGCCGCTTTTTGAATAATCTCTTCTAAGGCACACAGCGCCGTGGTGGCTTTGCAATAGCGTGAACTCACATAGTCCCTCACTCCTGTTTTGCCTTTGGGTACAAAGGTATCGTACTGCGCAATGGTGTTTAAGAGATGATAATTCGCCCCGTACTGCCTGCGATTGTACGGTGGGTCAAGGTAGAGAATGTCCCCTTTAAGCTTTGAGATAAGCACATTAGCATCTTCACAAAAAACCTGATGGAGTGCATGGTTTGGTGTGTAAGGAAGTGGCTTTAAACGCATAGCCTCACACGCTTGAGGTTTAAGTTTTTTTAAAAAAGCACTGTACACCGAAGCGGTATTTGCCACCGTATCTGCACTGCACAGCAACGAGGCAAGCAGGTAAAAGTAGAGCATCTCATCGTTTTTATACGCCTCAATACCCTGACGTAGGGCATCAATTTTTTGCGCATTTTCATCGGAGAAATACCCTCTGCCACTGCTCTTAGAATAGTGCGTAAAAAGCCATCCTTGCACAGGAGTAAGCGCATTAAGCGCTTCTATTGTTTTATCAACGCCTTCTAGCACACCCGTTTGCAACTGTGCTTTGTTCAACACATAACTGTAATACTCCATGTCATTGCTAAGAACCAGCGCACCTTTTTGCGCAAAAAAACTTCCCACTACCCCGCTTCCTGCAAACAAATCGCAGACGACTTTTCCCTGTAACGAGTCCTCGCTCAGCGCTAAAATGTGTTTTTCAAGAAAGGGTAAAAGCTTTGCTTTGGAGCCTATATAGTTCATTATTTTCCTACACGGTTTTTTATATCATAGCAAAAAAATCACTTTACATGTAAAGAGTTATAAGCTGATTTTAAACCCGTTTTTGCCTTCTACATGTAAATACTCTAAAACAAATCCATGCTTCACGATAATGGCATTAGCAATGTAAAGCCCTAGCCCTAAACCTGCACTTGAGCTCTCCACCGCACGGTTAAACGGGCGGGAAAAGTCCATCTTCTCTTTGGCAATTTCCTCACCCACACTCTCAATGCACACCATCCCCTCTTCAATACGTACATCCACCGTGTGCGTCGAGTGCTTAAGAGCATTGTCCAAAAGATTTTTCAACGCCGTGGCAAAAAGCTCAAAATCAATCAAAATAAGAGAAACAAACTCTTGTGAATGCACCTCAATACGGCTCGTATCGCACAGCAGTAAATCCCTCGCATGGTCTAGCACATCGATCATCCGATACGCCTTTGGCTCTAAAACCCACTCGTTGGAGCTTAGTTTTTCCACCTTCACCATCTCTTCTAAAAGCGTCTCTAAGCGCTCAAAAATGCGCTCCATTTGGCTTTGGTGTTTGGCATTTTCTAAACTATGGCAGACTATTTTACCCTTCATAATGGGTGTTTTAAGCTCATGCAAGATATTGCGTAAAAAAAGCGTTCGTGCCTCTTTGAGGTGGTGAATTTTCTCCATGGCGTGATTAAACTCAACCGCAATTTCACCCAATTCATCCTCACTCTCCACCCCAATGGCTTGAAATTTTTTTGCATTTCCCACATCTTCGATAGCACGTTTAAGATGACGCAGTCGCAAAAGTTTTCGAAGCACCACACTAAAAAAGAGCACCATCAAAAGGTTAATCACCACCCCTAAAATCCATACACGCTCAGGACGAAACACTCCCTCATCTTCTAAAACAATCCGTTCATCAACCAACCACATGGGCGGTGGCGGTGGCATACCAAACTCTTTAAAACCATGCGGAGGAGGTGGTGGCGGTGGGAAGCCTTGCTTAGGCACAAAATAGAGCTTTTTTTCATAGCGCATCATCTCAAATAAAGGGTCTTCCAAAAGAAGCTCTCCGCTTTCGTAGAGCGTTTGCGCTGGCATAGAACTTATCCTTACATGTAAAGGTTTTAGCTGTTCATTGAGCGTTTCAAAGGAAACATCTTGGGAGAGCCTTACTGCCATGATAAAACGCTGAAACGCAAAGTAGTTTAACTCACTGTTTTGACGTTTATACTCCAACGCCAACGCAAGGTTAATCACCACCAAACACAACGCAAAAAAGAGGGAAATAAGGGTAATGATGGAAATTTTACGCATTAACAAACTTATAACCAACCCCTCGCACAGAGAGAATAAAACGAGGTTTTTTGGGGTCATCGCCTATTTTTTGGCGAATTCTACCCATAATGACATCAATGCTTTTCAAACTGCTCTCATACTTGATGGAACCAATGTTTAGCAAAAGCTCTTCTCGAGAAATAACATACCCCTCTTTTTTGAGCATATACAAGACAATGTCATACTCTGCTTGGGTGAGTTTGAGTGCTTCTTTGCCACGCTTGATGGTATGGCGCTCCTCATCGACACAAAACGTCACAGAGCTCACCTCTTCAACGCTACTGCGCCGCCTTAGAATGGCTCGAAGCCTAAACGCTAACTCTCGTGGGTCATAAGGTTTGGGTAAAAAGTCATCCGCCCCTCGCTCAAAACCCATCACTTTGTCGTTCATATCTGAGCGTGCGGAGGAGATAATAATTGGAAGATTTGGCAAGCTTTGATGCACAATACGGCAAATCTCAAGCCCATCAATTTGTGGTAAGGAGAGGTCAAGTACAAGTGCGTCAAACACGCCATTTTGCAAAGCAGTTAAACCCTCCAAAGGGCTCAAAGCTAGGCTGGTTTGAATCTGCTCTTTTAAGAGAGATTCTTGCAAAAGTTGACCCAATTCTACGTCATCTTCAATCATCAATATATTCATCATGCCTGATTATAACGAAGATAAAGTAAACCAAAAGTAACACCAAACCACGCTTTGCTTAGAGCGTGGTTTAGGGTTTAAGCGCTTAAACTAAACGATGAGCTTGAAAGTGAGCTTTGCGTTGCGTATCGTGAAACGATTTGCGCTAAAAGCGCACTCATCAAAGAATCCTCTGTTGAGCTAGCCTTTGCAACCTCTTCTGTGCCAATGCTGTCGGCTTTAGTCGATTCTTTATAGGCTTGCGCTTCTGCTGAACTTACTTTGCCATCTTCATTGGTATCGGCTTCGTCAAAATTTTCAACGATAGACTCCAACAACGAAGCAAGATTGCTATCGGTTTTAGTAGCATCGTTTGCCATAGCGGTAAGCTCCGCTGCGGTGTATCCCTCTGCCTCTTCTGTATCACTGGAAACAGAAGATGGTGGGGGTGGTGGAGGCATAGCACCAGAGCTTGCAACATTGCTTGCCTCCGTGGTGTCTGTACTCTCGTTTGAAGCCTCTTGGTATGCCATCGCTTCAGCAGAAGTAACTTTACCATCTCCATCGCTATCAGCCGCATCGAAGTTTTCAACCACTGATGCCAACAAAGAAGCCAAATTGCTATCACTTGAGCCAACCTCTTCTGCCATTGCAGTAAGCTCCTCTTGTGTATAACCTGTGTCTTCTTCACTGTTAGATGGTGGCGGAGGTGGTGGGGGCATACCACCTGCTGCCATGGTAGAACTACTTTGCGAAAGCGAAGCACTGAGCTCCACTTCTGAAATGGTGCCATCGCCATCACTGTCCAATGACGAAAAAGCGCTACTAATAGCACTTTCATCGCTTATAGAGAGTGCTAGGGCAGCACTACTAAATTCCGCACTATCAACCGAACCACTGCTATCAGAGTCCATAGAAGTAAGCAACGCTTCTGCAAAATCTGAATTACTAGAGCGATTCGAGCTGGTCGTGCTACCGTACGAAAGGTAGGTTTCGTAGAGAGAACTTGAACCAACGGTCATAGTCTCCTCCTTTGTTTGGCTTGGGAAATTTCCCACATGCCATCCTAATACCAAAGCGGTAAACGGTGGGTAACATTTTTACATGTAAAGATTTATGGCAAAAATGGCTATGAAAACTTTAACGACCAACGAGGTACAATGACGCTACCAATTTAAGAGAGCTTAAGTATGAATCAGTCTAATGTGGTTGTTTATAACGATGGAGAAATCGAGCTAAAAGTTTCTGTGAATGAAGAAACACTATGGTTAAATGCAGAAGATATTGCTTATATTTTTAACGTAAAACGACCTGCTATCGTTAAGCATATCGGAAATATCTATAAAGATGAGGAACTGATGGAAAATGTAACCTGTTCCATTTTGGAACAAGTTGCGAAAGATGGAAAAGTCAGGAAAATAAATTTCTATAACCTCGATATGATTATCTCTCTTGGCTATCGTGTCAATTCAAAAAAAGCGACAAAATTTCGCCAATGGGCAACATCCGTACTCAAAAACTACATCCAAAACGGCTACGCACTCAATTCACATAAAATCACAGAACAACGCTTATCAAGCCTTGAAAAAGATGTGGAGACTATCAAATCTCACATCAAAAACAACACGCTTGAAATGAAAGAAGGCATCTTTTTTAATGGACAAGTATTTGACGCATATGCTCTTTTGTCCGACCTCATCAAACGTGCCAAAGTCTCCATCACATTGATAGACAACTACATTGATGAGTCTATCTTGACCCTCTTTTCAAAAAATAAAAGTGTAAAATTCACCATTTACACGGGGAACATCACCAAACAACTCCAATTAGACATTGAAAAATACAACAAACAATACGGCAATCTTGAAGTGAAAACTACTCAAAACTTTCACGATAGATTTCTCATTTGCGATGAGAGCGTGTATCATTTCGGGGCAAGTTTGAAAGATTTAGGCAAAAAAGTATTTGCGGTCAATCCGATGAATATTCACGCACATGAACTATTAAAAAATGTATAGGAATTGTTAATGATTGGCTCAAAGAAGCGCTCAACATTTGCATTTCAAAATGCTACTCCCGACAAAAAATTATCAACCCGATTATGAAACCATAAATACCTTTATCTCCGCCATGTAAAAAAGATTTTTTTAACATTTCCTTTTTACATGTAACGCTTTACACTGGGGCTTGAAGGTACATTTTATCGAGGTTTTTGCCTATAAAAACCAAAAACATCTCATGCACTTGGTCTTCGTGTTGAGGGACAAATTCATAGGTACCGTTTACATATTGCACCACCGATTGCGTGGATTCATTTTCAAACTGCACAATCCCTTTCAGCCGAACAATCGTGGAAGGAAGATGGTTCAAATAGGCTTCAAATCGCTCTTTGCTTAAAGGACGAGGAATGCTTAGCTTTAAACTAGAGATATGGTCGTGCAGATGGGTATGAATGACCTCATCCTCTTCCGCAACCAAAGAAGCAATCTGCGCAGTGGTCGCATGCAAGGAAAGTGCAAGGGCATGGGGGTGGACATCACACTGAATGGTTCGAATCACCTTAGCACATCGGTTGTTTTCGTATAAAAAGTGCTCTGCTTTTACTATCGCTTCTTCGCTCATTCTGTCTATTTTGTTGAGCAGTATAATATCCGCAGCGCGAATCTGGTCAAGAAAAATCGCATACTCTCCCGCCAAATCAAAGAGCGTAGCCCCATCCACCACCGTAACAATCGCTTCCAACTCCACCACATCTTCAAGCTCATGAAGTTCAGATAAGAGATTAAAAGGGTTTGCCACCCCTGTGGTTTCTAGTAAAATGGTATCGGGATAGGTTTTGCTCATGAGCGTATTCACTCCTGCTCGAAGCTGTCCTGCCAAAGAGCAGCACACACACCCCTCATCCATCTCCACGAGTGAATAATCATAATCGACCAGTTTCCCATCCAACCCCGTTTTGCCTATCTCATTTTGAATAATCCCCACAAAACGGTTTTTTTCGGTCTCATACTCAATGTAATTTTGTAAAAAGTTCGTCTTCCCTGAACCCAAAAATCCAGTCACCACCACCATTTTAGGTTTTACGCCACGACCAGTGGTACGGGCAACACTGCCTAAAGGAGTTTCAGAAAGATCATACCACGGTGCTTTTTGCAAAAAGGCATTGAGGCTCATGCGCTCATGGATCACCTCCACATGTCGCCCCATCAAAAGCTGCTCCATAGAATCATCAAAAGAGTCATCCCCATATCCTAGCGCAATGAAAAGCTTAAGGGTTGGCGCATCTTCTTTACATGTAAAGACCCCTTTGCCATTGTACATCATGCTCTGCTCTCGTTTTTTAAACAGCTCAAAGTACGAGGGTGCCTCCGTGGCAATACGAGAAAGCGTGGTGTTAAGAAAATTCATCAAAGGAAGCAGCAAACGAAACGAAGGCAGGTCTTTATCTAAACCCTCAGGCTCAACCACATAACGCTTATCATACGATAAAACACCCTCTTTAGCGTACACACGATCTCTCAAAAATGTCTCATAAAAAAGCAATAAAGCATGCGTTGCAAAGTTTACATGTAACGATAAACTTGCAATATAAAACTGCCCAAAAAGCTCAGGATAAAGCGCAAAAGAGCGTATCTTTTCACGGTAATCTTTATCCTGCGAAACCAACGCTTCACTGAGTGAAAATTTATCGAGTAAGGCTTCTTCGGGATTGGGAAAATAGTAAAGATGAAACCGTCCAAACCCATCCCTTACCTCTGCTAACACCATCCCAAAAATACCTTCAAATTGGTCAAACTTGAGCGTCCAACACTCTGTGGGTTGTTGGCACAGATACATCCCTTTATAACCTGTAAGCTTTTTTAACATACCATCGTATGAGCCTTTGATGAGCACGGAGCGCATAAACGCTCGATAATCCTCAAATGAGCCATCAAACGACGAAGGATAAAGTTCCACAAGATTCATACCATTCTCCTCAAAAAAGAGCCAAAGCGTCACACTTTGGCTCTTCAAATTTACCCAAAAGTGAGTGTATCTCCATTGCCCAAATAGGCATGACTTTTAGAGCGATGTTGCGCCGTACCTTTAACCACAGGATAACCTGCTCGTATAAATTTTTCTGCCGTTAAAAGTCCCGTACAGTGGTTACACCCAATAATATCAAATCCCCATTTTCCAAGAGAAATAACCAAATCATCGTACTTTGGATCCCAATCATCAAATGGGGAGATGTGAAGCCCACCGTAAATACCGTGCATTTTGTCATTGTCGTATTTAAGCTCATTCTTTGCCGTGGTAATAAACTGAATAATCCCTTGATGGCAACACCCAGAAATGCTCACCAAACCCTTATCTTTAACATTGGCAAAGATAGACTGTTCGCCAAACACCCGTGAGATAATAGGCACATCAAACGTATAGGTACAAAGACCTGGTTCGATGTCATTTTTACCTTTTTTATGCACGACCAACTCACCCTTATGACCTGAATCTTTGATGTACTGTAAACCCTCTTTGTAAAAACCATCAGGGATGATGATTTTGATGTTAGGAGCGTACTTCATCGTTACAGGCAATCCCCAAAAATGGTCAAAGTGCTCATGCGAAATAATCAAAGCCTCGATTTCATTGTTCGCAAGCATCTTATCAATGCCCTCACGCTTAAAGCATTGATCCATCCACTCATACGACCAACCGCTATCTAAAAGGTATTTTTTCTTTACACCGTCTAAACGTTCAATCTCAATGAGGGCAGCAAAGCCCCCTGCATTTTCAGGGTGGATGCTATTGGCTTTCACAATTTTCCATGCCTCTTCAAGATTATGCGGAAGCAAATGCTTAATTTTAGCAATCCCCCTCGCATAACTTCCTTTCGCAAGTCCTGAGCCATCGCCAAAGGGAGGCCAATTGTAAAGGTATTGGTCAACCAAGAGTCCACCAGCCCCTTTCATATCCCCCATCAAAATGGAGTTATCAAACCAACTGGTCTCTGAGATATTGGTAATTTTCACACTTTTACATGCACCAAAGTCCGCCATTTTACGCTCAACCTCAGGCAAAAAGAAGGAACGCATTGGCGAATACGAGAAGATTCCCATGGTCGCCATCGTTCCAAAACCAAGCCCTGTGACTGCGCCCTTTAGAAAATCCCGTCTTGTTGTTTGTTCTGTTGACATGATTTTCTCCTTATTTAAAGATAATGAGCGCTGAGCCCATGAATGGGATAAGATAGACAATCACAAAATAAAGCGCTACCCCAGCAAGTGTTCCACCTGCAACCCCTTTGTAAAACGAACCACTCAAAGCAACACGCTCATAACTCACATGCGTAATGGGTGCTTTTTCACTCGCTTCTGCCAAACGCCATCCTGGCCAGCCATCCATAAACCAGTAGTTAATCAACATAATATTAATCAACCAAATCAAAGGAATCATCGGAAACTGTTGAGGATGAGAGAATCCTTCTTGTGTACCTAAAAAGAGATGCGCTGTTTTATAATAGACATAATAAAGCACCACCGCTCCTGCAATAGAAGCAACCGTTCGTAAAAAGACATTCATCACTTTACTGTACGCATTAAAGCCATTTTTCATGTAAAAATGCATGTAAAGGGCTGGTAAAAGCCAAAAAATTGCCATTTCACCCACATGCAACCAACGCCAATCAGGTGATGCGTCACGTCTGGTTCCTCGAATCGCCTCACCCCAGACTAATTCTTGTGCAAAGTAGAGAAAGAAGCTAAGCGCTACGGCAATGACAATAATGCCAAAGAAAGAAGCAACACGACGAAGCCATGGTGTTTCGATCATAGAGAAAGGATAACGCTCCCAAATCGTCTCATGCATCCAGACAATCACCGTACAACACATAATCCATGCAATGTTAAAGTTACCATGCACAGTTCCTGCAAAATCTTCCCACCACGGAGGTGTAATCGCCGCAAATTTTTGCCATGGATCAAATAAAATCGCCATATGAGAGTGAAACGCCACAAAATAGACAATCACACTGATAAAAAAGGTAAACATCAAAATAGAGAAACCTTTGACAGGCTGAGCAAGTTTATCCCACGGTGAACTCTCCATCGCTACCACCCACGCAGGACTGAGCCACGAAGCAATCGCTGCAAACATCAAAATCGCTTGTGCGGAGTATTCAAGAGCGTAAAACTCAACAATGCCCTCTTTCGTAAGACGCTCAGGACTAAAGTACGCAATCGCATACTCGCCTAAAATCGTCTCAAAAAACCCTTTAAGCACAATCATAAACAACGCCACGGTGAGTGTCGTTAAGATGACACCCTTTAAAACAGGATGCGTATTTTTCAGCCACGACCTACTAAAAGGCCAAAAGTCAAAAATGTAGGCAATCCAAATCATAATGACCAACAGCCAACGACACCACATGTACCCTACATACGGCGTGTACATACGCATAATACCCCTTGGGTCTTGAAATATCCACCATGAGACATAAAACAATGTCAAGACAAAAAGAGTATTGAGCAGTATGGGTAAAGGACCACTAAAACGCTTCACCAAACTTCTCTCTTCGAGATAAAGCGGTGTTTCCATGAAAAACCTCCTACAATAATATTTTAAATGCATGAAGTTATTATAGGAGGAGAGTGTCTGGGGATTGTCTCACTTAAAAAGAAGAAAAGAAGAAAAAATGTCTCGCAAATGTCTCACTTAGGAAGTATAATGGTAAAAACAGCACCACCATCTTCGTTGTGTACTTTTAACACACCCCGACAGTGCTCTTCCACCACGGTTTTTGACATACACAAGCCTACACCTGTACCATCTTTATGGAGCTTTGTTGAAAAATACGCCTCAAAAATTTTCTCAAATAACGCCTCTTCAATCCCTCCAGCGTTATCTCTGATTTCTAAAAAAAGAAAGCGAGAATCGCAATACGTCCGAATCCAGATGGTGGGTTCTTTAATGCCATTATCCATCAATGCATCTTCTGCGTTTTTGATAATATTTAAAATAACTTGCGCTAACTCATTGCCATAGGTCTCAATTTCTTCGTTACATGTAAACTCTGTGACAATAGAGATATTTTTTGTTGTCAAAAGCGGTTTGGTGATGGTGAGCGTTTTTTCAACCAACGCCTCTAAACTCACCCTCTCTTTTTGTTTGAGTGATTTAAAGAAATTGCGAAAATCATCAATCGTTTTAGAGAGATGCAACACATACCCCTCAATATGCTCAACCTCCTCTTGAAACGCTTCTTTTTCTATCTCATCCATCTCAATACGTGCCAATAAATAACTCGTAGTTGCCCCAATCGCAGCTAAGGGTTGTCGCCATTGATGGGCTATCATACTGAGCATCTCACCCATTTGAATAAGGCGGGATTGGTACTGAAGCTGTTTATCTTTTTCACGCAATTTTTCAAGCTGGATTTGCACCTCTTGATGGAGAGTTTCATTGAGCTGTTTGATTTTTCGCTCATTCTCTTTTTGTTTGGTGATATCAAGCGTCGTTCCTATCAATTTAATGGGTACACCATTCTCATCATAAATCGCTTTACGGTAAGTATTAATAAACACCCGACGCCCATCTTGACGCATAATTTCATAATCCAACACCTCACTCTTTCCACTTTGCAAGGCTTTTTCATTGATGGTATACATTCTCTTCAAATCTTTAGAACTCAAATAGCGTTGAAAAGAGCTAAGTGTTGGTAAAAAGGTATGTGGGTCTTCTCCATAAATGCGGTACATCTCCTCAGACCACTTCATCTGGTGTGTTTCATCCAACAAAATTTCCCAACTTCCAAAATGCGCAATCGCCTCCGCATTTTTCAAAAGTGCTTCACTTTGCCTCAAACGCTCTTGAGTCTCAATGCGCTCTGTGATATCACTAATCGTCCATAACACTTCTTCATTGGTAGGTATCGAATCTCCAGCAATACGAAGCCAAATCATCTTTCCATTTTTGTGTTTAAAAGGATATTCTAAATTAAGCGCTTCATTTTGCCTCACTTTATTAAAAGCTATCTCAGCAAAATTGACATACGCCGCATACGATAAATGTAATTCAAACGCTGAATGATTTAAAATCTCATCAGCGCTATAACCAAAGATTTTACAAAACGCTTCATTGGCTTCAATAATTAAACGCTCTTTATCGACAATAAAAATCCCCACACCGCTGTTGCTAAAGAGTTGCTCAAACCGTTCGGCTTTTTGTTTAAGGCTTACCGTACTACTTAAAGATGAAGCCATCGTAGTTTATACCCTTCCCCATAGATACTTTGTATCAAATCGCATCCTAATTTTTGGCGCAAACGAGACAAAAGGTTACGTACCCGTTTGTTATCACTAAGATCATCATCAAACACGGCTATTTCTATCTCTTCACTGGAAAAAATACGCTGTTTTGAAGAAGTCAGCAAATCAAACAAAGCACGTTCATGCCTGCTTAATTTAATCTCCCGCTCCTCTTGACATAAACATTGCGTTGCCCTCTCCCAATAATACCCTTCAATCATCAAAAGCATATGCCCTTTTTCGTGAGGCAAAACCTTAACAATCTTTTCAAGAATCGATACAATCTCATGAAATCCATACGGCTTTAAGATATAGCCTGAAATGCCTTGCTCAATCGTTTTAAGAAAGTACTCGGTGGTGTCATACGCAGAGAAAATCACAATAGGAATGGATGGATTGAGCTTGCGTATGGCTTCAATCATACCCAAGCCATCCATCTTTGGCATCGTAATATCGGTAAAAATAAAATCAAAGGACTCCTGATTAAAGCATTGAAGACCCTCTAACCCATCGTGTGCTTCAACAACATCTTTAAAGTAGAGTCGAAGCATCTTAGAGGTTTGAATTCTAACATCAGGGTCATCTTCCACATAAAGAACACGCTTACTCTTACATGCCTCTTTAAGCGATAAAAGCACTTCTGAATCCATTTTTTTCCTTTTTACATGTAAAGAATATTAATTGCGTCTTTTATACTCATCGTACCCAAAATGACTCACGACTTCATACGCTCCATCTTTTCGCAAAACGGCTAAATCAGGTAATTTCACGCCATTAAAGGTCGTATTTTTCACGATGGTGTAGTGAATCATATCTTCAAAAATAAGTTTATCACCAATGCTTAGGGGGGCGTCAAAACTGTAATCCCCCATAATATCCCCCGCCAAACACGTAGGGCCTCCAAGGCGGTACATGTAAGGCTTTTCACCCACGTCACCCGCACCGCGAATCGCCGCACGATAGGGCATGGCAAGGGTGTCAGGCATATGTGCCTCAGCGGAAATATCAAGAATGGCGATGTCCATGCCATTATGCACGATGTCCAAAACACTCGCCACCAATGGACCTGTCTGCCAGCCTACTGCTTCCCCAGGTTCTAAATAAACCGTAATGCCATTGTATCGTTTCCTAAAATCTTGAATCAGCGCAATGAGTTTTTCCACATCATACCCCTCACGGGTAATGTGATGCCCTCCTCCAAAGTTAATCCATTTCATACGAGGAATCAACTCGCCAAAACGCTCCTCAAAGCCTTTGAGAACTGCTTCAAGCGCACTGGAGTCCTGCTCACAAAGAGCGTGAAAATGAAGCCCCTCAATGCCCTCAAGCTTGTCGTAGTGCATATTTTCTTTGGTGATGCCCAAGCGACTGTAAAGAGCGCACGGGTTGTACAAATCCACAGGAGAAGAGGAAACCTCAGGGTTAAGTCTGAGTCCGCAACTGGTTTTGCCGATGGCTTTTGCTTTATATTTTTCCCATTGGTTAAACGAGTTAAAGATAAGATGGTCACTCAAAGCGATGACCTCATCGATGTCCTCTTCTTTGTACGCTGGAGAGTAGGTGCACACCGAGCCTTTGAAAAACTCTTTAGCGAACTTAGCTTCATGTAAACCGCTGCACGTACAGCCACGGAGGTATTTATCTACCAAAGGAGCTAGTGCTTTAAACGCAAAGCCTTTAAGCGCGAGTAAAATGGTCGCACCTGAACGCTCAGCGACCTCTTTTAATAGCTTCAAATTTTCTTCTAAAAGTGCCTCTTCGCAAACATACGCAGGCGTGTTTACCTGCGCTAAAACCGTTTCAATTTTGCTTATTTTCATGATTATTTTCTCCGATTTTTACTCATATATTGTAACATCTTTCCCCTTAACAAAAAAATCTCATTTAAATCCTAGAAATATAGGATAATATAAAACTTAATTATATAGATTATGAGGAAAGGGAAGAGATGCAAGGATTAAGTCTTAAAATTAAAGCACTGGTTTTGTTCATCATTGGCATTGGAATGCTAACCTTAACATCACTAGGGGTAACTTATTATCAATCCAAGTCACTTGTGAGTGTACAAACGAATGATGAGAGAGAACTCATTTTGGAAATGACGAAAAATGAATTGAAAGCTTTTACTATGATGGCGCAAAGTGGTATTGAAGAGCTATATAAAAAAAGTTTAGATTCAACTATTGATACAAAAACCAAAGAAGCGTACCAGAATGAAGCCATTAAACGCCTTGAGCAGTTACGTTATGCTGAAGATGGCTATTTTTTTGCCTATAAAAAAAGTGGACAAAATTACACCTATGCGTTTCATGGTGCACAGCCTAAACTTAAGGATTCAGTTATTAAATTAGATGTTAAAGACTCTAAAGGAAAAATATATCGTCAAGAAATCATTAATGAATCACTTAAAAATACAAACAGTGGTGCATTTGTCACTTATAACTATCCACACCCTATCACCAAACAAAATGCTGATAAGCTCACCTATGCAAAATACCTTAAAGAATGGGATTGGATTTTAGTGTCTGGCACTTATATTGATGGAATTGAGGCACATGTAGAAAAACAAAATATCAAAATATCATCTAATATCAATACAATGATTCTTTCCATGATTATTATTACTTCAATACTCGCACTTTTTATTGTGGGAATTATTTACTTCTTAATCAATAAAATGATAGCTTTGCCTTTAGTTAATCTCAAAAATACTGCACACAATTTAGCCGTAGGTGATGGAGACTTAACAAAAACGCTTGAAGTTAAAACCAATGATGAAATTGGTGAAGCTTCGCATGAAATCAATAATTTCATTGAAAAAGTACGCTCCACTGTCGCTTTAGCCAAAGAGACCAGCAGTGAAAATGCTTCTATTGCACATGAACTATCCACAACAACTTTGCAAGTAGGTAAACGGGTAGAAGAATCTACTTCTATCATCTCCCAAGCAACCCATATGTCACATGAAACAAAAGAAGAACTACTCCTTTCTTTAGAAGAAGCAAAAGAGAGTAAAGAAGAGGTCATCAAAGCAAATAATGAGCTCAAAAGTGCCCGTGAGCACATTGAGCTTTTGGGAAGACGTGTGCAAAACAGTGCGGAAACTGAGATGGAATTAGCACACCGTATTCAACAACTAAGCTCCGATGCTGAGCAAGTTAAAAATGTCTTAACGGTGATTAGAGATATTGCAGATCAAACCAATCTTTTAGCCCTTAACGCCGCCATAGAAGCAGCAAGAGCGGGCGAGCATGGACGTGGTTTCGCGGTTGTAGCCGATGAGGTGCGAAAACTAGCAGAGCGTACGCAAAAAAGTTTGGTGGAAATTAACGCAACCATTAATGTCATTGTCCAATCCATCAACGATAGCAGTGAGCAGATGAACCACAACTCACAAGAGATTCAAGAGCTTTCAACCATAGCACGTGATGTCGAAGAGAAAATTAACATTACGGCTGACATCATGGAAATTGCAACAAATCTCAATGATAAAACCGTAGAAGATTATATAAAAACGGGCGATAAAATAGACATTATCGTAAGCAAAATTGAGGAAATAAATACCCTTTCAACCCAAAATACCAGAAGTGTCGAAGAGATTGCGGGAGCGAGTGAACATCTTAATTCTCTCACTGAAAAACTGAATGGCATTTTAAATAAATTTAGAACCTAAAGACGAAGCCTCTTAAATGAGGCTTCTTACTCTCCTGCTTTTCGTGCCACATAATCCATCATGGTTGTTGGGAAAATGCGTTTTAATACCGCAAAGAGCTTAGTAGGAAAGGTCACACCATACCGTGCTTTGGGGTTCTTTGTTTCTATGGCTTTTACTAAAACCTCTAAAACTGCTTCCGCACCTAGTGTAAAAGGGGCATCACCACTCCCCTCCAAACGCCGAAGCGTTTTGGCATACACCTCTTGATGCGCAGAGTTTTTTTGGTCGATATGCTCTAAAAATTTGGCGAGTGCATTTTTACGAAAATCACTCCGAATGGGACCAGGTTCAATCAAAATAACCTCAACACCACTGCCGTACAACTCCAGTCGCATCGTATCGGCTAATCCTTCAATGGCAAATTTGGAAGCGTTGTATGCTCCTCGATAACTCATTGCCACAAACCCTAAAATGGAACTGTTATAGATGATGCGCCCGTTTTTTTGTGTGCGCATATACGGCAAAACGAGATTGGTGAGCTCTTGCGTTCCAAAGACGTTAGTCTCAAACTGCTCCCTTAAAACATTGCGCTTCAAATCTTCCACAGCTCCAGGTTGACCGTAAGCGCCGTTGTTAAAAAGCACATCAATGCGACCACCCGTTTGTGAGAGCATCCATTCAAGCGCTACATGTAAACTTTGCGAATTGCACAAATCCAGTTTAAAAGCATTAAGCCCTTCGGCTTGCAAACGCTTTACATCTTCATCCTTGCGACACGTCGCAAAAACGGTGTAACCAAGTTTTTTGAGTCCGTGCGCACAGGTATAACCAATACCTGAAGAACAGCCCGTAATAAGAATGAATTTTGACACGATTCGCCTTTACATGTAAAAGAACAAGAAGGGTGAGAGCTTTACATGTAAAGCTCTCAAAATAGCATTATTTGACTTCGAAAGTCTCTTCAGGTTTCATCTCAATAATTTTCCAAGGAAGCCCTTGAACATTGAGCTCATCCATAAACGGTTTGGCGTCGAATTGTTCCATGTTGAACACACCTTTGCCACTCCATTTGCCCTCTAACATCATCTTAGCGCCAATCATCGCAGGTACACCTGTGGTGTAACTGACCGCTTGAGCACCCGTTTCACGGTAACACTCTTGGTGGTCACAGACATTGTAGATATAGATTTTGCGTTTTTTGCCATCTTTTAGACCTTCAAAAACACAGCCAATATTGGTAAAACCAACGGTTCGTGGGCCCAAACTTGCAGGGTCTGGGAGCAAAGTTTTGAGAAATTCCATCGGAACGATTTTCATGCCCTTGTGTTCGACTTCATCAATGCGAAGCATGCCCACGTTTTCCAAACATTTCATATGGGTCAGATAACTTTGTCCAAAGGTCATAAAAAAGCGAATACGCTTCAAGCCTTTAATGTTTAAAACAAGGGATTCTAACTCTTCGTGGTAGAGCAAATAACTGTCTTTTGGCCCAACTTCTGGGTAATCCCACACCATTTTCACAGACACAGGCTCTGTTTCTATCCACTCACCATTCTCCCAGTATCTTCCTTTTGAGCTTACTTCTCGAAGATTTATCTCTGGGTTGAAATTGGTCGCAAACGCATAGCCATGATCCCCTGCGTTACAATCTAAAATGTCGATGCTCTCGATGCTGTCAAAAAGGTATTGCTGTGCGTAGGCACAAAAAACATTCGTAACACCTGGATCAAATCCACTGCCCAAAAGTGCCATAATACCCGCATCTTTAAAAGCTTTATCTCGTGCCCATTGCTCTTTATACTCAAATTTTGCCAAGTCGGGATGCTCATAGTTTGCGGTATCAAGGTAAGGCACTTTTGTTTTTACACACGCATCCATGATGGTCAAATCTTGATATGGAAGTGCGATGTTTAGCACGAGTGCTGGCTTTACTTGTTCAATCAATGCGACCAGTGCGTCCACATCGTCCGCATCAATCGCTGCGGTTTCAATGTTTACATGTAAAGACTCTTTAATCTCCGCTGCGATTTGGTCGCACTTTGATTTGGTTCTGCTTGCTAAGACGATTTTTGAAAACACGCCACTGTTCATTGCGCATTTTTTAGTGACCACACGGCTCACGCCGCCCGCACCAATAATTAATACTGTTGCCATGATTTTCCTTTTAGGTTTCATTATGAGGCTTCTTTAATAAAAGCTATGCACCATAGCCATTATCAAAAAAGCCTATTATATGTCTTGTTTATTACTGTTTTATTTCAAAGAGTTTATGACGATGTGCGCTAACTCCAACGCTCGTGCACGGTGCGAAAAGGTTTTTTTCACGCTCTCGTCCAATTCACCTAGCGTTTTATCATAGCCGTAGGGCATAAACATCGGGTCATACCCAAAGCCGTTATTACCTCTAGCTTCTGTTATTACATTGCCATGCATCCAGCCATGCACACAAAATTCACCCTTAGCACATACAAGAGCAATTGCTGCGGTGTAAAATGCGGGTGTTTTTGCTACACCTTTTTCTTTCAAAGTTGCAATGAGTTTGTTTAAATTTGCTTCTGAAGTAGCTCCCACGCCCGCATAACGAGCACTGTAAATACCAGGTGTTCCACCGAGTATGGGCACGCTAATGCCACTATCATCACTCAGCACCATAGCGTTTTTATCGCTCAGTTTTTCATACACGGCACGTGCTTTTATCAGCGCATTTTCTTTAAACGTAACTCCCGTCTCTTCAATTTCAAAAGGCTCCATAATATCGCTGTATGCCACCACTTCATACTCGCTAATCCACGAGCGAAACTCTTTAACTTTGCCTTGATTGGACGTAGCTAATACAATTCTCAACGCTCATTCCCCCTGCTTATATACGCTTTTATTCTATCCATTTTTTGTTTAAAACTTCGGCTCCATAATCCACACTTCCAATGGCGCTTTAAGCTCACCAGCAACCCATTTGGCTCGTTCCCCATATCCCATAAACATATCCGCACGGTTTGGCCCCTTAATCGCCCCACCCGTGTCTTGCGCAAAAACAAACTTTTCAACCTTATACTGAGGCGATTCACTCTTAAGTGCTAAAAGTGAGCCTAGAGGAATAAATGCTCTATCCACTGCCACAGAACGCTCAGGCGTTAACACAACGCCCAAACTTCCCGTTGCTTTTTGCTCCATTTTGCGAAAGAAGACATAACTAGGGTTGGTATTTAAAAGTTCATCGATTTTAGAAGGATGCGCCTCAAGCCACGCTTTAATTTTCTGCATGGAGACCTCTTCAGGAGTTGCAAAAATTCCTCTATTGACCATCTCTCGTCCGAGTGATTTATACTTATGTCCGTTACTATCGGCGTAGCCTATAAACATCACTCGTCCATCTTCAAGCTCTACTCTGCCTGAGCCTTGTACTTCCATAAAAAAGAGATCTATTTTATCATCTACATAACACAAAATCTCTGCTTTCATCTTATGCTTGGCAATTTCTGCTCTCGTAAAATAAGGAACAACTTTCCCTTTTACTGAGCGCCCACGCATTTTTGCGTCATTTTCACCTACAATTTTAATCAAATCTTTGGGTTTGCCATAAACAGGATAAGCAAAGCGTTTACTCTTTTTCATACTTCCATGCAAAAGTGGTTCATAATAACCTGTAAGCATAGAGCGTTGCTCGTTGGGCTCAACCTTTTTAAGTACAAAAGCGTTTTGAAAAAAGGCTTTTGCATCCTTTACATGTAAAGATTGTTCACACACTTTTGCATAGACTTTTTGCGTCTGAGGAGCTTTACAATTCTCACGAAAAAGCATTAAAAGCTCATCAAAATTTTCCTCATGACTAAAGCGTTCAAAATGCTTATTTTGCTCTTGAAGCGTTACCACGAAAGCATCATCTTGTGATGTGGGAGAGAGTTTAGAAGCACAGCCAGAAAAAATTACCATCAATACTAACGAAGAAAAAATAAAATAGCGCATTTACATCCATTGAAAAGAGGCACTAAAAGCGCCTCATTAAGTTAATTAAACCTTTTTTTAAGCGACGCAAGTTCTGCTTTAATCGCATCGAACTCTGCATAAATTTTGTCGTTTTCCATCACACTCCAGCGATTGAAACCAATGTAATAAAGCGTAATAAAATACGCCAACACGCATCCAGCGAAACCTAAAATATGTGTAATATTAAATTCCATTACGACTCCTTTGTTTGAGTACTTTAACTATTACGGATTATAACATAAAAGAAGCTTGAGCCAAGTTTGATTTTGAAATTTCATAGACTTTTCAAAGTTTAACAAAGGTAAAATCAACCGTGATTAAATTTCGAGGAATAGTGTATTCATGTTAAAAACCGTTTTCCCCCTAACCCTTATTATTTCGCTTCGTTTCTTAGGTCTTTTTATCGTCTTACCTGTGCTTTCTGTTTATGCGCTTCACTTAGAAGGTTCGAGTGAATTCTTAGTGGGCATTACCATTGGTGGATATGCCATTACCCAAATGTTTTTACAAATTCCCTTTGGGATACTCTCCGATAAAATTGGACGTAAAGTCAGCATTTTTATTGGCTTAGTTATCTTTATGATAGGCTCACTGGTGTGTGGTCTGAGTGAGAGCATTTATGGCTTAATGGTAGGTCGTTTTTTACAAGGTGCTGGTGCGATTGGCGCTGTTGGAACAGCGATGATTAGTGATATGGTCAAAGAAGAAGTGCGTGCCAAAGCCATGGCAATTATGGGTGGAAGTATTGCGGCGAGTTTTGCGCTTTCCATGATGCTAGGCTCACTGATTGGTGGCTACTATGGTGTGGATAAACTCTTTTTTATGACCGCTCTTTTTTGTCTTTTAGCGATTATTATTCTCTACACTAAAGTTCCCAATCCTCCTAAAATTGTGCATCATTACGGTGCGGATGAGGCGGAGCTTAAACATATTTTTAAAGATAAAAATCTTATGAAAATGAACATCACCAACATGCTTCAAAAAGGGATG
Source organism: Campylobacterales bacterium (assembly GCA_016930915.1). GTDB lineage: Bacteria > Campylobacterota > Campylobacteria > Campylobacterales > Sulfurospirillaceae > Sulfurospirillum. The sequence goes on from JAFGFU010000013.1 coordinate 189,270, forward strand.
ATGACCCTAGCGTTTATGGTGATTCCTATCATTATGTTTAAAGAGTTTGGCTTTGAGAAAAAAGAGCTCTGGATGGTCTATCTGCCTGCCATGGTTTGTGGTGTACTTGCGATGGCACCTTCGGCTATTTTAGGAGAAAAGAAACACAAAGCCAAAGAAATGCTAATGATTGGCATTGTCTTTTTTGGTATCAGCTATGTGATGATGGGTTATGCCAAAAGTGCGCCATGGTTTATTGTAGGGGTTGTACTCTTTTTTATTGGTTTCAATATGCATGAACCGCTCATGCAATCCATGGCAAGTAAATACGCAAAGATTCATCAAAAAGGAGCAGCCCTTGGTGTTTTTAACTCTTTTGGCTATGCAGGAACTTTTATTGGTGGGGTATTTGGAGGCTTGTTTTTACAACACTTTGGCATTATGGAAATTGCTTGGGTTATTTTTATTGCCTGTATTTTGTGGCTTTTTCTCATAGCTTCTTTAAAAAATCCTAGTATCAATAAAAATCTTTACCTCCCCTTTGAAACCATTGATCTCACACGTATGCTACACCTCAGCCATGTGAAAGGGGTCGTGGAATGGTACAAAAACGAGAGTGAACAACTCTTAGTGGTCAAATACGACTCAGAACTCACCGACAAAGAGACCATTTTAGCGGTTTTAGAATAATTGGAATTTTTCACTCTTTTTCTAAGTAGTTTTGCTTCCGCCACACTCTTACCAGTGGGAAGTGAAGCGCTTTTACTCTACCTTTTAAGTGAAAACCTTAGCGCCATTTTACTTTTAATCGTTGCTACACTGGGAAACACACTAGGCTCTTTTGCTAACTATATTTTGGGAAGGTACGCCACTAATTTTTGCTTGCGTAAAGGCTACATGAAAGAAAAACATCTCAGCAAAGCAACCCTTCTTTTTGAAAAATACGGTGCATGGAGTTTGCTCTTTTCATGGCTTCCTATTATTGGCGACCCGCTCACCTTCGTGGCAGGAGTGGTACGTTATACGTGGTGGAAGTTTCTTATGATTGTGTGTTTTGCTAAACTGTCTCGGTATGTTTTTGTCTATCTTGGATTTTTGGCGGTAACACAATGAACACTCCTATCTCCTGCGCATTTTACGACCAACTCATGGTCGCTATGCAAAGAAAAATTCCTTCCACTATTGTCTATTTAGAAAACGAGCAAAGCACTACCATTAAAGATGTTGTTACAGAATTAATGATGATAGAGTATGAAGAGTTTTTAATGCTAAAAGGTGGCAAAAAAATCAATCTTCAGACAATTTTTTCGTTTAATGGGAAGAGGCATAAAGAGAGGTGAATGCTTTACATGTAAAGCGTAAAGCCCTATTTTTAGCTATTGCCAGCTCTTACCACGCCCTCAACTTTTCTATCATCCTGTTCTTTACCCACTCGTTTTGAAGTATCAAATGCAAGTTCATAGTACGCATTGCCATTGAATGCAAACTCTGCAATCACCTTTAAGCCAATTTTTCGTGTGTGCGCCTCGTAAGAGCGATGATTGATCTTATTGATGAAGGTGACAAGAATGGGGTATTTTTGTTGCATACGCTCAAGCGCAAAGTCAAAGAGTTTTTCCAAAACACCGCTACCTCTCACACGCTTATCGACACACACGGGACCGTACTGATATGAGTTGTGAACACTGAGTGTTTGAGCTTGAAAAGTTAAATGGGGCAAATCCTCCATCATTACAGCAAAAATCGGCCAAGGAGACCAGTATTGCCATGAAGCAGACATCACATAAGCAACGATTTCACCTTCTTCTATAGCAACAAAAATGCCTTGCTCTTTTTCGATAATATCGCTTAGTTGTTCTTTGCTAAACGCAGTAGTGACAAAACCATCTTTTTTATCTTCTTCCAAAATGGTGTCAATTTGATACTTTGAATGAAGCGCAAAAATACCATCGATGTCATGGAAATCTGCTATTTTTAATTGCATGGCATACTCCTAAAAAAGATACACCATTATAGTGCTATAAGCGTTCTTTGTCATTAACCTAGGTTAATTTCATCTCTTTTCGTATGCGTGAAAGTGCGACTTCCGTGATGCCAAGATACGAAGCAATGTGGTAATTTGCCACCACTTGCTCAATCATTGAATAGTCCTTTAGGAATTTTAGATAACGCTCTTTCGCACTCAAAAGCAAAAAATCCGCTTCCCTGCGCTCTTTTTTAACAATCAACCGCTCATATATGTGAAGCATCAAATCGTTCCACTCTTTATGTTTTACACCAAGGGCTCTGAAGTCTTCATACGAAATACTCAATACCGTAAAGAAAGAGAGGGTTTCCACACAAAAAGGAGAGACTTCGTCCTGCATTGACACCGAAGAAATGCTACTAAGCAAATGCCCTGGTTTTTCTGCAAACGATTTGTTAAACTCTTTGCCACTTTCGCTGATGTAGTAGTAGCGTGCCAACCCATCAATCAGAAAATAAAAATCTTTGACCTTATCTCCAATATCAAAAAGATGGGCACCTTTGGGAAAGGTTTTGAGGCTAAAGTAACCTTTCGCCTCTTCCCATACAGGCGGTGAGATAGGTGATAGGTCGGAGAGAGTGTCATGCAATGTTGCAAGAGCGTTTTCAAGGGAAGAAGAGAGCATATTTGTTCAATCCTATGTATAATGATGTGTCAATGGAATCATTTTTGAATGATAACGCATTGTGTGTTAAAAGTTTGACCACTTTGTGATTGTTCATTGGATGAAGAAGAAATATAAAGACGCTAAGATGTAATTGAAATGACTCGGTATCGTTTTATTTAATATAGGATTTTAAACACTCATTTCGTTTACATGTAAAGAAAATCTTTACATGTAAACACTTTTTTACATTAGAAACTAATGTTTTGAAATGAAGCATCCACTAAATTTTTAGCGACCATTGGTGGTTTAGCAACACTCACACCTTCCACCAAAACCGAAGCCTCTTTACCCGCTGTGGGTAAAAAGAGTGGACATACCTGTACCGATGCGCCCGCTTTGATTAAACCTTGAAGCGCACTTTTAGGATTAACGCTTTGACCATCACCACGCTTAACGCTTCCTGATTCAAACTCTTTGAGGGCTAAGTTACCCGCAGGACCGCACAAGGTAATGTTCACAACTTTACTGTGATCTTTAAGTGCACTGGTGGAGAGTACCATTCCCATCATTTGAGTTTGGGTATCCCCAGATGTAATGAGAACATTTAAGCCCTTAACCTCTTGCGCACTCAAAGGCAACACCAACGCACCTGCGACAACCATGGATAATAAAACTTTTTTCATACCGTCTCCTTTAAAATTTTGGATTCACTATAGTATAATAAAATCTTAAACAGTTATGCAAATGTAACAAAAAAAGAGAAATTTACCCTTTTTAATAGGTAAATTTTGCCCGAGAAGGAACAACCACGAGAAATCCTGCCAAAGCAAACAAGGTGAGATTCACCATTGTTGTAAAATCACCCGTTGTCAAGAAAACAACAATTCCCAAAATAGCGATACTCTCAAAAATAGCAAGATGCACAAACATAAGCGTTACATAACGGGTTTTAAAGGTATTAAATTCCTCTTCCTTGCTCTCAAAGGTTTGAGCTAATACCTCTTTTACCATTTTGGCATAGGCACTTTTAAAATGAAAAATTCCCACGCCTAAAACAACACCCGCAAAAAGATACGCCCATACAAGAAGATTGAGAGTGAGAAACAAAGTACTGCGCAATATTTCAGGCGAATACAAGACGTTGATTCCACCTTGAGAGAGTAGCATATAGCAGACTAAAACATAAACAAACAACGCACTTACCATAGAAAACCAGATGAGCATCAGCGTTGTTAAACTTTTTTGAGAGGCATTAGAGATTTGAAAAGGCATGTGACTCCTTTGGAGCATAAATGTTTTTACATGTAAGAAGCAAAGAGACACGTACCAGACGTTTACACGTCTAGTACAACAACGTGAACCCTCTCGCCTTTTTCACGTTCATTTTCACCTATTTATAATGATTGGTTAATGCAATGATTTCGACTGTTTCAACATCAACGTAAATAAAAATGGCTCTATATTTTTTATCCAACCGAAACGAGTAAATAAGCCGCTCTTTTGGCTCTAAAATTTCCGTATTTAATGAAGGATGAAAAGGATTGTTTTCAAAAAACATTTTTGCTTTTTGAAACTTTTTCGTTAGATTATGTTCTCTAAGATACGCTTCTAAATCACTTCTTATAGGTTTAATGTGCATGGTAAACAGAACTTCTTTTCAAACCCTCTTCAAGCTCTTTTAAAAACTCATCGGAATAATTCTCTTTTTTAAAATCGCTCATTACCGAATCCAAATCATCTTTTTGAAATTTTTTAAAGTACAGTTCCTTTTTGACAATCGTCTTTTTCACTTCCTCAATTTCATTGAGATTCATTTGCGAAATAAGCTTTAAAATATGCGGTAAGGTTATATCTACGGCTATTTGCATCACATCTCCTTTGTCTTAAATTGGCTTAATTATAACGTGTTTTTGAATGAAATCTTAACTCAAAAAAGTTTTACATGTAAAGAGCTAATAATCACCATCTTGACTTTCCATTTTTTCTTTTTGCCTTTTATGTTCCAATAAAATACTTTCATTTTTTCCAAAAGCACTTTCCGCATACCAAGTCAATTTTTTTTGAATTTCATCATTTAAAACTAAATGCTCAAAAAATTCAAATTGCTCCACAAGCGGTTTAAATCTTTGTTCACCAATGCTACCTAAACAATGGTAAAACAAAAACTCTAACTCTTCCTTAGATAATTGTGCTCTTAGTAGATTTACATAAAATTGCTTATCATAAATTTGGCTATTGTCAATAAATTTAAGAATTTGATAGATTTGAATACAATAGGTACCCGTATATCCCTCATATTTTTCATTAAATGCATCGTAATTTACTTCATATACTTTTTTTAATAAAACAATATACATTTTAATTGCTTCAAATGAAAAATATTTTCCTGTTTGAAAACGTAATTCACCACAAATATAATTTTCCTCAGAATCATTTATTTCTACTTTAGACTTATCCATTTTACTAGCATACACAGTTGAATTACCTACTTGCATAGTCAAATGTTCTCTAGTTTGAAGAAATAAATTCATCAACTGAAAAAAAGTATTTTCAAATGATTGAAGCTTCATAGAATCATTTTGAATTTTAAAAGAGTCACTTTGCTCCTGCTGAGCCTTACTTGATTTTGCTAATTCTTCTCGTGTGGCTTTTAGCTCTTCTCGTGAAAGTTCAAGTTCTTCTGTTTGGATTTTAATAGTATAAAGTATAGCAACTAAACTAAAAAGTGCAAAAATAGGATTAAGTGTGCCTCCCATAAAATCACCAAATGTTCCCCAATCTTGTTGATTATGAGACAAGCCATAAGGAAAATGATAACCATAAAAAGCCACTGTAGAGAAAAAAATAGCAAAAGCACCAGGAATAAGGTATTTCAATTTTGATAACTTATCTTTATTTGATTTGAACACCAAACTCCTTTACATGTAAAAAAAGAGTTATGCCAGACGTTTACACGTCCAGCACAACCACCTCAACCCTCTCACCTTTTTCAATTTTTTGAACATCTTTCTCCACACGAAGCAAAGAGGGTTTATCCAAAAGATTGTTTAAAATGGCGCTACTACCCTCTTTTTTGCCTTCCAAATCCACTACCAATTCACCCTCGCAAAAACGAAGGTTACAGGCGGTAAATTCGACAAATTTGGAACGCTTTTTGTAAAACTCACCCATTTTAGCTTTGATGGTAGGCAGGGCAAAGTTTTGAGAGCGCATTTTACGCAGCAGTGGAGCGATAAACAAAAAGGTGCACACCGAAGCACTGTAGGGAAAGCCTGGGAGGGCATAGATGTATTTGTGTCCTGTTTTGACCACACGAATGTGACGCCCTGGTTTCATGTAAGAACCATCAATGATATTTTCGATTTTCATGTCAGTGAGAATGCTTTGCAAATAATCAAAATCCCCCACACTGCCGCCACCCGTTGTCACGACGATGTCGCTCCACATCAACGCTTGCCTGAGCTGTTGCTCAATGACATCTCGCTCATCACGAATGAGTTTAAAGCGCATGGTTTCACACCCCATTTGGCGCAAAATCGCTTCAACGGTGACATGATTTGAACTACGGATTTGGGCATACGAAGTTTTTGGCTCGCCAAAATCTAAGATTTCATTACCCGTAGAGAGAATGGCAATACGAGGTTTCATAAAAACTTCGACCTGAACCATGCCCAGTTCTGCCATCACCCCAATTTCTGCGAAACCAATTTTTGCACCCTTTTTAATGAGGACTTCACCCGCTTTATAGTTCTCACCCACAGGTCGCACCGCAAAGCCTTTGGGCACAGCAGAGGTAATGCGAATACTCTCGCCTTCCACTTCCACATTTTCAATAGGGATAAGCGTATCTGTTCCTTCACTCATGAGTGAACCCGTAAAGGTTTTCACACACTGCCCTTGCGCAACGACTCCTGTGGTTTCACTCCCCGCAGGTACAAAAGCGTTTACATGTAACTTACCTAATTGTTGGTCACTAAAAGCGATGGCATAGCCATCCATCGAGGCGGTTTCATGGGTCGGGTTATTTTCAACAGCGACAATATCCACTGCCAAAAAGCGTCCTAAAGCCTCACCAATAAAAAGATTTTCAACACCAAATTGTGTGCTAATAGACGCCTCAAGCGCTCTGAGTGTTTCATCAAAAGGAGGAAAATTTTGACTCATGCGTCCGCCTTTAAAAGCCCATGTCCTTGAAGCAAATGGGAACGATCTTTTGCATAAACACGTTTCCCATCAATCAAATCGTACTTCCAAATAGGAGCATTGGCTTTAAAATCTTCCACAAAATCGTTAATCAGCTTTAAGGCGACTTTTCGTTTAGGTGAAACCACGGCAGAGATGTAACTAGAAGTATGATTGGGAACATCACCCCTAGCGTGTGCCATTAAAAGAATGGCATTTTGCGCCTTCGCTTTTTCTTGCCACGCATCAAACCAACTTTGCAAAATGGGCTCATAAATATCAAAACTAAGCCCCTCTATGCCATCTTCATCTCTCACAATACCCACAAAAGGAATAAATGCACCATAGTTTTTATCGCAGATTTTATCGTACCACGTAGCCAAAATCTCTTTTACATGTAAAGAACCTTCATGTAATTCTAGCATGCTTCAGCCTCCACACACTGGAGGTAAAAGGGAGATTTTATCCTCAGAAGCAATAGGCATGTTTAAATCACACACCAAAGTATCATTGACCGCAACAGCGCAAATTCCTAACCACTCTTGAAGTTCCTTGTCCTCTTTAAAATAGTCTTTGAGTTCATTCAAATTTGAGATATCCACATCAAGGCTAGGACGCCCAATCGGCCCCAAAAATTCAACTTTTGCCACAATGATTCCTTTTTACATGTAAGAATTTAAAACGAGGAAAAAAAGAAGATAAGACCTCTCTTTTTATACTTTTTAGATAGGTAATATTCGTATATTTTTACTTAATTTCTCTTGTAAAACAGATTCGATGGCAAAAAGCGTGCCTGTTGAACTGCTCGCACAGCCACTACACGCACCCAAATAGCGGATATAAACGTCTGTGACCTTATCATCACCTTCTTTGATGTCAAGAATTTCAAGGTTTCCCCCATCCATGACAAGCATTGGGCGGATATTTTCATCAATGGCCGCTTCAATCTGTTGGAATTTTTTGACCACCGTTAAGTCATCAAAATTGACACTGCTGTGCCCTTCAATTTGCGCATTAGAAATCGCCAATAAACGGTCATGCTCCATCTCCGCTCTAGTGTCTCGCAAAATATCAACCAAGTAGTACTCTTTCTCTTCATGCCCACCAGGCTTCACACAGGATTTACAAAACGCTCCTGCTTTGGTGTAGTTGGTAATCTCTTCTACGGTGGTGAGGTTATTAAGGCGAATCACCTCTTTAATCGTTCCAAGGCTCACTCGTGCACACTCACAGACGATAATCTCATCTTCAAACGAAGCCGCATCCACACCTTTAAAGGAAGCTGCAGCAGCCTTAATGACATCGTATGCCATCACCGAACAGTGCATTTTTTGAGGTGGAACTGCTGGAATATCAGGGTTATCACGCATCGCTTTTTCAACATCAATATTGGTGATTTTAACCGCTTCAGAAACCGTTTTGCCAATACACAGCTCTGCCATCGTGTCAGAACTTGCAATGGCGGTACCACAGCCAAAACTTTTAAATTTCGCTGCTTTTATCATTTCGGTTGCTTCATCAACAATCCAGTAAAGTCTCACCGCATCACCACAGCTCTCCGCACCAAAGTCTGCGACAACAAGCTTTCCGCCCATATTTTTAGCGTCTTCTTCGGTGAGTTCTCCCATATTTTTGGGATTGTTCATCAAATCTTGTACTTTTTGGCTGTACTCTTCCCAAATAGAGCCACCAATTAAACTATTTTTTCCCATTTTCTATCCTTTAAAATCTTTACATGTAAAACACATGAGAGCGTTACAATTTACTCACATGCCACTCTGGCGCATACGCATAGGTACTTGAAATCGCACGAAGTCTTACAACGGCTTTTTGAATCACCTCAATCGCAAAATCAATCTCTTCATCCGTAGTAAAACGTGACAACGAAAGCCTGAGTGCCGTATGTGCCAAATCCGCTTCTGCGCCAATGGCTTCCATGACAGGATTGGACTCTAACGCTTCACTCGCACACGCACTGCCTGTACTTGCTCCAATGCCATTTTGGTTTAAATCCCACAGCATCGCTTCACCCTCAATACCTTTGACACTGATTAAAATCGTATTGGGAACACGCTGTTCTTTGGTTCCAACCACAAAAGTTTCAGGAATTTGAAGCAAGGCATCTTCAAGTTTATCCCGCAAACGTCTGACGTTATTTTTTTCAAAATCAAGTGCTTCAACGGCAAGTTCCATGGCTTTTCCCATACCAACAATCCCCGCAACATTAAGCGTTCCACTACGGCGTCCACCCATATGCTCCCCACCATGAAAGAAAGGTGACAAGGCTTGTCCATTGCGGATATAAAGCCCGCCAACGCCCTTAGGTCCGTGAAATTTATGTGCTGAAAAACTTAAAAAATCCACATTGGCTTTTTGAACATCCACAGGAATTTTACCAATCGCTTGAACTGCGTCCGTATGAAAGAGTACCCCTCTTTCTTTACAAATTGCCCCAATCTCTTCAATGGGAAAAAGCATACCCGTTTCATTGTTCGCCCACATAATAGAAACAAGCGCGGTTTTATCTGTAATTGCATTTTTGAGGTCTTCTATATTAATCACACCATCGCTGTTAACAGGAAGATAGGTCACTTTAACACCCAAACTTTCTAAAAATTTACAGGATGCTCCAACGGCTGGATGCTCCACTTCACTGGTAATAATGTGATTTTTATCGCCATGTAAGATAGTGTCGTTATAAATACTTTTAATGACCCAGTTATTGCTCTCTGTCGCACAGGAGGTTATAACAATGTCATCCTCATCATTGGCATTAATACCAGTATAGAGTTGATCCATTGCAGCCCTAAGTGCGGGGTGACTCTCACTCCCAAATTGATGCAATGAATTTGGGTTGCCATACATTTGGCAAAAATACGGCACCATCTCTGCAAACACTTTAGGATCAACTATGGTTGTCGCGTTATTATCTAAATAGACTCTCATTGTCTTCTCTCTCCATTTTCCATATAGGATAAAGTTTATCCTAATTAATTTTTGAATACTATTATTTTATATATTAAAAAATACTAAAGAAATCTAAGCAATAATCTGTTTTAACTCAGCAATGGTTGCATCAAACTCAAACACCTCTTCTGGGGATTGCTGTAAAAAACCATTCATCTTCTCTTTTTTGCTAATGGCTAAATCAAGCTCTTTATCGTTGCCTTTCTCATAAGCTCCAATACGAATCAATACCTCATTTTCTTTTAAAATAGAGCTTAAACGCTTAAACCGCATCGCTGCTTTTTTATGCTCCCCATCAATCACGTCCCCCATCACCCTCGAAGCACTATTTTGAATATTAATCGGTGGATAAATACCATAATCTGTCAATTCTCTACTTAAAACAATATGCCCATCAAGAATACTACGAGATTGATCCGCAATAGGGTCACTTAAATCGTCACCCTCCACCAAAACGGTAAAAAAAGCGGTAATGGAACCTTTACCTTCTTCTTTTCCCGCACGCTCCATCAGTTGTGGCAAAAGGGATAAAACCGAAGGCGGATACCCTTTAGAAGTAGGCGGTTCACCCAATGCTAGCCCAATCTCTCGTTGCGCCATGGCAAAACGGGTCACGGAGTCCATCATAAAGAGAACATCTCTACCCTGATTTTTAAAATACTCTGCCACACTCATCGCACTAAAAGCACCATATTTTCGCATGAGAGGAGAATCATCACTGGTCGCTACAATGATAACCGTATTTTCAAGATTACCCCCTAAGTTTTTCTCAATAAACTCAGGCACCTCACGCCCACGCTCACCAATCAACGCCACCACTTTAATGGGCGCTTCAGAACCTCTGACAATCATACCCATGAGCGTTGACTTGCCTACACCACTCCCTGCAAAAATGCCCATTTTTTGACCTTTTCCACAGGTTAAAAGTCCATCAATGGTTTTAACACCCACACGAAATGGCTCTGTAATAAGCCCCCGCTTCATTGCATCCATTGGCGCTTTCATAATGGGTGCTTGTGCGCTTGCACCTATCGTTCCTTTGCCATCTTTTGGACGAATAAAAGGGTCAACCACTCGACCCAAAAGCTCTTCACCTACAGGAATCATCATCCCTTGTTCACTGATAAAAACTTTATCTCCAATTTTAAACCCCTCGATAAATCCAAAAGGGGAGATAAAAAAAGCATTGCGATCCACTTCGGTAACCATGCCTAACTCATTTTTATCACTGTCCAAAGAGACGATATTAACAATGTCTCCTATGCTTGGGCGCAAACCACACGCCTCAATCGTGGTAGAACTAATTTTAGTAATTGTACCAAACATAGGGGAAAGACTTTTTGCTTGCAGTTTATGTCTGAGGCGTTGCAGTGGCATTAGTAACGATTTGCCTGTGGTGCATTAATAATATCAAAAAACTCTTTTCGAGTATCTGCCTTTAAAAAAAGTCCTCGAAGTGCAGATGTCGTAGTATTGGAATGGGTTTTTTCCACGCCTCGCATCTCCATACACATATGGCGTGCTTGAATGACCACACCAACCCCTTTAGGTGCGATGACATCATCAATCGCTTTGGCAATTTGTTCAGTCAATTGTTCTTGAATCTGTAAGCGTCTTGCAAAAATATCCACCATACGAGGAATTTTAGAAAGACCTACTACTTTTCCATTGGGAATATACGCTACATGTGCTCTTCCAATAATCGGTAAAAGATGGTGTTCACACATAGAGTAAAATTCAATATCTTTAATTAAAACCATCTGATTATTGTCGCTCTCAAAAAGAGCCTCACCTAAAACTTCATTAGGGCTTTGATGGTATCCTTGTGTCATATATTCATACGCTTTAAATACCCGAGAAGGCGTCTTTATAAGTCCTTCACGTTCTGTGTTTTCACCGATAATTTCAAGCATGGTTTTCACCGCGTGTTCAAACTCTTCTTTTCGTTGCATACTGATTCACTTTTATTAAAATTAAGACGACATATTTTATCTCTATTTTGCTTTTTAATGGATAAAAAGCGACTTAAAAGCAATTTTTTGGTATATTTGAGCAAAATTTTATATCGAAAAGGGATTTTATGCAAATTAAAGTTAACCGTACTAATAGTGCCAATGCTGCTGTTGAAGCAACTATTTCACCTGCACTTTTACAAAAAAAAGAAGAGAAACTGATCACTTCGGCTGCTTCTAATATGAAAGTTGATGGTTTTAGAAAAGGAAAAGTTCCTGCACATATCGTAAAAGCACGTTACGGTAAACAACTCAAAGATGATGCCCAAACAGAAGCACTTAGAGACCTTTATACTCAAGCACTAAGCGAACTCAATGTAACTGCTGAGCTTGTTGTTGGTGAGCCTAGTTTCTCAAAATTTGAAGAAAAAGATGGTGGTTTAGAGCTTGTCATGAAACTTTCATTTAAACCAAGTGTCAATGTAGAAGGATACAAAGAGTGCATTCCTGAGTACAAAACACCTAAAGTGACCAAAAAAGAAATTAGCGAAAGACTTGAAAAAACATTAGCATTGATTGCTGAGCTTAAAACTGTTGAAGAAAAAAGAGCTGTTAAATCAGGTGATTTCGTTGTGATTGATTTTGAAGGCTTTTTAGATGGTGTCGCATTTGAAGGTGGTAAAGTAGAAGGATACACCCTTGAAATTGGTAGTAACTCTTTTATCCCAGGGTTTGAAGATGGCGTTATTGGGATGAAAGCAGGAAAAAGTAAAGATATTGAAGTCACATTCCCTGAAAACTATGGCAACAAAGAACTTGCAGGTAAACCGGTTATCTTTAAAGTAACGCTTCATGAAATCAAAGTCAAAGATATTCCAGAAACTCCAAGTGAAGAAATGATTAAAAAACTGCTTCCAGGTGTTGAAAATGCTTCTTTAGAAGTATTAGAAGAGCAAATTGAAACAGAAATTCGTAATGAAAAACTGGCAAAACTTTTCAATGAAGAAGTTAAACCAAAATTTGTTGAAAATGTATTAGAAAAAATCATCCTAGATCTTCCAGAGAACATTGTCGATCAAGAAATTGATCTTCAAATGAGAGGTGTTTTTGGAAAAATGGATGAAGCAACCATTAAAGAGTACTCTGAAAACCCAGAAAAAATTAAAGAAAAAAGAGAAGAGTTTAGAAATGATGCTGAGAAAAGTGTTAAATTAACCTTTATCGTCGATGAGCTTGCACGTCAAGAAAATATTATTGTAAACGACCAAGAAGTTCTTCAAATGATCTATTTTGAGGCAATGCAACAAGGTGCAAATCCAAAAGAATATTTAGAATTCTACCAAAAACAAGGTGTTCTTCCAGCGATTAAAATGTCTATCATTGAAGAAAGACTTTTCAACCAGCTTTTCACAAAAGGTAAATAATGAGCTACTATGTTCCTGTCGTTGTAGAAAAAACAGGCAGAGGAGAGAGAAGTTATGACATCTATTCTCGCCTTTTAAAAGACCGTATTATTATGCTAAGCGGTGAGATTAATGATGTTGTCGCCTCTTCGATTGTGGCACAACTCCTTTTTTTAGAAGCAGAAGATCCTGAAAAAGATATTTATCTCTACATCAACTCTCCTGGTGGTGTCATTACCAGTGGTTTCAGTATTTACGATACGATGAATTACATTAAACCAGATATTAGTACAATTTGTATTGGTCAAGCTGCTTCAATGGGGGCATTTTTACTCAGTGCTGGAACAAAAGGGAAGCGTTATGCGCTCCCTAATGCTCGGATTATGATTCACCAACCTTTAGGTGGTGCACAAGGACAAGCGACCGACATCGAAATTCAAGCCAAAGAAATTTTACGTATGAAACAAGTACTCAATGAAATTTTGGCAAAAAATTGTAATCAAAAATTGCCAAAGATTATCAAGGATACTGAACGAGATTTTTTTATGAGTGCAGAAGAGTCGTGTGAGTATGGATTAATCGATAAAGTACTTGATAAAAGTTTTAAATAAAAAGTGATAAAAAGGTAAGCAATGGTTCGTTTTAACAAAGAAAAAGGAAATGTGGGTGTGTATAATATCGATACCAAAGATGATGTCATAGAGCAAGCACCACCACCTCCAGCTCTTAAAGAGCCTATTGCAACCTCTTCATCCAACAATGAACTTGAAAAATTTGCTGCACTTGTCTTAAAAGTAATGGGAGATGAAAGTATTCCTCCCACCCCATCAAACTTTCAAATTTATTTTGACAAACTTCTAGAAAGTAAACCTAGTGCTTTTAAAAAACGTATTAATGATTTTTTAGAACTGGAAAATAATAACAATGACGAAAGTCATGCTCGTATAGAACAAGAAATTAAAGAAGGATTTGCACAAATTAAAAATATTATGCAAGTCGTTTCTACGGTTTATCGAAACCTCAACGTGATGCAAGATATTATTAAAAAGCGATCAGCTCAACTTGAAACCAACCCTAGTTTTCTTGCAACCCAAAATATCATTTCATCTTTAACAGAAGATCTCAATAAAATGTTTGCATTAACCGCCAAACAAATTGATCTTTTAAAAGGCTATTACCAAAAGACAACAACTATTTTACAAGAAGTTGATAACCAATCGATATTTGATGCTAAATTTGGTATTTATAATAGACGCTACCTTGTAAAATCTATGAAAGATGAAATTAAACTCATCAAAACCTATGCCCATCCAAGTACCCTTGTCTTAGCACGGGTTAAAGAGAGCTCTTTGGAAAAAATTGCAAGCAAAAAAGAGAAGGATACCATTATACGTAACATCGCCAAATTGTTACTCAAAACATCTCGTAGAAGTGATGTAGTTGCTCATTTTGGGGATGGAACATTAGCGATGATTTTAAAACATACTGATTTATCTTCTGCAAAAAAAGCGTGTGATCGCATTAGTGAACTAGTCTATCAAACCAGTTTTTTTGTGGGAACTTCAGAAATTGAAACAGATATTGAACTTGCTATTACATCCCTTGATACGGAGCATAGTGTTGAAGAATTCCTTGCAACCACACTGGAAGGATTACCAAAAACAGGAAGAAAATTAACCCCTTATATGGTTTGCACTCCTTTACATGAAAGTGAAATAGAATGATCCGTGAGATACTTGTTTACCCCAATAAAATACTCAGAGAAACATCAAAAGATGTAATACATTTTGATGCAACCCTTCATGAATTACTAGATGACATGTATGAAACGATGGTAGCAAAAGAAGGTATTGGGCTTGCAGCCATTCAAATTGGTGTGGCACTCAATGTTCTTCTCATTAACTTAGTGGACGAGCAAGGGCTTCAGAAAAAAGAGAATCTTTACGAAATTATAAATCCTCTTATTGTTGAAAAAGATGGCTCTACTGTCTATCAGGAAGGGTGTTTGAGCGTACCTGGGTATTACGATGAAGTAACCCGAGCAGAGCATATTAAGCTTCGTTATTATGATCGTATGGGCGTGATGCATGAAGAAGAGTTTAGCGATCTAATGGCAATTGCCGTACAGCACGAAATGGATCATCTTAAAGGGCATCTTTTTATTGAAAAACTCTCTTATCTAAAACGTAAAAAATTTGAAAAAGAGTGGAAAAAAAAGTACAAAGCAGGTAAATAGTTGTGAAAGAAGCCGTTGAACTCTCCAGAGTGAAACATGCCAAATGTGCGACATTATACGGCAATAAAGCCCATGAAGTTGCCGTTGAGTCCACACTGGTGAGAGCCCTTCCTGGCTTTAGTATTGTAGGCATGGCAGATCAATCGATTCAGGAGTCACGTGAGCGTATTAAATCTGCACTTTCGAGCATTCGCTTTGAATTTCCCTCTCAAAAAATCACCATTAATCTCTCACCCTCGGACTTAAAAAAAGAGGGAAGCCACTTTGATCTGGTCATTGCACTGCTTATTGCTATTCAAAAAGAGCGTTTTACATGTAACGATTTTTTTATTTTTGGTGAATTAGGGCTGGATGGAAAAATTAAAAAAACCAATGCCATTTTTCCCATTATTCTTTCCTTAGCAGCACACATCCCAAATCTTCGTGTTTTAGTACCAAACGCACTACTTCCAAAAATCGAGCAAATCCCGCATATTCAAGCGTTTGGTGTTGAAACCCTGCACGAGGCAGTTCTTTTTTTTAAAGAAAAACGCTATCAAGCAGAACAAGCTAAACTAGTGCGCCCTTTGTGCGAAAACAGCCTTGACATCCAAGGAAAATCCTATTTCTACGCTAGCGAATTTCCTTTTGATTTTAGCGATGTATTAGGACAACACCGAGCCAAACGTGCTTTGATGATTGCCGCTGCTGGGATGCATAACCTTCTTATGGAAGGAAGTCCTGGGTGTGGTAAAAGTATGAGTATTAAGCGCTTACGCTATATTTTACCCCCTCAGAGCATTGAGGAAATTTTAGAATCCAATGCCTATTATTCTTTGCACGAAGAGGAGCGTGAACTAAGCCCTCTTCGCCCTTTTCGCTCTCCCCACCATACTTCCTCACGACCCTCTATTTTTGGTGGAGGAAGTACCCATGCCCAAGCGGGTGAAATTGCTTTAGCGCATAATGGTGTGCTTTTTTTTGATGAATTTCCCAACTTCTCAAAAGCCGTCTTAGAGAGTTTACGAGAGCCATTAGAAGATCACCGTGTGCTTATTTCTCGTGTCAATACCAAAATAAGTTACGCCACGAAATTTCTCTTTGCTGCGGCTCAAAACCCTTGCCCTTGTGGCAATCTTTTCAGTAAAATCCATGAATGCCGTTGCTCTGAAGTCGAAATCAATCGCTACAAAAACCGCATTTCTGAGCCCATTATGGATCGCATTGATCTGTACATTCAAATGAGTGAAGAGCACTCCAAAGAGCAAGGACTTAGCTCAAAAGAGATGTTTGCACACATCCTAGAAGCCTTTAAAATGCAAAAAAATCGTGGACAAAAAGAGCTTAACGGCAAACTCAATGAACACGATACCCTTTTCTTTTGTGTCTTGGATGAGAGAGCAAAAGAGCGTTTGGAAATGGCACAAAATCATTTAGGGTTGAGCCAACGCAGTGTGCATAAAGTTTTACGTATGGCTCGCACTATCGCCGATTTAGCGCAAAAAGACCTCATCGAACAAGAACATCTCATTGAAGCTTTAAGTTTTCGCAAACGCTAGGAGAAGCCATGCATTACGCCTATGAAGAGACCCATACTTTGGATGAGCGTTGTTACGCACACTTTGCACTCAGCCCTGAAATTTTAATGGAACATGCAGGATTAGCCCTTGCCTCTGAAGTGAAAAAACAACTTACATGTAAAAAAAATGCTCTTTTTATCTGTGGTATAGGCAATAATGGTGCGGATGGTATGGTTGCAGCACGTCTTTTGCATGGAAAATATACGGTTGCAATTTACCTCCCTTTTGCCCCCAAATCGCCTTTGGCACAGCTTCAACTGGAGCGTGCAAAAAAGATAGGTGTACCTATTGTTGAGACGCTAATAAACGCCGATGTTTACATCGATGCCCTCTTTGGCTCAGGGCTAAATCGTCCTTTGGACAGCGTTACATGTAAACTACTTGAAAGCATCAATGCCAAAGAAGGGTATAAAATTGCCTGCGATATGCCCAGTGGTATTCTCAATGATTTAAGTCTTAGTCCCACCATTTTTCACGCCCACGAAACCATTACTATGGGCGCTTTAAAACTTTGCCTTCTCAATGACACCCTAAAAGATGCGGTAGGGAAAATCCGTGTTGCCTCTTTAGGCATAACACGCAAAGTCTATGAAGTGCCTTCACCTTTTTTTGTGTTAGAAAAAAAAGACCTCAAACTCCCTTTTCGTACTCAAAAAAATAGCAACAAAGGCTCTTTTGGTCATGTAGCGATTCTTCAAGGCACGAAAGAAGGGGCTGCCCATTTAGCAGGTATAGGCGCTTTTCATTTTGGTGCAGGATTGGTAAGTCTTATTGGTGAGAAAATAAAAAAACTCCCCGTTTATCTTATGCACACGCCCACGCTTCCCAAAAATGCTTCGGTCATTTTAGCAGGCATGGGGCTGGAAATGCCTTTTGATGCAACATGGGTCAAAAATCTTTTGCTTTCAAACGATTTACCGCTTGTCATTGATGCATCCTTATGTTACCATGAACTCATAGTAGAGCTTTTAAACTCTCAAAAACCACTCGTCCTCACACCCCATCCCAAAGAATTTAGCTCTATTTTATCCTTTACATGTAAAGAAAAAATACGTGTTGAAGAGATTCAATCTAACCGCTTTTTCTATGCAAAACAATTTAGTGAAACATTTCCCCATGTGGTCTTAGTGCTCAAGGGAGCAAACACTATCATTGCGCACAAGGGTGAACTTTTTATCAATACCTATGGCACGCCCTCCCTTGCTAAAGGAGGCAGTGGCGATGTTTTAGCGGGAATGATTGGCGCCTTGATTGCACAAGGTTATTCCCTAAAAGATGCTGCCATTCACGCCTCTTTAGCGCATGCCCTCGTTTCGAAAAAACTTACATGTAATAATTTTGCACTTACCCCGCTTGATATTTGTAAAGGTCTTAAATGCTTATAAAAAAAATCGCTATTCTCTTTAGTGGAACAGGCAGTAACCTTGAAAAACTGCTTGAATTTCTCTATCAAACATCTTTTGAACACGCCAAAATAGAAGTTGCCCTCACCATTTGCAATCGCCCTGACGCACAAGGTATTGAAAAAGCCAGACGTTTTGGTCTTGAACCACTGATTATCGACCACACACGCTATGCTAGCCGTGAAGCCTTTGATGAAACTCTGGTGCAAGCTATCGCCCAAAGTGGTGCTGAACTTACCGTCTTAGCAGGCTTTATGCGTATTTTAACCCCCATTTTTACACACAATGTCAAAGCGATCAATTTACATCCATCATTACTTCCACTTTTTAAGGGTGGCAGTGCTATAAAGGATAGTTTTGATTCGCCCATGAAAGTTGCTGGTGTTAGCGTACATTATGTCAGTGAAGAGCTCGATGGTGGTGATATCATTGCACAACGCTGTTTTGAGAAGAGTGAAAGCATGAGTTTTGAAGCTTTTGAAGATAAAATTCATGCGATAGAACATGAATTATTACCCCAAACTGTAAAAAATTTACTTGATAGGAAGTGAACATGAACGATATTTTAAAAGTTGGCAATATTGAATTTGCAAGCCGTTTGATTGTAGGAAGTGGGAAATACCCCGATTTTCAAACCACAAAAGATGCCACACTAGCCAGTGGGTCTAAACTGATTACCGTAGCAGTTCGACGGGTCAACATTACTAACCCTAATGAAGAGAATTTAATGGACTATTTCAAAGATACAGACATTAAACTCTTACCAAATTCAGCTGGATGCACTACTGCTGAAGATGCCATTACGCTTTTTAGAATGGTGAAAGAAGCCACAGGGCTTAATTTGATTAAACTAGAAGTTATCGGTGATACCGCAAAAACCCTCTATCCTGATGTTATGGAAACCCTTAAGGCATGTGAAGTTTTAGCCAAAGATGGCTTTACGATTATGACCTACACCAATGATGACCCCATTATGGCAAAACGCCTTGAAGATGCAGGAAGTGCCGCCATTATGCCCCTTGCCTCACCCATTGGTAGTGGACTAGGTATTCAGAACCGTTACAATGTCCTTTTCATTAAAGAAGCCGTAAAAATTCCTGTCATTGTTGATGCAGGTATTGGATGTGCTAGCGATGCGGCTATTGCGATGGAAATCGGAGCAGATGGCGTATTAACCAATACGGCTATTGCTCAAGCAAAAAATCCAATTTTAATGGCTGAAGCCATGAAACATGCGGTCATTGCAGGACGCAATAGCTTCCTTGCAGGACGTATTGCAAAAAAGCCTTTTGCAACCGCTAGTTCGCCTACAGAAGGGCTTATAGAGTTCCAATATAAGGCATAATTTTTTTTCTTGACAAAAGGCTGGAATTTAGATAGAATTTCAGCCTTAAAAAGACGAACTTAAGTTTTTTTAAATGTCGGGGCGTAGCGCAGTCTGGTCAGCGCACCTGGTTTGGGACCAGGGGGTCGAAGGTTCGAATCCTTTCGCCCCGACCATTTTCCAAAAAATTTAATAATGTTATTATTATGGTGAGTGTAGCTCAGTCGGTTAGAGCATCAGGTTGTGGTTCTGAGGGTCGTGGGTTCGATCCCCATCACTCACCCCATTGTTTTTTGGAGCGGTTTATGCGCTCGTAGCTCAATTGGATAGAGCAACGGACT
This sequence comes from Campylobacterales bacterium, assembly GCA_016930915.1. Taxonomy (GTDB): domain Bacteria; phylum Campylobacterota; class Campylobacteria; order Campylobacterales; family Sulfurospirillaceae; genus Sulfurospirillum. The sequence continues at coordinate 209,249 of JAFGFU010000013.1, forward strand.
TCGGATCCGTAGGTTGTAGGTTCGACTCCTGTCGAGCGCACCACCCAAACCGAGAAGATGCGCTCTTAGCTCAGCTGGATAGAGCAACGCCCTTCTAAGGCGTAGGTCACACGTTCGAATCGTGTAGGGCGTACCACCTTTTAAGACGGAGCTTCAGCTTCGCAAAATTTACTACTGTTATGTGCGGATATGGTGAAATTGGTAGACACGCCAGACTTAGGATCTGGTGCCGAGAGGCATGGGAGTTCGAGTCTCTTTATCCGCACCATCCCTATTTTAGGGACTTTCAAACAAATTTCTTCACTTCTTTTTACTACTATTAAAAATTTAGGGTACGCTACAGGGTACGGTTTTAGAATTTACTATAACAACTTTGTACACTTATTAAATTCATACCAAAACTCATTTTAAAAAAAATATGAACATACTTTATGATTTAAGATCAGCTTTTAACGCTTTAATTGAATCAAATGATTTCCCTTCTCGCTTCTCTAATCTTTGTTCATTTTATCTGTCGGTATCAATATTTGTAAATCTAAAATATCGTTACATTGATTACATTGAAAAAAAGAAGAACCCTTATAAAAACCATTTGAAGCAACTTTATGTATATACTTACCCTTGTGACAAGCCACGCACAAATTAGAGATAATATATTTACAGTTTAGATCTTCACATCGTAAATATTGATTATCCCTTGAATAAACAATTTTTTTCTCACACAAAGGGCATTGCGTTGTTTTCATGATTAACTATTGCCTCGCTTTTAACTCTTCCATTTTTGGTTTAAAGCCATTTACAAATTTTAAACATAAAAGCACCCCTTATTCACACACTTCTTGCAAAAAACATTTTGCAAGAAGTCAACTAAAATCCTTTTATCCTAAAAAACTTTTTTTTGTAGTAAAATTAAATGAAGGCTCTTGTTAAAGCCTATTATAAAGGAGATACTATGAAATTCACACTTTTAGTCGCAACGGATTTTTCGCAAAACACTCCTCATGTTTTAAAAAAAGCGGTGCAGATAGCTGATAGTATTGGTGCATCTATGCATGTGCTTCACGTGGTTGAAAATTCCTTTTTTACACTTAAAAATAAAGCATATATCACTATGCGATGTTTAGAAAAAATTCACGAAGCGATTCCCTTATTTGATGATCAAAAATTTCACTGCCTTGAAGGTGAACTAAAACTAACTATTGCAACAGTTGCACAAGAAATTCAAGCCGATATAATCGTTATTGAAGAGAATCAAAATAAATACATTGTTGAAAAGATTTTTATTGGCTCAGATATGCAGAATATTATTAAAAAAGTAAACAAACCCGTCCTTGTTTTTAAGAATAACAATTTTTCAAATTACCAATCCATTCTTATCCCAACAGATCTTTCCAAAGACTCAGCACTATTCATTCAAAACGTAGCACACTTTTTTCCCAAAGCGCGCCTAAGTTTGCTTCATATTTGGAGAGTTCCTGTGGAGTTTCGCCTCAGTCTTTATGGTCTGGATAGAGAAGATATTGCGGAGTTTAAAAAACGTTGCTTGGCTGATAGCAAAGCTGAATTGGAGGCATTTGTTCAAAGCAATCATCTCCCAAAAGAACGTATCAGTACTTTACTTCGTGAAGATTTAGATTTTGAAACGCTCAAAGAAATTAGTCCTGAACTTGTTGCCATACACACCACAGGGGCAATTAGCCTTTTCGCTTTTAATATTCTTAGAGAATCTATGGCAGATGTGCTTATTCATAAAATTGAATAATCTTAGGGGCTTTAAAGCCCCTTTTTCTTACTTATCTTGTGCGTACACTAACGCTTCGCTAATCTTATCAAAACTTAAAATTTCACTGCCTTTATGGTCTTTTAAAAAACTCTGTGCACTTTTAAGTGTTGCAAAGGGGATAAACTCTTTGCCCATCGGTCCATAGGTATCACTGCCTATCACATAAAACGCTTTTTTGCCATCAATCGCCTCTTGCGTATAATAATCACTGACCAAAATCGTATAGGCTTCATCATTGAGTTTGGTATAGTTGCCCCATTTGGAAGGGTTATGGTAAAACTTCAGCAAATCTTTGACCCCATCAAATGCATGACTCATTTTTTTGCCATTTTCTTCATAACTCATGCGTGCCGCCCATTTGGGATATTTATAGACAAACATCCCACACACAGGACATTTTTCACCTTTTTCAACATGAATCACACTTTTATGCGTATGATTATGCTCTGCAAAACGCAAAATTTCCCACAAATAGAGTGAAACCGCTTGAAGCTCTTTTTCTTCCAACTCACCACAGAGTTTTGTTTTTTTCAAAGAAAATTTTAACTCACTAATCGTATTAAAATCATGCAGATGAATCTTCTCTTTATCACACGCTTTATGGTAAATCTTCTCACCCATAGGGTACATACCCTTTTGCTTTTTCTTAATAAACTCATCCACATCATCGTTTAAAGAGGCTTTGGCTTTGGCAAATGCATTTTCAAAACGCCCCAACTCTCCGCCATGCTCTTTTATAAACGCTAGCGCATCTGCCTCTTTTGCAAACGCCAATTTACTCACCTGACTCATGGTGCCAGGTACTTTTGAGCCAATGACATAAAATGCCTCTTTCGCATCAATCAGCTTCTCGCTCACCACATCCGTGACCACCACTTTTACAAGGCGTGATTCTATCGCCTCCCAATCTGCAGCCAAACAACGAATCGAGCAGTACTGCTTAGCCGTACCATCGCTCAAAATTGCCCCGTGTGAGGTTTTATAGTATTGCTTTAGATTCATACCACAAATGGGGCAGTAGAGCTTATCGTCCCCTTTTTGAATCAACTCTGGCTCATGAGATGCTACCTTACTAAACTCCTGCGCATACATCATCGTTCCTAAAAAAAGTCCTAAACAGACCATTATCCATCGTTTTACCACCTTTTCTCCTTTTTACATGTAAAGATTTATTGTCCATCTAAAAGCTGTTTTCTTATTCGAGGGTCACTCAAGTTTTCACCTCTGAGCATACGAAGGCGCATTTCTTCAAAATCTATAAAACCCTCTTGCACACGCTCATATGCGCCAAAACCATACTGCATGGGCGTCTCATCTATGAGGGAATACCATGCGCTAAACCCATCAATATAGCGCTTACTATCACGACTAAAGACCCACAGTTTTCCTCCTTCTAACGAAATTTTCTGCTCTTTTTGCCACAAAATAAAACAGCCAATATCATCAAAAAAGTGTGTTTTTCCCTGAGAGGTTACAAACTGAGCCGTATCTTTTTTGCCCACCAAATACATATGGCACTGCGGACACTGAAGGGTATTGTCTTTAAATTCAAGAGGGGTTTTCGCTTTGTTGACCACTTCATCTGGCTTTTGGTTTATCTTAAAGTAGTACCCAAAAATCACCATCAGAGCAATCAGGGGAAAACCGATTAAAATCAATGTAGATTTTTTCATAACCAAACCCCATTTTTAAGAAAATAGACCACCACATAAGCACTCACCATCACCACATACAGGCTATTAAAAAAAAGAGAGAAACGCATCGCCCTTAAAATGAACCCTTTGGTCAATGTTGCAATAACAACCCCACATATGCCATAAAAGGTTCCTAAAAAGAGTGCGGCATATAAAAAATATCCCACGCCATAATAATCACTCTGCAACAGACAAAAAGGGCAATGGTGGGTTGGAAGTTCATACACATAGGTGCTAAAAAAAAGTATCAATGAGACGATGGCAAAAAAGAGAAAAAGGAGATTGCTAAAGAGATACACCGCACCGTTTTTTACCATAAATCCCACGAGCATTAAAATAAAAGAGGCATAAAACAAAGAGACAATCATCCAATTTTCCATTAAAAAGAGAAAGGAAAGCGAGGATTGGGTTGAGGCTGAAAAAAGTGTGCCGCAGCAACTGACGATTTTACTGATATTTAAAGAGGTGAAAAAAAGAATTTCAAGCACAATTTCTGCGACAAAAAAGAAAAAAGCTATCCCAAAAAAGAGTGATTTTTGCCTAACATACGGCTGTAATTCACTTTCAACGTCTCTTACATGTAAAAGGAGCCAAAAGCCAAACAGGTAGAGATTGAGCAGTTTAAAAAGCAGTAAAAAAAGCCCAAAATCAACCGAATTCACAACCCCTGCCGCACACATCGCCCCTGTAATAATCCCTGAGAGAGTATCGCACGTATAAATAAAAAATAAAAAAAGCGGTACTTTGAGCATAAAAATATATTTGATAATCAGCCCAACGAGATAAGACTCTTTTTCTAAACGGTACTGAAGCAGAGTCGTAGCCTCACTATCCCAAGACCAATAGAGTTTTAAGGAAAGCACAAACGCAATACTGGAGAAAAAAAGAAACAAGCCATCCAGCATTAAAATAGCAATAATTTCAGGCGTTAAAGTCATGAAAGCATCACTCCATTTTTAAGCTCAATCTGCTGGTCAACAAAAAGAAGATTAAAAAATTGTGAATCATGTGTTGCGATAAGCAAGGTCACACCACTCTTTTTTAAATCATACATGGTTTCAATAAACTGCTCGGATAACACCGCATCAAGATTGGCGGTTGGCTCATCGGCAATAATAATTTTAGGCTCATTCACAAGCGCTCTTGCAATGGCAACACGTTGTTGTTCTCCCCCTGAGAGATGCCTGCACAAAGCGCTGGATTTATGGGAAATAGCGCACAATTCCATCACCTCTTCTACTCTTTTTTCCATAACCTGCGCACTTAAATTCTCTGGAATCAAAGGCAATGCAATATTATCTCGCACACTCAGGGTCGCAATCAAATGGTAACGCTGAAAAATAACCCCTATGTTTTCCCGTCTAAAATGTGCACTAAAAGGCTCCATCAACTTCGAAATGCGTTTTCCATCCACCACCACATCACCCGTAGTAGGTTTGCTAAGTCCTGCAATTAAAGAGAGAATCGTGCTCTTTCCACTCCCACTCGCCCCTTTTAAAATCACACACTCACCTGCTTTTACATGTAAAGAAATATCCCTAAGCGCATCGATGCGTTGCGCTTCTGTTTCATAGCATTTGCAAACGTTTTTGAGCACAATCATCGAAGCACCTCATCCGCATCTAACATCGCCGCTCTCCATGAGGGAATCATCACAGAACCGATATACACAGGCACACTCAGTAAAAAAAGCAAGACAATCATAGGCATATTAAAATAAAACGGCAATTCAAAAGAGGGTTTTAGGGTTGAATACCCTACAAAAAGAGAACGCAATAAAGGGGCTTCCCAAAAAAAGACATACGCCATAGAAAGCGCTAAAGCGAGTAAAAAAGCACCGAAACAGAGAATGAAACTCTCATAAAAACGCTCTTTTAAAATATCATCCATGCTCCACCCTAATGCCTTTAAAATGCCAATTTCTCTCTTCTCTTCTGAACTTAAACCGCTGAGCTTATCGTAAATAATCATAAAAAAGGTAAACGCACTCACCACAAAAAGGCTGAGAAAAAAACCACTTTTATAATCAAAAATATTCTGATAACTCACACGAATATCCTCTTTTGTGACCACACGCATATCAGGATAGAGCTGATTGATTTTACTCACAATCGTAGGAATTTCTTCAGGATTGGAAACCTTTACCACCACATCCGTCGCTTCATTTTCTGGCATTCCAAAAATTTCATACGCACTCTTTTTGGGAAGTAAAATCATATCGTTTGCTTGAAGGGAAATATCGGCATTAAAACTCCCCATAATGTGCATACGCTTCCATTTTCCATCCGCAGTGACAAAGTTGAAAAAATCTTGATAATAATTCTCTTCCAAAATCTTCTTCACACCCGCTCCTACAATCATACCACTCTCTTTTTCCAAAGCCTTCACATCGTATGCATCGACCACTTTTTGCAAACTCTCTTTATAACTTTGCTCAAACGCATCAATGCCCACAACCGAAAAATTAACCCCTGCAACTTTAAAATAATAATACCCCCACACACGAGGAATCACAGAAGCCACCCCCTCAATTTCTAAAAGTGGCTCTACTCTCTTTAAGGGAACATTGACCTGTTTCCCCGCTTGTAAACGTTGAAGCGTAAGCTCAGGCAAATGCGCAACACTGACATTAAGCTCATGTTTAATAGCATCGGAAATAAATAAAACAGACGCCAATAAAAAAATAAGAAAAGTTAATATAAGAAAAACAAAAAGTGTTTTTGCCCCTTTTCGTATCAAAGAAAAAAGCGCAAATTCAAGAAGATAAAGATTAAATTTCATGGCTCCACTCTCCCAGCACTCGTTGAGACGTACGGAGCATAGTGGTAAACAAACGTTGATGGAAAATACTCCAAAAGCTCAGGCGAGTCACCAAAAATGGAAAAAACATCACTTAAACTTCGATGCCTTACATAACGAGTTTCCCCCACTAAACTCAAATCAGGCAAACCCACATGGGCGATAAAAAGAGCTTTTTTATTCACTGCTTCTTGTGTCATACTGCGTGTGCTATAAAGATACCAAAACTCTACCACCACAAAAAAACTTAGACATATAAAAAACCCTATAAGAAAAAAAGTACTTCGTGCCATTGACGTATAAATCCTTCAAAAAATATTCATCCTATTAAAAAACATAAGTGTAACATTTTAATCTTCATATGCAAATTTAGTGTTAAACAAGACTTTACATGTAATGCTCCTTTAATCAAATTCAAGTACACTACTTCCTAAAATGCAAGGAGGAATGATGCGATTACTTGGCAACATCATCTGGTTTATTTTTGGCGGTGTTTTTATGGGTCTTTCGTGGTGGTTTTTTGGACTGATTGCACTCATAAGTATCGTCGGCATTCCATGGGCAAAGGCCTGTTTTGTCATCGGTCAATTTACCTTTTTTCCCTTTGGCAAAGAAGCCATTAGCCGAAAAGCACTGCACCAAAAAGAGGACATAGGCACAGGAACGCTAGGCTTTATTGGCAATGTGATTTGGCTTATTTTTGCTGGGGTGTGGTTGGCTATTGGGCACATTTTATCCGCATTTGCATGTGCTATCACCATTATCGGCATTCCCTTTGCGATTCAGCATCTCAAACTCATCGGTATCTCTTTAGCACCCATTGGCATGACCATTGTCGATAAAGAAGTCGCCGATACACTGTATCAAAAAGAAAGAGAGTTGAAATGAACCATCTAAAATTTGTATTTTTTGGCGTAGGTGCAGTCAGCAGTGTTATGGCTCAGGCGTTATTTGAACTCTCCTCAAAGATGAAAGAAGGGGGAGCAACATTTGTATTTGTTGTAAGAAATCCATCCGTCATTCAAAAATACTTCTTTGCACACGATAAACTTCTTGAAGTTTCAAGCTTTTTGGAGACTTCAGAATTTGAGAATATTTTCTCAAACCCTTTACACTATGAGCGCTATTTTAACGATGCTACGGTTTTTATCAATGCCTCCATTCCAGCGTTTAATCAACCCATTATGAAGCTAGCTCTCTTTTTTAAAGCCCATTATGCTGATTTGGCGAGCGATATTTATTCACATAAAATTCTAGAGACTTTGGCGTTTGAACAAGAAGGACTCCGCGAAGAGTTTGAAAAAAATGCTCTTTGTGCGCTCATCAATCTTGGCATTTCACCAGGCATCACCAATCTTTTGATAGGCGAGCGAATTGAGCATTTTCACAACCTTCCCCATAAAACCAAAATCAAAAAAATTGAGATATTTTTACTCGAAGACATTCGTTCAAAACAACTTGTTTTTTCATGGTCGCCCAGTGTTGCCATAGAAGAACTCTCCTTTAAACCCGCATTTTTTAACGAAAATAAACTGCAAAGGGTTGAGCCATTTTCTAACGATTTATCCTATGAGTTTCCTTATTTTAAAGGCGAGGTTGATGTTTACCCTGTGTTTCAAGAAGAGATTATCTCCTTAAAGCAAAGTTATCCCGATATTTCTGAAATACGCATGTATGTTGGAGGCAATGAAATAGAATTGATGAAAAATCTCTATCAGCTCAATCTGCTTTCGCACAAATATTGCTTTGGGTATGAGGATTCGCAAGCATCTATTAATACCATCATCAAAGAGGTCATCCCAAAGATGAAATCACCCGATGTCATAGCGTTCTATGTCAAGGAGAAGATTATTAAAGCAGCACAGTTTTGTGCCGTAGCGGAACTGAGTTTAGAAATCTGCCTTGGCGAGCACAAAGTCCACTCAAACGAACTGGTCGGTGTGCTGTTTGATAGCTACCTAGACCTTGCCAATACACCCTACGCAGGTGCGACGTATGTCTCCTACCCCACGGGTATTGGGGCTGCTTTAACGCTTTTTTACACACTGGTTGATGAAAAAAAGATGTACGGGGTTATTCCTAGCGAAAAGCTTCCAGCCCTCTTTGGCAATACATGGTGCGAGATGCTTAAAAGAGAACTAAGCATTTACAAAATTGGCTTGTTTCATCTGATGTCTCAAAGTGAAGGAAATTAGGGGTGGGGTGATTGGGCACTTATGTTTACTAATTAGCTTTTTATAATGTTTCTTGGTAAAATGTGATTAAACTAAATCGTATGAGAGACCAATGCCAAATTACACATACAATGGAACATTAGAACTCAAATTCTCTAATATTCAAGAACAAATAGACTTTTTTTCAGAATCAAATTTTTCAGATATGTCTAGTGATATTTCATGGTCAGAACCTATCGGTACTGTCATGTTAAAGGCTCATGCCGAGGCACATGGGATTTCTGTTGAAACAATTCCTTGTAATAGCTATATGAGAAATATGCTTACATTTGGTATTAACCACCAGCCAACCAAACCTACATACACACCTGTTGTACAAATTATTAGCCGCTCTCAAACTGAACACATTAGAAACGCTCTTGTATCAACCATCATGCGCAATTTCTCAGCCATATCTCCAACTAACCAAACTGACTTACGAAAATATCTCAATCATATGTTTAGCGAGCTATTAAATAATGTATCGGATCATTCATTTAGTGATATTGGCGGTTTTGCAATGGCGCAATATTATGAAACCCACAAAAAAGTACAGTTTGCGATTGCAGACAAAGGATGTGGTTTTTTAGCCAACATTCAGGCTAAATTTCCAGAGATTCAAACTGAAGAAGAAGCCATTTTAAAAGCTCTGGGAAAAGCTGTGACTGCTTCAAAAAATTATGTGTACGGACAATCAAGAAATGCTGGTTATGGGCTTTATACACTTGAGACTATTCTAAATCACTCTAAAGGAAGCCTTATTATTATTTCCAATGATACAATGCTCAAAATGACAGAAGGAGAAAAAATTATTTATAAATTGCCTCTTTCTTGGAATGGCGTCGTTGTAGCATTTGAGTTTTTTGAAGAAAATACAAATTATGATTTTGAACAAATTCAACGTATTTGGGGAGCTGTTGAAGAAGGAGAAGAGGAAGAAGATTTCTTCCTCTAAAAGCATTATGCAGAAATTTTTCTGCTTTCTCTTATTACTAAATTCAATAAAGATTTAATTTCTGCCGTTGCATTATTGAGCATAAGTTTATTTTTAATTAAATCAACGCCGTATGCTCTTACAAGAATTCCAACAATCTCATCTGCAAACGAATGAGATACGCCAGTCATACCGACAAAGTCAAGCGTTACTTTGTCACCTTTTTCTAAATTTATTTTCAGAGCTTCCCTAATTTTAACGCCACTGTCTCGTGAGCCAGCATAGTCAAAACCACCAATTTCATTTTTTACATTGATGACCATAATAGCTCCTTTCATTATAAAAATTTCAACACTTTTTAAGGTGTGCACAACGAATTATAACACAAAAGCAACCAAAATAGTTGAAATTATTATCTCAAAACCAGGAATTAGCAAAGGCTAGCTCAAAGCTAAATTTTTAATTTTTAACAGTCCAATTCAAAAAACAAATTCAATTTTACCAAGAAAAATCTTTACATGTAACTTCCTCTTTTTTCTTCCTTCTAACCTTTTCTGTGATAGAGTGTGCGTGAAATTTTCAAGGAAAAACCATGCGTTATTTAGTGGCGGTTACGTTTATTTGGGCGTTTTCATTTAGTTTTATTGGCGAGTTTTTAGCGGGTTCTATTGATAACTATTTTGCGGTACTCATTCGTGTATGTATCGCTTCGCTTATCTTCTTACCCCTCACCCGTTTTCGTGGTATTCCAAAAACCTTAGCACTTAGAATTATGCTTATTGGTAGCGTTCAAATCGGTCTCATGTACCTCTTTTTCTACCACTCTTTTGGCTACCTTAGTGTACCTGAGGTGATTTTATTTACCATTTTCACCCCCATGTATGTCACCCTTGTGTATGATGGCTTAAAAGCGCAATTCAAACCCCTCTACCTCATCAGCACGGGTGTGGCGGTTTTGGGAGCGTACATCATTCGCTACCATGCCATCAGTGCGGAATTTATCACAGGATTTTTACTGGTTCAAGGAGCCAATCTCTCCTTTGCCATTGGGCAAAGTGGTTATAAAAAAGTGATGGAGTCCTACCCCACACTCTCTCAAAAAGAGATTTTTGGCTATTTTCATTTTGGTGCCTTTTTCGTCAGCCTTATCGCCTTTTTACTCTTTGCCAACCTCGAAAAAACCTCCCCTTCTTTGCTTCAATGGGGTGTTTTACTCTGGCTAGGCTGTGTTGCCTCAGGTCTAGGCTATTTTTGGTGGAACAAAGGGGCGTGTGAGGTGGATGCAGGTGTTTTAGCGATTATGAACAATGCTTTGGTGCCTGTTGGACTCTTCATGAATCTTCTTTTGTGGGGAAGTAAAACCAACCTCATCTTACTTTTTATCGGCAGTGTAGTCATTGGTTTTTCACTCTGGTTACACCACTTTTTTATGCGTTATTACGCACGTCAAAAAGATTTTTAATCTTTACATGTAAAGGCTAAAGACCTCTCATAGTTTCCTCGAACATTACGCTCTTTAAACACATGAATATTGTGCTAACTTGGAAAATTTAGATAAAATAAAAACCTTATGTTCTATCCATACGGTGCTCTTTTAGGAGCTAACACGAAACGTAAAGACTTTTACTCTTTAGACGTCGAAATAAATAAAAGAGAAAAAAATGAAAATTGCACTCCTTATGAGTGGGGGCGTGGACTCTAGCTACTGCGCTTATCTGCTTAAAAATGAAGGTCATGAGGTTGTGGGGATTTACCTCAAACTCCATGATGATGACAAAAAACATGCGGTTAATATCGCCAATATCGAAAAAGTAAGCCAGCATTTGGGCATTGAAGCACACATCATTGATGCCAAAGCGCTCTTTAAAGAGCATGTCTATGATTACTTTGTGCGCTCCTATGAACAGGGCTTAACACCCAATCCATGCGCCTTTTGTAACCCTAAGATGAAGTTTGGCTTTGCGCTTGAGAAAGCCCTAGAATTGGGGTGTGAAAAAATCGCCACAGGGCATTATGCCAGAGTGAAAAATGGGTATATTCAAGAGGCGTTGGATAAAGGCAAAGACCAGAGTTACTTTCTTTTTGGATTAAAAAAAGAGGTGATTGAAAAGATTATTTTCCCCCTAGGAGAAATGAAAAAAGAGGAGATCAAACCCATTGCTCTTGAAAAATTACCGTGGCTTGGCAGTTTAGAGAGTTATAAAGATTCGCAAGAGATTTGTTTTGTCACCGACACTTACATTGAAATCCTCCAAAAACACCTCAATGTCGACCAGAAGGGACTTGTTAAAGATACCAGTGGGAAGGTGATTGGTGAACACAAAGGCTATATGCACTATACCATCGGCAAACGAAAAGGCTTAACCATCAACGGTGCACATGATCCGCATTTTGTCGTGGGCATTGACGCTAAAACAAATACCGTGATTGCAGGCAAAAAAGAGGAGTTACTCCAAAAACGTATGGTAGCGCAAAACTTCTCTTTAGGCAAGGATTTTAAAGAGGGAACGTATGGCGTCAAAGTGCGCTACCGAAGCCCGCAAATCAAGGCGCACGTGAAAATAGAGGGTGATAAAATCATTGCCGAACTAGAAGAAGGTGTGTATGGCTTAGCCAGCGGTCAAGCCCTTGTGGTTTATACGGATGATTTAGTCTTAGGCGGAGGCTGGATAGAAGCGTAAAAAGTCTAACGTGCAAGCTTTACATGTAAAGCTTGTACTAGGCAACAACGACTTGGTCTTTCCCTGCTTTTTTCGCTGCATAAAGGGCATTGTCTACTTTATGAACCAACCCGTCTTGGCTCTCCAAATGGTTAAACATCCCTACGCCGATACTCACGCTCAGTGCTCTTTTTAAAATACTTTCTAACACAGCATCTTTTTTAATGTGCTCACGAAGCGTCTGCGCAATCTCCTCTGCGGATTCAATGGAAACCCCAATCAAGACAATCGCAAACTCTTCACCTCCCCAGCGTGCCACGATATCTGATGAACGCACATTTTCCTTTAAAAGTTGCGCTATTCTCACCAGAACTTCATCCCCAACCAAATGTCCAAAGGTGTCATTGACCTCTTTAAAATCATCCACATCAATTAGCATCAATGCCAATGATGCATTGCCCTTATGATAAAGTTTAGATAATCGTTCAAATTGCTCATTGAACTCTCTACGGTTGCACAGCTTAGTGAGTGCATCTTCACTCGCCAATTGTACCAACTGTTTTTGATAGATATTAATCGTATAGACAATAATCATAATAACAAGCAGTGTCACCAAAACAGAAATGAGCAAATTAGCGTAAAAGGTTTTTTGCAAGGTACTTAAATACTCTTTTTTATTAATCTCCACAAAAAGATGGAGTTTGAGTTTGTCGATGTATTTGGTGTTTAAAAGGTATTCACCCTCTTTATCTTTGTACTCAAATTGCGTCTGTTTTCTGCTAAAAATCGCCTCTCTAAGCTCACTAAGCCCTGCAATATTGGCGATATTTCCCCTTTTATTCAATCCCTGTGAGTAGAGCATAAGCTCTCCTTTAGGGTCAATAAAATAGACATCGTATTTGTATTTACTCTTAAAAGAATTAAGCATCTCCTCGATGTTTAGGAGTTTCACACCCACCCCTGTCACCCCAATCATCTCATTTTTATAATTCATGACCTTGTAGTTAATAAACATAATGAGCGCATCACTTAAATTCGCATTGTAGTCTAAATTAATCTCATATACCTCAGGCTGATTTTTAAAACGAAAGTACCACGCATCCGCACTATTTTTTTCATTGACCACATCAATAAATCCACGAGGGTGATAGTAGTGTTTGGTCACATCTGAGACTAAAAATGTGGTAAAAATGTCATATTTTTGCTGAATTTCGGTAAGATAGCGCACAATGCCATTCATGTTGCCCTCACCCTCCATAATCCAATCCCGCATAAAGGTATCATGCGCCATTAAAGAGGAAACAAGCAGTGGCTCAATCATACGTTGTTGAATTTCGGTGTAGATGTTATCTACTGAGAGAGGTAAAGAGGTGTTTTGGAGTTGCGCTTGGGTTTCATTGACACTTTTCATATAATTCAACAAAGAACCTAAAACCGAAACCCCTAATAACAGAGCCGCTATCGTTACAACCACTTTTGTTTTTAACCGCATAAGGAACTCCTTAGAATGCACGATTATAACACAAAATGATTTCAGCCTATTGCTTGATATTACAGCAAAGCTCCAATCTCCTCAGCGCTCAACACTCTTCCGCTACTCAGTACTTTACCATCAACGACGAGCGCAGGTGTAGAGGTCACACCATAGTTCATAATTTGCATAATGTCTTCCACTTTCACAATTTCTGCAAATACGCCCTTTTGAGCTACCGCTTTTTTTGCGTTTTCATACAAGGAAATACACTTCGCACACCCTGTTCCTAAAATTTCGATTTTCATTTTTTCTCCTTTAACGTTTTTAGTTCATCCATATACTCTTTAGCATTCTCACCCCTCAAAAAATCAGCCGTTTTCAAAAGTCCATCGTTTAAATAGACCGCCTTATAGCCCTTAAGGGTTAAATAAAGCCTTGCCATATTGGAGCGGTCGTTGTGTGGACATGCCGTAACAATGAGTTTATCTTTTGGCAGTTCCTGATAGCGTTTGGGAAGTTCATTCAACGGGATGTTGAGCGAGCCTGCAATATGCCACGCCGCATACTCCTCTTTAAAGCGAATATCCACCAACACCGCTTTTCCCTCTTCCACAAGGGCTAGCATATCGGGTGTTCTGATTTTCATCGCACTTCGCTCTTCATAACCAAAGCCTTGCAAATAGGCATCAAAACTTACCTCTTTAAGCACTTGCGCTTGCAAAAGTCCCACCAACACCAAAAAAACTCCAATGATTTTTCTCATCGTTTCCCCTTATAAAATCGCATTAAAAACATAGCCCACCAACAAAATACCAAACCCCACAATGCCAAAAAAGAGACCAATCAGCTTCACATGTAAAATGCGCTTTAAAATCATCGCCTCAGGCAAAGAGAGGGCGGTAACCGCCATCATAAAGCTTAGCGCACTGCCCAAAAGCATTCCTTTACTGGTTAAAACTTCAACCAAAGGCATCACCCCTGCGGCATTTGAGTACATGGGAATGCCAAGCAGAACCGCCAAAGGCACAGCATACCACGCATCACCACCCGCATAGCGTGCAATAAAATCCGCAGGAATATAGCCGTGAATAAACGCCCCCATACCCACACCAATCAGCACGTAAAGATAAATTTTTATGAAAATATCTTTGGTATAGACCCACGCATCGTTGATACGCTTCATTACATGTAAACGGATGTGTACCTCTTCTAAATCTCCGCTCATAGGGGTTACAGGAATAAGTACGTATTTTTCTAGCTTACATTTTCCAATGATAAATCCACCTAAAATCGCCACCAAAAGACCAAAACCAATATAAATTGCCGTCACTTTCCAGCCAAAAAGCCCAAAAAGCATCGCAATGGCAATTTCATTATTGAGCGGTGCTGAAATCAAAAAGCTAAAAGTAATGCCCATAGGAATACGTGCTTGCATAAAACCTAAGAACAAAGGAATCGCCGAACAACTGCAAAACGGGGTAATAATGCCAAAAAGTGCGGCTAAGACATTGCCACTCAACTCACTTTTACCTTGCAGATAGACCCTCACCTTTTCGGTGTTAAAGTAGGTGCGCAAAAAACTGACCCCAAAAATAATCGCTACTAAAAGCATGTAAATTTTCAGCGTATCGTAGAGAAAAAAATGGACGGCTTCGCCTAGCTGTGAGCCTTTAAGAAGCCCTAGCCCATCAAAAACCATTACAGCACTGACCTGCTCCCACCAATCAAACATCTTTATATCCTTTTTTAAACTATCAATGAATACATCATTTTAAACCCAATGAGATACAACGAAAAAGCAATAAACTTTCTAGTATCTTCCACACTGAGTTTAAACACCATAATATAATTCCCAAGCACACCACCAAGAGCAGCTGCTAGAGCTACAACGCCTAAAAGTATCCAATCAATTTCAATCAGATAAACATACGTTAAAAAAGCAGCAAGGGTTGAAAAAGGAATCATAAAACTTACCGTTATAGCCGTTTGCTTTGCGTCATACCCTAAATAAATCAGTAAAGGGATAATCATCGCTCCACCGCCAATGCCTAAAAGTCCGCCTAAAAAACCAACCACTCCCCCCATAAATACCATAAACCATGCGGATGTAAACCGAACACTGCCTTGTTTTTTTTGCACCAACATCATCGTCGCACTAAAAAGCAGAAAAAAAGCAAACCCAAGCTTGACATAATGCACATCAATCTGCGTCGACACATAAGCACCCAAAGGAGAACATGCCACAGACATGAAAACAAACGGCAATGTACGCTTCACATCAATGCTTTTGCGAAGCACATTCATAATGGATGCGCCAATCGTTGAAGCCGTGTTAGCAAATAAACCAACTGCCTTAGCAATATCAAATCCAACCCCTAAAAAACTAAGCATCGGAATCAACGCAACAGCAGAACCCGTCCCTCCAATAGAAAAGAGAGTGGAGATAATCAATGTCACTCCAAAATAAAGCGCATATTCCATCATTATTATTCCAAAGAAAGGTCTTTAGCCTTACCACCTTTAAGACGACTCATTAAAGCAAGAAGACCGCAAGAGAGGATTTTTGCATCAAACCCTTTCACACACAAATACTGCTTAGCAATATTGGAACGACACGATTCAGGACAGGCACATACGATAATTTTATCTTTAGGCAGTTCATCAAGTCTATCAGGTAATTCATTCAAAGGAATGTTACATGTAAAAGGAAGTCCCCACACGTGATGCTCAAAACCATAGCGCACATCCAGTAAAATCGCCTCACCGCTGTTATACATCGCTATAAAATCATCAGCGTCTATATTGTCCCGTACGATCACTTTCATATCAAGGCTACGAATATAACTGTCCATTTTCTCTCTCCCTAGTGAATAAGTTTTTCTTTGATAATTGGTAAAAGTTCCGCTTCTATCGCTTTACATGTAAGAATAAACGCCCCATAATCTTTGCCATCAGGATCAGAAAATCCGACATGGATTTTAGGAATAGGACGAGGGAACATCGGGCAGGTTTCATGGGCATGGTCGCACACGGTCACCACCAAATCAAAGTTTACATGTAAAACCTCGTCCAGCGTTTTAGAATGGTACGAGTCCTTCCAAATACCCTCTTCTTCTAAAACCCTTTTCGCATACGCATTGACCTTGCCCGTCGCTTTTACCCCAGCACTTTGCGCCTCAATCCCTTCTAATTTAGCATTGACCAACGCTTCTGCGATAATGCTTCGACAACTGTTTCCCGTACATAAAATCAGAACTTTTTTCATTTAAAAACCTTTTTACATGTAAGAATGCAAAAGCATACCATAATTTCACACAACATATCAATATATCTTGATATGTTGTGTGAATGCATCCTGTTTGCAACGCTTTTTGGGTACAATAAATTTTAAAACACTCAACATATGGATTTATTATGGAAGAACCGATAGAAAATTTTGAAAATATCTCCTTGTCTTTTCATGAAGTTGAAGAAAAAGTGGACGCCTTCTTGCAAAATTTTCCTCTAGAAGAGCATAAAATTCACGACGCTTTATACGGCTTTGAAGATAGCCTTTTAACAGAAATTATTGCCCTTTTAAATGCATGCAAGCTCCCCAAACACTACGCTTCATATAAAGATTTTTTGCGTGAAAAACTCATCAAACATTTAGCCCTTGAACCCAATGATTTAATTATTTTTGTAGAAGGTGGCATTTATATTAAACTTTTTTTTAAACTTGAAACCAACGAGGAAGAGAGTGCAGAGCGAAGGGCTTGTGGGATTGAGCCTGAAACGCTTGAAGCATACAAACACCAATTTTTCCCTAATGATGAATACAAACAAAATATCTTTGGACTTCTTCATTGCGTCATTGAAGAAACACTCTCGTTTAGAAAAATTACCCCTGCACACTTTAAACGTATTTTTATTCCAACCTTAGTCAATACCGTAGAAATTGTGGTCATTAGCCAAACTCCATTAGAAGATTTAAAAACTATTCGAGGCTTTACCTTTTATCTTTTACGTGAGCTCTTTGACGATTTAATGCTACACATTGCGCAAGATATTCTCTTTCATTTTTCAAACGGTGATAAAAAAGCAATTGAATTTTTAAGTGCATTTAGTGTGCATGAAACCATTGACAGCAATGGCAAACGCCATAAACCAAACCCCATCCTAGATGAGAGCAATCATGCATGGAACATTACCACCATTCGTTCCACCATGCTTCAACACAAAAAAGCCAAACAAGCCCTTTACGATAAAAAAAATGCGCTTATCACCATGAAAAAGAAACTAGAAACATTAAAGTTAGATCAAAAAGAAATCCTGCAAGAATTCAATGTTCTACAAAATGTCACACAAACGATTGAAGAAAAAATACTTCAAATTCATCGCACCATTACGAAGTTAGAAGAGAGTAATGCAGAAGAAGTTACATTTAGTGAAAACGGTGTTGAAACGGTTATTCCACGAAATGTTCTTATCGCAAAACTGTTTAAAAAAGAAGATTCTTTTTTAAGTGAAAAAACAAAAACACGCAAAAATTCTGAAGAGACTCAGATGCGCTTAAGCAATAAAAACAAAGAGATTGAAATGTGGGAAAAACGCTACGCTGAGGCGAAAGCATTTGTAGAAACTTCTGAAAAAAATACCCATCCGCTTGATAAACAGTATGAAAGAATTCAAAGGGCTTTAGCTAAAACCCTTGCTTCACGCTAAATTTAGACACCAAAAAGTGTGCTGTAACGCGCCTCTTCTATTGCACGACCTGCCCCTAAAATAATATTATGCAAGGGATTTTCCACAGGATTCACTGCAATTTCTAACCTTGAAGAGAGGTAAGCATCTAGCCCTTTCAGCATAGAAGAGCCACCTGTTAGTAAAATACCCTGATCGTAAATATCAGATGCAAAGACAGGAGGAAGCTCCGAGAGCATCGTGTGTGTGAGAGCCACAATTTTATCGGCAATGGGAAGAATCGCTTGATGCACATCTTTTGAATGAACAATAAATGTTTCAGGGAGGCGTGTCACCAAGTTTTTCACACTAATAGACATTTGCTGCTCTTCTTCTTTAAAAAGATTGCCTAACTCTTGTTTAATTTTCTCTGCCTCATTAGGCGAAATCAGTACCCGTTTGGTTGCTTTAAAATGTTCAATAATTGCTTCATCAAGATCATTACCTGCGATACGAAGCGATTTTGACATCACAATACCATTAAGAGAAATAAGCGATATATCACTCACGCCTGCTCCCACATCTAACACAAGAACCCCTTGAGGTCGCTCAATAGCATGGGCAGAACCAAGAGCCGCGGCAAAAGGGTCTTTAAGTAACCTAACGCTTTTTGCCCCTCCTTCACGCCCTGCTTCAATGACGGCATTGCGCTCCATCACATTCAAATCACTTGGAACACTCACCACAATATGGGGTTTCAAAAAACTTTTACGAGAAATTCGTGAAATGACCTCTTTAATATACGCTTTGGCTACTGTTAAATTAGAAATAGCGCCCCGTGAAAGGGGTTGCATAATTTCAATGTATTTTGGGTTTTTCCCCACCATACGTTTAGAATTCATCCCACAATCAAAAAAAGAACGCTTATTGCGATCAAAAGCAATAGACGTTGGCTCTTCTAAAATAATCCCTTTGCGGGGCTGATACACTAAGGTATTGTTCGTGCCTAAATCAATAGCAAACGCATAGGTAGGAGATTGCATTAACGAAAACATTACACCTCTTTTTTTAGAACTGTTTGTTTAGTCTGTTTTTTTCTACTGTAAATATTAATGGACTCAACCGCCAACGAAAATGCCATAGCAAAATAAACATACCCTTTAGAAATATGTAAATCTAATCCCTCCGCGATCAATGTAACACCCACTAAAATCAAAAACGAAAGTGCTAAAATTTTAATGGTTGGATTCGCATCAATAAAGTTAGAAATGCTTTTACTCGCCACCATCATTACCGCCACAGCAATCACCACAGCAATAATCATAATCAGCACATCATTCACCATTCCCACAGCCGTAATAACTGAATCTAATGAAAAAACAATATCTAAGACCGCAATTTGAATCAAAACGTTAAAAAAGTTACGTGAACCTTTTTTGAGTTCCCTCTCTTCTTCTCCTGCATTTTCAATCCCATGATGAATCTCTGTGGTTGATTTAGCCAACAAAAACAATCCACCAATAATCAAAATAAGATCACGCCCTGAAATCTCTTGCGCTAAAATGGTAAAAAGAGGCGTGGTTAATTTCATAATCCAAAAAAGTGACAATAAAAGCAAAATACGAGTCAGCATAGCAAGCGCCAAACCAAAAATTCTTCCCTTATCTCTTTGGTGTTCTGGCAGTCTTCCCACTAAAATGGCAATGAAAATAATATTATCAATTCCCAACACAATTTCAAGGGCAGTCAGTGTCAATAATGCGATAAGAGCCTCTAACGTAAACAACGATTCTATCATGCTTTTTTATCCTATTTTTTGTTTTATTTTATCCCATTTAATGTATAAATCTTCTTAGCACATTATCTTGTTAAGCTAGCTATGGTTATAATTTTTCACCTCAAAAAAGGAGTCTTCATGATTTTTGGAAAGATAGATTATATTAATCTACTTCCGTTTCACGTTTTTTTGAAACAATCTTCCCTCCCCAGTGCCTTCAAACGTTCATGTGAACATCAAAAGAATGTCCCTGCTATGATCAACCACAAATTACGTAAACGCCAAGTCGATGCAGCCTTTATCTCCAGTATTCAAAGCAAGCGCAAAACAATTACCCCACTGAATGCGGGAATTGTGGCAAAAAAAAATGTCAAAAGTGTCATCATCAAAAAAGGGGTGGCAAAACGAGACCCCGCCTCTGCTACGTCGAATATGCTAGCATGTGTCTTGGGAATTGAGGGGGAAGTGTTTATTGGAGATCGCGCACTCAAACTCTACCTTGAAGAGCCTGAAGCCTATATCGATTTAGCACAAATATGGAATGAAAAATACCATCTCCCTTTTGTCTTTGCACGATTTTGTATCAATCAACATACAACCTTTTATAAAAACCTCGCAACACAATTTACACGCAAACCTATTAAAATCCCCCGTTACATTTTGCAACAATACGCTAAAGAACGTGGCATTAACGAACAGGATATTTTAGATTATCTCAAACTCATCAGTTATACTATGGGGAAAAAAGAGCAAAAAGCCCTCTCTATTTTTTTAAAAAAAGCAAATCAAATCTCAAGGAATTAAATGAGTGATTTTATTGAAAGTGCCCTCAAAGCAACCCAACACAGTACCCCTGAACAACATGAGTTTTATCAAGCTGTCAAAGAAGTTTTAAGTTCTCTTGAACCTTTACTTGTTTCAGATTCACGATACACACAGCACAATATCCTTGAACGCCTCATCATCCCTGATCGACAGATTATTTTTCGGGTTCCATGGATGGACGATAAAGGGCAAATTCGCACCAACATCGGCTATCGTGTCCAATTTAGCAATGCTATTGGACCTTACAAAGGTGGACTTCGCTTTCATCCCAGCGTGAATTTAAGTATTATCAAGTTCTTAGGATTTGAGCAGATTTTCAAAAATTCACTCACAGGACTGGCTATTGGCGGAGGAAAGGGTGGCAGTGATTTTGACCCTAAAGGAAAGAGCGAGGGTGAAATTATGCGCTTTTGCCAATCCTTCATGATAGAACTCTCCAAACACATCGGGGAGACCATCGACGTTCCAGCGGGTGACATTGGTGTGGGAGGTCGAGAAATTGGCTATATGTTTGGTATGTACAAACGCCTTACCAACCACTATGAAGGAATCTTGACAGGCAAAGGCATTAAT
Organism: Campylobacterales bacterium; assembly: GCA_016930915.1. Lineage (GTDB taxonomy): Bacteria > Campylobacterota > Campylobacteria > Campylobacterales > Sulfurospirillaceae > Sulfurospirillum. The sequence continues at coordinate 230,643 of JAFGFU010000013.1, forward strand.
TGGGGTGGTTCACTCGCACGCACGGAAGCCACAGGATTTGGCTCAGTTTATTTTGCAGAAAATATTTTAAACAAACAAGGTGAAACCTTAAAAGGCAAAACATGTACAATATCAGGTGCAGAAAACGTTGCCATTTACACCATTCAAAAACTCTATGAATTAGGTGCACTTCCTGTGACATGTAGCGATTCTAAAGGGATGATTTACGACAAAAATGGTATTCATTTAAACTCACTCAAAAGCATTAAAGAGGTAGCGAGAAATGATTTGAAAGAATATCTCAAAGTCCATCCGCATGCAACCTATATCCCACGAAGCGACTACAAAGAAGGTACCAATGCCATTTGGAGTATCCCCTGTTTTGCGGCTTTCCCAAGTGCAACGCAAAATGAGCTAAACCTAGAAGATATCAAAACACTCCACCATAATGGATGTCGTTTGGTCAATGAAGGTGCCAATATGCCAAGCACCCTTGATGCCATTACTTACATGCAAAAAAATGGAATTTTATTTGGACCAGCCAAAGCAGCTAACGCAGGCGGTGTAGCAACCAGTCAACTGGAGATGAGCCAAAACGCCAGTATGCAAAAATGGAGTTTTGCTGAAGTGGATAATAAATTACGCCACATCATGAAACACATTTTTGACCTCTCTTATGCTACTTCCAAAGAATTCGGCGATGAAGGAAACCTTATGTTAGGAGCCAATATTGCAGGGTTTAGAAAAGTTGCCGATGCCTTAATTGACCAAGGCGCTGTGTAATAAAACGGGCTTTTGCCCGTTTTACATGTAAAGATTTTCTTCCTCTCTCTTTTATCCACTCCATGCAACGCCAATCTAATCCAACTATGAGTATAATGAGGAAAAAGAAATTTTAAACGGATGAAGTGGGCTTTTATGAAGAAATTTCAAGACCTCAATATTAAAACAAAACTGATTATTATCTTTATTTTTATTAAAGTGATTCCTGTTTTACTTGTCTCATTTATTGCACTTTTTGGTATTAATCAGCTTTTTTCTTTTTTTAATACCAATAGTTTAGCCATTAAAAAAACTGCTCAAGAGGTTATCACTTCTACGGCGACCATTGCGATTGAAGATAGCATTTTAGCCTTAGATAAAAAATCACAAAATTCGCTTGAAATTCTCTCAAACCAAATTGCACAAGCGGTGGCAAATTTTCTGTATGAACGAGATCATGACCTTCTTTTCTTAGCCCAATCAAAGCCAAGCAGTGAGCTGTACCAAACATTTTTAGAAACAAAAAAACGCTATATTATGGATGTCGATACACAAAAATATACATACGATGTCACAGAAAAAAAATGGGTTTACCAATCAGATAATGCCGTCGAGAAACATTTTCACGAAGCACAGCTTCTTGACAACAAGCGAGAATTTCAGCGAATTGATCCAAAACCATTTCACTCCAAAGCCATTCCCCTCTATAAAGAAATTAGCTTTTTGGATTTAGAAGGCAATGAGCAAATCAAAACCTCCTCCCTGAATCCACATAAAGTCAATGTTGCCCGAAAAGCTAACACTTATTTAAAAGCAGAGAACTATTTTGAGTATCTGCCTTCTTTAAATAAAAATGAAATTTATGTTTCTGAGGTAATAGGAAAATATGTGCCTAGCCGTATTATTGGAACATTTTCACCCGAAAATACCAAAAAAGCAGGCATTGCATTTGAGCCAGAAAATCACGCATATGCAGGCAAAGAAAACCCTAAAGGTAAACGCTTTGAGGGCATCATTCGCTTTGTCACACCTGTATATAAAAGTGAAAAAAAGATAGGCTACCTCTCTTTAGCACTCGATCATCGACACATTATGGAATTTACCGATACCATTGATCCACTCGCCTACTCCAAAACAGATATTCCTGATGCAGGTGAGGGAAATTACGCCTTTATGTGGGATTATAAAGGCAGAAGTATTTCTCATGCAAGGGATTATTTTATTGTAGGCTTTGATGACACTACAGGCGAATATGCCATCCCATGGCTCAGCCAAGACCTCACTAATGCTTTTAATAAATCCAATACTTCCAATATTCACATTTTTTTAAAAAGCTATCCACTTTTTCATGAACAAAGTTTAGAGAAAAAACCTAACTTAGAGCAGATTAAAAAAGGAGAATTAGGGCTTGATTGTCGTTACCTTAACTTTGCCCCACAATGTCAAGGCTGGATGCAACTCACGGAGAACAGCGGTCTTGGCTCGTTTATTATCTTTTGGAGCAATGTTTGGAAACTTACCACTGCAGCAACCATCCCCTACTACACAGGACAATACGGCTCAACGCCCAGGGGTTTTGGCTTTGTCACCATTGGTGCGAATGTGGATGAGTTTCACAAGGCTGCCAATTCAACTAAACAAGATTTAGATAAAGTGGTACAAAGTAAACTAAGAGAAATCGATACCATGATGCAGCTTGCAGAGACCGAAACAAGCAAGCATGTTAAAAGTGTTATGGATGAACTCACCTACTCAACCCTTTTACTGATCTTTTTAATGATCTTTATTGCGATATGGCTCTCAAACCATCTACGCAAACGCTTAGATGCACTGCTTAAAGGTTCTTCTGAATTTGCAAAAAACAACTTAACCTATAAAATTGAAGCCAATTCAGACGATGAAATTGGAAAACTCGCTCACGCATTCAACAAAATGGCACGCTCACTAAAAGGCTACATGGACACAACCATGACACTCAATGCCTCTTTGGAAAAAAAGGTACAAGAGCGTACGGCAGAACTTTCAAACCTCAACAAAACCATTCAAGAACAGCTTGATATCAAAGAAGAGCACGAAGAAAAACTCGAAATCTTTGCCAAAATTTTTTCAAACACCATTGAAGCCATTGCTATTACCAATTTAGAAGGGAATATTCTTCAAATTAACGATGCCTTTACCACAATGACTCACTATAAAGCCCATGAAATTCTAGGACAGAACATACGCCTATTGCGCTCCTATAAACATCCAGATTCCCTTTATAAAGAGATGTGGGAAACAGTACTTTGTAAACAAAAAGCATGGCAAGGCGAAGTATGGAATAAAAAGAAAGATGGCACACTCTACCCAGCCCTTCTTATCATTCACCCCATTGTTAATCGTGAAAATCAGATTACCTATGTTGTTTTCATTCAACACGATATTAGCCTTTTAAAACAAAATGAACAAAAACTGCACCAACAAGCTTACTATGATCCCCTTACCAAACTAGCCAACAGAGCCTTAGCGTATGATAGGTTACAACATGCTATTGTCAATGCAAAAACACATAATCACCTCGTCAGTATTCTCTTTTTAGATTTAGATAAATTTAAAAACATTAATGACACGCTTGGGCATGACATTGGCGATTTATTATTGATTGAAGTCGGGAAAAGAGTTCAATTCATTTGTTCACCAAACGACACGGTTTGCCGTTTGGGTGGGGATGAATTTTTAATTATCCTAGAAGATTTAACCCACTATGAAAAAGCAATTACCATAGCAAAAGAAATTATTGCCTCTTTAAGTAAACCTTTTTATTTAGAAAACAAAATTATCTCAACCTCTACCAGCATTGGCATTACGTACTATCCTAACGATGGTGATAACATAAAAGTTCTTCTTAAAAATGCAGATATCGCAATGTACCGCTCAAAAGCAAGAGGTGCTGGTTCTTATGAAATTTACACACAAGAGTTAAGTGACCTTATCAAAGAGATGGTTAAACTCGAAGAAAGGCTTAAAAAAGCTATTGAAAGAAATGAATTTTTAATGCATTATCAACCCATTTACGACCTACACAAACAAAAGGTGATTGGGTTTGAAGCATTAATGCGTTGGAATTATAAAGGCACACTTTATTATCCAGATTCTTTTTTACATGTAATAGAAGAGAACAAAATGATTATCGAAGCGAGCAGAGCACTGTTAGTTTCCATTTTCTCTTTTATCAAAAAGCTCAACGACACGTTTCAAAAAGATTTTTTTATCTCTGTAAATGTTTCACCTGTGCAATTTGGAGTTGATTCTTTTCATGATAATCTCATTGAAGCTCTTGAAATTTCAGCCTTAGAACCAAAATATGTCTGTTTAGAAGTCACCGAAAACCTCTTTTTAGAAAATATTCAAGAAGTCTCTACTAAACTAGCACGCCTGCAATCGTATGGCTTTAGTATTGCCTTAGATGATTTTGGCACTGGTTACTCCTCTTTAAAATATTTAAAAGTACTCCCGATTAATAAACTAAAACTCGATCGTATCTTTGTTCAAGAATTACCTCATTCAAAAAATGATGTAGCCATTACCCAGTCTGTTTTAGCATTAGGTCAAAATTTTAATGTTCAAGTCATTGTTGAAGGCGTTGAAACGAAGGAGCAATGCACGTTTTTAGAAGAAAATGGCTGTCAGTTTATTCAAGGGTATCTTATTTCAAAACCCATGTCAGAGGAAAATGTCATCTCTTTTTTAACAAAAGAGGCAGAAGAAACATTGTAAAGCAGGATTTTCCTGCTTTACATGTAAAGAGTGTTACGATGCACCTTGCGTATTAAAAACTCTATCTCCAGCATCACCAAGACCTGGAACGATATAGCCATTTTCATTTAACCCATCATCAATACATGCGGTATAAACAGGTACATCTGGATGTATCTCAGCAAAACGCTTTAATCCTTCAGGCGCTGAAACAAGGGATAAAAAGCGAATATCTTCTACCCCTTTTTTCTTTAGAAAATTCACCGCATCAATAGCCGTGCCACCCGTTGCGAACATAGGATCAATAATAATTGCAATACGCTCTGTATGATCAGCTGGGAGCTTCGCATAATAAAATTCTGCTTCAAGCGTTTTTTCATTACGTTGAAAACCTAAAAACCCAACACTGGCATCAGGAATCAATTTAAAAACGCTGTCTAACATACCAAGTGCTGCCCGAAGAATCGGGCAAATCATAATTTTAGTATCCAATTTTTGAGCATTTGCCACAGCAACAGGCGTTTGAACACAAACATTGCGTAATGGTAAATCTCTGGTTGCCTCAAACAACATCAAGTATGAGATTTCATCCACCAAAAGTCGAAACTGAAAGGGCTCTGTTTTCTCATCTCTTAAAATCGAGAGTTTATGCTCAATCAGAGGGTGTTTGATGACATGGACATTTTTCATTTATTTAATCTCAGCATCAATAATTTCTTGAAGATCTCTTTTGTATAAACCAATATCGAAATCTTCCACACGAGCCACACCATCATTAATTGCAGCTTCTGCAACCGCTGCACTTACCCATACTAATACACGTCTATCAAATGGTTTTGGAATAATATAGTTATACCCAAATTTCAAATCTTCACCATTATACGCTGCTTTAACATACTCAGGTACTTCTTCTTTAGCCAATTTTGCCAATGCAACTGCTGCTGCCATTTTCATGCCCTCAGTCACTTTAGTGGCTTTCACATCCAACGCCCCTCTAAAGATAAAAGGGAAACCTAAAACGTTATTGACCTGATTTGGATAGTCACTTCTGCCTGTACCCATCATCACATCATCTCTTACCGCATAGACTTCTTCTGGTAAGATTTCTGGTGTTGGATTTGCTAGAGCAAAAATGATTGGGTAAGGATTCATAGACTTAACCATGTCCTGAGTCACAACACCAGGAGCGGAGAGACCTAAGAACATATCCGCACCACGCATTGCATCTTCTAGGGTTCTATCGCTTGTTTCAAGGGCAAATTCTGCTTTATATTTGTTCAGATCTGTTCTACCTGAATGAATCACGCCTTTGGTGTCAATCATCACAATGTTTTTAGCACCTAAGAGTTTATACATTTTTGCACATGCAATACCAGCTGCTCCTGCACCAGAGACTACAATTTTCATCTCTTCGATTTTTTTGCCACTGATTTCAAGCGCATTAATTAAACCTGCACTCGTAATCATTGCTGTTCCATGTTGGTCATCGTGCATAACAGGAATATTCACACATGCTTGAAGTTTTTGTTCAATATCAAAACATTTAGGCGCTTTAATATCTTCAAGGTTAATACCACCAAACGTTGGAGAAAGGGCTTTACAAATCTCGACGATTTTATCGGCGTCATGTTCGTCTAATTCAATATCAAAGGCATCAACATTGGCAAATTTTTTGAAAAGAACAGACTTTCCTTCCATAACAGGCTTACCCGCAATCGCACCAATATCGCCTAAGCCTAAAACCGCTGTACCATCAGAAATAACCGCAACAAGATTTCCCTTGTTGGTATATTGATACGCCAATTCATTATCTTTTTCAATCTCTAAACATGGATGCGCAACACCTGGGGTGTATGCCATAGACAAATCTCGGGCTGTATCACAACGTGATTTCACGTTAATCTCGATTTTTCCACCTATGTGGTACGCTAAAGATTCCTCTTTGGTTACTTTTCCTTTACTCACACCTAACTCCTTTTAAAAGATATTAATTTTTGGATTCTCTCTATCACGCTGGCATAACCAATAATCTCTAAAACTTCAAAAATAGAAGGGCTCACTGAGCTACCTACCATCGCAATACGAATGGCTTGCGCTAAATCTTTAAGTTTTAGACCACGCTCTTCTAAAAATGCTTTCGTAAATGTTTCAAATTCACTCGCTTCTTGAAGCATTTTTTCATTTTTTAATGCCTCAAAATAGTGCTCTAAAATAACTACTGCATCATCATTTAGAAACTTTTCAACTGCCTTTTCATCGTAACACATTGGTGCTTCTAAAATCTGCTTCGCTAAGTGTGCAAACTCCACTAAGGTTTTTGCTCTCTCTCTTAGTGCATCAATCAGTAACTCTTTTTTTACATGTAAAGATAAATCAACATCAAAAAAGCGTAATTCTTCAATTAAACGCTCATAACTTGCTTGTTTAATATAATGCGCATTGAGCCACACCAATTTCTCTTGATTATATGCGGATGCTGATTTATTAATGTTGTTAGGATCAAATAATGCCTTCATCTCGTCAAAAGAGAAAATCTCTTGATCACCATGACTCCACCCTAACCGAATCAGAAAATTTAAAAGTGCTTCAGGCAAATACCCTTCACGTTTGTACTCCATGACATCCACAGCGCCATCACGTTTTGAGAGTTTTTTGCCTTCAGGATTTAAAATCATTGGCACATGGTAAAATTTAGGAACATCAAAGCCTAAAGCCTGATACAAAATAATCTGTTTAGGAGTATTGGAGAGATGGTCATCGCCACGAATCACTTCATTCACGCCCATCAGCGCATCATCAATCACGACCACAAAATTATACGTTGGCGTACCATCACTACGTGCAATAATAAAATCATCTAACATATCGCTGGCATTAAAAGAGACTTCACCTTTGACACCATCGACAAACGAAATAACACCACTTGTTGGCGCTTTAATACGAACCACAGGCTCAACCCCCGCAGGTGGCATTCCTGTAAAATCACGGTAACGCCCATCGTAACGAGGGCGCTCTTTACGTGCCATTTGTGCCTCACGAAGAGCGTCTAACTCTTCTTTACTCATATAACATTTGTAGGCTTTTCCCTCATCTAAAAGCTTTTGAACATAACGTTTATACAGATCAAATCGCTCAGACTGATAAACAATCTCACCTTCATGAGCAAGACCAACCCATTTAAACGCTTCTACAATCGCCTCTGCGGCTTCTTTGGAGTTTCGAGCCAAGTCTGTATCTTCAATACGAAACAAAAACTTTCCACTATTTCTTTTTGCCCAAAGATAACTATAAAGTGCCGTTCGAAGTCCACCAATGTGCAAATACCCTGTAGGACTTGGGGCAAAACGTGTCACAACCATACTATCAAACCTTTTAAAATTATGTATAAATTATGTATCATTTTGTTACGCAATGAACAAAATTTTTATAAAAAACCCTACGAAAAAACATCTTTTTAATTTAATTTATTCAAAAAAATGTTATCATTTGTAGCTTCTTATATTTAATACGTAGTGATTATATAGAGAGTTTTCTTAAAACAAAGGATTATTAATGAAGATTAAATTAAAGGTGTTAACTTTCGTAACTTTGGGCGCAACCCTTCTTTTATCCCCTGCAAACGCTGGAACCGTTGATGGAATTTCTCTTATTATCAACAAAGAGCCCATTACACTTTACGATGTATTTAAGTATTCACAACGCTTTAACCTTTCAAAAAAAGAGGCTTTAGATATTCTCGTACAACAAAAACTTGAAGAGTCTGAGATCAAAAAACTAGGCATTAATATTGAAAATTTTGAAGTCGACCAATATATTGAAAAATTAGCAGCCAACAACTCTATGAGCCAAACTGATTTTATTGCCATGCTTAAATCTAAAAATATTGACATTTATGAATACAAAGATGAACTCAAAAACAAACTTAAACGTGACAAGCTCTATCAAAAAATTGTGAACACAAAATTACAACAAATGGGTGATGGTGAACTTAAAGCATACTACAATGAGAATCTTCATGAATTTTCACAAGCCAGTGGTTTTGATGTGACCATTTACACCAGTGCAAATCAAGAGAGTCTTATAGCATTAAGACAAAATCCTATGAGTACCTTCAAAGATGTTGAACTGAAAGAGGGAAGTTTTCAAGCGGGAAAAGTTGATGCAAATCTTGCAACACTCCTCAATAAAACCGCTACCAATACATTTTCTACGATTGTTAAATCAGATCAAAATTATGTCATGTTTTATGTCAAAAATAAACACAATGCACAGACGGTATCGTTCGATGATGCTAAAAATTATATTCAAGCTAAATTGTCTGAGGGAAAAGAGCAAAAAGCGATTCAAGAGTATTTTGAAAAACTCAAATCTTCTGCAAATATTAAAGTGGTACGTTTACCATAAGTAGTTTTAAAAGGGTCGCTCTTTTAGCGACCCTTTTGTATTAATAACGAGAAAGATAGTTTGTATCGAATTTATTGTCAATAAAATCTTCATTATCCATCATATTTAAGTGAAAATCTCGAACCGTTTTAATTCCCTCAATTTGTAACTCACTGAGTGCTTGTTTCATCTTTTTAATGGCACGGGTTCTATCTTCACCCCACACAATGAGTTTTCCAATCATGGAGTCATAATGAGGTGGCACAGAATAGCCTTGATACGCATGTGAATCCATACGTACATTGCGACCACCAGGAATAATATACTTGGTGATTTTTCCTGGACTTGGGATAAATTTAACAGGATCTTCTGCTGTAATACGACACTCAATCGCATGACCTTTGAAAGTGAGTGCGCTTTGGTCAAACAGTTTTTCACCCTCAGCCACACGAATCATCCACTCAATGATGTCAATACCACTCACCATTTCACTAACACAGTGCTCGACTTGAAGACGTGTATTCATTTCCATAAAATAGAAGTTTTTATCTGCATCTAAAAGAAACTCAAAGGTGCCTGCATTTTCATAACCGATGTACTTGGTTGCTTTCACAGCGACTTCGTGCAAACGTGCTCTGGTTTTATCATCCAACGCAATCGCAGGGGATTCTTCAATTAACTTCTGATGACGTCTTTGCATAGAACAGTCACGCTCCCCAATATGAACTACATTGCCAAAAGAGTCACCAATCACTTGCACTTCAATGTGGCGTGGATTTTTAATGTATTTTTCCATATACAGCGTGCCATCGCCAAACGCACTTAAAGCTTCGCTTTCAGCCGCAAGAAACGATTTTTCCAAATCTTCCATTTTTTCAACCACACGCATACCACGACCGCCACCACCTGCACTCGCTTTTACAATGACAGGAAGCCCAATTTGCTCTGCAAGTTTTTTAGCCTCATTAACATCTTTTAATGCACCATCGCTTCCTAAGATAACAGGTACACCTGCTTTTTTCATCACTTCTTTGGCTTTTGATTTATCGCTCATTAAAACCATAGAATCTACAGAAGGTCCAATAAATTTAATATTGTGGTGTTGGCAAATCTCCACAAAGGTTTGATTCTCACTTAAAAAACCATACCCTGGGAAAATAGCATCACACCCACTAATTTCTGCTGCGCTGATAATTGAGGGAATACTGAGATAACTCTCACTCGATTTTGCCCCACCAATGCAAATACTGGCATCAGCATGTTGAAGATAAAGCGCATCTTTGTCCGCTGTTGAATAAACCGCAATGGCTTGCTTCCCCATCTCTTTGATGGTTCTTATTGCACGAAGCGCGATTTCCCCACGATTGGCAACAAGAATTTTCTCAATCTTCATTAAACTTTCTCCACCATGAAAATTGGCATATCAAACTCAACGGGTTGTCCATCTGCAACTAAAATATCTAAGATTTTGCAGTCAAACTCTGCTTCAATTTCATTCATAATTTTCATCGCTTCAATAATACCAATTGGCTGACCTTTACGGATCACATCGCCGACTTTTGCAAACGCAGCAGCTCCAGGAGCTGGAGATTTATAAAATGTTCCCACCATGGGAGATTTGATGCTTAATCCAGCAGGTGCCGCATTAACACTGGCTTCTCCACTGCTAAGAGGTACAGAGCTTGCTACAGGTGCTGAAGCTGCCACAGCAGGTGCCATCGGCGCAGATACCATCGGTGTACCGTGCACCACAGTAGGCTCAAAACCTTTTTGTAACTCAATACTAAAATCACCCTCTTTGATTTTTAGTTTTGTGATGTCACTTTTATCAAAAAAACGCATTAACTCTCTAATTTCATTTTTATCCATTGAATTCTCCTAATAATTTGCCATCTTTTGGCATAACATAAAGTGTGTTATAATACCATACTAAAGATATACACTCACTTAATAATATAAAGGTAATTTTATGGGTTTGAAAGCAGACAGTTGGATACGTGAAAAATCGCTTAAAGAGCGTATGATAGAGCCTTTTTGCGAAGAGCAAGTGGGCAAAGATGTGGTCAGTTACGGTGTGAGCAGTTATGGGTATGATATTCGAGTGGGACGTGAGTTTAAAATCTTCACCAATGTCAATTCAACCGTGGTTGATCCCAAAGAATTTGACGATAAAAATGTCATTGATTTTACAGGAGATATTTGTATTGTCCCACCAAACTCATTTGCCTTAGCACGTACGGTTGAGTACTTTCGTATTCCAAAAAATGTCCTTGCAATTTGTCTAGGGAAAAGTACCTATGCACGTTGTGGCATCATTGTAAATGTAACCCCATTTGAGCCAGAGTTTGAAGGACACATCACCATCGAAATTTCAAATACTACGCCATTGCCTGCTAAAATTTATGCCAATGAAGGCATTGCGCAAGTGCTCTTTTTAGAGGGTGATACCGAATGTGAAACCACCTATAAAGATAAAAAAGGAAAATACCAAGGTCAAACAGGTATTACCTTGCCACGTATTTTAAAATAAATTTTTATGGCGTTACATGTAACGATTTTAACCACCCAAAATGTCTTAGCGTTTGATGGCTTTTATGCCATCTACACAGAGGCATTTCCGCTTAGCGAACAAAAAAGTAAAGAGACTCTTTTAGCCATGCTCGATGCTTCTTTTTACACCATTTATTTAGCGTATCATGACGAAAAAATAGTCGGATTTTGCATTATGTACCATCCTCAAAATACTGATTTTTTTCTTCTTGAATACATTGCCATTACCCCACACATTCAAGCCAAAGGCTTAGGCTCTTTTTTGCTAAAAGAGAGCATTGAATTGCTCTTTGAAAAAGAGGGAATTCGCCCCATTCTCATTGAAATCGACTCGCCCGAACATGCCTCTTTCGAGCAGGAAATCCGTGAAAAAAGAGAGCGGTTCTACCGTAAAATGGGAGCTTTAAAAATCAAGCCTTTTGATTATATTTTACCGCTTCACAGTGATGAAACACCACCTCCTATGAAACTTTTACTGTTGCATTACCCCTACGCAACACTTGAAAAAGCGACCCTCAAACGATGGCTTGAAACCTTATATAATGGCGCATACAACTGTCCCAAAGATGACCCTCGCATTGCACAGATGCTTGCTGATACACCCTCTTATTTTAAGTTTGACTAAAAAAAAATACAATACCTAAATTATTTTTTATTTCTCACCCAACGTATTCTGTATGCAATCCCTTGAGTATGGGCATCTACACTACCCTGTATAAAATCCATCGTATAAAACAATGAAGGCATCTCTTTAATCTCTTCATTACTCAAATACGTTGTTCTACTCCAATACATAGACTCCCCTTCATCAGAGTCTATATCAGGAAAAATAGTACTATCAATAGGATAATCTTTACACGCTACATCCACTAAACTTGCAAGTTCATCAATACTCGGTAAACGCCATTTTTTATTAGTTTGTTCTATTTTCCTAGCTTCTTTTAATGTTAAAAGCTCTATCTCACCAACACATCCAACACCATTTTTCCAAGACATCCCATGCGTACATCGACTCCAAATTAGCCCTGTTTTTTTATCATATACTTCCGCATTATTTTGCACTAAAGAGAAACTTTTAGTGCATTTTGCGGACATAGTTTGAACAAAAAAAATTAAAAAAAAGAGGCAAACCATACTTTTCATAATTACTTCTCAACCCTCAGCAACAACCCATTCAAATAAAACGAAGCACTTGCGTTAATCAAGCACGGGTGGTCTGCGTCTTGTTGCATCTGCTCTAAAAGTACGTATTGCACTTTTAAATCATGTGAAACTTCCATCGCAATTTCTAAGAGCTCTTTGCGTCCCACATGATGCGAACAGGAGAAAAATCCAATCAACCCGCCATCTTTTACTGCTTTGGTGCTTTCCATCAACAAATGTTTAAAGCCTCGTTTAGCACCCACAGCTTGCTCTTTGGTTTTGGCGAAGGATGGTGGGTCAATGATGACCATATCGAAGCTGTTTTTGTATTTTTGCTCTTTTAAAAAGGTGAAAACATCCTTTACATGTAAAGATTCACTCACGAGTTCATTGTGTTCTAAATTGGTTTTGGTTTGCGCAATAGCAGAGTCGGAGGCATCGACAAACACGCACTCTTTAGCTCCTGCATGCAGTGCGTAAATGCCAAAACCCCCTGCGTTGCAACACAAGTCTAAAACCTTATCATTTTCTTTAATGTACTGTGCACACATGCTTCTATTTTTGCGCTGGTCAAGGTAAAAGCCTGTCTTTTGCGCATCTTCAATGTCCACTAAAAAACGTAAACCGTTTTCCTTGAGTTCAAACTGCACACAAAGCTCCCCAAAAAGTGTGCCGTTTTTATCTTCAAGCCCTTCAATTTCTCTCGAATGAAGGTCTGATTTTTCAACCATCCACGTGGGATTTAAAAACTGTTTAAGCGTGCTGATGATGAGCTCACGATACACTTCCATGCCTGCAGTGTTGATTTGAATGGCAAGATTTTCACCGTATTTATCGACAATGAGTCCTGGTAAAAAATCGGCTTCGGAGTGAATAAGCCGTACAGCATTGGTCGTTTTCAAAAGCGCTTCACGTTTTTTAATAGCATTTTTAATGCGGTTATGAAAAAACTTTTTACCAATCTCTTCTTTACCAAAACTGAGCACTCTTGCAAAAATAGCGCATTTGGGATTGACATAAGCGGTTCCTAAAAAACCATCTTTTTTAGAAAAGAGTGCGACCACTTCACCGCTTTGAAACTCTTCTTTGTTGGAGTCGATTTCGTTGGAATAAACCCATGGGGTAAAACGTCTAAGTTTTGGAACAACGGAGTGTTTGATATAGACTTTATTCATTAAAATTTCCTAATATTTTTTGAAGCTCTTCACAAAAAGAGGGATGGGTAAGCACATCGCCGTGCGTCGTATTTGAAAAGCTTACATGTAAAGGTGTTTGGGGTATGGCTTCAATGAGTTTTTCAAGGTGGTAGCGTGGAATGGTCGCATCGTTTTGCACCTCCATAATCGCAATAGGTGCGCTCACAAAAGCCACATAACGCACACTTTCAAACGTATGTTTTAACAAAAAACGTATGGGAAACATCGGATACTTTTTCTGTGCCACAGAGACAATGGAGTCATACGGGGTTAAAAGCACCAAACCATCATTCACCCTTTTGGATGCCAAAAAACTTGCCACCCCACTGCCCAAACTTCGCCCCATAATCACCACTTTTCTACCCCGTGCGTAGGTGTCATAAATTTTCAGTGCATCGCTAAAAAATGCCTCCTCACTGGGTTTTCCGCCACTTTTTCCATAGCCTCTATAATTAAACGCAATCACATCATAGCCTTGCAAGGCTTTTACATGTAAGACAAAACGGGTAGCATCGTCTGCATTACCACCAAAGTAAAGGAGCAATCCTGCATTGCTCTGTTCATCTTTACGTAAAATCCCTTCTAAAACAACATTTTCATTTACATGTAACGCTAATGGCTCTAGGTTTTCGCCTTGTGGGGCGGGTTTTTCTTCAATGAGATGTGCCGCAAAAATCTGTTTCTCTTGGGTAAAATAAAGATACCCCATCGCTCCCACATAGAGTACCACCACGCCCATTAAAACCTTAATCATACCCCCTCCTTCTTCAAAAACACGGTAAAATCCCCCTCCATATACCCCTCGTACATTTGCACTTCGTAAGCAAAATCGCTCACATACGCTTCAATTTCTTCGGGTAAAAAGTAGTTAAAATGCCCCTCACGCTCTTCACCCCTTAAGAGATTAAAAATAAATCCCTGATTGCACGCCTCAAAACAACGGCGAATGAAGGTAAAGGTCTCCTCACGGCTTAAAATATTCATCGACCCGCTGGCAACGTAAAAATCCGCCAACGCAAGGCTATCGTTTAAAACATCACACTTAACACAGTGCTGTTTGGTACGTTTTTGTGCGACAAAAAGTGCTTCTAAAAGCACATCATACCCCGTATATGCCCTAGGAACGGTGCCTTTTTGTTGTAAAAAAAGGTAAAAATCACCAAAACCACACCCCGCATCAATCACACTGCTGTGCTGTAAATAGGGCATTAAAAGCTCATAAATCACTTCAAAACGGATATGCTGTGAGCCCTTAGAGTTCCAATTCAACCCACGGGCAGTACACCCGTAGCGTTTCATAGCATTTTGGTAAAAGCGTTGGTTGTTAATACGAGGCATCAGAAGAAGGTGAAAAAAGAGGCACGTTTAATTTAAAAGTGCCAGAATACTTTGTTGCATCAAATTGTTCTGATGCACTTGGGCAAGCGTTGAGCTGGTCAGTTTTATCTCATCACTATTGAGTTGGGCGATTTTTTCTTCCATTGGTTTTTCTGCAATCTGCGCATTAGCACTGCTTAAATTGGTAATTGTAGTCAGCGAATTGGTAATCTCACTCATAGCACTATTGATACTACCGCCTGCGGTTTGGCTCAAACTGCTCAAATTTTCTCTAAAATTGGCAATGCCTTCTTGATCATCCACCGAAAGTTCTGAGAGTCCTGAAACTTCAAGTCCATATGTACTTGAGAGCATATTTTGCCCATTGTACGTGGTTTGCTCCGTAATGTCTTGCATCGCCCCTTGAATAGCACTAAATTCTTCTTGCACCATCGCTCTTTGATCATCGTTCAATGAAGCGCTGTTGTAGCGTACGGAGAGTTCATTCAACCTGTCTGTATTGGATTGAAGGGCTTGGAGTGAGCTATCGGCAATTTGGTACATGCTTACCGTTTCATTGGCATTTTGGACACTTTGGGTGAGCGAAGAGATTTGAGAAGAGAGCGCATCGGAGATGACAAGGTTGGCACTATCCACGCCTTGAAGCTCTTTCATCGCACCAATTTTTTCTAAAGTGGCAGAGGTATTCTCTTTGTTTTGTGAAATAAGATTGAGAATTTGGGTATTGGAACTGCTTGAAATTTTCATCACATGCCCCTTACTTAAAGATGTCTTTATTATACTACTCCTATCATACTCTTGTCAAATAGAGTGCGGAATTAGAATTGCTTTTTAAAATAAATCTTTACATGTAAAGGGCGTGGCGTGTTTAATCAAAAAAATATACTCATCACAGGCGGAACGGGCAGTTTTGGTAAAAAATACACCGAAATTCTTTTAAAAAAGTACCAACCAAACAAGATTATTATTTTCTCACGGGATGAGCTTAAACAGTACGAAATGGCACAACAATTCACCCACCCATGTATGCGCTTTTTTATTGGGGATGTCAGAGATGAGCAGCGTTTGAAACGTGCGATGGATGGGGTTGATTTTGTCATTCATGCCGCAGCACTCAAGCACGTTCCTATTGCAGAATACAATCCGATGGAGTGCATTAAAACCAACATTAACGGAGCGGGAAATGTCATTGATGCCGCACTTGAATGTGGGGTGCAAAAAGTCATTGCCCTCTCCACCGATAAAGCCGCTAACCCCATTAACCTTTACGGAGCTACCAAACTTGCTAGCGATAAACTCTTTGTCGCCGCCAATAACATCAAAGGCTCTAAACATACCCAGTTCTCCGTCGTGCGCTACGGCAATGTGGTAGGAAGCAGAGGCTCTGTGGTGCCTTTATTTAAACGTCTCATCGCAGAGGGAGCAAAAGAACTTCCCATTACCGAAGCACAGATGAGCCGTTTTTGGATTACCCTAGAGCAAGGGGTCAATTTTGTCTTGAAAAACTTTGAGCGGATGCACGGAGGGGAGATATTTATCCCGAAAATTCCTTCCATGAAAATGATTGACTTAGCGCACGCTTTAGCCCCGCATCTTGGCATAAAAATCATTGGCATTCGACCAGGTGAAAAAATGCACGAGGTCATGGTACCTAAAGATGACAGCCATTTGACGTTGGAATTTCATGACCATTTTGTCATTGAGCCAACGATTCAATTTGTACAAAAAGCAGACTTTACATGTAATGGCCTAGGAGAGAGAGGTGTTCGTGTTCCTTACGGCTTTGAGTACAGCTCAGAAACCAACAAAGAGTGGCTCGATGCCAAAGGACTTTTGGAGATGATAGAGGCATGATACCTTATAGCAGACAAAGTATAGAGCAGTGCGACATCGACGCTGTGGTTGAAGCACTAAAGGGTGATTTTTTAACAGGCGGGGAGAGAGTCGAGGCATTTGAAGCAGCGCTGGCTTCTTACTTAGGCGTACAACACGTCTGTGTCATGAACTCAGCCACCTCCGCTTTGCACGTAGCTTATCAAATCATTGGGCTTAAAGAGGAAGATGAAATCATCACAACACCCCTCACCTTTGCCGCCACTTCCAACACGGCTCTTCAATGCGGTGCGACTCCTGTTTTTTGCGACATTAAATTTGATGGCAATATGAATGAGAAAAAAGTTGAAGCGCTCATAACCCCCAACACCAAAGCCATTGTGCCCGTGGATTTTGGTGGAAATCCTGTGGAAATTGATGCCCTTCGAGCGCTGTGTGACGCTCACCATCTCTTTTTAATCGAAGATGCCTCTCATGCGCTAGGCAGCGAAATCAATGGGCAAAAAGTGGGACAAAAAGCGGATATGAGCATTTTTAGTTTTCATGCTATCAAGCCCATTACCACCTTTGAAGGCGGAGCCATTGCGACCAACAACACCGCTTTTTATGAAAAAGCCAAACTCTACCGCAGCCACGGCATTGTGAAAAAAACGTTGTGGAACTCAGACATGGTGCTTTTAGGGGAGAACTACCGTTTGAGTGATGTGGCGTGTGCTTTGGGGCTGAGTCAACTCAAGCGATTGGATAGTTTTATAGCCAAGCGAAACGCTATCGCCCACGCCTACGATGTCGCCTTTGCACAAACACCTTATTTTACGCCTATTGGGATTGATAAAAGCAAAAAAAGCACCCACCATCTCTACCCTATTTTACTCGCCAAAAACCTTTGGTGCTCTAAAGAGGAGATTTTTCAAGCCTTACATGTAAAAGGTGTGGGGGTACAAGTGCATTACAAACCCATTTATCAGTTTAGCTACTACAAAGAGCGTTTTGGGGAACTTTACCTACCCAATACGGAGGATTTTTACCGAGCCGAACTCTCCATCCCGTGTCATCAGGGGATGAGCATGGAAGAGGCGCAGTATGTCATTCAAACCCTTTTAGAGGTGTGTGAATCCATCAAAGGGTGTCACCGATGAACATTGCTATTATCCCCGCACGAGGGGGAAGTAAGCGCATTCCTCGTAAAAATATCAAGGAGTTTTGCGGTAAACCCATCATCGCTTACAGTATTGAAACTGCCCAAAAAAGCGGACTGTTTGATAAAATCATCGTCAGTACCGATGATGAAGCCATAGCGGGTGTCGCACGTTTTTATGGAGCCGAGGTTCCTTTTATGCGACCTCGTGAACTCAGTGATGATTTTACGGGTACAGGAGCAGTGGTAGAGCACGCACTTCAGACCTTAAAAAAAAGAGGTGAAAGCTATGATTTTGCGTGTACGATTTATGCGACTGCGCCTCTTTTAGAGCCTTGTTATCTTATAGAAGGGTTTGAAAAACTTCATACGAGCGATGCAGTATTTTCTTTTTCCGCAACCTCTATGCCCTTTCCCATCTGGCGTACCTTTAAAATCACGCCAAATGAGCGCTGTGAAATGTTTTGGAAAGAAAATTTTTCAAAGCGTTCTCAAGATTTAGAAGAAGCGTATCAAGATGCAGGAGAATTTTACTGGCACAACCTTCACAAAACTGCACATGATGTGATGTTTGGAGGAGAGAGTATTCCTATTATTTTACCCCGCCATTTGGTACAAGACATCGACACGCCTGAGGATTGGACAAGGGCGGAGCTGATGTATAAGGTACTGCATGAAAACACTCATTAGAGCGGACAGTTCTAGCACCATTGGTCTTGGACATATCATGCGAGACCTTGTTTTTGCCAAAGAACTTGAAGGCGAAGTGCTCTTTGCCTGCCAAAATTTAGAGGGCAACATTATCGAGCAGATTCCCTATGAGGTTAAACGCCTCACTTCTAACGATGTGGGCGAGCTTATCGCACTGATTCACTCTTTACATGTAAACCTTTTAGTCATCGACCATTACGGCATTGACGTCTCTTTCGAGCGAAAAATCAAAGAGGCGACGGGAGTAAGGATTTTAAGCGTTGATGACACCTACGCAAAACACTATTGCGACATTCTTCTCAACCCAAACCTAAGTGCAGATGCTTCACGCTACGAGGGGCTTGTTCCAAAAGGGTGCGAACTTCGTTGTGGAGTGCCCTTGATACGAGAAGAATTCCATACAGAAAAAACAATTCAGCGTGAAAAAATCTACGATGTGTGCATTGCGATGGGTGGCAGTGATGCGGGGCATCTCTCCCAAAAAATAGCCCAAATTTTACCCAACAACAAGCGCATTGCCATTCTCACAACCACTGCCAATGCACATCTTAAAGCGTTGAAATCTTTTGTGGCAGATACGCCTAACATCGCTTTACATGTAAACACAAAGGAAGTGGCTAAACTTTTGCACCAAAGCCATTGTGTCATTACAACACCTAGCGTGATGGTGCATGAGGTGCTCTTTATGGAAGTGCCTTTTATTGCCATTCAAACAGCCCAAAATCAAGAAGCAATGTTTGAGTATCTGCACCAAAAGGGCTATCTTGTGTTAAAGGAGTGGAATGAGCACGCATTTATGCGACTTTACAACGCTAAGTGACACCCAAAAAGCAATGATTTTAACGTGGCGCAACCACGAAAAGGTAAGAGCCTTTATGTACCATGCGCAGATGATTTCACGTGAAGAACACCTACGTTTTATAGAGAGTCTCAAAACATCTCACGATAAACGCTATTTTTTGGTGCAACACAAAGGTGTGGATATAGGCGTGATTGATTTTACGCATATCACACCACAGCATGCAACCATAGGACTTTACGCCAATCCAAACCTCCATCGCACAGGGCTAGGCAAAGAGTTGATGAACACCATCATCACCTATGGATTTGAAACCTTACATGTAAAAAAACTCTGTGCGGAACTCTTTGCGTTTAATACCAAAGCCAAAGCACTGTATGAAGCCTTTGGCTTTTGCGAAACAGTACACAAAACAATAAATAAACAAGAGATTATTTGTATGGAGTTAGAAAATGAACATCGCTCATTTTGATTTAAATAGCCCTCACACGTTTATTATCGCTGAACTCTCCGCCAATCATGGGCAGAGTTTAGAGATTGCCAAACAAACGATACGAGCGGCTAAAAAAGCAGGGGCCGACGCCATCAAGCTTCAAACCTATACCGCCGATACACTCACCATCGACTGCGACAAAGAGGACTTTATCGTAAAAGGCGGAACACTTTGGGATAACAAAACCTTGTATGCACTCTATCAAGAAGCCTATACACCATGGGAGTGGCATGAAGCACTTTTTACCTGCGCTAAAGAAGGGGGATTGCTCTGTTTTTCCACCCCTTTTGATAAAAGTGCGGTCGATTTTTTAGAGTCATTTGACCCACCTGCGTATAAAATAGCCAGTTTTGAGATTACAGACTACGCCCTCGTGCGCTACGTCGCTTCTAAAAAACGCCCCATTATCATCTCCACAGGCATTGCCACACTTGAAGAGATAGAAGATGTGGTGCGCATCTGCAAAGAAGAAGGAAATCACGACATTATTCTACTTCAATGCACTTCATCGTATCCCGCACCCCTAGAGAGTGCCAATCTTCTGATGATTCCTGATTTACAAAAACGTTTTGGGGTTATTACGGGATTTTCTGACCACACCTTAGGTATCACCGCCCCTGTCATGGCAGTAGCCCTTGGAGCGAAAGTCATTGAAAAACATTTTATCTTAGATAAAAGCATTGGCGGAGCCGATGCCTCTTTTTCACTCGATTGTGAAGCATTTTCAGCGATGGTGCACGCCGTGCGTGAAGCGGAAAAATTACGAGGGGAAGTTTGTTACCAGAACGAGCCAAACACCATTAAAGGACGCCAATTTTCACGAAGTCTTTATGTTGTCAAAGATATTCAAAAAGGTGAGGTTTTTACAGAGGAGAACATTCGTTCGATTCGCCCAGGTTATGGTTTGCACCCTAAATATTTAGGAGAGATTTTAGGAAAATGTGCATCCAAAAACCTTAGCAAAGGGGAGAGAGTCACATGGGAACTGTTAGACTAATCTAAAATAGCCTTTACGATGGCTTCGACATCAACGACCATGGAACCAAACACCGCTTTGGCTTTGGCATCATAACGCTTACCCATCATACGCCCCACCGCTTCAAGGAGCTCCTCTTTAGTATTGACCCATTCCATCAACCCTTGGTCGATTTGGTATTTGTCGTAGTGGCTGATAAAACTGCGTGTGGAGATGGTCGGGGTTCCAAAGTAACACGCCTCAGTGTTAAGCGTTCCACCCCCTCCGATAAACAAATCCGCATAGGCTAAAAGATGCTGAATGACCACTTTTTCTTCTAACACGCTCACAAAAGGAAATTGCTCTTTAAGATAACGGCTCTCGTAACGAGGAATAATAACAATATTTGCCCCCGTTTGCGTAGCAATCTCTTGCATCGCATCGTATAAAATGGGGTAGTGCTTATCCACATAACTCGCCTTATACTCTTCTTCACGAATCACAATCAACGGTTTTTTCAAATCTAAACCATACGGCTCTAAAATCGCTTCAACGCTTTTCATATCAGGCTTAAACGCTTTGAGCCAAATGACAGGGTCGATAAAGCCGTAAGAGAAAATTTGCTCATCATCAAGCGAAAAACGGCGAAAAATATCATCAGGCACTACAAAAGGCTTAATCACACGGTTGGAAAGCGGCAGAGTCAAACGGGCTTGAGGGAGTGCTTTTTTAAAGTTTTCCCTATAATCAGAGAGTGGAATATCGTAAAAATTCACCACAGGAATCCCCAATCCAAACGCCACACGGTTGGCATCCACTGAGCACAGACAGACGAGTTTTCGAATGTTATAAAGGCTTACAAACTCCATGAGCGCTTTTTGACGCTCAATGGACGCATGCAATTTATCCCTCAAACACGCTCCACCAAACTCACCACGATTGGTAAAAGGCATATGATTTAACTTTAAAAGCTCAACGACCTCGCTATACCCCACACCCTCACGCGCGGTGATCAGTGTTTTACACCCTTTTTTTTCAAGATGCTTAATAATCGGAATGAAAAAAAGGACCGATTTTGGGGTTACAAGGTCAAACCATATCATTACACAAGTCCCTTTGCTTTGTACTCATCGTACCACCATGGACGCAAAGGAATGACATCGCTTTCGCTAAACGCAAACCCGTATTTTCCACCGCTGTAAGGTATCATGCCCACAGCTTTAACATTGGGCTCAATGAGCTCACATTTGTTGGCACAGGTGTAAAGACAGTCGTTGTGGCACGCTTTGTTTTCAATGGCGTCCAAGATATGCACACCCTGCTCCAACGCTTTGTCAAAACTGCCCGCTTCTTTGATATTGCCAAATTTGAGGTAAGGTAACCACAATAAACACGGATACAAATTGCCATACGGGTCAATGTCCATATTGCGACTTCCCATGTAGCAATTAAAATCAATATGTTGCCCCTCAAAAACCGCTTTTTGAAGCAAATATTTGCTCGCATAGCGCCCTTTGTCGTACCCAATCGCCCGTAATTGTCTATCAATCAGTGCTAACTCTTCTTCGCTAAAGATAAAGTCGTCTTGGCTTAACACTTTTTTGGTAAGGTTGTCGGTTTTGTTGCGGTAACGATCAGGATTGTAACGCCCGTAACCGATGTAAAGCCCCACACCCATTTTTTTAGCAAATTCATACACCCACTCAATGAGATGTAAGTTTTCTTTATAAATCGTAAATTGAAACCTCAACGCAACGCCTTTGATTTTTTTAAGGCGCTCAATCGTTTCGATGGATTTGGCAAAGCCGTCTTTATGCAAACGAATCTTCGCATGGGTCTGCTCATCGCCATCCAAAGAGATATCGAGGCGAATAAGATTCATCTTTTTTAATGCATAACGGGCAATCTCTTCGTGACGTTCTGGGAACCACCCCGTAATGGGTGAGTCAATGACGGTGTCTGGATGATAGGTCGCAATGGAGTCAATCGCATCAAAGTATTTATCACTCAAATGGGGCTCGCCACCTGTAATGTGTACTTTCTTCAAATCCAAATATTTGGAGGAAAAGATGGAGTCCATCTCGCTTCGACTTAACTCTTCGTCTGTCTTTTTAGGCAATCGCCACATGGAACAATACCGACAAGGCCCTGGACAATACTCGCTGATGGTGTAAGAGATATCTTCTATTTTGTACCGATGAGGCATCAAGGCTCCTGTAATAATGTTCTAAAATAATCTATCGTGTGCTTCAAACCCTCTTCAAGCCCAACGCTAGGCTCCCAATCCAAATCTCGCTTGGCTTTGGTGATATCGGGTTTTCGCTGCATCGGGTCGTCTTGTGGCAAAGGCTTATAAATAAGCTCGCTTTTTGAATGCGTGTATTGTAACACTTTTTGAGCCAGTTCTAAAATGGTAAACTCACAAGGGTTGCCTAAGTTAATAGGACCACAAAGCCCTTGTGGGTTTTCCATCATCGCTATCATACCCTCAATCAAATCATCCACATAACAAAAACTGCGTGTTTGCGAACCATCGCCGTAAATTGTAATGGGCTTGTTTTGTAAAGCTTGAACGATAAAATTACTCACCACTCGCCCATCATTGGGGTGCATTTTAGGGCCATAGGTATTAAAGATACGCACCACTCGTATATCGACATTGTGCTGGCGTTGATAGTCAAAAAAGAGTGTCTCCGCACATCGCTTCCCCTCATCATAACACGCCCTTGGGCCAATCGGATTGACCGCACCTCTGTATTCCTCTACTTGAGGGTGCACTTCAGGGTCACCATACACTTCACTCGTACTGGCTTGTAAGATTTTCGCTTTAGTGCGCTTGGCAAGCCCTAACATATTAATCGCTCCAACCACGCTCGTCTTCGTCGTTTGCACAGGGTCAAATTGGTAGTGAATGGGAGATGCTGGGCACGCAAGATTGTAAATCTCATCGACTTCAACGTAAAGTGGAAACGTCACATCGTGACGCAAAAGCTCAAAATAAGGGTGCGATAACAGGTGTGCGATGTTGTGTTTGGAGCCTGTAAAAAAGTTATCGGCACACAAAACATCATACCCTTTATGCAACAACTTCTCGCACAAATGACTTCCTAAAAATCCCGAACCGCCTGTGACTAAAATACGTTTTCGTAACATTATTTTTTTCTCTCTTTGAGATAGTGTTGCACCACTTCTTTGTACGCCAATACCTTTTTTACAAAAGGAATGCGCATTTCTAAAAACAAAACACGGGTATAGAGTTTTAAAAGTTCGTTATCGTAGTGTTCGTGGGTTTTAAACTCTTGAACCAAATGAAACGTATTGTGAAAAAATGCCTCATCCAAACATAAGGTTTCAACTGCTTTTTTCTTAACCGCACCAATGCGTTTGAGACGTGCATATTTTTTATCCGCTGGAATGGTTGTATTGTAATAACCGTTATTTCCATGAATACGATACCGAGTCAGCGGTTGTGGGAGAAAATAGGCTCTCTCTAACATCGACGCACTAAACACAATAACATCATCGGCTTGAATACGCCATCCCTCCTCATCTTCGATGGGGAAAATCTTCATCACCAACGCTTTGGAGAGACTCAATGTAGAGGTAATATCGCCAACGTATTTGGAAATATAATAGACCAAAAAAAGATTGTAACCGTTGTAGGGGTAGCGAATGGTCTCGTACGACTTGGTGGCACCGTTTTCAAAAACCATTGTATGGTTGTTAAAGATATAGCTGTATCCCTGTGTGTAGGCTTTAACGACCTCTTCAACTTTATGAGGCTCAAACGCATCATCGCTATCTAAAAAACACAACACTTCTCCTTGGGCTAAAGCAACCCCTGCATTAAAGGCAGAAGCTTGACCGCCGTTTGTTTTGCAATGCGCCACAATGCGCTGAGGGTACTTCTGTGCATACTCCTGAAGCATAATAACGGAGGTATCGCTTGAGCCATCATCCACCACGATGATTTCAATATGCGGATAGGTTTGTGCTAAAACAGACTCTATGGCTTCAGAAAGATAGGCAGCATAATTATAATTGTTAATCAACACCGAAACGAGTGGTTTCATTCTTCGACCTTTTCTTGCGCCTTGATAAACCATGTAGGATCAAGCACGCAAATGCCCAAATCAAACGCATTTGCTTCCTCTTCTCCAAACACTGCAACATAATCATTATGAAATCCATCGCAAATATCTTGCACGCTACATGCTTTACATGTAAAGGTTTTGTGATACTCCAAATGCTTTTGCGCACGCAATTTTGCATTTTGTTTGTATAGAAACGTTTTGGGGATATCCGCACTGTGTAAGCGCATCATATGCTCCTTAATATCCACCTCTTTCATGTAGTGCGCTTTGGTTCCGTGTTCACTCATTACCGAAAAATCCATGCCGTTGAACTGCTTGATACCGTACATCAAAATAGGAATCGGCTCGTCAAGTTCGGGGGAGTTTGAGCGTTGGTTAAACCGTGTCGTCCATGTCCACGAATTAAAATCCCACTCGTGATGGTCATAGGAAAGTTGCTGAAAGTTATACCCATTTTTAGCATAACGCTCTTCCAAAATACACAAAGGCAAATAACGCACATTCACCTCGATACGATGCGATTCTAAAAGGTCTATCGCTTTTTGCAGGGGCTCTTTGAGGGCACTATACGAGGGAACATCCTGCGCTTGACGTCTACCCTTTTGGTCTGCGAAGGGATTAAATGCAATAAAATTAACCACCAAACACTGCTTTTCAATCGCAAGGTGTGCAATCTTTTCAAGCTGAGAGAGCGCTTCTTTGGTCATGGTGCAATTCAGACGATACGGAATCTCTAAAGCATGAAGATTTGCTAGAGCTTGCATCTGTTTTTCACTGCCGTGTTTGAACCCTACCATCGTATCGTAGGCTTCCCCTAAGGCATGAATGCTCACTAAAAAATCATTTACCCCCGCTTCCCTGAAATGTAACGCCGTCTCTTTTTTGGCAAGAACAATGCCGTTAGTAATGAGTGTTGGTGCTAACCCAATCTCTTTACAATACGCAATCAGCTCAAAAATATGCGGATAAATCGTCGGCTCTCCGCCTTGAATATCCACCGCTGTATTGCCGTAAACATGGCGTAAGGTATGGCAGATTGTTTTCGCTTTTTCTAAGCTCATAAAGGCATGTTCGGGGTGTTCTTTATCATCAATCTTGGTTCTAAAATAGCAAAAGTAACATGCAAGATTGCACGTTTGCCCCAGCCACAAGACACCTCGTCGAGTCAGAGTTCGTTTTTGCACTTTTTTCATGGCAGACTAATCATCCAATAAATCATAAATTTTAATCTCTTTACATGTAACTAATTTTTTATAGATACGATAAATATCCTGATATTTATAACTTGAAATCACAACGTGACCCTCGTGTTCTTGCTCTTGAAAGGTCTTAAAATCAATCGTATCCTTAAAGTGTGTCTTAAAATCGTCAATAAAGGCGTTAAATTTAGCGCCATTTTCCAGTAAAAACGTTTTTAACGCCAGCCCTGTCCAGCCTCGACCGTAAATATAAATATCGTCTTGCGTTCCTACCTTTTTCAAAAATCGTTCAAAATTTTCGTGATTGCGTAGTCTCTCTTTCTCCGATAAGATGGCACTAAAAACCCACTCTACCCGTTGATTGAGTGCTTGTTTAATCACCTCTTTTAAACGAGGTTCCATAACATTTTGTTTTAAAAAGGCTTCCATATCAAAGACAAAAGCAAGGTTGTATTGTGCCTGTTTGACCAAATCATCTCGGTTAGCATTACTAAGCGTATCTTCTTCTGGGAAACGCCAAACATACCCAACAACATCGATAAAACAAATCGTTCCCGCTAACGTGGCACTTTTAAAAATGACCGAAGCATCAATGGTTGATGACTCTTCAAACAAAGAGCTAAACGCGTTAATCTGGGTAAGTAAATTTCGCTCAAAAAGAATGGAACTCAGTGAGAAATAATCTGAAAAATTGGAGCGAACCTCCATCCACCATTCAAAAAATTCACGAGGGGAGTAAGAGGGTTTAAACGCATAGTGATGTAAAACACTTTGTTGCGAAGTTTGAATACGTGTCTTACTAATCACCATACGGCACGAGGCATTCTGCTCAAATTGCTCTACGGCTTTTTCAAAAAAAAGAGAATCCCCTAGCGTGTCATCATCTGAGATAAAAATAACATACGCTCCTGTCGCGTGAGAGAGCGCAAAATGGCTGTTTTGAGTGTACCCTATATTTTTTGGTGTTCGAAGATAGCGAACCAAAGGAAAATCTTCCACTATTTTACATGTAAAGTCCGTCGAGCAATCGTCACTGACAATCACTTCTAGGTTCGTGTAGCTTTGCTCATACACTTTTTGCAAAGCGATTTTTAACAATTCATAGCGATTATAGGTTGTGATAATAACACTAACCAAAGGATTTGATTTTTTCATAGACCTCTTCAACACTAATCTGAGACATTGTCTCTTTTTGAATCACCTGACTGTGGTAAAAGCAAACCTCACGAGAGGAGGTCGGACCAAAAAGTGCCACCACTTTCTTCCCAAGCGCTAGAGCAATATGAAGCCCTAAACTGTCACTTGTGACAATGATGCGATTGGCATTAATCCAATCAATATATTCGTATAAATTCTCTAAGCCCTCTTGCCATGAAATCGTATAATCTTCTTTGCGCAACATACCCTCAAGCGCTTTCCAGTTCGCATCATCCCACGCTTTATGCGGAAATTTTGGTCCTACTTTGTAGTTAAACCCTACATCGTTCACTTCGGTTGTTTTGGGCTTGTAGCCTAAAATATACGGCTGTTCTTCCCATGTTCCGCCCACCATCTCGATGAGCACTTGTTGCCAAATTTTGTCATTGTTTTTTTTGATTTCATGTTTGGTACACAAATCAAAAGCGTACTCGCTTCCCTCATAGACATCGTAACTTCCCCTCATCTCATCAAAGCGAAAGCCATACTTTTTCCATGCGTTGATGCGGTTGGTAATGGCACAAAGCCCTGGAATTTTTTCCAAATTAATCACCACATCAAAACGCTCTTCTAAAAGTTGAAAACCCACAAAACTATCCCATACTAAAATACGGTCAATGTATTTATTGCCTTTTAAAAGCGCAAAAGGCGCATCATCAACCAGCCATGTAATATGCGATGAGGGATACTGCTGTTTAAGAGTGTGTAAAATAGGGGTGGTGCGTAACACATCGCCCAAAGAGCTAAAACGGCTTATCTCTTCGTCCAATGTTTCAGAGAATCCTAATTTAATAATGAGAATTTTCATATAATTTCCTATGAAGAAAAATCTAAACAAGAAATATTTTTATTATTTAACTTAACATTGTTTTGGTGTTCCGTTATATTTTCTAACGAATGCTTATCAAATGCAAAATTATAACCATTAATGATTTCCACATTAATCTCTTTGGGTAAAATAGCTTCAATTCTTTTTAAAATCTTTTCATAATATTTATAATGTACTGCTACGATAATCACATCATAATAAATGCTATCTTCCAATAAGAATTTAGGATCTCTTGCCCCTAATGATTTTTTTTTATCATCGTAAATATATTTTATTTCTACGCCGAACAAAGCATCTTGTAAAAAAGCTGAATACACCCCAGCGCCATAAATAACTACTCGTTTGCTCAATAAATAGTTTTTTAAATTTTGTATGAAACTATTGGCTTCAACATCTTGATATTTTATTAAAGACCTCTTATTATATTGGACAATTTTGTAACGCATACAACTTCTAAATTCTTCCATTTCTTCGTTATTAATATAGGGTTTGCTAGTAGTATACCCTAACTCCTTCAAATGCAGTTTATAAGTTTTCTCATACCCATCATAAAATTCTTTGGGAAGAAAATTCATCCACTCATTCATCTTTGGAGAATTATTATAATGAGCAAAATATTTGTTTTGAGATGGAAAATCATGTAACTCTTTATAAAATAGTTTTTCAATAATTATTTCAATTGCATTTTTAGAAATAGTAACATCAAGATATTTACACAATTTTTCTATTTCTCCAACAGGATCTAATAACAATTTTTCATACTGAATACCAAAAAATTCTTGTTTGTTTTTCAAATACTCGCTAGTATGCATTGCCCAATTTTTAAGAATCAAATCTATATTATTTATCATTGCATAATTGACTTTTTGAAACTTAGATTGAGAATTTAAATGTCTCATCATATTATAAGTTCTATTTGTATTGTGAAGAAATTTCATATAAGAATTTACAACATCAAGTCCATCTCTATAAATATACACTTTTTTCTTAATCTTCTTTAATAATTTATTTCTACAAATAGCACTAGGAAAAACATGACTATTGTAAATACAATCTATATCAATCATCTGATGTTCAACGATATCTGTTACATCAATATTCATACCATCTATAATCACACCTTTTTCATTATGAAAGTTTGCTCTTACAAACAAAGAATAATCTTCTACTTGATACAAACCTGTGGGGATTAAATTCTGACCTATTGCATTGCCTGCTTCCTTTAAATAAACCTGAAAATCTATAGTACTATTTAATTCTTCAATTAAAAGTTTTTTCTGTGTAATCTCTCTAATAATATTTCGAATTAATACAGTACCTGATTTAGGAAACGACAACACAACAATACTATCCATCATAATATAACCTTGCTAGTTCATGATATTAAATTTATAAAATTTTGCTTCTCTTTATTCTGTTTTTTAATCAGTGCATAATGACAATAATGATGTTCTCTTAATGAAAATCTAAACTTTAAAGAATTCACGGCGAGTTGAAAAATACTCTTAAATCGATTAACGCCTTTATCTGACAAGTGATAAAATTTATCTTTAACTTCTTCTGAATCAAAATAATCTTTCATACATTCATTATACAAATCATATGAACTATGAATTGTAAAAACATTTTGTATGTGATATAAATTCTTCCAAAGATTATAATTTTTTTCATAATATAATTTATCAAAAGCCTCTTTAGTAGAACATTTATCCGATAGAGGATATTCAGGATAAAAAAGTAATTTATGCTGAAACAACCAATCAAAAAAGTATCGATTTGTTTTATTCCATGTTAAAAAAATATCAACATTAGAAGCTGCCACAGAGATAAGATTTTCATTATAATAACAAAGACGAGAATGACTTTTTTCTTTCATAAAATCATCAAAGCAAGAGAATACAATATAAATAACATTAGGATTTTCTTCAAGCAAAGTGAAAATTAAATTACATTCTTCTTCTGTTTGTGCACCTTCACTACTAACCAAAACATAATCAAAAGAACTTAATTTTAGAACATTGATTACCACTTCTCTAATATCATGCACTACACACTTTTTTTTTAAATTAATACAAAAATTTACATTTTGAAGGTATGTTCGGATGATACTCAATAATATAATCTCCCACTAAACATTTAAATTTCTTGCTATATAATCAGTTAAAATGTTATTCCCTTTAGCGTTTAAATGAATATAGTCATCAAATAATGCATCTTTACAGTTTTCAATTAAAAAATTTAAATTATCATAATGTTTTAAATACTTTTGCTCTGCTAAAGATCGATCTAAGAAATCAATCAAAAAAGGAATTTTTTGCATTATATATCCATAATCTGGACTAGCAGACTCGATTAACCAATTATTATATTTTTCCCTTTCCTTCTCATGCCATACTTTTTTTAGAACTAAGGAAGGTTCCAAATAAGCAAAAAAAGGAATTCCAAGACTCTGCACAATTCTGGAAAACTGATTTAATCGAAAAACAAGTGACTGGATAATAGCCTCATCCTTTATATACTTATTAACCATTTTTGCTTCACCCAATAGTGGAATATTAGACTTATAAAATCCCTTAATTTCTTTTTCAATATAATGGAAATAATGTAAATGATTATCTGAAAGCAATTTTTCACACATAAAAAAAGAGTTTACTAAATCAAAACCAAATAAAGATACTACGATTTTAGGCTTTAACTTTTCAGCCAATAAAATAAAAAGTTGCATCTGATGTGTTAATGTTGATGCATTAATAGACAAATTAAGCACTGTAAAATTTCGACCTTTGATAGTTTTCAATTTTCTTTCTAATTGTTTGGGAATAGTATCATTATCTCCTACTGTTACACCATATGTTTGACTGTCCCCAAAGACACAAATCAGTTCAGACTCACGATAAAATTCCCTATCCCAAATAATTTTTTCTCTAAATCCAAAAGGATCATTAGCATTATTCAAAATTTGATTTGCAAAAAAAGGATACCACTTGAACTTGACTTCTATTTTTGACGTTTTATAGAGTTCAGTAAAGATATCCTCATTTTTTGAATACAATTCATTTTGTATCCTGGCATAATTCAATTTTGCTTCATTTAAAATACGATGATACTCTTTAGAAACATCTTGCAACTTTGATTTCAAGCAATCAGACTTCTGCGAATCATTTTTGATAAATGCTATAAAGTCATTTGAAGATGACCAAATTGTTTGAATTAAATTTTGTGTTTCCTCATAAAAATAAACTCCTTGATAGTATCTAATATTGTTTTGTTCTATATTGTACATTTCAAGTTTATTTTGCA
Organism: Campylobacterales bacterium; assembly: GCA_016930915.1. Taxonomy (GTDB): domain Bacteria; phylum Campylobacterota; class Campylobacteria; order Campylobacterales; family Sulfurospirillaceae; genus Sulfurospirillum. The sequence continues at coordinate 262,277 of JAFGFU010000013.1, forward strand.
TATTTTGCAAAATATCGTATCTTTCTGCGCAGAGAAAAATTATTTCACATAAACATAATTTCTCTAGTTGATTATATGCATCATCATAATCATCAAAAATACAATACTCTATTGTTAAAACTTCAAATAGCTTTTTTAAATTTTTACCTATAACACCATGTCCATAGATCCCTATTGTCATATATTGTTCTTTATGATTGGATAATACAAACAATCATGGCAAATTCGTGGAGGAAATATTGAGTAAATTTTTTGTTTAAAATCAATGTACTTTTTACTCTTTAAAATAGTTTTTAGAGAACTTCTTTCTATTGTTCCAAAGTTCTGTTCATGGTGATCACAAATCATGCAACAGGGAACAAGGTACCCTAAAACATTAAAATTTAACGCATCTTCAAACAACGTACATTTATCATTCTTTCTTCTATACTCATAAGAATTAATTACCATTGTCTCAAATGAAAAACCACTTGCCAATTTTTCCCAATATAGAAGGCTCTTTTCCTCAACTTCTATATTTTTATTATACAAATCAATAATAGGAGCCAAATGAATATTCTGAACACCGAATTTTTCTAATTGCTTTAAAATTGATGGTAACTCATGCTCATTATATTGACTAATTGAAATACGTACTGCGATTTTATTCTTTAATGACTCGATGTTTAATAGAAAAGTTAAATTATCAATCAACTCTTCTATTTTTGTCCCTTTTCTTGTTTTATTTAATGTATTTTCTTCAAATGAATCAATACTCACTATTAACAAATCTAATCCATGATTAAACAAATCTAAATAATACTCTTTTGTAGAAGAAAGCAAATTAGTATGAATCTCTATTCTATGAAATTTATGAACTTTTTTTGCATAACTAATCATATCTAGCAATTCAGGATTTAACGTCGGTTCACCAACGTTCTGAGGACACAGAACAAACTGTTTTATATATGGAATCGAGTCAACAATTTTTTTGAAAAGCTTAAAAGACATATGTTTATTTTTTGACTCATACTCATTGAAAGTACGAAAACAGTGATTACATTTTAAATTACAATATGTTGTTGTTTCTATATATACGTAATTAATTCTTTCTAAATCTATAAATGGATAGTCTTCACAAATTTTTTTTTGCTCATCAAAATATTCTATCCTTAGATAGCTCTCTATTCTATCCTTCATAATTGCTTGTAAAACTTTTTTTCGATGCGCAAAAATATATCCCTTCATTGTTGAAGAAAAAAAACATTCTGTATAAAAAGTAATTTCTCTATATAAAATACTTTTCTTCTTTAATTTATCTAACATATCTTTTCTATACTCTTCATGAGCACTACAAATTACGACTTTATCATAAACAATGCTGTTTTCATTTTTTGTTTTTTTTAAAGAATCATCCAATATGTCATAATTGATTCCAACAATTTGTAATAAATTTTCAAAATTTTTTCCAACAATACCATAACCGTAAAGGAGAATTCTCATTTTTTTATCCAAATTTTTATCCTAAGAAATTAAACAGATCACTAACTGTGTGCATTTTTCTTTAATCCTCTTATAAATCTTCTCTCCATATAATGAAGAATTAATAATAATACAATCTAAATTTTTTAAATTATAGTCTTCAATTTTTTTTATATTGATTCCATATATAGCAGTACCTTGTTTATGTTCAGCATCATCAAAAACAACTTGTATACGATGCGCATCTAACCCCATTAAGTTCATAACCATTTTTGTATCATCCCCGGCACCATAAATTGCAATTCTTTGATGCTCATTTAAACATTTATCAAATTGTTCTATCTTGCTCTTATAACGTTCTACACACGAAATAAATCGTTTTCCTTCACCTAAAACATTCAATAAGTTTTTCAAATTCTCTATTATTTCCCGTTTATTATCTCGGTTACACTTGTCCAAATCAGGAATATTTAACTCACATTTTTCAATAATTTTCCGATGAGCAAAACAAAATTTTTTTAAAGAATCATTAAAACTTTTAAGTTTGCCTTGCTCCTCATTTAAAATCATCATTTGTATTTCATCCCAATCAAATTTCTCATTAAATGCTTCTTGAATCAGTTTGATTGTTTGTAATGTCTTATATTCATACTTCTTAGCTTTTTTTAAAGCTTTCGTTACATTTTTCTCTGATAAATATACTCTCCCCTCTCTCGAAAAAGAAGTAGTTACAAAAAATGAATTGATATGTTTATTTATATACAAGGCATTATCAATAAAATTAAAAACTCCTCCAAAATTTTCATAAAAAGTAGATTTTTGTTTTTTAGAGTCAACGGAAGATAGAAAAAACAATCTCGTATCTTCAATATAATATATGTCTTCATTGTTAGTTATGTTTTTTTGAATAAATAAGCTATTATCCCAAGTTCTTTCATTAGGAATAGCATAAAAATCTTTCTCTAAAAAAATAACCAATGGATGCAAGATGTTCATTTTTAAAACATAACCCATTTGATCTTTAAAGAACATATTACCTGTAGCAAAATAATTTTCTGATTCAACAAAGGAATTCAAAGACATGGCATGAAGATTCTTAAAAACTATAGAGCAAAAATCATAATAATTGATATCTATTGACTTATAATTACTATGTTGACATGAATACTGATTAAAAATCGTTTGAATAGCTTCTAATTCTGCATGAACTCCATAAGATAGGAATACTTTTTTATCTTCATGCGTATTAACAATTTTTTTTAAATTTTTTAATGCACCATCAAATAAAATAGAATCTGGCATAAGAAAGCAATGCCCTATCCCTTCTTGATTCACTAATCTAATTGCTTCATTATGACAAGCAGTCATTTTTTTAAATTCCTCATTAAAAACTGACACTATATTGATATCATTCGTACAACATTCATGATAAATATATCTTAAATCAACCAACTCAGCTAACTTTTTAAAATTTTGAGAATTAAAAAATATTTTTTCTTCTTTTTTAATACAAAGCGTAAAAATAGGTCTCTCATATAATATGTCAATATTATTTTTTGAAAGAAGTAACGGTACGCATAAATTTTGGAATATATCAATATATTCTTTGCCCCAAATAGGTACAATAAAATGAAATTTCGTTTGCCTCATTACAACGTTTCCTTACAAAAAGACAGAAACGTCTGCCCTCGCCCAAATAAAGGCTTCATGGTGCATAATTGCGAAACATCATGGGTCGTTAAATTTTCTTTTTGCACTATCTCAATGACTTCATGAATACTTACATGTAAAGAAGAATCAACCTCCAAAAGATTGTCTGCAATACGTTTTAAAAGGGCTATTGCATCTTCTTTTGCATATGTTCCATCATGTTTTTCCAACGATTTGACCACTTCGATGAGCTCTTTACATGTAAGGCTTAATGCTACATTTTTTTCTGCCGAGCATTTATCGTATGTTTGGGCACTGTTGATAAAATTATGCCTTTGGGTATTAAATTGTTCTAAATAATACGCATTGTATTCCAAAGGGTTATGAGGAAGTGCTTTGTACCAACGAAAATCGTGGAAGACATTGGGACTTGCGCCGTAAAAAAAGTACTCGTTTTGAAAAAGTGTTATCGCATCGGCAACGCTAAAGGTGTGATTGTAAATGGCATCGCATAGCAAATCCGCACACCAATCATCATAACGCCTTGTCATGCCTTTAAGCGTCTCTAAATGCGGGCTAAATGCCTCAACCAAGATGGCAATTTGTTTTTTAAAGTCTTTTTCATCTTTAATCAACTCGTTCGCCAAATAACGACGAAGAATTTCAAAAAACATCGAAATTTCATCGGCGACAGTGATAACCAAAACACCACCCTCTTTTACCAAAGAAGAGAGCTTGGTTAAAAATACCTCTCGGTTAGGCAATCCTTGAATCAGCCCTTCGCACATCACAACATCAAAGGACTCTTTACATGTAAAGTCTTCTAAAAAGGTATTGTGAAATTCAACATTTTCATTAAATCCATGGGTGGCAAAATTGTTTTTTAGCTCTTGAAATCCTGTCGAATTTGGCTCAACCAAGACATATTTTGAAGGCTTAAAGCTGTAGGTTACTAAGGCGTTATACCCGCCTCCAGGTCCTACTTCTAACACTTTTTTACCCTCAAAATTAGCTCTAAGCAACCCTAACTGGCGATAAAGCCCTTCTCTTCTTTTCACATGTAACGCAAAATCATCAATATTTTGACGCACGGGAGATATTTTATTTTTTTCATAAAAATTGACATATTCGTTCATCAAACACCCCCTTCTAACGCAATAATAGAACCCGTTGCTTGCATACTTTCGATGCTAAAAAGAGCACTAACATAGGGTGCTATCTCTTCTGGCATCGCAAAACGACCCAGTGGCATTTGCGCTTTTCGAGTCTCATATTTTTGAGGTTCATTCATGCGTTTTGCACTCCACTCGCTTCCCTCATGTTCCAAAATGGAGGGAACAACCGCACACATCATGATGTTCTCTTTCGCATAATAGCGAGCACTGTTTTTCACATAAGTATGAAGTGCCCCTTTACTAATGGCATACGCAGGCGATGCGTTACCATTAAACGCCGCACTGGAGCCGATATGCACGATTTTTCCACCGCCTTGGGCTATCATGCGAGGAATCATGCGATTATTGATCTCAATCCCTACCTCAACATTGAGTCGCATCGAAGCTTGCAAAGTCTTTACATGTAAAGGCTGAACATCGTCTTTGACTTTTCCACCTAGATTGTGCACCACACCGTAAAGCGAAATGGCATGCGCTTTTAAAAAAGCATCTAACGCTTCTATCGCATCTTCTTTCGTTAAATCATGGCAAAACAGAGAGTGTTTCTCTTGTGACGGTAGCTGCGTAAACGCATTTTGAAGGCTTGCACCGTCACGCCCGTTTAAAATCACGCTAAAGCCATTCTTTGCAAGCTCTTTGGCAATCGCTAATCCAAGCCCCTTGCTCGAACCCGTCACTAAAATCACTTTAGACATCACACAAATCCTAAATGGTCATTATCCACGCTCAAATAATCTAAAATCATCTGGTTTTTATGGTTGGAAACACAATGGTTTTTACAGTGAATTTTGGGATTGATTTTAAAAAATTTCGACTTATCCTCAAACCAAAACTCCTTAAAACGCTTCTCTTTGATAGAACCTACCAAACCGTTTTCGAGGTTATACGCTTTATCTTGACACGGATAGATATTCAAATCCGCCCCGATAACAGGCAATACTTGCGAATAAGGGCACCATGTGTAGTCCTTATCAAATTTATCTTCCAAAAGATGGTACGTGTCGTAAATCTCAAACGACGCATCTTCAAGTTCTGCTTTTGCCCTTTTGGCTTGGGCTTTGACTTCATCGTAAATGGGCTGATGGTAAGCGTTATTTTTTGCTCCTTCATTGTCCACCACGCATCCTGAGAGTTTAATGCTATTGGCTCCCGTGGATTTGATGAGTTTGATGAATTCATACACATGTTGGTAATTTTTCTGGTCGATAATAAAACTCACCCCCAGAGCACATGCCCCGCCGTACGCCTTAAAATCACGCATATTTTGAAGCACTTTGCTAAAAGCGTTTTTGCTAGTGCCTCGATACTGCGCATAGCTCTCATCATCCCAACCGTCCATGGAAACACGCACCCATTTAGCATGTTTCGCAAAAATCTCAGCCACTTCGCCTTTTAAATTCGCACCATTGGTCAAAGAGGCAAATGCGATAGGAGAGTTGGCAAGCTTTTTGGCGGTTTGAAGCATGTACTGATAAACAAAAGGCTCTCCGCCACCGCTAAAGGTAATGGCTTTGACCCCCATCTCAATACAATCGTCAATAATTTCCATCATCTTCGCTTCAGGAATAAAATCTTTTTCCACCATATCTTGCCCAAGCTGTAAATTATCAACCTTATAGGCACAGTACCAACAGTTGTGATTGCAAACATTGGTGGGTTTGATGCGAATGTGCAAAGGGGCTTTGACCTCTTGCACCTCTTTAGGCAACGAATCGACTTTGTCTTGAAAATGAAAAATTTTTAGTTGTGAATATTTAGATGCCATTGTTCCCTCTACTCAAAATAGATAAACTCGTAATCCCCGCTGTAGCCAAACGCTTCATACAGCCACACCCACTCATCGGGTCCAAAAAAGCTCTCGCATGTCAAAGCCCAACACTCTAAATTAAAGAGTTCCGTGTCGTTACGGTACGCTTCCACCATCACAAACTTCTCTTTGCCCACACGCTCTATCTCTTGCAATGCTTTTTTTAAATCATAAATTTTCAGATTGTGCAACGCCCCTAGTGAGATGACCAAATCAAACGCCTTATCCTCGTAAGGATACACATCTTGCGCCTTATGGATAAAAAGATGCTCTTTGATCTCTTCTTTGGCATTTTCAATTGCGTAAGAAGAGATATCAAAACCTTGAATGCTGATCTGTGGCAAGAGTTGTTTGAGCTCATAAAGCAAAAACGCCTTTCCACACCCGACATCTAAGATTTTAGACTCATTAGTTAAGTGATACTGCTCGATTAAATCCTCCGCCACACTTCTCCATCTGCCATCGTACGTATACCCACCGTATCCAAAGCGTCTATCGCCGTCCCAATAATCAAACCCGTACTGTTTGGATTTTTCCATACAAGCGACTTTATCATCAACCATACGCTCAATATACTGGCGTGTCGTTCTTTTATGAAGTTTCGTAAAAACATCGCGTAATTTACCCATGAAGTACCCTTTCTACAATCGCTTTAGCATCAATGCCAAAACATTTTCTCAAGTATGCACAATTGCCTATTTCGTGGATAAAATGGTTCTTGATGGCAATTTTTTCAATCCTTACATGTAAAGATTTTTCTTGTGCAAAATCACGCAACATCGTCCCTAGTCCTCCTTCTTGAAAATGCTCTTCCACCACGTAAACATGCTCGTATTGGCGCAACAACGCTTCCACTGCCGCTTCGTCAAAGGGAAAAATGAGCGGCATCGAGATAATCGCTACATCATCTAGTGCTTTGGACGCTTCTAAAACCTCATCGACGATAGAGCCGTGAAAAATAATCGCTTTGGTCTTCCCCTCTTTTACATGTAAGGGTTTTGTGATGTCTATACTATCGTCAAACAATACAGGCTCACCGCTACGAGAGATGCGAATAAATGTAGGATTGGAGCTTGCGATGGCATACTCCATCGCCTTTTGCACTTGCATCGGATCAGAGGGTGAGATAATGTTCATATTGGGCAAGGTTCGTGCCAACGCTATATCTTCCACACTGTAATGCGTCATACCTGAGGGCGCATAGGTCAGCCCTGAGCCAATGCCCACAAGCACCACAGGCAGGTTTTGATACGCAATGTCGATGCGTACTTGCTCATAATTGCGCATGATGAGAAAAGGAATGATGTTATAAATAAACACCTTATGCCCACTCAGTGCCAATCCAGCAGCCAAGCCGGTCATCGCCGCTTCGTTAATGCCCGTGTTAATGTACTGTTTGGGAAGTTGCTCTTGAAACGCTTCCCACACACCAAAACCCGCATCGCCCGAAATGAGAAAACCATCTTCATGGTTTTGACAATACTCAAAAATCTTTTTTGCGGCACTATTTCTCATAGGCTTGCCTCCAACTCACGCACCCCTTGCTCTAAAAACGCATCGATCACGATAAAATAGTGCCACTTCATCTCATCTTCCATAAACGAAACACCCTTACCCTTAATCGTATCGCAGATAATCGCTTTGGGTTTATTTTGAGGTGCCTTTAACGCCATCTCTAAAGCCTCCAAATCATGCCCGTTCACACGGTGCACATCCCAATTAAAACTTTGAAACTTCGCATCTAAAGACTCAAACGACACCAAATCGCTGGGTCTTCCATAGCCTTGAAGGTTGTTTCGATCAATCAAAATAGTTAAATTATCCAAACCCATTTTAGGCGCTAGCATCGCCGCTTCCCACACCGAACCCTCTTGCGTTTCGCCATCACCCATCAGCACATAGACATGGGAAGAAAGGTTTTTAAGCTTTTTCGCATACGCAAAGCCTAAGGCTTGGGGCAATCCGTGTCCCAAACTTCCGCTTGAAACTTCTATCGCCTCGCAGGTCTCTTTATCCAAATGCGCAGGCAACGCTCCGCCGTTTTGGTAGTAGCTTAAAAATGCCTTCTCTTCCAAGTAGCCTTTTTCAAAAAATGTGGCATAAAGTGCCATCGCCCCATGCCCTTTACTCATAATGAAAATATCACGATTGGCATCGCTAAAAGAAGCAATCTTTAAAATTTTAAAATACAAAACCGCCAATATATCTACACACGAAAGCGCTGTTCCGCTGTGAGGTCCTTTGGACGAGTGGGCGATTTTTAAAATGTTTTTGCGAATATTGACCGCTTTTACATGTAAAGACATTTACACCCTTTTTTAGATAAATTCCACATGTTTGACACTAGGGTTTTTAAGCTCCCAAAGGCTTCGATTGATTGCATCTAACCTACAGTTGGGCATACACTCTTTTTTACAATCCAGCTTCTCTTTAGCAAAACTCAAAATCTCGCTGCGTTTTTCACCATCCATAATCGTTTGCACATCGCTCTCATAAATATTGCCGTAGCAAAATTTCTCATCGCCCAAATAAGGCCCGCAACTGTACACATTGCCATCACTTAACACCACGCTAAAAAGAGGCAATGCCAAACAGTGATCGTAGGTTCGCTCATGGTACTTACGAAACGCCTCTTTTCTGGCAATCACGCTGTAATCCTCGGTTGAGTATGACTCCGCTTCATCAAGCATCGCTTCAACCTCTTGGAGTGAAAAGTTCTGCTCAAAATGGTACCCTTCCTGCGCTCCGTGTTGCACAAAAGGCTTAATCGCCAGATAATCCACGCCAATGTCACGCCCTAGTTTTGCGAGGGCTACCACGGTGTGAATATTCTCAGGAATGACCACGATTTGAAGCCCGATATCCACGCTTAGATTATGCGTTTTTTTATACTGAACGGCGTAACGAAGATTTGCCACCACGGTATCAAAATCATCTTTTTGATGCACTTTGTGATAGGTTTCCTTATCGCCTGCATTAAAAGAGACACGAATGAAAGTGAGCTTCTCTAACAAGCGTTCCGCTTTTTTGGGCGTCAATAAAACGCCGTTGGAAAAAATCGCACTTGCCACACCATTTTCATGTGCCATCTCAACAAACTCCTCCAAATGAGGATGAATGAGTGGCTCGCCCTCACCCGCAAAAAGCATCGCTTTAGTACCCAGTTTCGCAAAATCTTGAATGGACGCTATGGTTTTATCACGATCCAATCGTCTGGATTGATACCCGATGTAATCGTACGCACAAAAGAGACAACGATGGTTACAATTGCCCACGGGAGAGTATTCCACATACACGGGATAGACTTTTTTATCCGTTAAAAGACGGTATGTTGTTTCAAACTGATAAAAAAGCTTATGCCCATCAAAATTAAAATTAGCCATTCATGAACGCCTTATCTTTTTCGTAATCGTATTGCCCAAGCCCATGCTCACCTCGCTCTAACGCCTGCATTTGCGATTCACTCAGTTCCTTGATATTTTGAATATCCACAGAGGTGTGCCCGTACTCTTGAAAACGGTTGGTTTTGACTTTAATGTCGCATGGATTGCAATGCCCAAACATAAAGCAAGGTCTATGAATCTGCTCAATATCAAAATCAGGGTCTAAAATATGCCCAATGGGCGTGCGGTTCTCATACAAATCGGAATGACAACGAAACACATGCCCGCTAGGAGCGATAATAAGCTCCGTAGTCTTGCACTCGCAATAATAATTTTTGCTTTGTGCAATGGCTTCAGGGTATTTGTAGGTTCCATGCCACTCTTTGCCATCAAACCCCAAATACTCTTTCACCCTAAAATCAATACCCTCACGCAAACAACGCTCTTGCACCTCTTTAATGTGCGCTTGATTTTCAGGTACCATCACTGAATAAATCCCCACGTAAATCCCAGCGTCTCTTAGCTTATGATGCTTAATAATCAAATCTTCTATGGTATTTTGCCCAGGATGATAACTCACACGAATCGCCGCATACTTCGCTTCTCGTGTGAATTTTGAAGGCGCAACATGGGCGATAAACGCATCAACATCAAACATCATATTGGTCAGTAAATCGAGTTTAACACCGGCATTGACGCCATTGACGATACTCAAAAACTCTTTATGAAGGGTCGGCTCTCCGCCTTGCAACGAGATAGGTAAATCCTCTCTGCCTATCTCCAAACGATTGAGCGCTTTTGCCCAGTCTGCCCCACTCATGCTCTGTCTTAACACGCTTCTTCGGCTAGAGCCCTGCTCGTTTAGATTGATGCAATACGGACATGCTAGATTGCAATTTAGCGTTAAAAATGCGCCAATATAGTTGTATTCATCAGGAATTTTAATTTTTTTCAACATTTACATATCCAAACTAACCACATATTTGTTTTCACCTTTACTCGCAAACTCATTCACACTCTCTCCACTAGGTTCTGGAAAAGTATTGAGATAAATATCGATTACATACCCATACACATGCGGATTGACAAAACCCTCAAAAAAGAACCTATCTTGAGGAATGGCGTATTTTACTATCTTTTGTTTAAGGCTCTCTTCATTGCCCGTGCCACACGCCAGATAAATCGTATTGGGGTTAGAGCGCATAATTGTAGAGAGAGTTTGCATATAATCATCATTGTCCATCTTGACAAGCCTTCCAATGCTCCCCAAAATAACCATTTCCTCGCTCCAACGCTTACGAATCTCCAACGCTAAGGCTTTGTGTTTTTCTTCCTCGGGTTTGTGAAACTCCTCCAAAATGGACACATCAAACGTCTCATACGCAAAAGAACTCTGCCTTGAAAAATGGCTGATTCTCTTATCAATCCCTGCCACATCGTAGTGAAAATCCCCGTGCGACCAGTAAATCTGTTTAGGGGCACAGCGTGAAACAAACAAAAAGTTCATCATGTCATAGCCATTGACACACCCCACCATGATGTCGATGTGCTGCTCCAAAAACCACTCTCGAATAAGCATCGCTTTGGTCAGATGGTCATAATAGGGCTCACCTTGGTGCACACTTTGTGCGGGAGAAACTACCCTAACACCCAAAGCTTCTAATTTTTTAACCGCCCCTTCTTGATCAGGTGCTTTGTCGATATAGCCCATGGAAAGCACATAGGGCTCATAATTTTGCGTAAATGCTTCATCGCTCATGAGCGCACTTAAAAGGGAGTATTCGACCTTAAAAGGAGAATTCTCCACGATTCTATCTTTAACAAAAACAATCTTTTTTTTAGGGTTAGAAAAATCTTCCAATGCCTTTACATGTAAGGATTTTACATAGTTTGATTGTGGCAGATTAAACGCCTCATTAAAGCGTTTCCACGCCTCTTGGGTTTGGGCTAAATTGCCCAAAATTTGGTACGCAAAAAAATGAATGTACATCTGTGTCGCAAGTTCATTCCGTAACAATGCTTCTTGGCATAAAAGCGCTAATGATTCATTAAAACTTCCCCATGAAGGGTGATTCATGTAGGCAGGATGCGTCCAAATCACATGCAACCACCAAAAAAAGATGGCACGCTGATGCGCTTTTGGCAAAGCGAAAAAAAACGGTGGCACAAGAAGCTCTGAAATAGCCTCCCTTACCAACGCCATGTCAAACGTATCCATACTCAAATGATACTCAAACGCTCTAACCCACTCATTTTCTAAATTCGCCCCTCTCGTGTCCAAAAGCAAAGTACGCTTAACATAGCGCTTGATGCTCTCATGATACCCTAGCGTAAAGAGTTCACACACGCATATCAGCGCATGGTAGAGATACTTTTCGCTTTGGGCATCACCCAGCTTCGCATACTCACCCCAAAACGCCTGTGCTAAAGTTTCAAAATAGCGCTTTAAAGAAGGCTCAAGGCTTACATGTAAAACATCTTTACACACAATGCTGAGCTGTAAAATCTCTCTAGGAGGTAACTCGCCTTGGTCAAAAAAGAGTGTTTTGAGCTTCACAGCAGCCTGCTCTAAAAAGGAGGTAAAAAAGGCTTTGTCGTGATGCGTGGACGTTTTAATGAGGACGTGTAAAAGCGCTAAAAACTCCGAGCCACTCTCACACTGACGTGTTTTTTCCAATAACACTGCTTGCATTACGCCTTGACCTCAGCATTTTTTTCATAGTGACTTCCTTTACGCTCCATCGCCACTTGAATCGCATCAATACACCCAGCAAGTGCAAAAAGCCATCCTTTATGCGCTTGTATCCACAACGAAAGCTTTTCGTAGCGCTCTTCCTCATTACATGTAAAGCGTACTTCAATGCGGGCTAAGTCCATCTCTTGCACCAAAAGCATCGACTGCCCCACATGCCAAATCAACCGCTCAAATCGCTCTTCTCTGACACGCTTGCGCACTGCTAGAATCTGCGCTTCAAGCGCTTCTAACTGTTCTAGTGTTACGTTTTTGTTTGCCTCAAGGGCTTCGCACAGGGCTGCGGTTTTTAAAAAGAGAGTCTCAACCAACGTTCGCTGCTGTGCCAAAAAAGAGCGAATCGCCTCAACATTGTGTGCCACCTCTTGTTGTACACGCTTGAGTTCTGTCTCATGAAGAGGCGTCAATGCAATGGGCTTTTTGATTCTGCTTTTATCGACTGTTGTCATCACTTCTTTAAAAGCACGCTCAATCGCTCCAAAAATGCGAGCACCACCCTCGGTGGCATTGATGGTTTGCATATGCTCTTTGGTTTCGGCGATATCTTTTTCAAAAAAAGCCCGAAACCAGTTCCACACCGCCGTGGTTTTGATGAGTCCACCGCCACCGTAACGCTCCACAAATCCATCACCCGCTTTGTGTTTTACCTCATCTTCGCCGAACACATGCCCTGCTGAGTGACTTTTGCCCTCATCGCTGTACGCCAAATCTTGCCCAATGAGCACGCAGGTTTTAAATCCACTGTGGTAAATGAGTTCATACGCTTTATTTGCCGCACTCATCCCGATGCCTACATAACCCCACGCAGGCGCACCTGTTTCCATCATGTAGCCAAACGGGCGCATATTCATCTGCATGACTCCCGCCTTGATGCTTCCCACCACTTCAGGGTGTTGTAAAGAGCTAAGTGAAAAAACAACCCCTTCAAACGCCTCTTTGGGTGTCTCTTTGAAAAAACGCCCCGTTAAAGGAATACGCTCCATAGAGACCACCACATCGGGCTTAATGCCATAGCGTGTTAAGACAGGAAAACTCGCATCCACGGCAAAAATGGTGATATAAGGTGCCATCTCTTTTAGCAAGGGCAATTGCTTTGCCAAAGAAGGGCCCGTGGAGACCAAGACTGCTACTTCTGTCGTTTTAGCCTGTTTAAAAAATTGAAGCAAAGGAGGTGTTTTGAGCATCAAAGGAAGGTTCATAAAGTGATGCTCCACCCCCACAAGGGCGTCGTGCATATCATTGCCCGCTGATTGGACATTTTGATGCAAACACTCTATAAACAAACGATTGCTTTGCATGATGAGCTCTTCATACATTCCGTAAAACGCACTGCTTATATGTAAATCGTAAAGTTTGGCATAACGTTGTGTCTCAAAGGTGCTAAAAAGTGCGGAGATGGTGGGAAAATTAAGCGCATCTTTTCCAAGAATTACCAAACGATTGCTCGTTAGCTCCTTTGAAAAATCAACCAAATTTAACACCACATAAGCGATGTAAGCATCAGGCTCAATCACCACGATACGCTCATGTTTTGGGTTCGCTAAAAGGTGTTTCAACAGTGCCCCATTGCCTAGACCAAAAATGTAAAGATAGGGGTACTCTTGAAATACTTTAAACTGCTCTTTTTGCGCACCGATAACTTCTTGCGGTTTGGTTGCATACAGGGGTTTAAAGGTTGTGGTATGGACTAAATTAAGGGTTTCAACATTGTCATTTTCCATAAAAATCTCATAAGGAAGCTCCTCTCCTAACTGTTGAAAGGATTCGCTTAATAGGGGATTTTGCATGCGCAATGCATTTAAATTGGTTTCAAATAAAGACATCATTAACCTTTTATCTCATCTAGCCCTTTTAAAAGCAAGAACTATACCCATAAAAAAAGGGTAGATGGGGTACCCCACCTACCCTTTTAAGAAACGTTCCCGTAGCTTACGCTACTTTATTTAAACTACTGAAGTAGTTTAAGAACGTTTTGTTGTGTAGAGTTTGCTTGACTTAAAGCATAACTTCCAGCTTGCGCCATGATGTTATATTTTGAGAAGCTTGCAGACTCTTCAGCAAAGTCTACGTCACGGATTTGAGATTCCGCAGAAGAGACGTTTACTTGAGTTACAGAGATGTTGTTGATGGTTGATGTCAACTGGTTTTGAACAGAACCAATGTCCGCACGAATGGTATCAAGTTTCTCTTGCGCTGTTTGAGCAATTTTAATCATCGCTTGTGCACCCGCATAAGTAGTAACACCCGCTGTTAATTCTTGACCTGCACCTACAACGTTATCATTCGCAAACGCACCCATTGCTTCTGCGTCAGTCGCACTAATTGCACTCATCATATCACGAAGACTTAAGCTCGCTTCACTTGCACCTGAAGTATCAAGGTCTGTTGCACCCGCAATTGTCATCTGAATATCTGCCGCACCCGCTTTAGTTAACGTTAAACGACCAGTATAGTCATCATTTGCAATCGTACCTACTGTTGCAAGGCCTGAAACTTGAATAGCTCTACCATCAGTTGATGTAAGATTTAACTTACCTTCTGCGTCAACGCTTGCCGCAACACCTGTAGTTGCTGTAAATTGGTTAATGGCATCAACCAGTACACCATTGCTATCGTTGGCTTCAACATCTAAATCTGCCGCAACAATCGTTCCATTAATGGTAATATTTGTTGCTGCACCCGCTGCAACAGCCGCAGTACCTGTTTGTGTTAAACTCCAACTTGCAGTAACACCTGTACTTCCAGAGTTTTTGTTAATCACCGCCGCCAACGCACCAATACCTGTACCCGCACTTGTACTAATAACCGCTGATTCAAGTGTCAATGTTTGACCAGCCTCATCAGTATAAGTTACTGTTGCAGAAGCAAGTGTTCCACCCATATCACTGGTTTCAAAACGAGTTTGACCAATTTTATCAGAACTGGTTGCACCAATACTCATACTTACAGTTTGGTTATTGTACGCACCAATTTGGAACTCTGCATTGGTAAAACTACCTGAAAGGAGGTTTTTACCGTTGTATGAAGTTGAACCTGCAATGTTGTCAAGTGCTTCAACGAGTTTAGAGATGTCAGATTGAAGTGCTTTACGAGACGCTGCACTTTGCCCATCTTGTGCTGCTTGAGTCGCTTTAGTTTTAATGGTATCAAGAATTTTAATCTGTTCATCCATCGCACCGTCTGCAATTTGAGCGATAGATACACCATCGTTCGCATTGGCAATCGCTTGACCCAAAGCATTTTTTTGTGAACGAAGAGAGTCAGCAATAGACATACCTGATGCATCATCAGCCGCTGTGTTGATTCTCAAACCTGAAGAGAGTTTAGACAAAGAGTTGCTAAGAGCGCTGTTTGTCTTTGTGAGGTTAGTTTGTGCTCCAAGAGCAGCAACGTTAGTATTAATACGCATGATAAATCCTTTTATCGTTTTATTTCGCGGGCTTCCTTGCCTTTGATGAAAACTACATCGTCACCTCAAAAAAAAACTTTAGCGGTTGGCATAGATTTTTTTTTTCGATAGAATACGAAAAAACCTTTACATGTAAAGATGGAAAAATCATTGAAAAATCTCATTATTGTGGAATCACCCACTAAAGCCAAAACGATTAAGAATTTTTTAGGTAAAAACTACACTGTTGTCGCCTCCAAAGGGCATATTCGAGACCTTCCCAAAAGCAGTTTTGGCATTAAAATAGAAAACCAAACCTTTATCCCAGAGTACCGTGTCCCAAAAGATCACGCCAGTGTGGTTAAAGAGATGAAAGAGCTGGCAAAAGAAGCCGATCAAGTCTATATCGCAACCGATGAGGACCGTGAGGGTGAAGCCATTGGTTTTCACATTGCCACTGCCATTGGCAAAGACCCAAAAAGCTTACCACGCATCGTTTTTCATGAAATTACCAAACATGCCATTACCCACGCACTTGAAAATCCTCGCACTTTAGATGAAAGCAGCATTAACGCACAACAAGCCAGACGTTTGCTTGATAGAATCGTAGGCTATAAACTCTCTCCCCTGCTCTCATCAAAAATTCAAAAAGGCTTGAGTGCAGGTCGTGTGCAATCTTCAAGCCTTAAAATAATTGTCGATAGAGAAAAAGAGATAAAAGCCTTTAAATCAGAAGAGTTTTGGAGCCTTGATGCACTCTTTAATAAAACCATTGACGCTTTATTGGTTGAATTTGAGGGTGAAAAAATTGAAAAAATGAGCATAGGCAATCAAGAGCGTGCCTATGCCATTAAAGAAAAACTTTTAAAAGAAGCTTTTCATGTCGCTCTTTTGGAGAAAAAAGAGCGTGAGAGTTCTCCCAGCCCTGCTTTTATGACCTCAACCCTGCAACAAAGTGCGTCGAGTGCTTTGGGATATTCGCCTAAAAAGACGATGATGCTCGCACAAACATTGTACGAGGGTGTTAAAACCCATCAGGGCGTTCAAGGGGTTATTACCTATATGCGAACCGACTCACTCAATATCTCTAAAGAGGCAATTGAAGGAGCACGTGAGCAGATTTTAACTCAATACGGAAAAGCCTACTTGCCTGAAAAAGCTCGTTTTTATGCGAACAAAAGCAAAGGCGCACAAGAAGCACACGAAGCGATTCGTCCTACCATTTTAGAGTTTACCCCAGCGATGGCAAGTGCCTATTTGGCTCCTGATGAGCTTAAACTCTACGCTCTCATTTACAACCGCTTTTTAGCTTCTCAAATGAACAATGCTCGTTTTGAATCCCAAACGCTTATCTTTGAAAGCGAAAGTGGTAAGTTTAAAGCCAGTGGTCGCAAACTCCTTTTTGATGGCTTTTACAAAGTCTATGGCGATAATGACAAAGATAAACTGCTTCCAGATTTAGCGCTCAAACAAGAGGTCGCATTAAGTAAGCTCGATGCCAATCAACACTTTACCGAGCCACCTTCTCGCTACTCAGAAGCCAGTTTGATTAAAAAATTAGAGAGCCTTGGCATTGGCAGACCTTCTACGTATGCGCCAACTATCTCGGTGTTAAGTGCACGTGAATACATTAACATTGAAAAAAAACAGATTGTCCCCACGGAAGTTGCTTTTCAAGTCACGGAGCTTTTAGAACAACACTTTCCTCAAATCGTTGACTCCTCTTTTACCTCAAATATGGAAGAACGACTAGACCTCATTGCGGAGGACAAAGAGGATTGGCAAGCCATTTTATGGAATTTTTACGAACCGTTTGATGCACAAGTTGCCAAAGGAAAAACAGAGATCCAAAGCCAAAAAGTGGTTGTGTTTACAGGCGAAATGTGTCCAGAGTGTGGCAAAGAGCTGGTACGACGAAAAGGGCGTTTTGGTGAGTTTATTGCGTGCAGTACGTATCCTACATGTAAATACACCCAAAACCTCAAAAAAGTGAGTGAAAGCGCTCCCAAAGAAAAAGTAACACTGAGTGTGCCTTGCCCTGAATGCGGAGGCGATATTATTGAGCGAAGCTCCCGCCGAGGCAAATTTTTTGGCTGTGGTAATTACCCCAAATGCAAATTTATCTCCAATTACGAACCCACTGATAAAAAATGCCCCGAATGTGGCTACATTATGGCAAAACGTGAACTACGTAAAAAAGAGATTTATGAATGCATTAAATGCAAACACAAAGAAGAGGCGTAAGCGCTCTTCTTCTCTTCCAAAACCATCTCACCTATCTTTACATGTAAGGAAAAATACCTGATGAAAAAACCTATTTTTTTATGTTCTATTTGCAATATTTCCAGTGGAAGTTGTGCGGAGGATTGCGGATTTTGTACCCAAAGTGCGCACCATAACGCTGATATTGAACGCTACAAATACAAAGTGGTTGAGCAAATTGTTTATGAAGCAAAATGTGCTTCAAGCAATGGTGCCCTTGGTTTTTGTTTGGTCACCTCTGGTCTTGGACTGGATGATAAAAAACTCGCCTTCGTGTGTGAAGCAGCCCGTGCGGTGAAAAGCGAACTTCCACATCTTCTTTTAATCGCTTGTAATGGAACGGCGAGTGTTGAGCAACTCAAAGCCCTAAAAGAAGCTGGCGTAAATGCCTACAACCACAACTTAGAGAGTTCCAAAGAGTTTTACCCGAATATCTGTACGACACACACATGGGAAGGGCGTTATCAAACCTGTTTAAATGTCAAAGAGGCTGGACTTTTCTTATTTACAGGAGGTATTGTAGGTCTAGGAGAGAGTGAAGCGGATAGAGCCTCTTTACTTCAAAGCATTTGCGAACTCTCCCCTGAAACGGTGCCTTTGAATTTTTACATTCCAAACCCTGCTTTACCTTTAAAAGCAGAGCCTCTTAGTGAAGCAGAAGCCCTTGAAATTATCAAAGAATTTAGAGCCAAACTTCCTAAAGAGAGTGTTTTAATGATAGCAGGAGGACGTGAACAAACCTTTAGCCCACACTGTGATATTTTTGCAGCAGGGGCGGATTCTATTATTATTGGAGATTATCTTACCACCAAAGGTGAAGCACCTAACCGTGATAGAAAAATGATTGAAAATTTAGGATACAGTGTCGCAAGCATCTGTCATCACGTAGTCTAATGATTGTTCATTCGAACAAAAAGAAATTTGCTATAATAAATACCATTATGAGTTTAATCGTTTTAGTAAAGGATGTGTATGCGTAAAGATACTGTTACCCTTATTGACAATCGCACGGGAGAGGAATTTGAGTTTCCTATTCTCAAAGCAACTCTTGGTTCTGATGTCGTTGATATATCTTCATTTTATGCCAATACAGGCATGTTTACGTTGGATCGTGGTTTTACCTCAACGGCAAGTTGTCGCTCTCAAATCACCTACATTGATGGCAATATTGGCAAATTGATGTATCGAGGTTATGATATCGCCTATCTTGCAACGAAAAAATCATTTTTAGATACGGCTTATTTGCTTTTGCACAAAGAATTGCCCACCAAAGAGCAGTATAAAAACTTTTTAGCGGAACTCAAAAAACGCTCTTTTATCCACGAAAGTATGCGTAAACTCTTTGATGCGTTCCCTGATAACGCACATCCTATGGCTATTTTATCAGCAGCAGTTTCTGCGCTTTCTACGTTTTATTTTGACCATTTGGATATGGATTCACCCGAAGAAGCCAAAGAAATGGCACATCGTATTGTGGCTAAAATTCCTACGATTGCAGCGTTTTCCTACCGTTATTCACAAGGACTTCCTATTATTTATCCTGATTTGGATAAAGGCTTTACGGAAAACTTTTTATATATGTTACGAGGCTATCCGCACCACCATATTGATTTAAAACCTATCGAAGTTCAAGCACTCGATACTATTTTTACGCTCCATGCCGATCATGAACAAAATGCTTCCACCACATCTGTGCGTGTTGTGGCTTCAACCCATGCCCACCCTTATGCAGCAATTTCTGCTGGTATTGGTGCACTTTGGGGACGAGCGCATGGTGGAGCAAATGAGTCTGTGATTCGTCAATTAGAGTTAATTGGCACTGTTGATAATGTCGATACATATATCGCTAAGGCCAAAGACCCTAATGATCCATTTCGATTGATGGGATTTGGTCATAGGGTCTATAAAAACTTTGACCCACGTGCAACCATTTTGAAAAATCTTCAAAAGAAATTGGTTAATGAACTCGCAATTAATACCGAACTCATGGCAGTTGCCCACCGTATTGAGGAAATTGCTTTAAATGATGAGTACTTTATTAAACGTAAGCTCTACCCAAATATTGATTTTTACTCAGGGCTTATTTTACAAGCGCTTAAAATTCCAAAAGAGATGTTTGCCGTTATTTTTGTGATTGGAAGAACCCCTGGTTGGGTTGCGCAGTGGATCGAACTCAAAGAACAACCCGATATGAAAATTGCTCGCCCTCGCCAACATTATATTGGACCTGTCGATCGAACACCAAAATTTGAGCTTTAACCTTTTTTACATGTAAGGATTTTCCTTACATGTAAAAACATCATTACTTCAGCTTTATACTGTATCCGCCCTCAAAAGTTTGTAAATCATAACGATAATGACCATCTAATAATATAGCAATTCGGTAAAAGTCTTTATGTTCTCCCAGTGTTACCAAAACAAAAGGATTCTTTTTTAAGTCAACTGTTTTTGTCGCAAACGAATGTGTTCTTTTAAAATCAAGAACGATTTTATAAGGATCTGCTATTAAAAAATCACGTATCTTCAAATCTTTGGTAAAAATTTTAATCTCATTTCCTTCTGCAAATAGAAAAATACCCTCTGCAAGTTTTACTCGCTCTTCACTCTTCGTTTTAACAGATGGCATACTGGGTACACTTTTTAGCTCTTTTCCTTCAATATTTTTTTTTGTAAGAGGTGGCACAGGTGCAATCGGAGCTGCAGGAGGAGGCGTAGATTTTTCAACACCTTGTGGCGATAATAAAAGAGGATGATGCCAATCAATGTTTTGGTCAATATTTTGGTGTTCTTCTTCAATGGAGCCATCAAGATTTTGAAACGTTAGCGTAACACTTTTTAAAATACGTGCACTGCTTGGGAGTGTAATCGATGTACTCTTGAAATCGATTCTTTTCTCTTCAATTTGAGTTGTCTTCCCAACAACTTCTGGAGCATTCGTTGTTTCAAAAGGATTTTCTCTTGCCTCTATGCTGATTATTAGTGATAGAAAAAGCCAAAAAATCTTCCTCATGAATACTCCTTAGTTTATCGATCGGGATCTAGTTGCCGTAATTCAAAATACTCTTTTTGCAAAACGGCATTCTCTTCTTTAAGACTTTGAATTTTTTGGCTTAAGGTATCTTTATCTGCTTGAAGATTTAAGAGAACATCCAGCGAGCTCTTTCCAAAAAGAACATCTCCAATATACAAACCAAAACCTACAACGGCCACAATAAGCGAGATAAGTTTCAAATAAAAGAGGGCAGAACCTTCTGCTTCCTCTTTTTTTTCTTGGTCAAATTCGTCTAAAACATCACTCATTTAGCAAAAAGTTTTGTTCCTACATACTCGCCATAGACGACTTCATTTTCAATATCCAATAAACGATTATATTTTGCAGTTCGCTCACCACGTGCGGTTGCGCCTGTTTTAATCTCACCTGCATTGAGTGCCACAGCAAAATCAGCAATAAACGCATCTTCACTCTCGCCACTTCTATGGCTCATCACGCATTTATAATTGTTACGTTGGGCAAGACGTACCGTTTGCATGGTTTCCGTAACGGTTCCAATTTGGTTTGGTTTAATCAAAATGGCATTTCCAATACCTTTTTCAATTCCCTCAGCCAAAATTTTCTTATTGGTCACAAACAAATCATCGCCCACCAATTGTATTTTTGAACCTAATTTTTCGGTTAAAAGTTTCCAACCTTCCCAATCGTCCTCACTCAAACCATCTTCAATAGAAACAATTGGGTATTTTGCGCAGAGATTTTCATAATATGCCACAAGTTCAGCACTGCTTAAAACACGATTTTCAGACGCTAATTTATATCCACCCTCACATACAAGCTCACTACTTGCCACATCTAAAGCGATAGCTATATCCACGCCTGCTTTGTAGCCTGCTTTTTCAATCGCTTCCATAATGACTTTAATCGGCTCTTCATTGTCTTTAAGATTAGGAGCGAAACCACCCTCATCTCCAAGAGCAGTACTCTCTCCCATAGAAGCAATAATTTTTTTCAGCTGATGATAGACTTCAACACATGATCTCAGTGCGTCTGAAAAATTCTCAAACTGAAGTGGCATAATCATATACTCTTGAAAATCAACACTGTTA
Organism: Campylobacterales bacterium; assembly: GCA_016930915.1. Classification (GTDB taxonomy): domain Bacteria; phylum Campylobacterota; class Campylobacteria; order Campylobacterales; family Sulfurospirillaceae; genus Sulfurospirillum. Next base: position 284,256 of record JAFGFU010000013.1, read on the forward strand.
TTCGCATGGCTTCCACCGTTAATGATGTTAAACATCGGTGTTGGAAGTGTCATGGCATTGGCACCACCTAAATAGCGATACAAAGGTACATCTAAACTCTGAGCTGCCACACGAGCGACTGCCATAGAGACACCTAAGACGGCATTGGCACCCAAACGGCCATAATTTTCTGTGCCATCAAGGTTTTTCATCGTTTCATCAATCACTGCTTGGTTAAACGGGCTTAAGCCAATGAGCTCATCCGAAATTTCTGTGTTCACATTTTCGCATGCTTTTAACACACCTTTACCCATATAGCGACTGTCTGCATCTCTAAGTTCCAACGCTTCTCGCTTACCCGTACTTGCACCACTAGGTACAATCGCACTGGCAACGGTACCATCACTCAATGTTACACGAGCACGAACTGTTGGGTTACCCCGACTATCCAGTACCTCATCTGCGTTTATATCTTCAATATAGATCATTCATCGTCCTTTATATCATCAACGCCACATGCCATCACCATGGCATTGCCACTGATGGCTTGTTTGATTTTTTCTTCAATTTCTAAAGCAAGCGCTTTATTTTCTTTCAAAAAGGCTTTGACATTTTCACGCCCTTGCCCCAATTTGGTTTCATTGTAACTAAACCACGCACCACTTTTATCGATAATATCGAGTTTTACGCCATAATCAACAATTTCGCCCTCTTTAGAAATACCCTCGCCAAACATAATATCAAACTCTGCTTGACGAAATGGAGGAGCCACTTTGTTTTTAATGACTTTGGCTTTCACTCTGTTACCGATTTGCTCTTCACCTTGCTTTAACGTCGCAATTTTACGCACATCAATACGCACAGAAGCATAAAATTTGAGTGCATTTCCTCCTGTGGTTGTCTCAGGTGAGCCATATCCCATCGTTCCAATTTTCATACGAATTTGGTTAATAAAAATAACCGTAGTGTTCATTTTATGCACAACAGCAGTGAGCTTACGAAGGGCTTGACTCATAAGTCGTGCTTGAAGTCCTACGTGAGTATCGCCCATATCGCCTTCAATTTCACTCTTCGGTGTCAGTGCGGCTACAGAGTCAATAACAATCACATCCACCGCGCCACTGCGTGCAAGCGTTTCAACAATATCTAAAGCCTGCTCACCAAAATCAGGTTGCGAAACCAATAGGTTTTCAATATCAACCCCTAAATTTCCCGCATATTTAACGTCTAAGGCGTGTTCAGCGTCCACAAACGCACAGATACTTCCTTTGGCTTGAGCTTCAGCAATAATCTGAAGCGATAAGGTCGTTTTACCCGAACTCTCAGGTCCATACACTTCAATAATACGCCCTTGTGGAATGCCACCAATCCCAAGAGCCAAATCTAAACCAATAGAACCTGTACTAATCGCAGCAATGGGTTCAACCACTTTATCGCCAAGCCTGATAAGCGCACCCTTACCAAATGCTTTATCAATCTGTTTTATCGCAAGTTCGAGTGCTTTTTTCTTATTTTCATCGATTTGCATGTGACCCCTCATTTCATAATGTTATTATTTTATCATCTCGAGCTTGAAAAAGCCCTTTGAAGCGATTGTAGTCAAAAATCAAAAAAGAGGCTCAAAATATTTCAATCTGCAATATGTTACAATGCCAAAAGATTTACATGTAAGGATTTTTGTGAGAACAATTAGCGTAGCGCATTCACCTGATGCTGATGATATTTTTATGTATTATGCCATCAAATTTGGCTGGCTCAACACAGAGGGAATGGCGCTTGAAAACAGTGCTTTAGATATAGAAACACTCAACGTTGAAGCCTTAAAAACCACCTATGATATCAGTGCGATTAGCTTTGCGTTGTATCCTAAAATTCGAAATGATTATGCGCTTTTACGCACAGCGGTCAGCTTTGGTGAAGGGTATGGTCCCAAACTGGTCAAGAAAAAAGAGACCAAACTCAAACGCAATTTTAAAGTAGCCCTCAGTGGAACGCACACGACCAACGCTCTTTTATTTAAAATCGCCTATCCTGAAGCACGCATTGTTTATAAAAACTTTTTAGAGATTGAAAATGCTGTGCTTAGTGGCGAAGTGGATGCAGGAGTATTAATTCATGAAAGTATCCTCAATTTTAGTGAGGGGCTGGTTGTGGAACGTGAGATTTGGGATATTTGGAAAAGTTTAACGCAAGGTAAAGAGCTTCCGCTACCTCTAGGCGGTATGGCACTGCGCCGTTCTATGCCATTATTGCAAGCCATTGCCTGTGAAAAAATACTGATTAAAGCAGTTGATGTTGCCCACACCCATCAACACCTTCTCTCTAAAATGCTCATTGAGAGAAACCTTGTTAGAGTTGATGATACTACCCTTAAAACCTATTTGGGGCTGTATGCCAACGCTCACTCCATCGAAATGAGTGACCTACAATATGAAGCCATTAATACCCTGTTTGAACTCGGCTATCAGCATGGTTTTTACGACCAAAGTATCAAAGCACAAGATTATCTTATTCCTCATGAGTATGAAACCCTTAGGATGAGCTAATGGAAGCAAAACTGATTGGATTAGGTGTTGAAACCTTTAAAATAGCACTTTACCTCTCTTTGCCCATGCTTTTAGCGGGAATGATTGCAGGGCTTGCCATTAGTATTTTTCAAGCCGTTACCCAAATCAATGAATCCACACTCAGTTTTGTTCCTAAAATTTTAATTACTATTGTGGTTGCCATATTTACTATGCCATGGATGATGAACATGATGATAGAGTTTACCACGCGTCTTTTTGACATGATTCCAAGTTTTGTATTTTAAATGACAAAAACGATTCATTTTTCAAGCTACTCTAGCCTTAAAATTGGCCCAAGCGTTGATGTTTTACTCCTTGAGACACCCCAGTCACTTCCAGAAAAACACATCATCATCGGTGGCGCAAATAACCTTCTTGTAAGTCCAACACCTCCGCCACTTGCTACATTGGATAAAGCTTTTGACTTTATCTATCAAGAGGGCGATGTTTTACATGTAGGGGGAGCCACACCGAGTGGGAAAATGCTCTCCTTTGCTAAAAAACACAACCTTGCAGGCTTTGAGCTGATGCAAAAACTCCCAGGAACCCTAGGCGGTATGGTTGCTATGAATGCGGGACTCAAAGAGTGGGAAGTGTTCAATAACCTCCGTGCGATTCGCACTGAAAACGGATGGATAGAAAAATCTAAGATAAACCATGGCTACCGTTTTGCAAACATTGATGGCATCGTGTATGAAGCCACCTTTACATGTAAAGAGGGATTTGATGAAAGTCTGCTCGCAATGTTTAAGCAAATGCGTGACAATCAACCTAAAGAGGCTAGTGCAGGCAGCTGTTTTAAAAATCCAAAAGGGCACTATGCTGGGAAACTGATTGAAGAAGCGGGATTTAAAGGCAAACGAATTGGCGCTATGATGTTTAGTCCCGTACATGCCAACTTTTTGGTGAACACAGGAGGCGGAACGTTTGAAGATGCACTGAAGCTCATCACGGAGGTGAAAGCAGAGGTTTTCAAGCGTTTGGGGGTGGAACTTGAAGAGGAAATTATTATCCTCTAATCCTTACATGTAAAACATATCTTTGGAGGAACTACGCACTTTTAAATCCTCTAAACGTACAAAAGCACCTTTCTTATACGCTTCCACACCACATCGACCAATCATCGCCGCATTATCGGAGCAAAACTCCATCTTAGCGGTGTGTAATAGCGCTTTTTTAGAAGCGCAAAAGCTTTCAAGCGCATCTCTTAAATAAAGATTTGCACTCGCCCCACCTACCACACCAAAGTGCTCCATTTTTCGCTCTTTGTAGGCTTTTTTTATTTTTTGCATCAAATGCGCTACGGCGACACGTTGAAACGAAGCACAAATATCGCACAGGGTTTGCTCATCCATATTTTCTTGCGCCTCAATGCAAAGCCTCACTTGATTTTTAAGCCCTGAATAACTAAACGCCAATAAAGAGGATGACGTGCCTTGCAGAGGAATGGTAAAATTAAAGCGTTTAGCATCACCTCTTTTGGCATAACTCTCAATAACCGCACCCGCAGGATAAGCAAGTCCTAGCATTTTTCCTACTTTATCAAAACTCTCACCAAAGCTATCATCCATGGTGCTTGCTAACAATTCAATGTGCTCTAAACTCTTTACATGTAAAAGCAGAGTATGCCCGCCAGAAACAAGCAAAACATCCATAGGAAAACGTGTTTCATCTTCAATGAACAAAGAGCAAATATGCCCTTTGAGATGATTAATCCCAAGCAAAGGAAGCCCCAGCGCTACGCTAAGTGCTTTTGCCATGCTCACTCCTTCCACTAAACTGACCGAAAGTCCTGGCTCATTGGTCACGGCAATCGCTTTAAGCTCTGTAAAATAGGGGTGTGTCTCTTCTAAAATTTTAGGCAACGTGACCGCATGAAGCCGTGCGGCAAGTTCTGGTACAACCCCACCGTACTTAGCATGTTCCGCGTCTTGTGAAATTTTTTTATGAAAAAGTAGTTTTTTATCCTCTATCCGTGTGATGGCAATAGAGCTATCATCACAGCTACTTTCAATACTTAAAATCATGAGACAATCTTTATATGCCACGGCTCAAAACGCACACCATCACCATTGCCGATGGTATAACGCATGGAGACATAGGAAAGTTTTTGCAACTGCCAGAATTCCTGCGTACGTGCAAAATTTGCCGTAAAATTTTGGTGACCCCATCCTTTTTTACCGACATCAAAATCACCTATGGAATGGTAAGAATATGCAGGAGGAACGAGGGAACGTGAAGCTACCGTAATATTACCCTTCTCACTCTCAATTTTTTCAAGATGCAAACAGAGTTGTTTCACCATACTTCGAACACCTGAGGTTAAAATAAGAGACTCCCCCACATCTTTCATAAGACGCTCTAAAAGGGGCGCATAATCGCCAAAAACATAATGCCCTGTGCCGCTAATTTTAATCACATCTTTTTTGTTAATCGTGTCGCTGATACGTTCAATTGTTTTTTTACCATTAAAGCCATAAATACGTGGGTCTGTATAAGAAACCTCTTCGATATAGGCAAGTTCTGCTATGGTAAATGGCTCAACCTTTGAATACCCTTTTGCAATTTTAAGGGTTTCATCCAAAGAGATGAGATTGAAATTGGCATGTCCCACAATGCTCTCAACCAAATTGAGTTTTTTAAGCACAGAAGCAAATAGAAGTTTATGTTCCTCTTTGACCCAAATATCACCTGATGTGAGTGTATCAGCCTGTGCCATACTGCTCAAAAGCCCGACACCCAAAACACCCAAAACACCTAAAAAATCCCTTCGTTGCATAAAAACCCTATGTAATGATTTCTTTACATGATTATAGCATGTGAGATTGATTTCTCAACATCTCTTCAACGCTATTAGCATCCACAGGTTTACTAAACACATACCCTTGTATCAGTTCACAACCGCTACTGTAAATAAACTCTTTTTGTGCTTTGCTCTCAACACCCTCGGCTAAAACAACCAATCCCAAACCTCGACCTAACTCAATAATCGTTCGAGCAATTGCTCGATCTTCACTACTGTTTTCTAAATTTTGCACAAAACTTTGGTCAATTTTTAACTTCGTAATAGGCAACTGTTTAAGATACGCCAACGAGGAGTGTCCTGTACCAAAATCATCAATAGAAATATCAAGACCTAGCTCACGAAAGCGCTTTAAAAGGGCTATAGATTTGGCGGTGTCTTTCATGATAAACCGCTCCACAATTTCCAACTCAATCCACTCAGCCTTACAACCACTCTCTTTAAGACTTTGAAGCATAAATGAAATCAAATGGTTAGATTCTAACTGTTTGCCCGCAATATTAATTGCCACTTTCCCAGGGTGAAGCCCTTTATCGTGCCACATTTTAAACTGTTGCATCACTTCACGAATCACCCAATTGCCAATCTCAATAATCAATTCACTCTCTTCTGCAATATGAATAAAATACCCAGGTGCCACCAAACCTTTTGTAGGATGATTCCAACGAAGTAAAGCTTCAAATCCTATAATTTTTCCCGATTTTAAGTTTACTTGAGGTTGATAATAAACCACAAACTCCTTATTTTTTAACGCTTTGTGTAAACTCTTTTCGATTTCCAGATGCTCATTCGTCTCTTGATTCATCGCTTGATCAAAAAAGATGTAGCGATTGCGCTCTTGAGCTTTGGCTTTATACATTGCAATATCTGCATTTTTAAGGAGTTTACTGGCCAATTCACCATCATTAGGATAAACACTCACCCCAATACTCATTGTAATTTTAAAACTCTCATTGCCTAACACAAATGGTTCTTGAAAGGATGCTACTAATTTTTTAATGGCAGTGAAAATATCATTGACATCTTTACAGCCATCTAAAAGCACAATAAACTCATCACCACTTAAACGTGCCACCGTATCGGTTTCTCGAATACTATTTTGCATCCGTTTAGCAATAACTTTTAAAAGAATATCACCCGCATCATGACCTAAGGAGTCATTGATATTTTTAAACTTATCAATATCAACAAACATAACCCCTAAAACTCTGCCATCACGACTTGCTTTTTTCATCGCTTGGGTAAGCCTGTCTTGAAGTAAATTACGGTTAGGAAGTCCTGTTAAAATGTCATGTTCAACCTGATGCATCAAGAGTTTTTTCTGTTTTTTATTCTCTTCTTCCAAAGCTTTTCGTGCGGTAATATCTCGCACAGAGCAGTGCTGAATTTTGCCCTTATTCATAATAATCGTCGTCATCACCACACTAATCCACAAAAGGCTTCCATCACAGGCTTTCGCATACCATTCAAACTTATGCACACCTTCTTTGGAGGCAATAGAATTCATCCATTGTGATTTTTCAAAAGAACTCTTCCCATCAGGCTGCAACTCTGGTGACAAATCTGCTAATGTGACATTAATCAGTCGCTTTTTATGCTCCGTTTTAAACATCTTCATGATAGCTTCATTACAATCAATAAATAAACCTTCTTTAAGAAGCCAAATCCCATCTGCTGATTTTTGATACAACGTTTCAAAGACCATTTTCTGCTCTTTAATTTGCTTATTATTCAAAAGTAAGTGGTTTTCATAGCGGGCTAAAATCGAACGCAATTTAATAGAAATAATAAACATCATCGCCATAATTAAACACATAATAACCAAAGAAATCAACACCAAATTGGCAATGGTCGTTTGCATTTTTGCTTTAAGCATCTTCTCTTGCTCTAAAAAAGCGTTATTCTCTTCCAACAAATAAGTTCCTGTCCCTACCACCCATTCAAATTGAGGAATAGGACGAATAAAAGAGATTTTATGCCTATCTTTGTCAATCGGATGATACGAAGCGGTGTAGTTCATAAAAAAGCCCTCAACATTGAGCTTGCCACCCACCACAATATCACGAATAATAAACTGATTGTTGCTCACCACATCCAATCTATTTTTACCGACCAAAGAATGATCACCATGTGAAATAGTATTGCCTGCATAATCATAGGCAAAGATATAACCATATTCCCCATACTTGGTATTTAAAAGTACCTTTTGCGTCTCTTTTTTGATTTTATCTAAAATAGTATCTTCATAACGTCCACTTAAAATAAAAAGATTGAGAGGATCAAAACGTTTCCCATGCCCTATTTTCTTACGATACGTCGTATCGTTTGGATTTTTCCAATACCACGCAGAAGTAAAAGAGCTCTCTTTTTGTAAATGAGCAATCACATCTTTGAAAATAAATTTGCCATTGAAATCTTGTAGATTAATAAGATTCTTTCCCTCAAGTGCCTCATTCTCACCATGCATTACACAAACACCATTCAAATCAAACATGGCATAATAACCGCTCAAATCATTAAAAAAACGAATACCTTTGAGTTTAGATTTAATTTTTTCAATAATTTTTTCACGAGGCAATGTTGCATTTTCATTGTAAATATCGAGCATGATTTTATACGCCAAATTAACCATACTTTCAATCTCTTCTTCTGCTTCTTCTCGCAAAAGTTGTTCATTGACATTAATATAATCAATAAGTTTATCAATCCGCTCTTGCGCTTGAATCTTAGAGCGCTTGACATAAGAGATTCTGGCTTGCTCTAAAGATTTTTTATAATCATCTTGCTCAATAGAAATAACCATGGTTAAAATAATGGCGAAAGTGAGTAAAACGGCCAATACTGGCAAAAAAACAATCCATTTAACAATACTTTGTTTTTTTGCACTTAACAATGTCCGCTCCAGAAAAGTTAATGTAGAGTTATTACTTTATCAAAATTTTCTAAAATTTGTGCAACCCTTTCCTGCCACATCTTGGCAAAAAGTTTCTTTTCTTCGCATGTGAGTAACCCTGTAAAGAGTTTTGGCATATATACTTGCATAGAAGGATTGATGGCAATACAAGATGGATCATACGCCACATGCACTTCTTTGCCATTATCACGTCGTTTCATCTTTACATGTAAAGATGTTTTCTCATTAAAATGCATCAGATCCGTGCGTGAAAAATGACCCTGTAAACCCTTAAATCCAGAGCAATCGGTTGCTCCTGTAATCAGTGAAAAAACATTGGCAACCACGCCTGTTGTTCCCTCTTCTCGTGCCTCTTTAAAGAAAACTTCAATCTCTCCTCGGATGGGCAAACGATCTGGATACAAAGCTTTCAGCCCTTCTCTTACCATCAAATAAGCCCCTGCTATCGTAGGACAACTGTGCCCAGCACTTTTTACCACATCTAAATAACTAAAGCAAATTTTTCCCTCTTCAAATGCACCTAACACCTCTGAAAGTGGATCATAAAGCGTTACAGATTCTGTGTTATCAAAAAAAGTTGGATAATTCATCGTTTTTCCTTGCAGTTTTTTCACATTGTAGTACAATAAAAAGATGATTTCCTTGATTTAATTCGTCAATAGATTGCAAAGGGATAAGATGCAAAAAATGTGGGATCAAAAATTTAAAGAAGCTGATTTTCTCTACGGTGAGGCGCCTAATGCTTTTATTGAAGAAAATTTTGAACGCTTAGAAAAAGCCCAACGTATTCTCTGCTTAGGAGAAGGAGAAGGCAGAAATGCTCTTTTTTTAGCCGAACAAGGTATCGCGCACGTTGAAGCCTTAGATGCCTCATTTGTCGCCCTCTCTAAACTCAGGCATTATGCAAAAGAGCGCTATGTCTTTATTGCGATTCGGCACACACTCCTTAACTACTGGAAGCCCGAAGCTTCTTTGTATGATGCGATTGTCTGTACCTATTTGCATGTACCCAAAATGGAGCAAAAAGTCCTTTTTGAAAAATCACTGTATGCCCTCAAAGAAAAAGGGGTTTTTATCGGAGAATTTTTCAGCAAAAGCCAACTTCAATTTAAAAGTGGAGGGCCTAAAGATGAAACCTTGCTCTATAGTATTGGGGATATGAGCCAAATTTTAAAAACACTTCCTTGCACCATCCATAAACTCGCTCAAGAAATTATTATGCTCAATGAAGGTGAAAAACATCATGGAGAAGGAAGCGTTATTCGGGTGATATTAGAAAAAAACAGTTAAGGATGGAGTGTTCCAAAATAACGGCTTCTCTCTATATTCTCAACCCAATGGTACGTGGCATCTTCTTCTAATTTTGCCCAATACAATTCTCCTGAATTGCGCCATGCGTCTATTAAAATACCACTGTAAAAAGGTGCCCCTTTTGCCACAACCACGACACTGTTATGCTCATCAAATTCACCTTTATTGGCAACTCCCCAACGTAAATCAAAACTCTCATAGCGTGCTTTTTTAAGATGTGCCATCATATCTTCACTCCACTGATAGCAAAGCCCTCGCTCTTTAAGCCCTGTGTTAATGAGAAAATTATGAAATGTAGGTGGACTCACAAGCGCATAGCGTGTCGCTAAAACATGCGGATAATTCAGTGCTTCATAGGCAAATAAACGTGCTTCATCGTAACGTACATTCTCACCCAAAAGCATCAAATCGTTAGTGAGTTTTTCTAAGCCATCTCTTTTTACATGTAAAGATTCTTGCTTAACACTACATCCTGTAAAAAGCAAGGCGATGAGAAACAGTAGATAAAATGGTTTCATGCTTTAGGCTTAAGAGTGAGTTTCACAATTTCACTAGGTGCCATCACCCGAACTGCAGGCCCCCAATATCCAGCCCCATTGCTGACAAAAATCTGTGTCTGCTTTGAGTGCGCATACAGCCCACTTAAGTAAGGCTGGTCAAGAAGCACTAAAAGCCCAAAGGGGAAAATTTGACCGCCATGCGTATGACCGCTGAGAATTAAATCTATCTTTTCACCCTTAAGCTCTTTGACAATTTTAGGTTGATGAGAGAGCAGAATCGTGGGCAAATCATCCTTTACATGTAAAAAGGCTTTTTTTAAATCCGGTGGTAAAAAATCGAAGCGTTTGCCCATCATATCAGTCACTCCCACCAAATTGATACGCTCGTTAATGACCACAGAATGATTCTCTAACACCTGAACACCCAGTGTTTTAAGAAAATCCATAATCGTGTTAACTCCGTAAAAATACTCATGATTCCCTGGCACAAAAAAGACTCCCCAACGACTTTTTATTTCACGTAGTGCATCTAATGTATTCCCAATTTGAGCCACAGGCATATCCACCAAATCGCCCGTAATAACAACTACATCGACGTTTAATGTATTAATTTTTTGCACAATCTCATCCATGAACGCTTTACCCAAAACTTTACCAATGTGCACATCACTAATCTGCACAATGCTCAGCTCCGCATCCAAGCCCTCAATGACAACATCCACCTCTTTGATCAACGGCGCTTTCATACCATTGAAAAACCCTTTAATCATATACGAAAATGCTAAAACCAGCATCGTAACATCAAAAACCATTTTGAGAAAAAGTCGTCTGGAGTAATCATGCGGAATTTTGGCATAGGGAAGATGAAACAAATCGTATAGCAATGCCACACAAAAAAGCATAAACGAAACACCAATCATCGAAGAAAAAAGCGCGTATAAAAAAGGATCTAAACTATCCAAACGCAACACTAAAAAGTAGCAAATTTCACAAAGGGTAATCAAAACCATAACCCCTTTAATCCAAAGCTGATACCCCAATAAAAAATCCAGACGCTTCAAAAAGCGTCTGTACGCATAATAATTAATTAACGATAAAACAGCAATCGCAACCAAAGCAAATGAGAGGCGGAACATGCCTTAATATCCTATTTTAAAGAGGTAAAATAACGCTTACTCTCACTAGAGACAACTTTAGCAAGTAAAATCAACGCAATGAGGTTTGGAATCGCCATCAACCCATTGGTTAAATCAGAGAAGTTCCATACAAATTCTAGCTTCATCATAGAACCCACCATTACACCTGCAATAAATAAAACACGGTATAAACGAATAAAACGCTCACCAAAAATATACTCAAACGCTTTTTCACCATAATAACTCCAACCCAAAATGGTTGAGTAGGCAAATAATACGGTTGAGAGAACGACCACAATACTACCAAATGAACCCAAGTGAAGCTGAAAACTTTGCATCGTTAAGGTTCCAGCACTCACGCCTTGCTCCCAAAATGGAGAAATAAGAATAATCAACGCTGTCATCGTACACACCACTAAAGTATCAATAAACGTTTGTGTCATACTCACAAGCGCTTGACGCACAGGGTCATTGGTTTTAGCAGCCGCAGCGGCAATGGGAGCTGAGCCCAAACCTGACTCATTGGAAAAGACACCCCGCGCCACACCGTAACGAATGGCAGCTGCCATCGTTGCACCAATAAAACCACCGCCTGCTGCAATTGGATTGAAAGCGTGGTAAAAAATAAGACCAAAAGCACCACCAATTTTATCAACGTTCATCGCCAAAATAACTAAAGCCACAGATACGTAAATCAAAATCATAAATGGCACTAAAAATGAGGTAAAGCGACCAATCGATTTAATACCTCCTAAAATAACCACTGCTGTTAAAGTTAAAAGGACAATACCGCTCACCCATGTTGGAATATCCATTTGGGTATGTAAAATTTGTGCCACAGCATTGGCTTGTGTCATATTGCCAATACCAAATGCCGCCAGTGCTGTAAAAACAGCAAATGCCATACCCAAACGAGGCATATTTAAACCATAGGTTAAGTAGTACATTGGTCCACCTTTAAACCCATGATGCCCTTTTTGGCGGTATTTAACCGCAAGAACTGCTTCGGAGTATTTTGTTGCCATACCAACAAGTCCTGTGACCCACATCCAAAAAATAGCCCCAGGTCCACCCAAAGTAATCGCCGTAGCAACACCTACGATATTACCAATACCCACCGTAGCAGCAAGTGCGGTCATAAGGGCGGCAAAATGGCTGATTTCACCCTCGCCATCATGCTCTTTATGAAAAATGAGCTTCAGGGCATGAGGCAATGCCCAAAACTGCATTCCCTTCAATACAATGGTTAAATAAATACCCGTACCTACGAGTAAAATCAACATTGGAGGACCCCAAATAATGGATGAAAGGCTAGAAATCAATTTTTCTAATAACTCCATGCAAACTCCTTTTTAATAGCCATCAAAATGGCGTGTTTTTGGTAATACAAAATTTAACACAATACCAACGATAGCACCTAATCCAATGCCACTAAACTTCACACCGCCCAAATCAAAACTCATACCACCAATAGCAAACACTAAAATAATAGAAACAATAATCATATTACGAGGGTCTGCCATATCGACTTTGCCTTTAATCAACGTTTCCATACCAATAGATGCAATTAACCCGAATAGTAACAATAAAATACCCCCCATAACAGGAACAGGGATTGTGGCTAAAAATCCACCCAATTTTCCTACAAAAGCTAATACAATGGCACACAATGCCGCCCATGTCATAATGGCAGGATTATAGGCTTTTGTAATGGTTACAGCCCCCGTTACTTCTGAGTATGTTGTATTAGGAGGACCGCCTAAGAAAGCGGCAAAACTAGTGGCTAAACCATCCCCTAATAAAGTGCGCTTTAAGCCAGGGCTCTCTAAATAATCCCGTTTGGTGACATTACTAATGGCTAACATATCCCCAACATGTTCAACAGCAGGCGCAATGGCAATAGGTAAAATATATAAAATAGCTTCCCAGTTTAATTCAGGTGCGACAAAAGAAGGTATCGCAAACCATGGAGCATTCATGACTGCATCAAAATGAACAACTCCCAAAGCAAGAGCAATACTGTATCCACCCATAATGCCAAACATAATAGGCAACAATCGAAAAACACCCTTACCTAAGAGCGTAATCAATATCGTTATAACCAGTGCAGACAATGAGATAGCAATCGCATGGTGGAATGGTACTAGCACAATGCTTCCATCACCCGTTTTACCCATTGCCATATTCACTGCCACAGGAGAGAGAATTAACCCAATGGTCATAATAACAGGGCCCGTGACCACAGGCGGTAAAAGTTTATGAATAAAACCACTCCCTCGAAGATGAATTAAAATGCTCAAAAGCACATAAAACAACCCTGCGGCAGCCAATCCACTCATGGTTCCTGCAATACCCCACGTTTTCACGCCATACAAGATAGGCGCAATAAAAGCAAAAGAGGAAGCTAAGAAAACAGGAGGAATAGGTTTACGTGTTACCAATTGAAATATCAGTGTTCCAGCCCCTGCGGTAAACAGCGCAACATTAGAATCTAATCCTGTAAGCATCGGCACTAATACCAATGCACCAAAAGCAACAAATAAAAATTGCAACCCTACAATACTGTCCTTTAAGCGAAGAACATAATCGGTACGATGGAGCATTCAAACCTCTTTAAAATGAAATAGACTTCTTGCAACATTCATTTTGCAAGAAGGAAAAGCACCAAGAGTGCATGGGCTTTCTGCCTAAGATTACCCAGTGTTAACGTAGCCCTTGAGAGCTTTGCTTTAAAGGCGTGTCAAGAGTTTGCAAGAACTCTAATATCGTTCTTTAGTCTTCAATACCTAAAGCCTAATTATAATCTACAAATGAAACAAAAAATGTAAGTGAACTGCTTTTATTTTAAGCAATACTGACGCACTTCACGATCAACTTCAAAAACCTCATCCAAACTTTTAGGATTAACATTTTCAAAAAATCGATACGCCTTTAAGGTCAAACGTGCGAGATCTAAAATAGAGATTTCACGATTGTAAAATTTACCAATGCCCACTTCATTGGCCGCATTAATCACAACACCCCGTGTAGGATGTGCGAGTATTTCATCCTTGATTTCCCAAATCGGGTAACGCTCTTTATCAATTTTTTGAAAAGAGAAAGAGCCAATTTCAGATAAATCAATAGAAGGCAAAATAGCCTCTTCAATTTCTCCTCTAAGGGCAAATGCGATGGGAAGTTTCATATCAGCTTTGGCTAAATGCGCGGTTGTACTTCCATCTTGAAAGTGAACAAACGCATGAATAATAGATTGTGGTTCAATAATCGCATCCAACTTTTCACACCCAAAAAGCCACCTCGCTTCTAAAAGTTCAAAAAGTTTATTGGTCATGGTTGCACTATCAATGGTTATTTTAGCACCCATGCTCCAATTAGGATGTTTGAGCGCATCTTGAAATGACATACGAGGAAGCTCCGCTAAAGGTGTGTCTCTAAAAGCACCACCGCTTGCCGTAATAGTCATCGCGGAAACAGGACGATTCCCCAATAGATACCATAAACCAAAGTGTTCACTATCAATCGGAGTAATACGAGAAGTATCTAAAAGATGCCCTGCAACGACTAACGACTCTTTATTGGCTAAGGCAAGACGTTTCCCTAATCGTAACGCTTCAATACTAGGCGCAAGCCCCACGAAACCTACAAGTGCATTGACCACCAAAAAACTTTGTGTCTTTTGTAAAAGCTCTAAAATCCCCTCTTTACCCACAAACACTTCACTGTGTTTCACCAAATAGCGATCTTTTTCATCAGAAATAGCAACATATTTGGGATGATGCTCTTTGATTTGCTCATTTAAAAGCGCTATGTTTTTACCAGCGACCAATGCCTCAATTTCCATACCAAAGCGTTTAGCAATAATCAGTGCATTCACACCAATAGAGCCTGTTGAGCCTAAAATAATCACTTACGCCAATCCTCGCAGTAAAATCACCATCACAACACCACCAAACAAATAACCATCAAGTCTATCCAGCATACCGCCATGACCTGGGAAGAGTGAACCACTGTCTTTCACCCCTGCCTCACGTTTTAAATAACTCTCAAACAAATCACCAAAGACTGAAGCCACTGAACTTACAAACGCAATCAAAGCGGAGAGCCATAAAGGAATAAAAAAAGTACCATAAACAGCACCCACAGCACTTCCTATTACAATTCCCCCAACAACACCTTCAAGCGTTTTATTAGGAGAAGAAGGGGAAAAAGAAGTTTTACCAAAACTCTTTCCCACAAAATATGCACCTGTATCGGTGAGGGCAACAACCAACACTAACCACACCAATACAGACATCCCAAAATCATGATAAAGTGCGTATAAAAAGAGCATGGAAATCGAAGGATAAAAGAAAGGTGCCAGCAGTTTATAGTCTACTTTTTTGGTATAAGACATAATGGCTAACATCACAATTAACGCAAGATAAATCAAATCATCAGGATTAGGATAAACATACGCCACTAACCACAATACAATAGCATACACATAAAGCTTAACATCTCGCACATCAAAAAGATTCATCGCTTCATGAAAAGCGAACAAATAGACAACTCCTAAAACCAGCCATGTCAAAATAAGGTTATCTAAAAAAGCAAGCAATGACGCAAAACCCAACATGACAAGGCCTGTAAGAACACGTTGCTTATTGGATTCATAGAGTGTTTTAAAATTCATAAGGAACTCTTTTATGATGGTATTTTAAGTAAGAGACAATGATAGCAAACCAAAGGTGAGGTTACGCTTTAATATCTAAATGCCCTTGATGCACGAACGATTTTTCCTCTTCAACATCCTCTTCTTTTTTCTCAGCTAAAGATGCCTCTTCCTGCGCTCTTTCACGCTCCTCTTCCTCATGTTTATGACGCTCATGCTCATTTTCAGGATCAATTTTATAACTCTCTTCCGTGGGACGAACTTCTTGGACGGTATCTTCTTTTTCAGCTTGCATGGCAGCGGCTAGTGCATTTTGCATCTGAACACTGTTTTGATAATCCATCTGTTTTGCTGCCTGTGCTGGCATCATTTGGTTTGCATACACCACACTACCAAGGGGACCTACTGCCATACTCTCCTCCTTTACATGTAAGACTTACTCTTTGTAAATTTTTAGCGTCTGATACGTCTCATAAGCAACATTCGCTCCCGCACATTTCTACACGCTTCCTAGGCAAAGCCCAAAAAGCTACGCTGCGCTATGCACTAAAGCTTGGCTCTCTTTTATTTTCTACACGCTTCCTAGGCAAAGCCCAAAAAGCTACGCTGCGCTATGCACTAAAGCTTGGCTCTTTCGAGCCAGAGAGCCAGAAAGAAAACTCACTCTTTGTAGATTTTTAGCGTCTGATACGTCTCATAAGCAACATTCGCTCCATCAAAAGGCTTCACGTTTTTACGTTGTGTATAATCGACCAAATAGCCACCTTTTTGAGAGAGGCTAAAGTCCACACACAACTTTGCCGCAAAAATTAAAATAGGCTCAGGCACACTCTGTTTTTCGGTGCAAATAATCACATGCGCTGAGGGCATATCTTTTACATGTAACCAGATATCACTCTTTTTTGCCTCTTGCAAAAGCGCTATATTTCCCTTTTCGTTTTTACCCAATAAAATGCGGTACCCCTCGAGCCAAAAGGTTTCATAATTGCTATCGTCCCCTTTTTGCTTCTGCTTGGTGACTTTAGGCGTTAAAATGTGTATCTCTTCCAAATCCTGCGCTGCTTCAATCACCCCTATCATCCGCTCTAAAAAGAGCCGTTTCTCTTCCAAATTCTCCCGTTGTCTGTGAATGGAAAAGGCTTTTTGGCGCAATTTTTTGGACTTTTTATAAAGCATATTGGCGGCGTGTTGAGGCGAATGCGCTATGGGTAACTCAATGCTCACAAGCTCTCCATCAAAGTCATAAAGTTCCACACGCTCTTGATAATTTTTAATGCTATACAAATGCGCTAACACCAGCGTTGCCTCTTTGTGCGCCTGCTCACTTTTGGCTAAAAGTTCTTCCTCATTTTCTAAAGCATTCATGGCTTGTCTGAGCTTTTCACTCTTTCGCTCCAGCACCGCTTTTTTTTGGTTTTTTAGCTCACAAAGCTTTACATGTAAACGCTTTTTATAGCTCTCTTGCAAATAATCTTCCACGCTTCCTTCTATTGAAAAAGGCTTCTCTTTGAGCTCTTTAGGAGGCAAAGGCTCCAACACCTCTCCCACTTTCACACTGCGAAAACTCACACTCGCATCAATGTGCCGCAATGCCTCTAACACCACCTCATTTTCATCTAAAATAATCGCATTGGTGTTGCGTCCTGTAAATTCCAGTTGTAAGGTGGTCTCAAAGGCTTTGTAACTCGAACTTGAAAGCACGCAAATACGCCAAATACGGTTACTCTCCTCTACTGTCATGGAGAGAATTTTTGCATTGGCAAAGCGCTTGTGTAAAAGCACATCAAAAGGAGCGTTATAGCGTTTGGATTGTTTAAAATCGCTCTTATAAAACAGGTACGAATCATTCCGTGAAAGGTCGATAAAAAGGGCCTCTCCTGCTTCAAATACAATGCGTAAAACAGTATCGTCCACACGGTAAATGGAGGAGATTTTGTGGTATTGGTGTAAAAAATTATTAATTAAAATCAGCTCTTTATGTTTCATTCATCACTTTCGTAAAATAGCACGAATCAGTCTAAAAATTTCTGTCGTGCTTTTGGTCACCAACTGCTTGGTGCGCTCTTTTTCCATCGCCTCTTCTAAATGCATAGGGTAACGCATAATGGAAAACAGTGCGTCAATCTCCTCACACATCTCCAAATCATCAGCAATGCCACCGCCTAGCGCAATGAGTGGGACTCCCGCCCTGCGAGCACGTTTAGAAACCCCACTGAGCACTTTTCCCATCAATGATTGCGTATCAATACGCCCCTCACCTGTAATGACCAGCGTCGCTCCTTTAAGCGTTTCATCAAAACGCATCGCATCTAAAATAATCTCAATGCCTGAGCGAAGTGACGCATTTAAAAACGCCAGCATACCGCCGCCCATGCCTCCTGCTGCACCTGAACCTGCCACATGCGCTATGGTTTTGCTATAAGAGCGTTCGAGCACCTCGCAAAAATGCACCATACCCGCATCCAAACGCTCAACCATCAACGCATCAGCGCCCTTTTGTGGGGCATACACATGCGCACACCCTTTTGCCCCATACATCACATTGTCCACATCACACGCCACGCTAAATTCACACTGCTCGAGCAAAGGCTCAACACCCGAAAAATCAACCTTCTCAATCTTTTCTAGTATCTCACCGCCGTATCCCAAAACATCGCCATTTTTATCTAAAAAACGGTACCCCAATGCTTGAAGCATTCCAAGCCCTGCATCATTGGTCGCACTGCCCCCAATACCCACAATAAATTTGCGACACCCTCTTAAAAGCGCATCCTTAATCAACTCTCCCACCCCATACGTGGTCGTTTTTAATGGGTTACGCTGCTCTTTTGGCACCAAAGGAAGCCCCGAGGCCTGCGCCATCTCTATCACCGCTGTCATGCCATCGCTTAAAATGCCATACTGCGCCTCAATGGGTTGCATCAAAGGGTCATGCACTTTACATGTAACGATTTTTCCATCACGATTTTGCATTAAGGCATGAAGCATTCCCTCACCACCATCGGCAATAAAACACGGTGTTACCTCCGCCTCTACGTAAACGTTTTTAATGCCCTCTTCTATCCATCCTGAAAGCTCTTGCGAACTTGCACACCCTTTAAAAGAATCAATTGCTATGACAACATTCATCGGTATTTTTGCTCCAACGCTAAAAGATATTCTTTACGCCACACTCCACTGCTATATCCCCCTATGCTTCCATCTTTAGCAATCACACGGTGACACGGAATCACAATGGCAATCGGATTTTTACCATTGGCATTAGCCACCGCACGCACAGCTTTGGGGTGATGCAGTGCAAATGCCTCTTGGCTATACGAAATCATTTCCCCATAAGGAATCGTTCTTAAAACCTCCCAAACACCTCTTTGAAACGGTGTTCCCCTAGGCACTAAAGGTACTAAAAACTGCTTTAATTTTCCCTCAAAATAGGCATCCAGCTCTCTTCTAAGCTGAATAATATGCTCATTCTCTTGGGAGTGTTTTTCATCGTTACATGTAAAATCTAACGTATAAATTCCATCCGAATTTGCCTGCGCTCGTAAAAGACCCAAAGGAGAATCAAATGTGCATTGAAGCATGATGAACCTTTACATGTAAAGAGGATTGAGCTCTTATTATATCTTTATTTGCACATTTTTTGAGCAATCATGGTGTATCATTCTATGGTATGATTTTTTTCAAGGAGCACATATGAAACACCTCTTTACATATGGATCATTGATGTTTGAAGATGTTTGGCACAGGCTAGTACAGGGGCATTATCTTTCCCAAAAAGCCACCCTGCAAGGCTACGCACGCCGTGCCATTAAACACGATGTCTATCCCGTTATTTTTGAAGCAAATGAATGGGTTGAAGGTCGTGTTTATTATGAGATTTCAGACGAAGATTTGGTCATCCTTGATACTTTTGAAGGCGAGTATTACGAGCGTAAAGAGGTGGAGCTTCTGGTAGAAAATAAAAAAATTAACGCCTATGCATATGTGCTAAAAGAAAAGTATTATGATTTGATTGATAGCAAAGTATGGAACGATGCCCTCTTTGCACAAGAGGGCATCCAATCCTTTTTAGAAGGGTATAAGGGATTCTTACGATAGAATCTCTTCAATCGTGATGTAATCACCCACACGACCTGTCATTTTCTCAACATCCGTTGCGACTGGTAATGTTTTTTTACCTGGTCTCCAACCTGCTGGGCATACTTCGCCTGTTTTACTCGCATGTTGCCATGCTCTTACTTGGCGTAAAAATTCATTCACATTACGTCCTACCATTGGTGCTTGGACTTCTTGTGCAACACAAACACCTTCTGGATTGATAAGGAAACGTCCACGAAGCGCAATACCTTCATCTTCAATCATGACACCAAACGCACGGCTTACTGTACCTGTTGGATCTGCACCGATAGTAAGTTTCAAACCTGCTAAAATAGGCTCTGTCTCCACAAAACGTTTGTGTGAAAACTTAGTATCAGTAGAAACCGCTAAGATTTCAACGCCGAGTTCTTGGAACTCATCGTATTTTGCGTTCATTGCCGCAATTTCAGTGGGGCATACAAAGGTAAAATCTGCTGGGTAGAAACAAACAACATGCCATTTACCCTTATAATCTTCACTGTTAACCGTTGTATAGTGACCTGTTTTTGCGTCGTACGCATCCATTTTAAACTCTGGGGCTTTTTGTAAAACTAAAGATGAACTCATTGATTTTTTCTCCTGTACTTTCATTTCTGAATTTTGATTTTCTTGATTTGTTTGAGAAGCTTTTGCTTCCACAGTATTGCTATCGCATGCCATAATAACTCCTTATCGTTTTAATTCGTTAAAGTGATGAAATTCTAGCAAAAGAATAAATATTTGTCAATAGTAATTTTTATTATTTAGTAAAAGAATTAATTCTTTTACTAAATAAGATATAATAACTCCAATTTAATTATAAGGAGTTTACCATGAAATGTAATGTTGGAAAAACAGACAAAATGATTCGTATGATTGCAGGTATTTTAATTGCCATTATAGGAGTTATCTATAACAGTTGGTTTGGACTGATTGGTGTTGTTCTTTTAGCGACTGCCATTATTCGTTTTTGCCCTGCTTATCTTCCTTTTAATATAGACACCTCTAAAAATGATGATTCTAACGGATGTGGAAGTGGAGGATGTGGTTGCGGACGATAAGTATCCAAATAAAGTGAGGAGGAAGTTTTTCTTCTCACAACCCCTCTTTTCTTCGCTTAAACCATTTTTTGATAAAATATCCCAATTTACTACATAAGGTGTACAGTTATGGGTCAAACAATCACAGAAAAAATTTTTAGTGACCATGTCGGTCATCCTGTTTTTGCAGGCGAAATTGTCAAAAGTAAAATTGATATGGTTATTGGTAACGATATTACCACACCGATTTCCATTAAAGCGTTTGAGCAGAGTGGAGCTACCAAACTTGCCAATCCTGATGGCTTTAGCATCGTTATGGATCACTACATCCCCGCCAAAGATATTGCCAGTGCCAATCAAGCAAAGATTAGTCGTGAATTTGCTTATAAACATGACCTTAAACACTATTTTGATGAAAAAGATATGGGCATTGAACACGCTTTACTCCCTGAAAAAGGCTTGGTTG
Organism: Campylobacterales bacterium; assembly: GCA_016930915.1. GTDB lineage: Bacteria > Campylobacterota > Campylobacteria > Campylobacterales > Sulfurospirillaceae > Sulfurospirillum. Next base: position 305,739 of record JAFGFU010000013.1, read on the forward strand.
TCCCAGGCGATGTCATCATCGGTGCGGATTCACACACCTGTACACACGGCGCCCTTGGAGCATTTGCTACGGGTATGGGCTCTACCGATTTGGCGTTTGCAATGATTACGGGTGAGAACTGGTTTAAAGTGCCCGAATCCATCAAGGTTGTCTTTAGCGGGAAACCCAAAAAATATGTCTATGGTAAAGATTTAATTCTTGAGGTCATCCGTCTTTTAGGCGTAGATGGCGCGTTGTACCGCACCCTTGAATTTACAGGCGATACTATTGGCTATCTCAGCATGGATGATCGTTTTTCTTTGTGCAATATGGCAATTGAAGCGGGAGCTAAAAGCGGTATCGTTGCCGTCGATGATATTACCAAAGCTTTTTTAAGCGACAAAACGCTTGCACGCGAGCCAAAATTTTTCTACTCCGATGCTGATGCTACGTATGTACAAGTCCTTCACATCGATGTCGCCAACCTTGACCCTGTCATTGCGTATCCTTTCTTGCCTTCCAATGGAAAATCGATTAACCAAGCCGTTCAAGATGATTTAGCTATTGATCAAGTCTTTATTGGAAGTTGTACCAATGGTCGTTTGGAAGATTTACGTATCGCAGCGAGTATTCTTAAAGGTCGAAAAGTGGCACGAAAAACACGTTTAATCATTACACCAGCGACACAAAAAATCTCCTTACAGGCACAAAAAGAGGGCTTAGTTGAAATTTTTGTAGAAGCAGGAGCCGTATTTAGTAATCCCACATGTGGGGCATGTTTAGGCGGTTATATGGGAATTTTAGGCGAAGGAGAACGTTGTGTCTCCACCACTAACCGTAACTTTGTAGGACGTATGGGAGCGCGCACCAGCGAAATCTACCTTGCCAATTCAGCCGTTGCAGCAGCCAGTGCTGTGATGGGTAAAATTACCGATCCAAGAACACTCTAATGCCTTTCATCCCGCTCCCTTTGGTCATTATAGCTGGCGGGAAAAGTTCACGCATGGGAAGCGATAAAGCTTTGCTTCCCTTTGGTGGGTTTAAAACGCTCACTGAATACCAAATGGCAAGGCTTCAACCCTTTTTTGAAAGTTTACATGTAAGCACCAAAAAGCGTGATAAATTTGATTTTGATGCCTCCTTTATTGAAGACACCACTACCTACCAAGAGCATTCACCGCTTGTTGCCCTACTCTCTATTTTGGAATATTTTAAAACACCTGTGTGCGTTCTAAGCGTCGATACACCCTTTGTTACTCCTGAGATTTTTGAGACACTCTACCAAAAGATGCGTGAAGATGATGATGCCATCATCGCAACGTCACCTTGTTCATCCCATCAGTTGTGCGCCATCTATAAACCTTCTATTTTAGAGAACATTCGCATCCTGCTGGCAAACAATGAACATAAAATTCGTCTACTCTTGAACCAAAGCCACACTCAATACACTCCGTTTGAGAAGGATGAACCCTTTTTAAACGTGAATCATCCTGCAGAATATGAAGAAGCTAAGGAGCGCCTATGATTGAAAATGTAAACCACTTTCCCTCGCGAGATATGTTTGAAGCACGAATCCTTACATGTAAAAGCCCAAAACTCTTTCTAATCGACATTAAGCAGTTTCAATCCATAGTCTTAAGCTATGGTGACGAGGGTGGATGCCATGTTCTTTCTTCATTTTTCACGACCCTTTCTTCCTTTGCAGCCGCTCATGAAATGGAGGTTTTTCATCTTTGCGATGATACATTTATTCTGCTCATTGACATCCCTTTTGAACTCACAAAAATGGAAAACCTCATTGGTGCTTTAAGTAGTGCCATGGAAAACTTATCCACGACGTATGCTCATCAAACGATTACATACACTGTTCACATTGGCATTAGTTTTGATCATTTTGATGCACTTGAGAAAGCACAAAAAGCGCTATTGGTCGCCAAAGCTGAAAATCAACTCTTTGTTACTTATTCAGAATTTGCCAATATCCTAATGAATGAAAATGAAGAAGCTATTGAGACAATGATGAAAACAGCGATTGAAGAGGGGCAAATTGTTCTTCATTTTCAATCGATTTTAAACAAAGAAAATCAGCCTTTTTGTTATGAAGCACTTTTGCGTTTAGCCTATCACCAAACCTTACAATCACCAAAACTCTTTCTCAAAATTGCTAAAAAACGCCATTTCTATGATCTGTTATTGCACAGTATCACAAAAAAAGCAGTTGAATTGGCTTCTTCAAAAAATATTGTCATTGCACTTAATCTATCCTCTGAAGACCTTATTGACACTGAACGCATTGCATTTTTTGAAAAAGAACTTAAAAATAAACCTATTATCCTAGAGATTGAGTATCAGCCTAAAACCCCTATATCTCTTTTTAAAGATGCCGTTGCTAAGCTCAAAGAATCTCATATTTTCATTGCACTTGATAACGTGCAAGAGAGTGAACTCTTGCATCACTTTGATCAGGGGATGATTAATAGCGTCAAAGTACACGGAAACCTCATCCGCAATCTTTGCATTGATGAACACGCTCTTCTTACATGTAAAAAGATTTTAGAGATATGTCAAACAAAAAAAATAAAAACTGTTGCAACCCATATTAACTCAAACGCAACCCTTGAAACGGTGCATGCCCTTGAATTTGACTTTTTTCAAGGCTATATCATTGATCAACCACATGCATTAGATTAAATCACATTAAAGGAATTTTCTCTATGGTTAAACATATTGTATTTTTAAAACTGGAAGACAATTCAGAAGCAAACAAACACATCGTCAAAGAACGCATCATGAGCTTAAAAGATCAAATTGAGGTGCTGATTCATATGGAAGTTGGGCTTAATTTTTCTCCAGAAGAAAGGGCGTTTGACCTTGCACTCATTACTGATTTTAAGAACAAAGAAGACTTACTTGCCTACGCCATTCATCCTTTACATGTAAAAGTACTTGAATTTTTAAAATCAATTCACACCCTCACAAAAGTCGTTGACTATGAATATTGATCTTCCAAAAGCAAACAGATGAAAAAAGTCTCTTTTTTGCTTTCCTTAGTCTGTATGCCCCTGCTACTTTTAGCCATAGACACAACCGTACTCGAAGAAAAGGCACGTTATGGCGATGCGGAAGCAGCGTATACCTTAGCACTTTATTATGAAGAAGAAAATGACAAAGAACGCTCATTCTTATGGTACAAACACGCTGCTATTTTAAGTTTAGAAAAAAAATCTGCACAAACAAAAGCACTTGAAAGCACCATTGCAGAGCGCTTACACAAAATCGAACGTACCGAAGCAGCTTATAGCTCTTTTTTAGAAAATTATAACGATACAGACACCTATACTTCCATGAAGCAATTGATTACTAAAACCTTTGATATTGCTCCTTATAAAATGAATTATCTGCTTCCTATGACGTACGATAACGTTTCACATGACAATAGAAAACATCAAGAAACAAAATTTCAATTCAGTTTTCAAAAGGACCTTGTGGATAATCTTTTAGGACTGCATGAGAGCATCGTTCTAGCCTATACCCATACAGCGTGGTGGCAAACAGCTGAAGATTCTGCACCCTTTCGTGAAACAAATTACCAACCTGAATTGTTTGTGATTATGCCACACTTTGAGCGTGAAAGTTTTATTAAAGCTTACAAATTTGGCATTGTTCATGAATCGAATGGAAAAGATGAAGAAAAATCACGTTCGTGGAATCGCCTCTATGCAAAGGCTTTTTTTCAAGCAGGAGATGTGATTATAGCACCACGCATTTGGTACCGAATAAAAGAAAAAGCATCCAGCGATGACAATCCTAACATCGATGAATACTTAGGCAATGGCGATTTAGAACTTATTTATCCATGGAAAAAACATACCTTTAAACTCTTGGTGCGTAACAATTTACACTTCGATTCGGATAACAAAGGCGCAGTGCAATTAGACTGGACATTTCCGCTATGGGAAGAAAATCTTTTTGGTTACTTGCAATTTTATAGTGGTTATGCAGAAAGTCTTATTGACTACAACAAACGTAGCGACCGCATTGGCATAGGTTTTGCGCTTTCACGCTAAAAAACATTTAAAAGACCCTCGCATGTGGGTCTTTTTACATGTAAGTTTGTATTAAAAATCTCTTGAAGATCTTCTTGCTCTATCGTCTCTTGGACGTTCTTCTCTAGGTCTAGCTTCGTTCACTTTTAGTGTTCTTCCACCAATCTCTTTTTCATTCGTTGCTTCAATAGCAGCTTTTGCTTCTGAATCATTTGGCATTTCAACAAAACCAAAACCTTTAGAACGACCTGTATCTCTATCGCTGATGATTCTTGCACTCGAAACCTCACCATAAACAGAGAACATCTCTTTTAACTCATCGCCTGTCATCTCATACTTGACATTACCTACATAAATATTCATCGTGGACATACTCCTCTTTTTTAAATCACGAAATGTTACCATTTGCCCGTAAACACGTTACTTATAAGGAAACATTAATGACTTTATGGAATCATTGTAGCATAATAATAAACATTTCCATACTGAGATAAGCGCCTTTTTACTCAAAATGAGAAAAAATGACACACTCTTATCACACAGAGCTTAAGAGAAATGGTGCTATAATGAATTTCACTATGCCATAAAACGAGGTAAGAATGCAACTAACCCATTTAGATGAAAAAGACCGACCTAAAATGGTCGACGTAAGTGATAAAGATGATTCCTTTCGTGTCGCTGTTGCGAGTGGTACGATTACCATGAGTCAACGTGCTTTTGATACCATTATTTCACAACAAACAAAAAAGGGGCCTGTCCTTCAAACAGCTGTTATTGCTGCGATTATGGGCACCAAAAAAACCAGTGACCTTATCCCTATGTGTCACCCTTTGATGCTCACTTCCGTCAATTGTGATGTAGAAGAGCTTCCAAAACTACCAGGATTTAAATTAACTGTTACCGCAAAACTCACTGGACAAACAGGCGTTGAAATGGAAGCACTCATGGGTGTAAGCATTGGACTTTTAACCATTTACGATATGTCAAAAGCTATCGATAAATCAATGGTTCTTAATAACATTCAATTAGAATCAAAAAGTGGAGGGAAAAGTGGAAACTACTCCCGAACTTAAACTAGATTATCCTTGCCACTGGGAATACAAACTGGTTTTGAGCAGTGAACACAATGTGACAACCATTGTGCAAGAAATTTTAGAAGAGCGTATCCACGAAATACGAAAATCACAAAATAGCACAAAAGGTAATTATACCAGCTACACCCTGCAGGTACTAGTACACAATGCTGATGATAGAAAAACACTTTTTCACCTCTTAAAACAGCATCAATCCATTAAATTTGTACTTTAAAAGGAGACACTTATGGAGTCTATACAACATATTTTTTCGGTAACACTTAAAGAAAACAAAGAAAACCCTCAGTTATTAAAACTAATTCAAGAGATGAGTTTTGAACTCTCCCGTAAAAAGATACAGCGTCTCAAAGATGAAAAAAGTATCCAAAGCCGTATTGGTGAACTCTTTGAACTTTACTGTAAAGTACTTCATGATGAAGAGCTCAAAACGCCTAAAGCAGTAGAACACGTTGTAGATGGGCTTTTAAAAGCCACTAGTCATGATAAAGAAGAATTTTTATACAAAACCATTTACGAAAAAGAGCAACTAGAAAAAAGTATTTTTCTTCAAAAACAACATATTAGAGAAGAAATTTCACAAACATTTTGTACCCTTGAATCACACATTGAGAATATTACAGACGACACAAAACACGCCGCATTGATTGCCCTTAATGATGCAAAACTTAGAGGGATTGAGATGTTAGGTATTTTAAAAGAAACCGTACAAGAAGCGCTCCTCACAACCCTAGAGAAAGGAAGCGATATTAAAGATACAACGTACGCCATTACGAAAAATCTAACGTACCAAACCATTCAAGAAGGGCATTTAACCAAACAACGCCTTTTAAATATTTCCCAAACGATTATTCAGGCAAGTATAGATATTGCTGATGAAGATTTTGCTCATGCCAAAGATATTTTGGAGGGCTCAATTGAAGGTGTACGTGATGGTATAACAAAAGCACTAGAAAAGTTTAGAAATGATTTTAAATACATGCCTATAGAAGAAATTGAAGGCTTAGCAGAGACTGACTTGCCACTCTTGCGAAAAGAACTTTTAAAAATTGATGAAGAATTTATTCTTCTCTTGAGCGTGCTTGCTTCGAATTCAGAAAGTGTATCATCTGCCATTGTTCAAGAAATGGTCGAGGAGATGAATAGCTCCATTGCAAAGTTAAGACGCACCGCAAATGAAGTTAAAGAAGTCATCTCTGAGCGCATTGAAACTTTAAAAGAAGAAGCTGAAAAAAAATTAGAATCTTTCAGAAAAGATGTCAATGAATTTGAAAAAATAGCTTCTGCTAAAGTTGAATCATTTAAACAATTTGAATTTGAAAGTGAAAAAGCTAAGCAGGTAGCAAATGAAGCAAAAAAACTAGGATTTCGTGCATGGGAAGTTGCTAAAAACATGGTAGACGGTGCCGTAAAAGGCGCTAAAGAAGCTATAAAAAAAGATGAAAAATAAGTTTTTACATGTAAGAATGAATCCTTACATGTAAAAACACTCCACTCCTATAAAGTCATGCTTATTCTAACCCTTTGGAGTGAATAAGCATGACTTTATCAGCAACAAATTTAATTTTAATATACTGCTTTTCATCACCCCACGTACAATCGCTCATTCCAATCAGAGCATCACACGTATTGGCTTTTCCTAAAATGGCATTAACCTCTTTAAAACTCATGCCTACATCAATTTTATCGTAATTTTCTTTACTGACTTTCGAACAACCTGCAATGAAAAGCATCACAAAAATAATCAAAAAGTACCGCATAAACACTCCTTTATCAAACGTTAATAAAGATAGCCTAGCATACTTTTACTGTTCGTTAGCTTTTCATTACATCTATTTTTTAGTAACGATATCTCAATGAAGCACGTACATTTTGAGCTGATTTAACTGCACCTGCTGTTTTATCCACATCTTGAGGTGTTCCTGTTGAACCAAAGAACATATCACTACCTGTGTAGTCATAGTCAATATACAAGTAACTCAACTGAGCAGTCAAATTTTTACCCACAAGTGGCAAAGTATAATAAATTTCATACGCATCACCACGAGCAGCTAATTTTGAGCCAACAAGGGTATCCTCTCCATAAGTAAAGCTTCTCCAGTATTTACTACCGTGGTTATACTCTAATCCCAATCGATGCCCCTCAAAGAAGCTTGGAATCTGAATACCGGTGTAGATAGAGAAACCTGTCTCAGAATCAGCAGAGCCTAACATCTCTTCTGTTGTACCCAGTGTACCCATGTTGTCAACAAATACAGAGTGTTTTCCTTTAGGATCAGTTCTACTAAAGGCATATGATGCGAAGAAAATAGAATCATCAAGAAAATCACTAATACCATCGCCAATACCATTAACTTGCAAGGATAATGCACCACCTGTTAAATCACCCACATCTGTCATACTCACATTATAACCAGCACTTCCATTCGTACCATTGTAATAGCTAAAATCAGCACCCATCATATTCCAGCCTTTAAACGCATTTGCCATGACTTTATACTGACCATTATCATAAATTTGGAAAATAAGTCCTGCTAAATCCATATTGGCAGAATCACTATCTGTTTTAGCATACGGTGTTTGTGTTGCACTCGGCATAACACCACCCATGATTGGGTAACCTGTAAATGTAGGGTATTTTGCATCTGCATTTGAATTTCCTCTACCTAAACAAAGCTTGACATACATACCTGAAACACCTGTCAATTTATCTAAATCAAATTTAAAGCTCGCGCCATCAAATTCCATATTGATATTATGACCAATCGGTGACGCTGGATTTTCATTGTCTGCTCTAAGATTGGTCAAGAAACCATCAACGGATGGGCGACGACCAAAACTAGCCGTATAAGGAATATCACCCATATTTCCAAAATATAAGAAATACGCTTCTCGAAGTCTAATGGTATTATCATCAGGAGACTCTGAAGAATACCAATTCATATTTGAGTATGGATTCATTCCTGTTGAACTGTTATTACCAAACATTGAATAAACACCTAATGATCCCTTAAAGACTAAATTATCCGAAGGTTGTGCCGCCATACCAAGAATGAGCTTGTTAGTCCAAACACCATTATCTTGATCGGACAGACCTTTTATCTTGTAATCAATTGCATCATAAGAGGTACGTAAATCTACACTCCACTTGATATTATCATTGGCATCATGTGCCTTAACCTCAGATATTTGAGCTTTAAGCGCATCAATATTGATTTTTGACTGAGCGTTTTTAAGTTCAGCCATCTGTGCTTTTAATGCTTCTATTTCTTGTCGCAGTGAATCATCGGCACCAGACACATAAGAAAGTGCCAAACAAAGTGGAAGAATAATTTTTTTTATCATTAACCTTTAATTAGTAAAAAATATTTAACTATTTAACAAGCAGGCACATTGCCACTGTCGCTAGCAAACTCTATACAGAAATCTCTAATATCAGGCATAAATTTTTCAAATTTATCCCCCTTTAAAAATCCTTCTAACCCAGGATACTTTTTAGAATATTCCGCAACGAACTTCTCAGCCTTCCCATCAAAAAGAACTTTCCATTCTGACTGAGTATGTTCTACTGCGAATTTAGCGCCATTTAAACCAGAGTCTTTTTTCATGTATTTTAAATAATACTTCTGACCCTTTGCTGCATCTGCTAATGCGGATGTACTTAACAACCCAACAACCATCAAAGTAGAAGCTATGAAGCTCATTACCTTTTTCATTACCATCCTTTAATATTGAAATACTGCTTATAGTAACTAAAGTAAAATAAATTTTAATTTAAAGCGGTTATTTATTATCAATTGTAAAAATTTATTTTACCTATATGTAACAAATATCTATTTTGTCATACTAAATAAGTATAAAGAAGAAGGTTTAACTTTTAAAATCGTAAGTGAGACATTAAATCAATAATAGAATTAAAGAGTTGAGTTGTTGGGAGGGGATTAAACGAAGTAAAAGAGTTTTAAAGAACAGATGTATCCATTG
>JAFGFU010000014.1 GCA_016930915.1 Campylobacterales bacterium
AAGGCATGTCTAGCCTTAATCATTTACCTTACACTAAGCCCTTCGTCCATATATTGAATAATCGGATAGATAAAGAACTCAATAATTGGAATGACCCCAAATTAGTAGATAGCATCTTATTCCGTCAAAAACTCTAACTCTTTTAGTTTTTGATTATATCTTTTTTCAAATTCAATGGGTGAGATATAACCTAAATAACTATGCCTCCTTCTTGAATTATAGAACATTTCAATATAAGCAAATAATGTTGATTTAGCTTCTTCTCTGGTGATGAATATTTGCTTTTTGACTGCCTCCTTTTTTAGGGTTTTAAAGAAACTTTCTACCACAGCGTTATCATAACAGTTACCTCATCGGCTCATACTGGGTTTGATACAATAGGTTTTTAGAGCAATTTGCCAATCATAAGAGCTAAATTGTGCTCCTTGATCAGAGTGTAAAATCACCTCTTGTGTAGGATGATGTGTTTTATAATATGCCATTTTAAGGGCATTAATAACCAATTCTGTACCCATACGATGCGACATAGACCATCCAATGACTCTTCTACTAAACAGATCCAAGACAACTGCCAAATACAGCCATCCCTCATACGTTCTGATATAGGTAATATCTGTCACCCATGATTGATTGGGCTTATGTACACTAAAACACTGTTTTAAATGATTAGGATGGGCTTTATGCAATGCCCCCTGCTTTACGCTTTGGTTTACGCTTCACCATCCCTGCACCATAAAGCTTATGTAGTGCCATTAACCTAGCAATACGCTTTTTATTAGCAATAATCCCTGATTCTCTCAAATCTTTCGTGATATTTCGATAGCCATAGACGTTATGACTTTGCTCATAAGCTTCTTTGATATGCTCCAACAATACACTATTTGCTTTATCGCGATTTGAAACAGGATCTTTGAGCCAAGCATAGTATCCACTCGGATGCAATTGCATCACCTTGTATAATCTTCTCACTGGATATTCCCTTGAATAGGCTTGTATGAAAACGTACTTTACCCTTGGCTTCTGGCAAAGTACGTTGCGGCCTTTTTTAGAATATCTCTCTCTTCTGTAACACGTTTGAGTTCTGCCCTGAGGCGACGAATCTCTGCATTATTGCTTTGAGTATGAGCATATTCATTGATGGATTGTGGTGTTTGATAGCGTTTTATCCACGTTCTTAGAGAATCAGGGTGAACTCCCAATCGTATCGCTGTCTCCTCTACGGGGTAATTATGCTCAGTAACTTGTTTAACCGCTTCTATTTTAAATTCTTCTGTGTAGCGTGGTGGCATCGTTGTTTCTCCTTATTCATACAACTTTATTGTCAAAATCGACTTTTATTGATGAAAAAAGAAGTGTCTACATTTTTGGGGTCATTCCAGAATATTCCAATCCAAAATGAATGAAATTTAGATATTTTAATACAATGGCGTCACAGTTTCCGTCACAAAAATTACTTTTTTTCTAGAAAATTGTCAAACGAAATGCACAAATAGGCATATATTTTTAAAGATTTGTATGTATTTTAGGCTTTTAATAAAATCCTGCATGACAAAAATTGTACTTTGCCTGACATCTAAATTATATACTGCTTTTATTTAGGTGATTTTTTTGATTTATGACCTTATTAATATGTTTGATGGTGCATTGCAATTAAATCAGCAAAATCACTCAGGTCAGCTTTTTTAAGTGCATTGATATAGTCAATACGTTTTGGGTTTTCTTTCGCCAATAGATCTTCTTGCCATTTAACTGGCATAAGTCCATTTTGACGTAGATAAATATTTGCAAGCATCCGACTCCATCTGCCATTACCATTAGAAAAAGGATGAATTAAAACAGCTCGATGGTGAATACGTGTAGCAATTTCATAGTGGTCATACGTTTTATGCTTGACCCAAAAGGCAATATCATCGACCAGTTTTTTTAACTCCATTGGGATAAGATACGCTTTAATCCCTATTGATAATTCATTATGTCGGAGTTTCCCAGCCCAATCCCAAACATTACAAAACATCTCTTCATGAAGTTTTAAAAGCCAATTATAGGAAAAAGGCGCTTCTTTTTTTGATGGAGAGGCGGAAAGATATTTAAGCGTGGCAAGAGCAATATTTTCAGCTTCTTTGATATAAATATCTTTCAAAGTATAGACTCTATTTTTAGGTAGTTTTAATCCAGAAAGATCGTTATAAGGTGTCGCATCATCAATCGGTTTTGTACTATCAATCATTATGCTACCCACAATCTTTTTTTATATTCACCGCTCAAAAATGCTTGTTCAAATTGAGCAATCATCTTCTCAATGATTTCTTTTTCTAACCCTTGCATCTCAAGTGCTGAAGTACTTTGAACAAGTGATGCCATAAGAAGTGCTTTTTGATGAGCCCTATTTTTTTGTAGCTGAGTGAGCGGAACAACTTCATTACCAGCAAAATCAAGCCCTAAAACATTAGTAATATTTTCAATCGTACTTAGTTTTACATCTTCCCCAGCAAAGAATCGATTGAGTGTTCTCATACCTAAGTTGGAAAGTTTGGCAAGATTTTCTAAACTAATTTTGAGTTGTTTGCGTCGTTGTTCAATTTTTGCGATTAATTGATGTCTCATCATGATATATCCTTTGTAAAATTATGCCATAAGTGACACAATAAATCAAACTATACATTTTTGGTTATGAGTGTCAGACGAAGTGCAATTTTAGTCACTATCGAACTCAATTAAAGGCTAGAATACAGACCTCAATTTAAAAATATCTGCAGAACTCTACTGTTCGCCTGACAACTACATAGATTTATAGAATATTTTATTACAATAAATAATATTTATTATAACTTTCAAAGCTAATGTTAAATAAAATCCTGCTTTTGTATTTTATTAACTTCTTTTATCTAGCCTTCATTGTGTCCATGGGACATATACATTCATGCAAGGAATTTTATGGCTTTTCGTATTCGATTGACTTTTACCCTTTTTTGCTTTGTAGTAAGTAAATATGCAATTTTTGCAGATTCTACCACCGATGCTATCAATCAACGTGAACATTTTGAGAAACAAAAAGAGGTTTTTGAAAAACTCCAAAAGCGTCACGATGAAAATATCATACGCTATGACGTGAAGAAACCTGAATTGCTCCCTATTAAAGAAGAGCCTTGCTTTGAGATAAAGCTCATTAAAGATGAGGGCATCACCCTCCTCTTAGAGAGCGAAAAAGAGTTCTATTACCGTCCGTACATTGGAAAATGCACAACACTTACCGAGCTTTCCAACTTAACCAAACAACTCAGTGCGCTTTATTTGGAAAAAGGCTATGTGACCTCTCAGGTGTATCTAAAACCTCAAAACATCGCTTCTGGTGAAGTCACCCTCTTTGCCCTTGAGGGTAAGATAAAGTCCATTACTCCTGATGAACGATCCATTCACCATGCTTTTATGGGGCAAGAGGGAGATTTTCTTAACTTAAGAGATTTGGAACATGCCATTGAAACCATGAATCGCCTGCCTAGCAATCACGCAAAAATGGATTTGATTCCCAGTGATGAAGTAGGCTATACCGATGTTAATGTAGAAAACAACACAACGAGTCGTCTGAATGGCAGTGTGGGTATCAACAATTTTGGAACGAAAAAAACAGGTGATAAGCAAGGAACCCTCTCCTTAAATCTCGATAATCCTCTAGGCATTAACGACCAATTGGCTATTAATTTAAATAGCACCGATCAGCACTTTCACAATGAAAACTCCATAGGCGATGGATATGAGTACTCCTTTCCCATAGAGCGCTTACTAGCAACATTGAGCTATCGAAAAAGTCATTATGCACAGTATATTTATGGGGGTATCAATCGTTATGAGTCCAAAGGCAACACCAAAACCTATACCCTAGCCCTCAATTACAAACTTTTTCATAACGAAGTCCATCGCATCTCCATTGGTTCGTCTCTTTCGCACTATGAGACTAAAAATTATTTAAGTGATGCGCTGATTGAAACGTCTAGTTATGAGCTTTCCAATGCGAGTGGCATGATTGATTATATGTACCAAAGTGCAGGATTTTATAGCTATATAGCCTTGAATTATGTCAAAGGAACCGACTGGTTTAATGCCTCCAACCCTACGTCCTTAAATGCAAAATACACCCTTTATACGATTGATGCTTCCTTAGCCAAACGCTTTGATGCTTTTCAATACACGCTTTCTGGGCACTATCAACACTCCAATGACCAACTTTTTAGCACCAATCAAATCAGCATTGGAGGACACTACAGTGTTCGAGGTTACCAAAAAGAGGGACTGAGCGGAAATACAGGGTACTACCTGCGTAATGAACTCTCCTATACCGCACCGTCCAAACTCCTAGAATATTTTGAGCCGACCTATTTTATTGCCCTTGATGGGGGTGAAATTAAAAAAGAGGCTGATACAAACGGTGGAAAACTGCTCAGCGATGCCTTTGGTTTAAAGCTTAAACGGGGGTGATTTTGATATGAGCCTTTACTACACCATGCCTTTGTATAAAAAAGATGTCAGCACTACGCAAAACTTTTTTGGCGTATCAGCAACGTATCGCTTTTAATCTTTACATGTAACGATAAATGAGGGACAAAAATGAATTTTAGACAGATAATTTCTATTTCGATTAGCCTTTTGTTGGTCTCAAACCAAACCCTGTATGCTGCTGGTATCACGGTGGATACAAGTGCTACTAAAGCCCATCAAGCAGAACTCATCAAAGCGCCTAGTGGTCTGCCTATTGTCAATATCGTCACACCCAATGCGCAAGGACTCTCCCACAATAAATTTTCAAATTTTAATGTTGAACAACAAGGTTTGATTTTAAACAACTCAAAAACCGTTGCTAATACCCAGCTTGCAGGCTATATCTCCTACAATCCAAACCTTACAGGCAATGCTGCTAAATTGATTTTGAGTGAAGTCACGGGTACGAGTAAAACCTATTTACGAGGCTATACGGAGGTTGCAGGAGTTGCTGCTGATGTTATCATCGCCAATCCCAATGGCATTAGTGTCAATGGCGGTGGATTTATTAACACACCAAATGTAACGCTTAGCACAGGAACACCCATGCTACATCAAGGCGTTTTACAAGGCTTTGATGTGAGTGGTGGAAACATTGTCATTGAAGGAGATGGCTTTAATGCCCACAATATCGCCAAAGTCAATCTATACGCCAAAGCTTTAGAACTCAATGCCAAACTCTACGCTGATGCTTTACATGTAACCACAGGTGAAAATACTATTGCCCTTGATGGTACGGTTAGCTCCAAAGAGAAAACAAGCACTGGACTCTCTTTGGATTCGACCTTGCTAGGAGGCATTTACGCCAATGCCATTACGCTTAAAAGTAGTGACAAAGGCATTGGTGTTACCTTGCCTCCTGAAGTGTTAGCGCAAGACTCTTTGGAGCTTGATGTCAATGGGGAGATTATTGTCTCAAAGGTGACCGCAGGTGCTACAACCCTTAAGGCACACGATGCAGGTATAAAACTACAGAACAATATCAGTGCGAAAACCCTCTCTATCGATGCTGGGAAAAAACTGATGATTGAAGAAGATAAGATTATTGAAGCTTCCGATGCGTTGTCCATCATTACAGAAAGCATTCTCAATCAAGGCGAGCTAAGCGCACTTGAGGGGAAAGATAAAAGCACACTAAGGGTGACACAAAGCCTTGAAAATGAAGGATTTATCGGTGGCTATGACATGGATGTAAGTGCCACACACATAGAAAACACAGGGGCTATTTACTCCAAAAACGCTTTAAGCATCAATGCGCAAACGCTTAACAATGATGGCTTAATTCGAAGCAATAGCACGCTAGGCCTCCTTGTATTCAACACCCTAACCAATCAAAAAGAAGGGGTCATCTACAGCGATGACACGATGACTCTCGCAGCTAACAGCGCACATGATAAAAGCGAGAGTATTACCAATTATGGGCTTATCCAATCAGAAAAAAATATCGCCATACACGCAAAAACGCTCAACAATCTTGCCTCAGCCCCCACCCTCAAAGACCTCTCCTCTTCTACGTCTAAAACCATTTCACGGGGTGGAAAAAATGATTTTGATATTGTAACGACCAGTATTTATAAAACCGTTGTCGAGATACCCTCCTCGCCTGCTCAGATTATGGCAGATGGTTCCATGCTTTTAGAGCTTGGAACACTCAACAATGTCTACTCTTTGATTGCCTCGGATGAAGATATTGTCTTAAACGCAACCCTAGCCAATAACATCGGAGTGGTGCTCATTACGAACACGAAAGTGGTGACCACCCAATACCGTGACCGTAAAAAATGCAAGAGAAAACATGGTGTTTTTAAAAGTTGTAAACATATCGCTGATTATCGAGGCAGTTTTACGCAATCAGAGAATGTGAAAGAGCCCATTGCAAATTATGGCATTCAAGCCAAAAAAAGCATTACAGGCAATGTTGTGACACTGAACAACCTCAGTGCACACGCAGGGCTTATAGGCAATGCTGAGATACAAGCCAAACTTGCCATCATAGAGACCATTGAACTTAACACAAAAAATCTTAATGCCCTAAGCAATGAATTAACCCAAAACAGTGAAGGTACACTGGATTTTATTATTGATGAGGAAAGCTTAGATAGCCTTTTAGAGGGGGTAAAAACCCTTGAAGATTTAAGCACGTATCAAACGGAGCTTTTAGCGACCAAAAGCGACATACAAGAGATATTGGATGAGAGCAAACCACTGGTAAATTCCCTTGAGTCTTTACTTCCCACCCTTCAAACGCTTGATGCAACTGCCAACACAGCGCCCATTACAACAACACTGGAGACGATTAAAGCCAATTTTTCAAGCATGGAAACACATCTCTTAGCCCTTGAAGAGCTCTCCTCTTCTTTAAAAGTGGTGGATGATGCCAAACTTCAAAAAGATGCTTTACTTCTCAATCAAGAGGCACTCAGTACACTCATCAACCAAAACACCACTTTGCTTCAAAACCTTGACCTCTCAGCGCTAAACACAAGCCTTGAATCCAAAAGCGATACCTTGCGCAGTGAAGTGGGCGTTGCCTTAGCACAACAGAGCAATGTTGAGTATAAAATCATTAATGCCAATAATGGCTTATACCAAACCAATACCCACCATGCCCTCTCCTCCACGCAAGCTCCCACCTATACAACCAACAACAGTACCATCATCGACAACATCACTCTTCCTAAGGGAAAATATGGCACATTCTTAGTCAATAAAACACGCAATCATCCTTATCTCATTGAGGCTAACCCTCGCTATACCAACTACAACACCTTTATTAGTTCAGACTATATGTTAAGCAAACTAAACTTTAAACCAGAGCAAACCCAAAAACGCCTAGGGGATGCTATGTATGAGACAGAGTTGGTGAGTAACAGCATTGTGCGTTTAAGTGGGAGTCGTTACCTAGAAGGGTATGGAACAGAACTCGCACAGTTTCAAGGCTTGATGGACAATGCCCTTAGTGTACAAAAAGATTTAGGTTTAGAGTTAGGCATTTCCCTCTCCTTAGAGCAAATAGCACGTCTTTCTAAAAACATTGTCTGGATGGTAGAAAAAGAGATAGCAGGAGAGAAGGTACTCGTTCCTGAGGTCTACCTTGCAAGCAGTAATGTCAGCAGTGATGGCGCACGCATTGAAGCAGGAGAGATACATCTTCTCATTGAAGAGACTCTGTTAAACAATAGTATCATTACATCAGAGGGTTCTCTTAAAATTGCCACAGGCGCTAGCCTTACCAACCAAAACGGCTCCATCATCTCAGGTGGAATCATGGCGTTAAGCTCAAAGGGTGTGCTAGAAAACCTAAGCGGGACTATCCACTCAGATGGCGATATGACACTGGATGCAAAAAGCATTCACAGTACAGCCTTAAGTGAAGAGAAAACCTATACCTATGCAAGAGGGTATCAGAGGATAACAGAACAAGGCAACGCCGCACGCTTTACTTCAGGTGGAAATCTTTCCATGCAAACCAACGATGAGATAAGCCTTGTCAATAGCTATATTCAAGCCACCAACGATGTCACCCTCACCTCTAAAGGTACCATAGCCCTCAGTGCCCTTGCCAAAAATGAGACGTATGACTTTAAAATTGGTGGAGGGTATAACAAAGGCTACGCTACCACCCATGCCCCCTCCTCTATAGAAGCATCAAACATTACCCTTAACGCTTCTGCGCTAACCCTCAATGCCTCCAACCTCACTGCGTCTGATACCCTAAACCTTCACGCCACAGAAGGAGTTGCCATCTTAGCCTCCAATGATGTTCGCTACCAAGATACAAAGGTGAAAACCAAAGGGGGACTGTTTGGGGGTAAGAGGGTTAAAAAAGATGAAGTCTCTACCAGTACCGTGGTCTCTTCCACCCTCAGTGCTAAAACCCTCAACATCGATACCTCTACCCTCTCCATTCAAGGCTCTAAACTCACCGCAGAACAAGCAACTATCGCCAGTGAGATTATAGAGCTGATTTCGCTTAAAAACAGTGAGTATGAGAGCCACTTTAGTGATAAATCAGGCATGATGACACGAACCATCGTCTCAAAAGGACATGTGAAAGAAGAAGTGGTTCCTGCTCTTATTGAAGTAAGAGACCAACTCATCATTAACAACAAAGATGTCACACAAAAACTGCTTCAAACAGACAATCTTATGAAAACCATCACCTCCCAATCAGGTTTGAGTGTTGAGCAGATAAAACTAGTAGAAGCTTACGCCAAGTCTGATGAGTGGAATAAAAAGATGACCACACTCAGTGGTGTAGGAAGTATCATTGTTGCAGCTGTTGTTACCGTATGTACGATGGGTGCAGGAGCAGGTGTTGCAGCGGGTATGGTACAAGGTATGAATATGGCTGCTTCTGCTGCTACACAAGCAGCTATTCAGTCTGCCATTCAATCCGTCGTTGTCCAAGCCACAAGTTCACTCGTAACGGCTGCCATTACAGGCAATAGTCCAGAACTAGATACCAATGCAGTTATAAAAGGTGCTGTACTTGCTGGGGTGATGAGTTATACAAATACAACTTTAACAACCGATGCATTAAAAGAAAATATGGGTGCGTATGACTATGCAAAAAATGCTACTATACGAGGAACCATACAAGGGGTGGGTTCAGAGATAAGTGGAGGTACGTTTAAAGATGGATTTGCAACAGGAGCAACGCTTTCAGTGGTAAGTGATGGAGCTTTGCAGATGAGACAGTATGTCAAAGACAATTTTGATTATGCAGGTAAAGATGGTAAACCTGTGCCTGAAAATGTTAAAAGTGTTGGCGTGAATGGGGATGGGGTTAGATTGGGAGGGAGTCATCTTGATCCAGAAGGTTTTGAGGTAGTTGCCCCCACAGGAGGTTCCCAATCAGGAGAAAGACTTATTTTTGGAACACCTTATTCCGAAGGTGGAGTTATTGATAAAACTGTTGAGTATTTTGCAGGACCTCATGATTTTCTTTCAAGCTGGAATTATGAAAATATCAACATAGATGGTCAAACACTCACTGTTTTAAAAGATAATGGAATACTAGTCAATGTAGCAAGCGGGGCTTTACTTATCCCTGCTCTTCCTTTAGCAGTAGCACCTTTTATACAAAATAATATTAATGAAATTAATACGATAAATTCTATACAAGAACAAGAAAGTAAAAAAGCTGAAGATTTTATAAATACTATAAAACGTGAGGGAGTTGTAAATGAAGGTCAATAATGTATTTTTAGTTGTAATAGTATTTATGGTTTCAGGGTGTTATATGGGAGCCAAGACGTATGAGATTTTTGAAAAGCAAAATAATGGCTTTATAGCTCGTAAAACGAGTATAAAGCCTTTTGCAGGATATTATATAAAGAAAGATTATAATGAAACAGAATATATATACATAAGAGACTATGAACGAGGTAGAAAGAATATACCCGATGAATGTGTTTTTGGCTTTATTACAAAAAAAGATGACCCAAAACAAATCGCTATACGATGGGAAATCATCTCAGGAAAAGAATATTGTAAAGAACAACAACAATATACGCTTATCCAATAAAAATAAACTTTTACATGTAAAGGTAAAAAGTAACAATGAGTTTTAACCAATATTTATTTGAAAAACCTTTACATGTAATATGCATCCATACCTCTTGTCAAACGAAGTGTAAAAATAGGCATATATTTTTTCAAACCATGCCCTCTGTTTAGGCTTTTAACAAAATTATACATGACAAAAATTGCACTTCGTCTGACACTAAAGATAAAAGTCTAAAATGCACTTATATCAAAAAAACAGATTCGTGGGACTGTATAGGAAGAGAAACAGGTAGACACTGTACTCGAAAAAGAACAGAGAAATATATTTGGGATTGTAAAGACAAATAAAGAACTAAGGAAAAATATGAAAACTATTAAATTGCTTTTGTTGGCACTTGTGCCATTGATATTTCAAGCATGTGTTGCGAGTAAAAATCTCTCAAACAATGATGTTGTCAAAACAGCATTGACTAAATGCCCTGGATCTGAAATGAATATCTCAATGATACCTTCGCGAGGTCCGCTTCCTGATGCCATGGCAATTACTGCTATAAAAGTTGGAAATGATGGAGGATTTTCTAAAGAGTTTGCAACATTTATAAAATCTGATCCAAAAAATGTGAGTGTGTACTGTCCCAATCCAGATAAGCTAGAAGCTCTTATCTCACATACTTTGAGCTTGTATCAAAACAATGAGTTAAAAGGTATTTCAATTTGTCTCATTGGCATTGAGAATAGTAAAGAATTAACAACAGAAGCAGCTAGAACAGGTGCTCGTCTCACATTGGTTCCATAATTATAAAAATCAATCCAAAAATGAAAAAAATGAAAAATAAAATTAAGAGTTTTGCAATAGCAATGGTGATGGCGTTAATGTTTATAGGTTGTGGTGGCACGAATCATCCAAATATACCAGAAGTATCTTTGACCAAACAATTTAGATTTGAGAAAGTATCTTTTCATTTTTATGAATCTCGTAAATCAGGTATTGTTTATCATACAGCACAGGAATTGGAAAGTATATTAAATGCTCGCATTCTTGAGCTTTTAAAAGAGAAAAATTTATTGTCCAATGATAAAAATATGAATCAATTAATAATTGATGCGACTTATGAAAGAGTTTATGTTGGAGATGCAACCCCTCTGCCTAGTGACGCATTAAGATACCCTGGATATTCCTATAAACTTGAAGTTTCCGATGGCACTAAAGTATTAAAAACGATTGATCGAAAAGGGTTAACGTATAAAGGTGGATTTGCTATGAATTTACAAATTATTGGGGCAACGCTTAGGGATAAGAAATATGAATTGGAGTTTCTTGAAGCATTTGCTCAAACCATTGTAAATAGTATTGAAAAACTTTAGATTTTTGTGCAGTTTAAATGATGTCAAACGAAGTATAGTTTTAGGCAGCCTTCAATTCAGTTAGATGCTAGAACTCGATCTTACACTTAAAAACCTCTGCAGAATTCTGCACTTCGTCTGACATGTGCTTAGTTAAGAGCTTTTTGCCACAATGTGATGTAAAGAATTTCAACGTTTCAACGAGAATTGTAGAACAAGTCTCTCTTTTAAGGCTCTCTTTACATTCCCTTCGTTACCATCAGCTTATAATGCTCATAAGATAAAGGAAATAATAATGTTTAGTTTTTTACGCTCAGAATCCTCTGCCATAAAGTCATCGTTAAATCATTCTCATTTGCCCATAGTAACACTTAGCTTTAAAGAAGCTTCTCTTTTGGAAGTATGTGCAACTCTTTCTTTTAGTCCAAAAGTTGTTTTGGGTTTCATCTCCCCTGCTCTTGATTTTAATGCTGTCTCTTCTAAACTTAAACAAGCACTTCCTTCGGATACAACACTGGTTCTTTCAAGCACGGCAGGTGAATTGTGTAGTTTGCATGCTCAAAATCCCCTTCCTTCTCTTTATTCTTCTTCGGGTGCTGGAGAGGGAGATAATATTGTTTTGATGCTTTTTTCGCCTGAAATGGTGAGCGATGTTTATGTGGCTTCGATTGCTTTGGGCAGTGAAGATATTGCTAAAAGCACGTTAACAGCGCAAGAAAGAGTTGCTTTTATTGCGCAGGAAATTCAAAAAGTAAATGTTCCTTTTAAGATGCGTTCAGAAGATACGCTTGGATACACACTTATTGATGGATTAAGCTCAAGTGAGAGTTTTTTTATGGAAGCTGTGTATCGGGTTGCAAAATTTCCCTGTTTGCTCATTGGTGGTAGTGCTGGTGGTAAGCTTGATTTTCAAAATACCTATATTTTTGATGGAAAACGCACCCTTCGTCATCATGCGGTTATGACGTTTATTAAACTAACACCAGCGTATCGTTTTGGTGTGTTTAAGAGCCAAAATTTTAGAAAAACATCAACATCTTTTACCGTCTTAGATGCAAATCCTATTTCTCGGACTATTAGTGCTTTTTTGGATAGAAAAAGTAATGTTGGCGTAAGTATTATTGATGCATTAACACATCATTTTAATTGTTTACCGAATGAACTCAATGCAAAGCTTGCTAATTATACATTTGGTATTGAGATTGATGGGGAAATTTATGTTCGTTCTGTGGCTTCCGTTGATGTACAAAATAATATGGTTCATTTTTACTGCGATATTGAAGCAGGAGAAGAACTGCTTTTGTTAGAAAAAACAGATTTTGTGCAAACAACGAGCCATGATTTTTCACAGTTTAGTCGTAACAAACCTAAGGCCATAGGTGCAATTTTTAATGATTGTATTTTAAGGCGTTTGTTTAATGCTCAAGAGCTGACACGTCTTTTAACATTTCAAGAA
This sequence comes from Campylobacterales bacterium, assembly GCA_016930915.1. Classification (GTDB taxonomy): domain Bacteria; phylum Campylobacterota; class Campylobacteria; order Campylobacterales; family Sulfurospirillaceae; genus Sulfurospirillum. The sequence goes on from JAFGFU010000014.1 coordinate 12,845, forward strand.
ATTCCTGTGGCTGGATTTTCAACGTTTGGTGAACTTTTAGGGGTCAATATTAACCAGACACTAACGGCTATCTTTTTTTATAAAGTTGATGGAGCAAATTTTGAAGATGACTATGTTGATAGTTTTGTCCAAAAATATGCAGGATTTAAGAGCTATTTTTTACTGCGTAAAATTAATCGCCAAAATATGATTAATACTATTAGTAAAGCAATGCTCGCTCAAATGAAAGAGAGTATGCCTGTGTTAGAGAGTATTGGTGGCGCTTTATCCCATGCTGTTTCTTCCATTGATGCTATAGAAACACATTTAAGTGGTGTTGAAGAGGAGTTTGTTCTTTTCTCTTCCCGTATGGAAAAAGGCAGTGAAGATAATGCCAATCTCTCTTTGGAAGTAGAAAATCTTGCCAACAATGTTCGTGACATTCGAATGGTTTTAAGTGTTATATCTGATATTGCTGATCAGACTAATCTTTTAGCACTCAACGCTGCGATAGAAGCAGCTCGTGCAGGAGAACATGGTCGTGGTTTTGCAGTGGTTGCGGATGAAGTACGAAAATTAGCTGAACGTACGCAAAAAAGTCTTTCAGAAACAAATGTTTCTGTTAATACAATTATTCAAGCGGTGGAGAGTATTAGTAAAACCATGGGTGAAGTTAGCAGTGGTTTACAGGAAGTCTCTTCAAAAAGCACTACCCTCTCTTCTGATATGGAAAATCTAGCGCAAAAAAGCCATACCATTTCTTCTGAACTTCGTTCCCAGTCACAATTGACCGATGAGCTTAATGATGAACTGGGCAAATTAAGTGTTTATGAAAAAACACTTAATATTTTAAATCGTATATAAAGACGTTTTGAGGGCATTTTATGGTGCTCTCTTTTCTTTTTACGCTTTTATTCTTTCTTCAATAAGTTGGGTGTGTTTCTCTTGCAATGCAATATATTTGGCTAAAAGGGCATGAAATTCATGTTCGTAGTCTATTTTATCGTTCTTTTCTAGTGGGATTACATTTTCTTTTTGTTCACTGTTCTGTAGTGAAGAAGAGATGGTTTCATCAGCGATAAACTCTTGCTCTTGATTTTCAATTTTTTGTTTAATGACTTTGAGTTTTTTTTGATTTATGAGTTTGACAACCGCAAAGGTGCTCATTTTGTGTTTGGTGGCGTACTGTTGGATAGTGAGAAGATGGTGTGTTGGCATACTTTTCCTTTTTACATGTAAAGATATATTTTACACAATCTTTTTTACATGTAAAGATTTTTACATGGCTTGAAGCAAGAATAAAGTAAAATACCAGCCTTCAAAAGATTTTCTCCAACACAATTGATAGATTATAAAGGATTTAAAAATGGGTGGATTACTCAATAACAGTGTCAAAATGGAAAAAGGTTATAAGCTAGCGTCGCTCTCGACCATGCAAAAACATACCGCACTGCAAAATGAAAAAGAGGTTAAAGTCGGTGAAGTGAACTCCTCTAAAGCAAAACCTAGTGATGCGAAAAAAGCCAAAGCGAAAGCCAAAGCCAAACAAGCAAAAAAAGATAGAAAACGCAATAAATAGGCTGTAAAGGGATACAAGACCCCTTTACATGTAAAGATTATTTTACAATCCCCTTTTCATACCACTTTCTAAGCCACGCATCCAGCGGATAGATAAATTTATAAATCGCAGGTACAACCAAAAGCGTTAAAAGCGTCGAACTCACCAACCCTCCAATAATGGCAAGCGCCATAGGCGAGTTGAACTCATGCCCTGCTCCACTGCCAAACGCCAATGGAATCATCGCCCCAATCATCGCAAAGGTTGTCATTAAAATTGGACGTAAGCGTTTCTCTCCTGCTTCGAGTAAGGCGTCATCAATGCTTTTGCCCTCTTTGATAGCACGATTGGCAAAATCCACAACCAAAATAGCGTTTTTACCCACCATTCCCAAGAGTAAAATAACCCCAATCATGACAAATAAACTAAAAGAGTTTCCACTCAGGTACAACGCCAACATCACGCCCGTAAAGGAGAGTGGCATCGAAATCATAATAATAAAAGGCTGAATCACCGACTCATACAACGCCGCTAAAATCAAGTAAATCAAAATAACTGCCAACAGTACCGCAGCTCCAAAAGCTTTGTTCGTATCTTCCATATTTTCCACGTCACCTGTGTAACGGTAGCTGTACCCTTTAGGTAAAATATCGGGTATTTTTTCATTGATAATAGTTACGATTTTATCCAAAGAGGTGTTGAAAATATTTGCCGTTACCAACACTTTTCGCTCTCTGTCAAAACGGTTAATCGAAGCCGTCCCCGTTCCTTCTTTAATCTCCAATAATCCCTCAAGGGTTACAAATTCCCCCTCAGCGTTGCGCACTTTTAGTTTCTTCAAATCCTCTAACGATTGACGATAATGATCGTTGTAACGCACCGTAATGTCAAATTGACGTCCATTATCTTCAAAATAAGAAACAGCGCTATCGCTTGAATACGCCGAAGCTAAAACAGAGGTAATTTCTTGCACACTCACCCCTACTCTTTGGGCATTCTCTCTTAAAATGGAGACTTGCATTTCAGGTTTACCGCTTTCAAAATCCCTATCGACATCCACAATGCCCTTTGTATTTTTCAGAATTTCCATCAGTTTTAAAGAGATCTTATCGAGTTCTTCAAGACTCTCTCCGGTCATAACGACTTGCACGGGAGCCGTTGTTCCACCTGTATCAAAATCATCGACCTTTTCCACTAAAATGGTCATATCGCTAAAGGTTTTAAGCTTCTCACGATAATACTGAATAATCTTCTCTTGCGTTCTCTCACGATTGACAACAGGTTTGAGTTTGACATAAAACTTCCCTTTATGAATCTCCTTAGCTGCGTTATACCCAATCGTTGAAATCGAGTAGACAATATCCTTATCCTCTTTTAAAAGCGCATCAATAGGCTCCATTTTGGCTTTCATGCTCTCCAAATTAATGCCCACAGGCGCTTTGATAGAGATTTGAAATTCGCTGTTATCTTGCATAGGCATAAAGGTCATACCTACCTTTAAGGTAGCAGAAGCCACGAGTAAGCCTATGGTGGCGATAATGGCAAGTGTTTTAAACCGAAGGATAGGTTTTAAGAGTGCGACATAACTCTTATCAATTGCTTTTAAAATCGGCTCAGTGGCATGGTAAAACCAACTCTCTTTGGATTGTAAAACCCGAGCTCCAACGCTGGGAATAAACATAACTGCCACAAGATAGGAGATAACGATACCACACGCCACAGTGATAGCAAAGGAGTTAAAGAACATACCCACAATGCCATCCATAAATGCCACAGGAATAAAAACCGCCAATAACACCGCAGAAATCGCTAAGATAGAAAAAGCCACCTCTTTAATACCTTCAAATGAGGCTTGAAAAGGCTCCATCCCCTCTTCCATCTTTTTCATAATGTTTTCAATAACAACTATGGCATCGTCAATAAAAATACCAATGGCAAGGGTCAGACCAATCAGGGTCAAACGATTCAAGTCATACCCTAGCGCATCAATAATCGCAAAGGTACCAATAACAGAGGTTGGAATCGCAAGAGCTGAAACAATCGTGGCTGTGACATTGCGTAAAAAGGCAAAGACAATAACGATAGATAAAAACGCACCAAAAATAAGGTCAAAACGAACATTGTTAATATTGACCATAATCTTTTCAGACTGGTCTTGAAGCACTTTAATCTCAAAATTATCACCTGCTAAATGCTGTAATTTTGGAAGCGTCTTTTTCACCTCATTGATAATACTCAAAGAGTTTTCACCCGCTATTTTTTTCACTTCAAGGGTCACACCACGTTGTCCATTGTACGAAGAGTAGCTCTTTGCATCACTCAGCCCATCGTAAATGGTCGCAACATCTTTGAGCATCACACCAGGTTTAAGCAAAAGCTCACCCACCGCTTCAACGCTCTTTGCATCGCCTTCTGCTTTGATGATAATCTCTTGGTTCTGATTAATAATCTTTCCAGCACCCTGTTTGATATTTTGCTTTGAGATAATAGCACTCACATCGGATGAGCTTAGCGCATATTTAGCCAGTAGAAAAGGATCAAGAAAGATACGAATCTCACGGTCTTGATAACCTACAATGTTCACTTCCCCCACCCCTTTAATGCGTTGGAGTTGGGATTTGAGCTTTTCATCGGCAAGGCGCATTAAGGCTTTGCTATCTTCGCCCTTATCAGCGATAAAAAGACTGATGACCGCTCCTGAAGCGCCCAGTTTTTTCACTACGGGTTTATCCACTTCGCTAGGGAGGTTAATCGCTCCTATCTTATCTCTGACATCATTGGTCGCTTCATCGAGGTCTTTGGTCAGCTCAAACTGAATGGTCACAACGCTAAAGCCCTCATAACTGGTGGACATTAGCTTATCAATGCCATCAACGCCAGAGACGGCTTCTTCAATTTTATCGGTGACTTTGGTCTCTACCGTGGATGGGTCTGCCCCGTTGTAGGTGGTTTGAACCGTGACAATGGGAAAATCAACATTAGGAAAAAGATTTATGGGCATGGTGTTATAAGACATGAGCCCAAAGACAATAAACGTTAAAACACCCATTAACGTTGTAATGGGGCGATTAATGGAGAGTTTATACATAGGCTATTCCACGATGATATTGCCGTTGCCAAAAAGACCAGGAAGGAGGTTTTTTGCTTTGACTTCAGCTTGCATTTGTCTGGTACTTGAAATCACGGTAGGGTAAATTTTACTAATCACCCCTTCGTAACTTTGCTCACTTCCATCCACTTTGTAAAGAAATTTTTGTCCGACTTTGACACTTTGCCAGTACTTTTCATCAAATTTCAGCACCAATTTCACATCATCAATGCTCTCAACGGTTAAGAGTTTTGTTTGAGATCCTAAGACAATATTCCCAAGTTCGGTCATCTTTTTGCTCACCACCAAATCATAAGGGGCACGAAGCTCTGTTTTTTTATAGACAATTTCTTTGCTTTGAGCGGTAAGACGCTTCACATCTCTATCGTAAAGATAATTTTCCATCTTCTCTTTGTCAATCACATCCGCAATTTTGGCATAACGTTCATAGACTTTTTGGGCATGTTCCGCATTTTTTTGCGCAATTTCATAGGCGTTTTTCTCTTCAGCATTGTAAAGAGAAAGGAGCAGATCACCCTTTTTGGCTCTGCTTCCAACATCTACATGTAAATTTCCAACTACGCCTGAAATGGAGAGTCCAAGCTCGGAGCTTTTTTCGCTGATCACATCAAACGTGGCATAGACTTCACCCGCAAAAAGGGCTTGAAACATAAATAAGGTGGTGATTAAAACTTTTTTCATTGAATGGCTCCTTTGATTTCTTCGCCCATTTCATACAGCAGGATGGCTTTTTGATACTCCACTTCATGCAAAGCAGTTTGGAGTTGCGCTTGTGCGCTAAATCGCTCACTTAAGGCATCCAAATAGGTTACATTGTTCACAATGCCTTGTTGAAACTTCTTTTTGACCAGTTCATAGGTCATCTCTGAGGCGTGAAGTTTGGCTTTGTTGGCTTCTATTTTTGCTAAAGCGGTGCGATAACTGTTGTACGCACTTTGATAACTCGCTTTGGCTTTGTGTTTTTCGTAGGCTAACTCACTGCTTTTAGCCAAATAGTTTTTTTGCGCGGCTTGTACACCAGCAGACGTGGAGCCAAAGTCAAACAGTTTCCATTGCATGGAGAGCACAATGCTGTTTTGGTTATCTTTGTCACTCTCCCATGCATTATTGGCGTAGTCGTTTTTAAAACGTGAGTAGGTATCTTCTAACTTAAATGTGGGTAGATGCGCTGATTTGGCGATGTTCGTCTCCTCTTGTGTGCTTTTAACACTCTGCTCAAGCGCTAAAATATCCAGACGTTTTCCCTTATTGTTCAGCGCTTCTTGAAGCCACACACGTGAACCCTCCTCGACTTCGACTCGTTTGCCAATAAGGTATTCAAGCGTGTTAGAGATATTGTTCAGTGTGTTTTGAAGGGTAAGAATGTCTACATTGCTTTGCTCAACGTTAGAGATGATTTTTTGAAGTTCATCTTCGGTAGCAGCGCCCACGCTGACAAATTTTTCCAAACGGGTGCGTTCGGCTAAAAGCTGCTCTTTTTTTTGCTCTGTGGCTTTGAGGCTCTCTTTGGTGCTTAAATAGTTAAAATAAGCGTAAATGACATTGAGAGAGACGTTATTTTGTACCGATGCAAGGGCAAAGGTTGCTGATTTTACCAGTGCATTTTGCTGTGAAAATTGCGCTTCTCGTTTGCCTCCATCGTAAAGGGTAAAAGAGAGTGTGGCATTTGCGTTTCGGCTCTTTTCAGGGGTAAACATATTTTCTTCTTTGTTGAAGGTTTGATTAGCCCCTAGACTTAAACTAGGCAAATAGCCACTTTTAACACTGTATGCTCTCTCTTGGGCAGATTCGAGTTGATAGCGAGAGGATTGAACATAATCGTTTTGTTCGGCAAGATTTAAGAGTTCACTTAAATTGCCAGAGGCAAAACTTAAAAGTGGAAATGCAATCAGTAAGGAAATTTTTTTCATCCATGCTTCCTTGTGGCGTGATTTAAAAGAAATTTAACATGCTCAAAGAGGAGATTTTGTGCTTCGTAAAATCCCATATTGGAGGCTTTGGCACGTACGAGTAAGCCTTTGAGCAGTAAAATAATACTGCTACTGAGCAATGCGCTATTTTCAAGCTCAAATTCACCTTTAGCGACACCCTCTTCCAAACAGTGTGCAATAAAATCAAAATCTTCTTGAAAAAAACTTTCAAAATAAGCGGTGTAGAGCCCTGTTTTATCAATGAGCATAGCGCTCACAAAATGTTGATAGAGGGTGAGCATCTTCTCTTTATCGTTATCTTTTTCGCATTCACTAAAATTAAAATAGGCTAAGATTTTTTCTTGCGCACTCATGGAAGGATGAAGTCGCTTTTCAAACTCTTCTTTATGGCGTTTAGAGAGCATATCCCAAATCGCAAAGATAATCTCTTCTTTGTTCTTAAAATAAAGATACACCGTTCCCTTTGCCACACCTGAACTTTTGGCAATTTCATCAATACTCGTCTGCGCAATGCCCTTTTCACAAAAAGGATCAATCGCCGCACGAGCAATATCGCACCGTTTTTCTTCTTTATCTATAATCCGTGCCATACCTCTCCTTAAAATGACTGACGGTCATTCATTTTTGAAATAGTACTTTTTTGAGAGGATTTTGTCAATAGAAATGGCGTTACATGTAAAGATTAAAATTGGGTGAGTGCTTCTTTTTCAGCCATGAGGCGTTGGTACTCTTTTTCCATAATAATCTCTTGTGTTGATTCTACTCTGTCGATAAAGACTTTACCGATGAGATGGTCGTATTCGTGTTGAAAGAGACGTGCTAGAAAATCTTTGAAAACGACGTGTTGCTCTTTGGCCGTTCTATCAAAATAGACCACTTCTATCTCATTATAGCGTGGCACAAATCCACGAATTCCAGGAAGACTCAAACACCCCTCCCAGTCCTTAGTGTATTCCTCAGAAAAAGCGATGATGTGAGGGTTGATCAAGGCGGTTGGCTCCATGAGCGGAGCATACGGATAGCGTGAATTTGGATACGATGCCATAATGAGCATACTTAAAGAATGCCCTACTTGAGGAGCTGCAATACCTACTCCTTTGGATTCTTTACATGTAAAGATCATAGCATCAATGAGTGCTTGAATTTCAGGGGCTAAAATGTCGCTGACTGGTTTTGCGACAAAGCGAATAACGGGACTTCCTAGTTGTGAAATTTCTAAGCGTTGGGACATATTTTCTCCTTAAAATGTTCATCAAACCACGTTTCACATACGATATTATAGACTTTTTTGTAAAGGTCTAATTTTTTAAGGTCGTATTTTTCTTTACATGTAAAGTAGGTGCGTAAAAAAAGATGACTCTCTTTTTTGGTGAGGTTAAATTCTACGCAAATACTTGCCAAATCAAAATACCTATCGTTGATGCGAGCGTATTCCCAGTCAATGAACGTAATGTTGTGTTGATGAAAGAGAATATTTTTAGGGTTTAAATCATGATGGCAGAGTACATTATCTTTGCGTAGCATGTACAGTTTTTTAAAGAGAAGAAATGCTCTTTTTTGAAGAGGCTTTTTATACGCTTTGCTCATATCGTAAGGTTTTTGCTGGTAAGCAATGCTATGCAGTGTGCGTAGGGTTCGAGCAAGGCTTTGTAGCTCTTTTTGCGTAAGTTTGCTGTGGTGAACCCCTTCTGCAAAGCGTGCAATCATAAGGTTGTTAAGACGGTCTAAAAGCAATGGCTTTTGAGCAATGCCTTTTACAAAAGCTTTTTTGGCTATCGTAAACTCATGCTTTCTCTCTAGAGCATTGTGCCCAAAAACCCGTACAAGGTAGCTTTGTTGGGTGCTCATAAGGCAGTAATTGGTGTTATTGTAGCCTTGATTTTCTAAGCGTGTGAGGTGCACTAAGGTTTCATTGCTAAAGCACGCATAGGTACGTAAAAAATCAATGGTCATGAAACTCTTTTATCTTTTTTCCATTGGTAAAAGCCAAAGGTTGCCAAAACGGTGTAGAGAAAAAATAAAACAGCCGTGAGGTAAAAGGCTTTTTCTATGTAAATATAAATAGAAACAGCGTCAATCACTATCCAATAGAGCCAATTTTCAAGAATTTTTTGTGCTAGCATATAGGTGGTAAACACAGCAAAAACGGTGGTCGCCGAATCTAAATAGGCAAAATCCGCTCGTGTATACGTCGCCATAAGGTAGCCAAACAGAAGCGATACGCACACAAGCATACCAATAATTTTCAAATGTTTAACCACACCCCAAGAACTCACCTCACGCTCTTCATTTTCCCTTTTCCCATGCTTCCATGCGTACCAACCATACACTGCCATGATGAGGTAGTAGGCATTGAGCGCTGAGTCCATGAGCAAGGAGGCATCAAAGAAAAGAATCGCATAAATCAGCGTACTTAAAAATGCCGCAGGCCAGCACCAAAGGCTTTGACGCATTGCCAAGAAGAGATAAGAAAGCGATAAAAATACGGCTAAGCCTTCCCATGCGGAGGTGGTCATAATAGCCTCGTAAACGCCCTCTAAAAATTCACGCATGTGATTCCTTAAAAATGTCATTGTCTGGAGTTTTTATAAAGCGAGCATTATGCCTGATTTTCTCAAACAAACAAAAAATAGGATGAAGTAAGGTGTATAAAGGGGTTAGAAACGAAAGATTTTTAGGGTTTCGTTTCTATGGAGGTGTTAGATTATTTTAACAAGGCTTGCGCACCTGCTAAAGCGACTTCGTGGTCATTTTCAACGCTACTACCGCTCACACCAATGGCTCCAATAATAACGCCCTTGCTGTCTTTTAAAAGAAGTCCTCCAGGGAAGGTAATCAGTCCACCGTTGGAAAACTCAATGTTATACAAGGGCTTGCCAGGTTGTGCCAATGCGCCTAAATCGCCTGTAGGCATATTAAAAAAGCGTGCGGTTTTTGCTTTTTTGATAGAAATATCAATGCTCCCCAAGAACGCATCGTCCATGCGTACAAATGCCTTAAGGTTGGCACCCGCATCAACAACAGCAATATCCATGAGCGTTCCTTGTTTCTGTGCTTTTGTTCTAGCAGCAGCGATGACAGCCATGGCTTGATCAAGCGTAATGTCCGCACTGCTCGATGCGATGGCGGAGGGAGTAAATGCAAAAAGAGCTACAAAGACCATAATGGGCATAAGCATCATAGTTTTTAGATGAGATAAACGATTTTTCATTGACATGTAAGTGTTCTCCTTGTTTTGGTAGATAAGATGATGATGTGACGAAACTTCTTCCAACCTTTTCCTTCATGCAAATAACATTTAACATACGGTGCTAAACCATTTGCCCTGAATTTTCCACATACGATGATGACCTCTTTGCGCTTTTACACCTCCTTTATAAAAGGTATTTCTTAATTATTACTAAAAATTCTACATTAAGTATATAGCATGAAAATAGCAGTGTAGCTTCCCTACTCTTTGGTAGGTACAAAAGGTTTAATCAAGGTTTGGCTAAAATCCTTACCATGTAAAAGCGATGCAAATCGTTTGAGACGCAAGGGGAGCGTGAATGAATACGATAAACATAGCCGATAACCTAGACTGCTTTGCCGAGCGATTTGAAGGGGTTGATCTGCATGGCACACGTTTAAATAAAGCGGAATTTGAAGAGTGTACCTTTGTTGCGTGCGATTTTAGTCAGACCTTCTTTTATGCGTGCAGGTTTATCGACTGTCACTTTGAAAACTGCAATCTAAGCGTCATGAAACTCACCGATAGCAAAGTGAGTAACACGCAGTTTACCTCATGCAAGATGAACGGCATCGACTGGTGCATGTGCAACTGGAAAAGCCTACTCAATCCTCTACCGTTAAAATTTAAAGAGTGTATTTTAGATGACAGTAACTTTTTTGGACTCAGTATGCAAGGGCTAGTTATGAGCGAATGCCGTGCCAAAGAGATCGACTTTCGCTCCGCCCTACTCCACAACGCCAACTTCACCGCCACCGACTTCAAAGGTGCTCTTTTTGGAGGCACACATCTGGAAAATGCCAATTTTACAAACGCTTCCAATACCCAAATCGACCTACGCACCAACCACCTCAAAGGCGCGATATTTAGCCGATTTGAAGCACTGAGTTTGTTGGAGGGGGTGGGAATTGTTTTGGTGGAGTGAGGTAGGAAAATTTTACTTGTAAAGTGTATATTTTAATTCAAAGGTGTTGTTCTTTTGTCATTTTTAATTCAGTTTTTGTTAATTTTTTTTAAGTATTATTTTAGTATTAAGAAAAAAGGACTAAAACACGATGAAAAAAATCATATCTAAAATGAATCCGTTGCTATTTGTTTCATTGCTTATGGTGGCTTTTACGAGCCAAGCATTGGCAAAAAATCCAGGTAAAAGTGCTAGTTCCTGCGTCAACGTAGTAGGGACAACAATTACCAATAATTGTTCTCAAAATGTTTTTGTTATATGGTGTGGAGATTTAAAATACTCTAGTAAACGATGTGGAGATGGTCCAAATGGAGGTTTTTATACACACTCTGATAATTTTAAACCAGGACAAAGTAAAACGCTAGAAGTGAAACCAGGAAAAACCTATAGATATGCTTCATGTTTTGGCAAGATATCGTTTGGCAATAATGGTATGTACACAGACTCCCCAAATGGTAGTTACCGTTGTCTTCCAAACTAAATTTATAATACCTGCTTTTTACGTTATTACGTTTAGCAAAACAATAAGATGCTTTTAGTATGTCTTATTGTTTTGTGTTGGTGCTTTTTAACTTTACATGTAAAGCCGTTTTACCAAAATCTCAAAGAATTTCTTTGCTCCCTCTTCTGTTTACATGTAAAGAGTTTAGAGCAAGCGAAACAAAATGCTCGTGTATAGCGACGCTTAGGTTTTGTGGAGATGGCTTATCAGCAGTTTCTCTTCATCTTTTAAAAGGTAGCGCCATTCACCACTTTTTATGTCGAGATTAAAACTGCCAATGCTGATTCTACTGAGCTCCAATACTTTTAAAGGTGTGCCAAATTTTGAATCTTTAAGTGCGCCAAAAAGGCGGCGAATATGCCTATTTTTTCCCTCGTCAATGACAACTTTAAGTTTTGTTTTTGCGCCACCCGTGCTGATTTTCTCAACATTAAGTGCTTTGAGCAGACCGTGTGGGCTTTGCACTCCATTTAATGCTTCTGCAATATGTGCATCGCTCACATGACCTCGCACCCAAATCTCATAAACTTTGATGCAATTTTTAGGCGTGGTCAATGCATGGTTGATTTTGCTGTTGGTTGTAAAAAGCAAAAGCCCTTTTGATTCCAAATCAAGCCGTCCAATGGGCATCCACCCCTCCGTAAAAGCCCACTCAGGCAAAAGCTCATAAACGGTTTTTCGCCCAAGGTCGTCCGAACGTGTGACCAGATAGCCTTTTGGCTTATTGAGGGCTAAGAGTTCTTTTGAATCGTTTGGTGGTGTGTTCATGCGGAGGATTCCTTGATGTTCTTGATATATTCTTATCTTTACATGTAAAGAAATGGGAGGGAAAATAGAAACGATTTAAAGGAACCTGTCACCATTAATTGAAAGGTTTAGCCTCTATTCTTCCTAGTTAGTTTATGGTTATTTATTGCATTTTCTTTATATTTGAATAGTTTTATTAATATCTTTACTTGCAAAAATGCATATATTAAAAAGGAAAAAACAATGGTCGCAATAGACATATATGATGCTATATTATTATTTTCAAATTTTTCATTTATATTAGCCTTAAATTGATTAGTTGTTTCAAGAAAATTTTTATTAATCTGCTGGTATTGAAGATCATTTGAAGACAAATACTCAAGCAATGAGTTTTTTGAAAATGCTCTTCCAGACATTTCCAGAGCGAAGAATATTGGTTCTAAATGTCTTTCCATAGAAAGATTTCTGCTTTCTTCTATTTGTTTTGTGGTTGTAGTCAATAACTCATATATTGTTTTTTCATTATTTAGTTTTAAATTATAAATTGAGATAGTTGTTCCAAGAAAACCAATAAAGAAGACCGTAAAAATCTTAAATATTATGTCTGCAATTTTACTTTCTATATCAATCAAATTATCATCATTCTTGATTTTGTATTTAAAATATTTCATTTGGATTTATCCCTTGTTGATATTGTTTTTATTTAGAATAAAATAAAAGGATTAGACTTTTAATTTTCTTTACATGTAAAAGCATCCAAATACTCTTAGAAGCCTAGCAACCGTGACTTTGGGTCACCTTTTTTTGCGTTAACACTAAGCACCATGCTCTCGTAAACCGCTTCGGATTTTAGAGCGTATTCAACCCTTTGTTGCTCACCTTTTTGGTTGTATGTCATGCACACAGGTACAGAGCGAATGCCAAAATGCTCACTCACTTTTGGGGCAACATCGAGATTACATGTAAAGAAGTCTACATCAAAGGTACTTTTTTGCATCACTCGTTCTAGTCGTGCGTGGGCGATTTTGCATTGGCTGCATTGGGTGGTGTAGAACAGAAGAAAAAAGGCACGAGGGGATGGTGCTTGTAAGCGTTTTAAAACGGCAGTTTCATCTAAAGGCTGCATCATTGCAAAATATGCCCTACACGCTTAAGGTAATACACCGTTGCACATTCCACGAAAAAATCTTTTACATGTAAAGAATTTATGATGGTGTCGCATTCCCCCACATAGACTTCAATATTTACTCCTCTTTCGTGTAAAGAGCGTAGGCGTGTCTTGTCCCACGTGTAGTGTAAAAGCTCGTGAAGTTCTTCGATGCTTCCTTTTTGAAAAAACGGTGCTACGCTAAACGTTGATGGATATGTACAATTTTGCATAAAATTTTGTGTATAAACTTCGCTGTTTTTTGTAAAAGAGAGGGTTTGGAGCTTTTTAAATTTGGCGTCATGATCCTCAAAAAAAGCGGGTGAGAAGAGTTGTAGGGTGTCGATGCGCTCTTTACATGTAAAGGCGTATTCAAACGCTTTGATAGCCCCGTAGCTAAACCCAGCGACGGTGAAATTGCTTTTTATGAGGTAAGGCTCAAAAAGAGCCTCTTCGTTTTGAAGGCAAAATCCACTAAAGAACATCATCAATAATTTCTTTAAGGCGTGTGCGTGAAATGCTCTCATGTTCACACAATTCATGGGCAATTTTTTCCAGAGGTGTGTTCATATTTTCCAAAAAATGTTCCAATTCGCTGTGTGCATTTTCCAAAATCTGCAAAATATCGCTCTCATAAGGGAGCAATTTTTCACCCATAGCGTAGAGTTCTACCATCTCTTTGGCAATTTGGGTTGCACGGTTAATGTCTTCTGTGGCATTGGTGAATTTTTCATTGTATTTGAGTTTCATGGCTACCATGCCAGCTAAATAGACTTTAATCTTACTTTGCATTTGGGTTTTTGATTCAATTTCTCTGTCCATATCTTTAATGCGGTCATTCACGATGCTGATTTTGTCAAACTCTATCTCAAACCAGTAGGCACATAATGCCTTTGCCGCTTGATAATAGGCTTGAATTTTCTTCTCATCATCGGAAAAACTGAGCACCTTTTTCTTACCCATCAAGACTTTTTGGCGTACGGCAATAAAGTCTTGAAGCTCGATGATTTCAGCATTGCGGCGCAAAGCGTTAATCGCTGCTTCATTCACAAAGGTTGCTAATGCCGCACCGCTAAAGCCCACGCTCATGGTGGCTAATTCATCGATATTGACCTCGTAAGGTTTGTTGTTTAGGTAGGTTTTTAAAATCTCCAAGCGGTCATTTTTATCGGGCAATGAGATAAAAATACGTCTGTCAAAACGCCCTGAACGAAGCAGCGCTTCATCAATAATATCTATTTTATTGGTCGCCGCAATCACAATGACCCCACTGCTGTCCTCAAACCCGTCCATTTCGGTTAAAAGTTGATTGAGAGTGGCTTCTCTTTCATCGTTGCGTGCGCCCCCTCGTGCTCGTCCTACCGCATCAATCTCATCAATGAAAATAATCGAAGGTGCGTGTGCTTTGGCTTGCGAAAAAAGCTCTTTAACCCGTTTAGCTCCCATGCCCACGTAAATTTGTACAAAGGTTGCCCCACTTTGGTAGAAAAAAGGCACACTCGCCTCCCCTGCAACGGCTTTGGCTATCATGGTCTTACCCACACCTGGAGGGCCTACGAGTAAGACACCTTTGGGCAGTCTAATGCCGTAGCGTTTGTATTTGGCGGGGTTTTTAAGAAAATCCACCACCTCCTCAAGCTCTTCTTTGACATCTTGAATCCCAGCAACATCCTTAAAACTCACCTGAGCACGCACAGGTCGAATCACACTGCTCATAAAAGGGTCATAACTTGCCATGGCTTTTTGGTTCGCTTCTTGCTCTTTTTGCACATCTTCGGCTCTTCTTTTACGAGCAACCAGCAACAAAATAAACAAAATGCTTCCCATAACCCCTACTAAAATTAAATCTTCAAGGATAGGATTGCTTTTATGCACTTCAATGGGCACTTTTTTAAGTAATTCTGCAATGTTAATACCATCTTTGATAATAACATACTGCTCATTGTTACTGTAAAGAATAAGCTCATTCTCTTCGACTTTGGCTTTTTTAATCGCCCCACTCTCTAAGAGCGCATGGTAGGTTGGTAGATCAATACTGTTTGAATCACCCCGCACATACCCAAATAAAAGCAAAATAACAAAAACGCTCAGTGCCATAAGCGAGAGCATGAGTTTTTGGGATTTAAAAATGTGCATAGTTTGCCTCCTGCATAATGTCATACTGCTCAACTCTTACCCACTCTTTGAGCAGGTCACGCTGGCTTTGAATGATGACTTTGTTAAAAAATTGGTCGTAGCCAACAAAATGGTTTTCTTTGGACTCTTCGACTAAAACGTCTAAAGGTGTTGTGCTGTTTTTCTCACGAAACGCACGGTTTTTTTGCGCAATGAGTGCTTCTATGTGTTGATGCCTTGCTTTAGCAACATCGCCTTTGATTTCTGGTTTCATCGTACTTGAGGGTGTACCATCTCGTTTGGAGTAGGTAAAGGCGTGAATGTGCGTAAGTGGGAATTTCTCAAGCATCGCATACGCCTCTTCCCAAAGAGCCTCACTCTCCCCTGGATGCCCTGTGATAAAATCGGTTCCTAGTGCAAACCCTTTTTCGCTCAGTTCGCTAAAAAGCTCCAAATCCTGTGTGACACTGTTGCGTCGTCGCATGAGTTTTAGCATCTCCTCAGAAGTGTGCTGAAGCGCTACATGTAAATGACGCTCTAACCACGGCTCTTTTAAAATCTCCCTAAAACTCTCATCAATTTGTACAGGCTCAATGCTTCCTAAACGGATACGTCTTACCCCTCGAATCGCACCCAAGCGTTGGACGAGTTTTCCTAAACTACTGTTTTTATCTTTGCCATAACTGCCTATGTTGGTGCCCGTGAGCACAAACTCACCATAACCATTGAGGGCTAGTTTTTCCACCTGCTCAATGATTTTTTGCTCATCCTGACTGCGGGCATTGCCTCGCACATAAGGAATAATGCAGTACGAACAGCGAAAATTGCACCCCTCTTGAATTTTAATAAAGGCTTTGGTTTTGCCCGTGTATTCATGCACAATGGTCTCATCCAGTGAGGTTAAATCTCCTATCTCAAAAAAAGGAGTGGCGTTGTGAAGTAAGGTATTGATAGAGCGTTTTTCAGAGTGCCCTAGTACGCCAAAAACCTTTTGCTGAGAAAAAAGGCTCTCCCCTTTGCTCATCGCTCCACAGCCTGCTAAAATCACTTTTTTCCCTAGCTTTGAAGCGTGGTTAATATAACTGCGCACACCCGTATCGGCACCATTGGTAACCGTACAGGAGTTTACTACGACAATGTCTGCGTCTGCTTCATGTTCTGTGATTTCAAAATCTTTGAGATTTTCTATCATCACTTGCGTGTCGTAAATGTTGGTGCGACACCCAAAGGTTTTAAAAAAGACTTTTTTCATCTAAACTCTTTGGTGCTTCGCTCATCTGCGGTTTTTCTTGACGTGCAAGATTGATATTTGTCGTATGGTATGCAATGGTAATGTCAGGTTCTTGTTTAAAAGCATCAACCAATTCAGCACTGATGGTACTTCTAAGGGTAAGTGTTGCATAGGAATTGGTCATATACCAACAGCTAATACAAAAACCTTGTGGTTCAATAAAGGAAAAAATACGAGGCTCAACATTGGTGTTTTTAAGACTGTATTGACTGCGCAATAAATTGAGTTGTTTTCGGGCAATATCGGTGTACCCTTTGGCGTATTTTTTGGTAATTTCACGGGCTAAATGTACCGCTTTTTTGTGGTTTGAATCAAAGGTGATAAAAATATCAATGCCATCCCAAACGGTACGAATCGTGCCATGGGTATAGTTTGAAATCAAACTGGTAAAGACATAATTATTGGGCACAAAAATAACCCTTCCTGCTCGCCTGTTATCCCTGTACGAACTAATGGTTACATCTTCTAAAAGGGTCATACGCAAAAGCGAAATATCAATAATATCGCCCACATAAATGAGCCCATCTTTTTGCACTTTGATGCGATCCCCCACGTGGAAGCTGCCACCAAAAATAATCACCATCCAGCCCAAAATACTCATAAACCAGTCTTTCATGGCAATGGCAATACCTGCGGATGCAAAACCTAAGACGGTTACCAAATAGGAGACATTTTCAATGTAAGAGAAGAGTAAAATTAAAATAATCAGTGTAACATTGGCAAAATTAATAATTTTATTGACCGTGTAAAAACGGTCGTTGTCTTTGATGTAACGCTTTGCTGCAAATTTAAGTAGCAAAGAAATCACTACCACAACAATAATAAAAATACCAATATTAAACGCACGTTTCATTTGCACGGTAATATCTTGTGTAATGCGCCCACTTGCCTCTTCTACCTTCTTTACATGTAAAGAGTAACTGGTATTGGCGATCTCTTGTGCGGTGGTGAAGGCATTGAGCTCTTTTTGGGCTTCATAAATCAAGTCTTCATTAATCACAGAGCTTTCAATGCGGTAAATCTCTTCGAGTAAACTCATTTTTTCTTTAAGTTTGTTCACCAAAAAGCTTAGATTGTCAATGCGTGTTTTGTACTCAACACTGTCTTGTTTTATTTTTTTGATATACGAAAGCGCTGAAATAATCGCAAAAGGATTTGTGACTTTTGGGTAACTCTCCAATTCAAGAGGCTCAACCAATGTGCTAAATGGTGAGTTTTTATACTCTTGTAACAGTTCAATTTGCTGTTTTAAAGACTCTTGTTTATTGAGGAGTTTCTCGTAGCGCTCTAAGGCTGCTTTGTCTTTGCCTGTTTTAAACTTTTTACTTTCGTTTTCGACCGTAGAGAGTTCTTCAAGGAGTTTCTGGTAATTCAAATAATTTCCATAACGTTTGAACCAGATATTGTCTTTGATGGACTCTTCTATCGAGAGAATTTTTTGACGAAAAGAGTCTATTTTAATGGTCTCTTCAAGTTTTGTAGTGCTGTTTGTCTCTGCAAATAAAATGTTACATGTAAAAAGAATGAGCCAGAAAATTTTTTTAGACATTGGCTTCCTTTAGGGCTTCTAAAACAATTTCTTTTTGAATGTCGCTACGTATTTCATGCCCGCCAATGCCTTTGGGCAAAATAAATTTAATTTTTGAATGTTCGCTTTTTTTATCCAAGAAAAAGGCATCATAAAAAGCTTCATACGACTCAATACGATAAGAAGTCGGAAGTGCGTAGCGCTCAAGAAGCGTTTGGATACGATGACTCTCTTCATGGCTTAAAAGGTTTACTTTAGAAGCAAGTAGATTTGCCATTATCATGCCAATGGCTACGGCTTCTCCATGTAAAAAGGTCGTATAGTGTGTTTGGTTTTCAATGACGTGTGCAAAGGTGTGTCCGTAATTTAATACCGCTCGTACACCTTGTTCTGTCTCATCTTGTGCAACCACTCTGGCTTTTATGGCGATACTTTTAGCAATGGCCTCTTTAAGGTTTTTTTCTTCATGCACATCATGAGACTCTAGCCACTCAAAAAAGGCTTTATCAAACGTGACTGCCATTTTAATCATCTCAGCAACTCCCGCTGAAAACTCTCTTTTTGGAAGGGTTTTTAAAAAAGCACTTTCGCAATAAACCGCTTTGGGTTGCCAAAAAGAGCCAATCAGATTTTTACCATAAGGATTATTGATGCCTGTTTTCCCGCCTACGCTCGCATCGACTTGGGAAAGTAAGGTGGTTGGAATTTGGATGAAATCAATACCTCTTTGATAAATAGAAGCAGCAAAACCTGTCATATCACCAATCACACCGCCACCAAAAGCAATCATGAGTGATTTTCGATCCAATCGGTGCTCAAAACACGCATCTAAAATAAGATGAATGCTCTGCATGTTTTTATACTGTTCCCCATCGGGTAAGATAATGGTGTAAAGCTCTTTGGCCTGAATGAGAGATTGAAGTGTTTTTAAATGTAAATCAGCAACGGTTGTATTGGTGACAATAAGAACTTTTGTATCAAAGTGTAATGTTTTAAGTTCGTCAATATAAACACTGTAATCTCTGGAAATGGTTTTGGTTAAGAGAACATCAATATGCATGGTTTATCCAAATAATTTTTTATTTAATTTTACTGAAAAAGCGCTTAATTATGCATTCACTGGGATGAATAGCTGGTAATTGTCTGCTAATTTAAAGTGCAATTTTTCCATGTCGGTTGAAAAAATTGAGAAAATATTGGATTCTAAAATTTTAGAACTAAAGGGTAAAAATTGCAAAATGTTATCTTTGTTTTTGAGCTTAAGGAGGGGATTTTTTTCACTTTGAATGACATCGACTTCGCGTCCAAAAATCTTTGAAAGGTTGTCAAAATGTTCCATCAAACTGGTGTCTTTTTGCTCTTGGTCAGGCTCATAGGTGTAGAGTTTTAATTGTAAAGAAAGTTGGGCAGACACATCAAAAATAACAGATGATTCTTGCTCTATATCGTGTGCATCACTGCTTAAAACAACACCTTCATTCAGAGCCAAAAATCCTTTTTTACCTAGTTTAAAGACAGGTAATTTTGTTTTAAAAAGCGTTCGTTTATTTTGTTTAAAAAACGTATTATTGACAAGGATAAGACCAATATCCATATGCTCCGTATCTTCTTTTAAAACGAGGCGTGGATTGGTTTTAAAATAGTCAATCATAACGTTAATATGGTGGTTATGGTAGCTTTTGAGTTTTTCCAAAATTTTTGAATACGTGGGATTAATAATCTTTACATGTAATTTGTTGCTATTGAGTTTTGAGTGCAACAGTAGTGCATCATTTAGGAGTAAATCAATCTCTTCTTCATCCATCTCTAGCATATCGACTAAACAATAAATGCTGCTTCCAAAGGGAGATGGAAATTGCCCTTGTTCTTTCTTAATGCTTCGAAAAACACTTTGTAAAACATGAGGCTCTCCAATCATTAGCAAAAGATCGTTGGGTAAAAGCATAAGCGCTGGACGAGGTAACAATAAAGTGTTAGAGCGATACACCGCTGCAATACGCCACTTGCTTTGTACAATTGAAGCCAAATGACGGTACGCATAAGAGCTTCCAACAGGCACAGAAACTTCCATGATTTCACCAATGCCTAGCCCAATATTTTGTGCGACAATGGGCATATTGGGCAGATGGTCTTTAAAACGAGAGGCTAAAATATCTCGCGAGTTAACCAGTAAAAGGCGTTTATCATCAATCTCTTCTAAATCTAAATCCCATCTATCCATAAAAACAATGCGTACTTTACTATCAATGCGTCTTACATTTTTATAGGTACTCATGGCGTCTAATTCATTGGAGAGTAAAATCATGACTTGAAAAAATTGTTCATTTAAAATAATAGAAAGTTTATCTAAACTCGTGGGATCAAACTCAAAAAATTTAAAATTTTCAGGGCGTTTTTTAGGTAGTGTATTTTCTTTGTATGAAATGACAGTGTAGCTGTTTTCTCCCGCCTCACTCTCCATAACTCTTTCTAAAAATTGTTTTGCTAGAATGCCATCAGCAATGATTAATATTTTTTTCATTCTCAAACTCCCTCATATACAAAAAAAGGATATTGTAACGAAAATGGAATTTCAGATAGATAAAACCGATGGAAATGCCCGTGCATGTACTATTAAAACGGCACACAGTACTATTCAAACGCCAGTATTTATGCCTGTGGGGACAGTAGGTAGTGTGAAGAGTTTAGATGCTGTGGATATGAGTGAAATGCTAGAAGCCCAAATTATTTTAGGCAATACGTATCACCTCTATTTGCGCCCTAGTGACGCCGTGGTCAAACACTTTGGAGGCCTGCATGGTTTTACCAAATTTCCGAACAGTTTTTTAACCGATAGCGGTGGCTTTCAAGCCTTTAGTCTTAGCGATATTTCTAAAGCCGATAGCAATGGTATCATGTTTAAGAGTCATATTGATGGCTCAACGCACTATTTTACGCCCGAGAAAGTTTTGGATATTCAGTACAATTTAAACTCTGACATTATGATGATTTTAGATGATTTGGTGGCTCTTCCAGCGACCCAAGAGCGTATTGCACTCTCTATTAAACGAACTACCGATTGGGCAGAGCGTGCTATTAACTATCATAAGAAAAAGCAAGCTGAGGGTGTGGGTGTGCATCAAAATATTTTTGCTATTATTCAAGGTGGAACGGATAAAGCATTTCGCCAAATTAGTGCCAATGAACTCTGCGCCCTTCCCTTTGATGGTTTTGCTATTGGGGGTCTTAGCGTGGGTGAAAGCAATGCTTTGATGTATGAAACCGTAGAATTTGTAACACCGCTGATGCCAAAAGATAAACCTCGTTATTTAATGGGAGTTGGAACGCCTGAGGATTTGGTGGAAAATGTCGAGCGAGGGGTTGATATGTTTGATTGTGTTATGCCGACTCGCAATGCACGTAACGGTTCTCTTTTTACCTCTTTTGGCAAAATCAGCATTAAAAATGCGAAGTTTCAAAAAGATGAAAGCCCGCTAGATCCTGAGTGTGATTGTTTTACATGTAAACACTATTCAAGAGGCTATTTGCACCATCTTTTCCGTGCCAAAGAGCTTACTTATTTTAGACTCGCTTCCATTCACAATTTGCATTATTACCTTACACTGATGAAACAGATGCGAGAAGCCATTTTAAAAGGTGAATTTAAAGCGTTTAAAGCGGAGTTTTACAGGAAACGAGGTAAATAATGCGCTATAAAGTCGATGAGAAAGAGAATTTTGATGCGAGTTTACTTTTTTGGCTTGATCGCTTTGTGAAGTATAAACTCACCTCTCTTTCCAATCGTCACGTGGAAGAAAATGCCAAACTTTCTTCTATTATTGGCTCCCTTAATCGTGGGTGCAAAAACATGCAAGAGTTGAAAAATATTGCTAAAGAAGCTCGAAATATTGGCTTGATTGGGATTAATCTTTTTATTAATCCGCTTGAGAAGTTTTATTATTATAGTACGCCTATGGGGCTTAAGAGTTTAAAAGAGATTGATGAAGAGCTGTTGAGTGAATTTTTAGCCTCACAAACAGGTTCACTCTCGGATGCCACCAAAAAGAATTATCGTATTGCCCTGCTCTCTTTTTTTCAGTTTATGGATAAACAAAATGAGGAAAAAAATGGCGCTGCACACCAATTTCGCATTGAACTTAAAAATTGGGGTGGGCTTGGCGGACGAAGAGGTGAAAAATTACCTGCTCATATGTACAAAGAAGAACTTTCTCGTTTTTTTAAAGCCATTGAAGAGACGGAGTTTAAACCCTACGTGCAGGCCAAAAATCGCCTTTTAATTAAGCTGATTATTTACACAGGCATGCGTGTGAGTGAAGCCTTGGGTATAAAGATAAAAGATATGGTTAAAGATGGGGAGTATTTTGTTTTTCAGATTCGTGGCAAAGGAAATAAACCACGAACGGCGATGATAAAATCTGAACACATAGAAAAAGATTTGAATGAATGGATGGCGTATCGAAGCAGTGAATCTGCTTTGTTGTTTCAAAGTCGCACAGGAAAACCCTTAACACAAGCCTACGTGAGTTACGTGATGGATAAAATGTTGCTTGTTGCTGGCATTCGCAAAGAGAAAAATGGTGCGCATATGTTGCGCCATACTTTTGCTACTTTGCTGTATCAAAAAAACCGTGATTTAATCTTGGTGCAAGAAGCCCTTGGTCATGCGGATTTAAATACCTCACGTATTTATACCCATTTTGATAAAGAGCGCCTTAAAATTGCAGCCGATACGATGGATGGGATTTAATATGAATCATTTATATGACGTAATTGATCGTTTTCACTTACTGGATCTTAAAAATCCTACACACCCTTCTATGTTTGTGGAAGAAGCAGAATATGCTATGCTGATTTTAGCGCTACCTTCAAACGAAAAAGAATTAAAAGTTGACTCTTGTGCCTTTGTGTTTGAGGGAGGTCATTATTATGGTTTTGATAAAGCAACACATACTTTTGTTGATTTAGAGAGTATGCAAAAAGTGTATGAAATTTTAGATACACAAACCAACAATACCATGAAACGCGTGGCACATATCCATGAAAGTATTGATTGGATGGAGGAAAAACTTTGTGATAATACACGTTTGCATTTCATGCGTTATTGGCTTACGCATAAAAAAGATTTAGCACGTATCCACCGATTGCTTCTTTTGGGTGCAGAAGTTATGGAAGATTTTATTAAGCGTTATCATGAAAATGAGGACTTTTTAGTGACACATTTTAGAGATATCCACGAACATTTAGAACGCACCAACCGCTCCACACTGTTAGCGATGGAAAAACTGAACAATTTGTATAACTTTTATACCAGCCGAAATAATGAGAAAATGAATCGAACCATTTATCTTTTGACGATTCTTTCAGGAATTTTTTTACCGCTCAATTTGATTGTGGGGTATTTTGGTATTAATACCCAAGGTTTACCTTTTGCAAATCTTCCTAATGGCTCTTTTATTGTAGGGAGTTTAATGCTTTTGTGTATGGGGCTAACTATTGGACTTTTTTTATTGCTTCGCAGAAAGTTCTAGTTTTTAAAATGTTTTTTAGGGTAATCAAAAAAGAGAATATGCCCACTCTCCTCATGAATTTCTTTAAAGCTTTGCACATCAAAAGAGATACAAACAATAGCGCACGTTGGGATATTACTTAAGATAGCACCGCTAAGACGCTCTGCCACTTCTGTAAGTGTTGGGTTGTGTGCAATAATAAAAACAGAATCGTGTTGGTCATCTGTTTGATGAATTAGCTCAAGATAAGAGGCATAATCGCTTTCATATAACGCTTCACAGAGCACAATTTTCTTTTTATCACAATCAATCTCTTTGACAATCTCTTTTGTCGTTTTTAAAGCACGTTTAGCTGGACTGGTGTAGATAATATCAGGCATGACATCAAACATTTTGAGTCGTTTTGCCATCAGTGTGACATCATTTTTACCACGGCTATTAAGAGGACGTGAAAAATCATCTAAGATATCATCTTTATCACTTGATTTGGCATGTCGTATAAAGTAAATTTTTTTCATTTTAAACCTTTTGGAGTCCATAAACTAAGCATTTAATAGACAAAGTTTTTTTGTACCCATTCACGAATAAGTCGTCGATTGACAGCAAAAAAGGGCAACTCTGTTTTTAAAAATATTTCTAATTTTTTAAGAGAGTAGTCATCTAAATGTAAATCTTCACCAATTTGGTTGAGCATCATAAGCATCTCTTGTGAAGAGTTTCCATCAAACTTTTCACTTCCTTCCTCTTCAAAATAGGTATTTGGATTAAATTGTTTCATATCTTTTTCATAATCGAGTTGTAAAAAATCTTCGGTAATGTTTAAGTACATCATTGTAACCTTTTAATGTTCATAGTTTAAGCGGTAGCCGATACCACCTTGATTTTCAATGGTCTCATCAGGGAGCTTTTTGCGCAAACGTTTCACCAATGCACGGATATTTTCAGTGGTGGTAAGTTCTCCACCCCACACATACTGTTCAATGCGTTCAAAAGAGATATTTTTATCTAAATTCTTAGCAAAAAGATTTAAAAGTAAAATCTCTTTTTTTGCAAGTTTGATCTCTTCGCCTTTATCATCTGTAAGCTTTTCTTGTTCGATAGAATAACTAAAGCCTTGAAATAATCTAAGAAGCGATATTTTGGGTTTACAAAGCTTTTCTATTTTCGTTTCTAATTCGTACATGTAAAAAGGTTTTTTTAAGTATTCATCACACCCTTTACAATAAGCCTCTTGAATGGTTTCAAGCTCAACATTAGCGCTAATAACAATCGCAGGTGTTGCATTATCCATGCTACGGATCTCTTTTAAAAGGCTTAGTCCATCAATACCTGGAACATTAATATCTAGAATAAAACAGTCATATCCATTATCGATTGCTTCGAGTGCTTTTTTGCCATCGTTAAACAAGTCAACATGGTATTTTTTCTGCTCTAACGCTTCAACAATAAGATTGGCTAAGCGTTCGTTGTCTTCTAGAATTAATATTTTCATACGTCTCCTTTGACTTTATTTACAGTAATACAAATCTGGGCGCCATTTTCTTTTTGTTTTGCAACAATCTTACCACCCATTTTATCTTCAATAATGAGCCTTGCCATATACAAGCCAAAGCCATCACCATTTTCTTTGGTACTAACAAAAGGATCAAAAATACTCTCCAAATTCTTTTTATCAATCCCACATCCATCATCACTGATGTCCAAATAGATATGGTTTGTATCGCTTTTTAGTTCAATAGTTATGATACCTTCTGTTGGCTTTGTCTCTCTTTTTTTTATAATACTATCTTTTGCATTATTAATGATGTTTAAAACGCACTGTTTAAATTCATTAGGATAACCAAAGGCTAAAAGAGGAGCGCCCTCTTCTTGATAAATATTTAACGTAATATAATTGTACTTAACACTGTGATTAAGGACATTTAAGAGTGCGTCTATAGCTTCACGGACATTAAACATTGTTTGTTTGGTTGAAGGCTTAATAAATTGCCTAAAATCATCTATCGTATTAGACATGTATTTGACTTGCGTCATAATGTCTTCAACAAATTTTTGAGTATCTTCTTCATCCAAAGATTTTTTACGGCGTTTGTAAATTAACTCTTGAGCAATTGCTGAAATTTCGACCAATGGCGTTTTCCATTGGTGAGCAATACTGGCTATCATCTCGCCTACTTCCGATTGTTTAGAGCGTTGAATGACAAATTGTTCGTGGCGTTTACGCTCTGTATCAATGCGCTTTTTCTCTGTAATATCTGTAAGAATAGTTACCACACCCGCTTCATGGTTTTTTTCATCGGTATAATAAGTTCTGCGGGTGGAAAAAACTTTTTTTTCTTTATACGGTATAGCAATTTCAATTTCGGTACTTTGTGGGCTATCTAAGGGTACGTCTTGAATAGCATCACAAATGTCAGGCATCACTTCATTGACGTGTTTACCAATAATATCCAATTTATCACGTTCTAAAATTTCACACAAAAGATCATTACAGCCTAGTATCTTTCCATCGTTTGCTTTCCAAAAAATAGCACTTTGGATGTTGTTTAACAGAACATAATCGAGTTTGTTTTGGCGCAAGAGTTCTTTTTCGAGTGAAATACGTTTAATGACATTTAAAATTAAAATGGTGGTAAGTAAGAGTAAGAGGGGCATTAACGCAAAAGCATTTTCAACAAATTTTTGATGTTTTTCATAAAAGCTTTCAACCCCGTTAATGACTTCTGAGGGAGAAGGCACATCACTGAGTGGAATTCCAAATTTACGCAAGATATGATTATCAAAGGCATAGTTACCTACAGGTATTTGTACAGGCAGTGTGTGTATATCCCTTCCTTGAATGAGTGCAAAAGCGTTTTTAGCCGCTAAGGATCCTTGTTCATAAGGATTAACCACAAAGCCTCCCATAACACCTTCGTTTAAATGAATACGATTGAGTGCAAACACAGGAAACTTTGAGCGTTGAAAAAAGGCTTGAAGCTTATGGTAAGGAACGTATTTTCCATTGATGTCACGGTAAAAACTGGTAAATAATATAGCACTGTGGCGAGGGAGTTTATTGATTTTTTCATCAATCTTATCAAAATCTATTTCATTGTCAAAGACCACACGAAATTTATCTTTAAAATAATTGGATTCTTCAATAATTTGATCTTTAATCACCAAAGAAGAGTAAGCATCATCACTGATAATATACACCATTTTAATGGCAGGAAAAAGTTGTTGGATGAGCTCTAAATTTTTGCGAATATCTTTATATTCCACGACACCTGTAAAATAAGGTTTATGATAAGGCGTGATATCTTTTGGATCAAAATTTTCAACGCCACAAAAAATAACAGGAGTATTGGCAAAGAGTTCTTGGTGGTACTTGAGCGCAAATTCATAGGCATAATTATCAGCAACAATAATAGCTTTATAGTGACGATGTGCAAATTTTTTGCGGTATAGAACCAAAAGTTCTTCAAAATATTGGTCAGATTCTATTTTTTTGCTGTCCATATATTCTGTTGTGAGTTCGTATTGTGGATGTTTTTTCATAACATCTTCAACACCTTGTGAAATACCATCGCTCCATTTGAGACCTTTATTGTAAGAATGAAGGAGTAAAATTTCATTTGCATAAGCGAATGAAGTATAAAAAAATAAAACAATTGCAATTTTTAAGACTTTCATAAGTTTCCAGACACTTTTTTTTGTAATTCTAGCAAAAAAGTCTCATTTATATCTCTTTTATCGCCATATAATTACATCAGTCTTAATATTTTGAGATGTTGAGTTCAAATTTATTATGGAGGTTTCGCGATGTCGAAAAAAGCAATATCAATGCTGATTCCAGTATTGGTGACGTTAGTCGTTTGGTTTATCCCTGCTCCTGAGGGATTGAGTGCGAATGCATGGCATTTTATGGCAATCTTTTTAGGAGTTGTCGTAGGTCTTGTTCTTGAGCCTGTTCCTGCTGCGCTTGTTGGTTTAGTGGGTGTCTGTTTGGTTGCCCTTTTAGGCATTATTGACCCAAAACCAGCTGAAGGTGTAAAATGGGCACTTTCAGGTTTTTCAAATGCTATTATTTGGTTAATCTTTGCTGCATTTATGTTTGCTGCAGGGTATCAAAAAACAGGACTTGGCAAAAGAATTTCTCTCGTAATGGTTAAGTTTATGGGTAAAAGCTCACTAGGACTTGGTTATGCTGTTGCGTTTGCTGACTTACTTCTTGCACCGTTTATGCCTTCAAATACAGCAAGAAGTGGTGGTACAATCTTCCCTATCGCGATTAACATTCCACAAATTTTCAATTCTCTTCCAGATAATGAGCCACGAAAATTGGGTGCGTATATTTCATGGGTAGCGATGGCTGCAACATGTGTTACAAGCTCTATGTTCCTAACAGGACTTGCTCCAAACTTATTGGCTGTGAATATTATTGAGAAAAGTGCAAAAGTAACCATTGAATGGGGTGCTTGGGCAAGTATTATGGTTCCATTGATGTTACCACTTTTCTTATTGGTACCGCTTTTAGCATACCTTATTTTCCCACCAACTCAAAAACAATCTCCTGAAGCGCCAATTTGGGCAGCGGGTGAATTGAAAAAAATGGGTTCAATTAGCTTCAAAGAAATTATGATGCTTTTCTTTGCGGTTCTTGCATTAATCCTTTGGATTTTTGGTAAAGAATTGGGTGTTAATGCCACAATGGCTGCGATTTCTATCGTCTCTTTGATGGTTCTTTGTAATGTTATCTCTTGGGATGATATTGTTGGAAACAAAGGTGCATGGAACGTTTTAGTATGGTTTGCTACATTGGTTGCACTTGCAGGTGGTTTGGCAAAAGTGGGAATCCTTAAATGGATTGGTACTTTAGCAGAAGCTTCACTATCAGGTCTTAGCCCAACAGCATTGGTTGTTGCAATGTTAGTTGTATTCTTTGTTCTTCACTATTTCTTTGCAAGTGTAACTGCACACGTTTCAGCGTTGTTACCAGTTTTCATCGTTATTGCAATGAAATTTGTTACACCTGAGCAAATCCCAACGTTTATGGTTTTACTATCAGGAACACTTGGTATCATGGGTATTATTACTCCATACGGTACAGGTCCTTCACCAATTTGGTACGGTGCTGGGTATATTTCTCAAGCACGTTGGTGGGCACTAGGCGCTATCTTTGGAGCGATTTTCCTTGCGGTCTTGCTTGTTGGAGCCTTCATTTTTATGTAATCGTTAAAGGTACATCCCAAGATTGGGATGTACACTTCTAAAAATCTTTACATGTAAAGATTTTTAGAGGTGCTCTCCTTTTAAATGTAAACTCAACAAAGCACCTCTACACCTAGTACTATGTGTGACCAAAACTAACTTTTTCGGAGAGGAAAAATGAGAGAAATCAAGTACGAAGAGATCGTTAAGAGCGTAAAGGACATGATTCTTTACAGTGCAACGAATTTGCCAAAAGATGCTTACAAAGCAATACAAGATGCTTACGACACTGAAAAAAGTGAAGTCTGCAAAGCGGTATTGAAGCAAATTTTGGAAAATGCAGATATTGCTAAAAATGAAGCAAGACCTTTGTGTCAAGATACAGGCTTAGCGGTTTTCTTTGTTAAAGTCGGTGAAGATGTAAAAGTTGTTGGTGGAAGCCTTAAAAAGGCAATCAACGAGGGAACTGAACTTGGGTACAAAGAGGGTTATTTAAGAGCATCTACCTGTCATTGGGACACACGAGCAAATCTTAAAGATGAAGTGGGTTATAACTTACCAGCTATCATTCACTTTGACATTGTAGAAGGCGATAAAATTGAAATTGAATACGCTGCAAAAGGTGGTGGTTCTGAGAACGTCTCTCGTGCAACCGTATTTCCTCCTGCAAAAGGTAGAAAAGGTATTATTGAGTACGTTAAACAAGTTATTTCGGATGCAGGTCCAAATCCCTGTCCTCCACTTACGGTAGGTGTTGGTATTGGTGGAACCTTTGAAAAAGCAGTTATTTCTTCTAAACATGCACTTTTTAGAGAGCTTGGAAGTAAAAATTCAGATCCAGTCCTTGAAAGTATGGAAGAAGAATTAATGGTACTCCTTAATAACTTAGGTATTGGTGCTATGGGAATGGGCGGAACTAACACAGTTCTAGGCGTTCATATTGAAAAAAACCCATGTCATATTGCGAGTTTGCCAGTGAGCGTTAACGTTCAATGCCATAGCTCAAGACACATGCATATCAAGCTATAAGGAGAAAATGATGAGTAAAACATACCACTTAACAGCACCACTTAGTGAAGCAGATGTAGTTCAACTTAAAGCGGGCGATATTGTTTATTTAACAGGCGTTGTTTACACAGCGCGTGATGCAGCACATAAAAAATTGGTTGACCTTTTGGACGAGGGAAAAGAACTTCCTTTTGATATGAAAGGTGCGGTCATTTATTTCGTTGGACCAACTCCTCCAAAACCAGGTGATCCAATCGGCAGTGCAGGCCCAACAACTTCTTATAGAATGGATTCTTACTCTCCAAAATTGATTAATGAGCAAGGTCTTAGAGGTATGATTGGTAAAGGTAAACGTAATCAAGATGTCATTGATGCGTGTGTCAAATCTAAAGCCATTTATTTTGGTGCAACAGGAGGAGCTGGTGCTCTACTTGCACGTCAAATTAAAAGCGCAGAAGTCATTGCATACCCAGAATTGGGCCCTGAGGCGATTCGTAGACTTGAAGTGGTTGATTTTCCATTAACCGTTATTAACGATACTTTTGGTGCTGATCTTTATAAAATGGGTCGTGCACAATACGAAGTGTTTGAATAAGAGATCCTCTCGCATACATTTTACCCAAAAGGTTTAAACTCCTTTTGGGTGTTCTTTTAAATCATTTTTCTTTGTAAGGCTTATGTTAAACCGCACACAAAGTAAAAAAAGATAATCGGTGATAAAATATTAAGTATTTTGTATTAAGCGCAAAATAGTAATTTATGGTATCAGGCATAACGTACATTAAAAATCAGTGATAAGGATAACATATGAAAGTAACGGTTGGCTATGGAAAAGATGAAACATTTGAATTGGACATCAATGACACACAACTGATTGGTGTGTACAACCCAAACAGTGTTTCAAAAATTGATTACAATAAAGCGATTGATGAAGCGCTAGAGAAGCCTTTGGGCAAAGAGAGTTTTGATCATTTTATTGACACCAATGAAAGAATTGTTTTCATTGTGAACGATGGTACGCGCCCTACGCCTACACGAAAAGTGTTGGCACGGATTTATCCTAAAATTAAAGAAAAAGATATTTTTTTCATTGTAGCCACGGGATGTCATAGAGCACCCACAGAGGAAGAGTGGCATTTTATTTTAGGGAAAGAGATTTATGAGGATTTACATGTAAAGAATCGTTTGTGGAGTCATGACTCTAAAAACGATGCAATGGTGTATCTAGGAAAATCGACCAACGGGACGGAAATGCACCTCAATAAAATCGTAGCAGAGGCTAAAAAAGTCTGCGCCATTGGCTCGGTAGAACCACACTATTTTGCAGGCTACACAGGAGGTAGAAAAGCGTTTTTACCTGGGGTTGCCGCTTATGAGACCATTACACAAAACCACCTCTTAGCGCTTCATCCTAATGCGCAAGCCCTCAGCCTTAAAGGCAATCCTGTGCATGAAGATATGATGGATGCGATGGGTGTTTTAAAACACATTGATGTCTTTGCGATTATGACCGTTTTGGACAGTGACCACGATATTTGTGCTGTTCGTGCGGGTGATTTAAGCGATTCATTTTATGCGGGCATTGACAAAGCCGATGAAGTCTTTTGCGTGGATATTCCACAAAAAGCAGATATTGTCATTTCTGTAGCACCCTATCCTATGGATATTGATTTGTATCAGTCTCAAAAAGCACTCGATAATGGAAAACTTGCGTTGAAAGAGAATGGCATTCTTATCATGGTGGCAAAATGCCGAACGGGCATTGGTGAGGAAGGGTTTTTTAAACTCATGAGTTCAGCCCCATCCGCACAAGCAGTACTAGATAAAATCAAATGCGGCTATAAACTAGGCTATCACAAAGCGGCGAAGATGGCGGAGATTAATCTTTGGGCGCAGAGTTGGGCGGTGAGTGAGCTCAGCGATGAAGAGATGAAAGCGGTGCATTTAAAGCCGTATCATGATTTACATGTAGCCTTAGAGGATGCCATCAAAGAAAAAGGCAAAGATGCCAGCATCATTGTGCTTCCTTTTGGTTCCATTACGGTGCCAAAAGTAGCTCAATAAGGATGCTTATGAGAGTTCTTTATTATGATTGTTTTAGTGGGATTAGCGGAGATATGAATCTAGGTGCATTACTGGATTTGGGCGTTGATGCAAAACATCTGAAAGAAGAACTCTCTAAACTCTCTTTGGATAAGCATTTTTCGCTTGAAATTTGTCAAAGCAGTAAAATGGGTATTTGTGGTACACGTGTTAGCGTTAAATTGGTGAGTCAAGAACATTCTTATGAGGGCATGTGGCATACGCATCCTCATTCTTGCCATCATCATGGACATGACCATACCCATAGAACATATGCTGATATTGAGTCACTTATTTTAGCCAGTACGCTTAGCGAGGCTATCAAAGATCGAAGTTTGAAAATGTTTTGGTTGGTTGCGGTGGCTGAAGGAAAGATTCATGGTAAGAAGCCTCATGAAGTGGGATTTCATGAAGTGGGTGCGATAGATTCTATTGTCGATATTGTCGGTGCTGCGATTTGTTTAGAGGCTTTACATGTAAAGAAGATTATTGCTTCTAAAATTGAGTTAGGTGGAGGGTTTGTGACATGTGCACATGGTACTTTTCCTGTTCCTGCTCCTGCTACCATTGAAATTTTAAACGATGTTCCAGTGACATTGGGACGAATTTATTCTGAAGCGACAACACCCACAGGTGCTGCTATTATTAAAGCCAACGTGGATGTTTTTGAAGAACAACCTTCTTTTAAAATTAATAAGATTGGCTATGGTATTGGGCATAAAGATTTTACAATTCCTAATGTTTTACGTGTTATTTTGGGTGAAATAGATGAAACAACGAGCAGTGATACAGAAATTGTTTTAGAAACCAATATTGATGATATGAACCCTGAAATTTTGGCATATGTTCAAGAACGTCTTTTTGCTATAGGGGTCAAAGATGTTTATACCACAGCAATTATGACGAAGAAAAATCGTTTAGGAATGAAGCTTTGTGTGCTGGTCTCTTTAGAAAAGGAAGATGACGCTAAGCGGCTTATTTTTGAAGAGACAAGCTCCATTGGTCTTAGGCGCTATGTCGTAGATAAAATTGCGTTAGAGCGAATGATAAAGGTCGTAGAGACTCCTTATGGTGCGATTGAGGTGAAATGCAGTTTTTATGAAGGAAAAATGCTGAAATACAAGGCAGAATTCGAGACATGTAAGCACGTAGCTTTGTTACATAAGGTTCCGATTGCTAGAGTCTATGAAAGTGTTGCACACGAGATGCATGAAAACTATAATGTATGCAAAATATGAAAAACTAAAAGCCATTTTAGCCTCTTATGAGAGAATGATTGTTGCTTTTTCAGGAGGTGTAGACAGTAGCTTTTTGCTTAAGACGGCGTATGATGTTTTGGGTGAAAATGTTTTAGCCATCAGCCTTCAAACGCCTTATAGCGCAAAGTGGGAAATAGACGATGCGCGATGTGTTGCATATGAAATTGGAGCAAAGCATTTGATTATGGCTAAACCTTGGATAGAAGCGATTCGAACCAATCCAAAAAACAGATGTTATGTTTGCAAACATGCCCTCTTCTCTTCTTTAAATACTTTTGCCAAAGAGCGAGGTTTTTGTGTTGTGGCAGAAGGTAGTAATGT
Source organism: Campylobacterales bacterium (assembly GCA_016930915.1). GTDB lineage: Bacteria > Campylobacterota > Campylobacteria > Campylobacterales > Sulfurospirillaceae > Sulfurospirillum. The sequence goes on from JAFGFU010000014.1 coordinate 46,315, forward strand.
AGATGACACAATGGAGTATCGACCTGGTAGGCAAGCGCTTGAACAGCTTGGTATTGCAACACCTCTTTTGGAAGTAGGATTACGTAAAGATGAAATTCGTATTTTATCTAAGGAGCTTGGACTTAAGACGTGGAATAAACCTTCGTATGCGTGTTTATTAACACGATTTGCACATAATACTTTGATTGAGGAAGAGGCTTTAAGCATGGTTGAGCGTGCAGAAGCATATCTTATTGCAGAAACGTATGCGAAAATGCGTGTACGCTATGAACATAAAATGGCACGTATTGAAATGTCAAAAGAGGATTCACTTCGTTTGTTGAATGATGAAAAATATGAGAGTATTGTAGCAACACTGAAGGGATTTGGTTTTTTACATGTAATGTTAGATTTGGAAGGATATCGCTACGAATGTAGCACAAAAGGGATGTAAATGTGTGGACAGAGTATCGAAAAATTATTAGAATCACTTAGAGATGGAACTATCAGTGTGACAGACGCTTTGCAAAAGATGAAAGCGCTTCCCTTTGAGGATCTTGGTTTTGCAAAAATTGATCACCATCGAGGTATTCGTCAAGGCTATCCTGAAGTGATTTATGGAGAGGGTAAACTGCCTGAACAAATTGTGTGTATTACGCAGAAACTTTTGGAAAAAGGGAATAATATTTTAATTACACGTGCGAGTGAAAAAGCGTATGAAGCTGTTTTAACGGTTGCTCCTGATTCACGTTACAATGCAATGGGGCGGACTATAACTATTGAAAAAGAGCTACTCTCCAAGCCTTCAAGTTATATTGCTATTGTAGCGGCTGGCACTTCTGATTTGTATGTGGTTGAAGAAGCTTATGAAACCGCTTTAATTTTAGGTAATGATGTAGTAAAAATTGTTGATGTGGGTGTGGCAGGAATTCATCGCTTATTTGCACATTTAGAGATGATTCAAAAGGCTAAAGTGGTCATTGTGATTGCTGGAATGGAGGGTGCACTAGCAAGCGTCATTGGAGGGCTCGTCGATAAGCCTGTTATCGCCGTTCCTACGAGTGTAGGTTATGGTGCTAGTTTTGGAGGCGTTGCGGCATTGCTTTCCATGCTGAATAGCTGTGCCAGTGGTGTGAGCGTCGTCAACATTGATAATGGGTTTGGTGCAGCCTACAATGCAAGTATTATTAACCACCTCTAGCTTTACATGTAAAGATTAAAAGCCTTCTAGTTGTAGGCTTTTGTTGCTCTTTTTATCTCAAATATCAGCTCTTTTTGTCTTGTATACATGTAATGTAAAAGATACTCATCGTAAGGCTTTGGAAGATTTTCTAGCATCACAACAATTTTAGTATGCTCTTCATCGACTTGCATAATATAAGTTACTGTCGCATTAATATCCATAATGACATAACCATACTCTCCTGTGTCATTGGGGAGCGAAAAATTGAGATGTACGGTGTTGTTTCTGAGCTCTTCTTCTCGAAATATTTTTTTGATTTTCATGGCAATGGAATTAACAGATATATCAATAATTTCGCCTTGCGCGGAAGAGCGATGCGAATATTTAATTAAAATAGGTGTGCGAAAGCTGGTTTGAACCCTCGTGTGTTGGCGGCTGTTGGCACTGTTAGTTAAAAAAGAGAGATTTTTAATAATGGCAAAAGAGCGTTTGATATCTAAAAATGAAATTTCTGCTCTGATATCTTTAGGAAAATTAGGGGCTTGAAGTACGGTTTCCCCTTCTAGCTGCATGGCATAGCCTTGTAGATTTTCGCATGAAATATGATAACTATCACTTGCAACTTTAAGGATGTTTGAGGTTGTATTAATGCAAAGACCTTTGTAAATATTCAAGAGTTTAATGGGGATTTTATTATTGACACAATTGTGCATCAAATAAGCAATTTGGTCATTTTCCTCAATAATATTTTCGAGATAATCGACTTCATAATAATCAGTTTTTGTCATATCATGAGGCAAAAGGGTTTGTGTATTAATTTTTTCAATATACTCAATAACACTGTTAAGATCATATGCTTTGACATTCATAGCCGATGTAGCAATGACAGGGGTTATTTTTTCATGAATATTGGTTTGAAAAAGTTCTTTTTGAATATGTTTTGCTTGTTCACAAGCATGCTCAAACCCTCTTTTCTCTGCCATAAAAATGTAGAGATTTGGACTCCATTGGATGAGTTCTTGATCCTCTTCTAGCAAATGAAAAAAGGTATTTAATAAATTTTTAAATGCATCATGAAGGGCTAAACTTTTGAATGTTTTTGAGAGTTTGTCAAGGTTTGAGATATTGATAAAAATCAGTGAAATTGCTGTATGCGTAACACTTTGCTGCGCAAGACGGTCTTTGAGTTTATCGATAAAATTAAAACGATTAAGAATGGTTGGCGCATCATAACATGTTTGCGCCTCAGGAATATCGCCAATAAGGGTTAAAATTTTTTCATTACTTTTTGGGAAGCATTTAATGATACAAAGGTAAGACGTTTCATTTAGCGTAATACTGCCTTGCGTATCTTCACTCGTTTCAAGGGCATTGTATAACTCTTCATCCAGATGAATTTTTGATTCGATTAAGGAAAGATCGTTGGTTTCATACAGTCTTTGGGCTTTCGCATTTGCATAGGCAAGATGGGTACCATGAAAAAGGAAAAAAGGAAAAAATTGTTCTATTTTTTTCTCTAATTCGGTTTTTTGAAACAGGAACAGTTTTTCATCAAGTTTATTGGGATTTTTTGTAAAAATAGCATGAAGTAATTTTTCTTGATTGATAAGTGGTAAAACATCAGTACATCCAAAATGCAGGGAAAATTTTAGAAGAAGTTTATTTTCAACATCATTGGCAAAAAGGTAAGAGATGACGGGTTTGTGTTTGGTAAAAATGCTTACGAGCTGTTTTAATTTTTCTTTGGTTGTGTCGCCTATTTCAATCAATAAAATATCTGCACCCAAAAATGTTTTAGTGTCTTGTTCTATGTCAAACGAAATAAAATGAGGGTATTTCTTTTTTGCTTGTTCAAAAAAAATCAGTTTTTGTTCGCGGAAATAGAGATGCGCAACGGACAAATAGCGTGTTTCTTGCAAAAAATTTTCTAAAAGCATCCATATTCCTCATAATCATCTGAATTGTATTTTAGCAAAATTCATAGAAATTTTAATTATTTTTTAACTTGTAAGATTCTCTCGTTATTCCGATATGCGAATTCATCCTTTTTTTTTAACTAGGTTTTTAGCCTGTATTGTAGATTAGGAGAATTCGTGTACTAACTTTTAATAATAATCTAGTGCCTTTTGAGCACGTTTACAAGTAAAAAGAAGTACACATCATTTTAAGGAGTTTACCATGAGTAAAGTTTTTGTAGGTGTTGATGTTTCCAAAGATACTTTGGATATTTCTTTTTCTTCGGATGGTCTGAAATATGATAGTTTATCAATTTTTAACAATGAATCTTCCATATTAGGTTTTTTTGATTATCTCCAAAAAACTTATAAAAAAGCCTCTTTCTTTTTTGGTTATGAAGCTACTTCAAACTATATGCACATTCTCCAAAAGCTTTTACATGAACATAATTTTCAACAAATTATGATTAATCCTTATACCATGCACCACTATTTAAAACATTTAAACTCACGTAAAAAAAACGATGAGATAGATTCATTGGGTATCGCAAAATATATTCAAACATTGAATGAAGATGATTTTAAAACCACGTTTAATCAATCTCAAAAAACACTTAAAAAATACAATTCTTCTTTAGACTTACTCCGTAAATTAGATACTCAATTAAAAAATTTTATCCATTCTCAAAAAGATAATGATGTTTCTTATCTTGATAATGCCTTAGCTTCTCTTCTCTCTACAATCAAAGAACTTAAAAAACAACTTGAAAAAGAAGCTCAAAAAGTTCTCATTGAACTTTATCCTCATATTGAATCAATTAAAAATGATATTAAAGGCGTTGGCTATGGTCTGCTTTTAGAGCTTATTCCCATTTTCCTTACTTCTCAAAATTACACATTGAAACAACTTCAAAGCTTTGTAGGGCTTTCTCCTCGTGTCTTTGAGAGTGGTACATCAATTTCTAAACGCCAAAAGATTTCTAAGCGTGGAAGTTCTCTCGTTAGAAAACTTCTTTACATGTCTGCAATGTCTGCGCTTCGTTTTAACCCAATTATCAAAGAAAAATATGACCGTATGGTTTTAAGTGGTAAAAATAAAATGGTGGCTCTCGTGGCTTGTATGGCTCATATTTTTAGAGCTGTTTACATTAAATTTAATCAAGGATTATAAATGTCTGATATTGTCTTTAATAAGATTCCAAGAAAAGCCTCTCCGTTTCCTCTTTTTCAATTTGATAAAGAGCTTTATATCAATGATTTTATTCTCGGTTCTTCGGTACATGATGATTTAACATTCCGTTCCGTTCTTCTTCATATTGAGCATGAAGGTGTTAGGTATACATGCGGTGAAATTAAGCTTTACCATTCGGGCAATGTTTATAACTATGAACGTACTTTTGGAAGTGCTCAAAGATTAGCTAATGAGATAGTTCAACGTTTTAATGCGTTTCGTGAAAAAGGTCAATTATGTTTAAAATTTTAATGAATGGCAACGTGGTAGATACGTGCAGGACTTACGGTCAAGCGGTTACAAAAGCTCAAAAAGTAAAAAATCTATTTTGTAAAAACAATACTTTTTCTGTGATTGTAGAAGATTCTCACGGTCGTATTTTAGATAGGTTCTAAATGAGATTTGAAGTGTCTAAATCAGATTATCAAATTTTGGTATCTGTTTTAAATTTATTAAAAAGAGGGGGTATTAATTGTTCTATTACTAGAGGAGATATTATCCGTGAAAGTGGCGTTTCACCGCAATTGGTGTCAAGAAAAGTTTTAAATTCATATCAAAAAGAAAAATTTTTAAAGGAAAATATAGCATGAAAACAATAACAAAAGAAATTAACGGTAAACAAATCCCCGTGACTATGATTGAAAGTGGCGAATCTGCTAACAACGTTGAAATTAAAGACATGTCTCCAACTGCGGGCGGTTTCTCTATGGAAGATTTCAATCGCATGATGGCTCTACACAATCAAAGAGTTAATGCTAACGAAGTGACTTTATCCGCTGAAATTACCGCTAAAGAAGTTATCAAAGGAAAAGAGAGACTAGACAAAGAGAGCCGTTTACCCGTTCTTGATCATGAGGGCTTTCCCACATTTTACCCAAACCGTTACAAAATCACTTTTACGTTTAAAGGCGGTACGCTAACCCAAACCGTGAGTGAAGATATGTATACCTCTTTAGAAATGGGCGCAACGTATATGCTAAAAGGTGCTTTAGGCTTCATTAAAGATTTTGGGCAAGAAGTCCTTTCACCTATTTGGAAGAGTTGGGAAAAGGTCGCATAACTAAAGGGCTTAACCGCCCTTTTTTTGTTTCTTGAATCTCTACATGTAGGGCTTCAAAAAGCAAAAAATCACTTTGCCCCCGCAATGGTTTATCAAGGGGGGCTTAGCGGGACAAATTTTAAAAAAGGTACTCAATGCAAAACGAGCCAAAATATATCAAACTTCATCAAAACGTAGATACATTAAAATATCATCTTTATCCTTCTTTGATGATAACTTCTAAGGATATAACCTTTTATAATCTCCTCATTGATAAATTACTAGGGATTAAGACACAATCGCAAACAAACCGTAATCAAAATAAAAGCGTGGCGCAATTTCAGCACGATTTTAAGGGTTTTTCGTTTCAAGTATCGCCCTCTACTGTTCGAGGCTTTAGCGTTACTATCCAAAATGCGGACGTTACTATTCATCTTAAAAAAATTACTATTACATGTGATCAAAACCCATTTTCTAAAGTTGAGTTTCGTTCTTCATTTCTTCAACGTTTTGGCTATCTTGGTGCTGTTCAACAAATCAATAAATTTTTAAAAGAGAACATCATCAGTGCTTTTCAAATCAAAATTAGTGAAATTCATCTTCAATGCGATATTCAAGGTTATACCTTTTCCGTTCTTGATTTTCACCGCATTAAATCAAGAAGCCGTAATAATCGTTATTACAATGACGAAAGCTCTTCCACAGATTCTTTTTATCAAAACGGGCGTAAATTTCAAGGCTTTATGCGTGGCGGTGGTGATTATTTAATGCGTGTCTACAATAAAACAAAAGAGATACAAAAGTTTCCCAATAAAGGCTTTATTCAAACGCTTTGGAAGATGAACCCTCATTATGATGAAACAAAAGAAGTATTTAGGATTGAGTTTCAATTAAGGCGAGAAAAGCTCAAAAACATGGTTATCAATGATGAAGTGCTAGATGGCTTTGAGGTGATTTTAAACAACCTTAACAACATTTGGGGGCGTTGTTTAGATGATTTTAGCTTAAGAGATTTGGATGATAAAAGCACTTTGGAAATTATGCTAGGTTATAAAATTTTAAAAGATGGTTCTACGCTTCCGCTTGATTCTGAGACAATGAGAAAACGTTTCCAAAGAAGCAAAATTCATCCTCTATGGGATACGATTAAAACATTCAACGGTCATGTGAAAACGGACGTTATTGAAACATTTAAAAAACCCTTTACAACTGATTTTCTCTACGTTCACAACGCTTTTAAAGCGTTTCTTAGCACAACTCTAAGCCACTATGGCGATATTCTCCCCTCCACTATTTGTGACGCTATGAATAAGGTTGAAGAATATACGCAAAAAAAACATGAATTAACGGTTGTTCAGGATGTTTACTCCAAACGTTTAGATCGTTTTAATCGTTTGGAAAAACTAGGCAAAGACGATGAAATTCTCTATCATCAAAAGCATACCTTTGTTAATCGTGTATTTGATCACATAGAGGAGTCATTTGAGCATATGTATCATTGGGATGTGGCATACGATTCTAACGATTATTTCATTAAAAAATTTCAAAAATTCTTAGGTGAGGCGGTTTAAAAATGCAATTAGTCCTTTCTCTATGTTCAGGCATTGGCTTATTAGACCGTGCATTTAAAGAAGCAGGTTTTTGTGTTGTAAGTGCAGGTGATATTATTTTAGGTAAACATCATGATGTCCGTGACTTTGCAGCACCAAAAGGTAAGTTTGACGGCGTTATCGGTGGTACGCCTTGCCCTGATTTTTCTCTTTTGAAACGTGACCGCCCTGTACTAGAAGAGTCATACGGTTATGAAATGATTTTAGAGTTTGAGCGTATTGTTAAAGAGTGTGACTGTACCTGGTGGTTATTAGAAAATGTAAGCGGTGTTCCTACTGTCAAAATAGATGGATATTCCCATCAGCGCATTGATATTAATCAAGCTTGGTATGAAAACGTGACACGGCTACGCCACATTCAATTTGGTCATAAAGAAAATAAATATTTACAAATTGAAAGAGGAGTGACTGCTCCAGGGCAAAAACAATCCTGCGCACTTGCAAATGATAGCCGTTCTTTTAGAGAGCTTTGTAAATTGCAAGGTTTAGAAGATGATTTTGATTTGCCTAGTTTCAATGTAAATGGCAAAAAAAGAGCTGTTGGTAATGGTGTTCCTCTTTCGATTGGTCGTGTTTTGGCTTCTGCTGTGACTGCGCTGCAACAAAACCCTGTGACACAACAGGATAATAAAATCTGCGAATGTGGTTGTGGTCGTATTGTGACACATCGAGGTCAATATTATGATTTTTCATGTCGTAAACGTGCACAAAGAAAAAAAAATAAATCTGCTGTGACTGTCCAGCAATAAAAAGGAGCTTATAAAAAAATGATTGATTGGCAAAAAATAAAACACTTCAAAAAAGAAGAGTTTACATGTAAATGCGGTTGTGGTTTGAACAATATTAGTGATGAGCTTGTTTTGGCTTTGGATATTGCTAGAAAAAACTCTAATTTTCCTTTTATAATTAATTCAGCTTGTCGTTGTGAAACACATAATAAAAAAATAGGAGGTGTCAAGGATAGTGCTCATGTTAAAGGTTTGGCGGTGGATATTTCCATTCCTGATGATACTGTTAGGTTTATCATTGTTTCGGCTCTGTTAAACGTAGGTTTTAAACGTGTTCTCATGTATGACACGTTTATTCATGTTGATGTGGATTTAACAAAACCACAATTTATTTTAAAAATTATGAAATAAAGGAAAAAAATGGATTTAAAAAAATATGATTGGAGCGCTGTTTTAAGTGGCGTTGGTAAAATTGCTACGGTGTTTAACCCTGCAATCGGTGGCGGTTTGTTGGTTGCTTCTGAAGTTGTTGATAAAATGAATGGTGATACAACTTTAGCAGATAATGAGGTTTTAAAAAATGATGTTATCGGTTTAACTCGTAGTTCTGAAATTCTAGCGGATTACATTCAAAAAGTTGAGCTTAATCAAGCCCCTACGCTTGAAAATGTCAAGCTCGTTCACGAATCATTAAAAGCCCTTGATGTGCTTTTTGATAAAAATTATGCGATTATGAAGTAGGGAGAATTAAAATGGCTATTCATCACAATTTTGTATTAGATTGGTTTCCTGTTGGTACTTCTGAAATGGAGTTTGAGGGTTCAGATATTAACGGCGATAATCTTTTTCTCTATTATGACGCATATGAAAACGGTTTACTTCTTGGTCGTACTCTTTGCGGTTATCTCTCTTCTAATGGTTTAGAGTATTCTTTTGAGCAAACTGAACGAGGTAATTTTGCATTTGGCGTTATTTTTTATCCTGATGAGGGTGTTCTTCATCAAAACTCATTGAAGTTTTATTTTACCCCTAATGATTTGCTTTATACTGCTGATTTTTTAGTTACTCCATCAGCTATGAAGTTTCTTTTGATTAAAGCGGGAATGTTTTTAAATTCGGGTGAACCTTTTTATCAATCTTTAAACGGTAAATATGGTTCTTTTCCTGATGATACTGTTGTTACTGTTGATGGTAAAGAGGGGCAATTTGTCGTTAAGGCAAGTGAGCTTTTTTGGAATGACAAAGATACAAATTCTTACATGATGACCTATATTCTTTCTCAATCGGGTACGAGTAAATTTTTAATGGCTCCTGATATTTATGTAAAAAAGGTTGCTTAAATGGGTGCTGTTGCTGTTGATTATGTAAATAAACCCTCAAACAATGCAACTTATAAGGGGAGTGGCGCTGTTAAAGCTCCAACCCCTCCCATCAGTGCTTCTTCTGCTTCTACCGTTTCAACTGTTTCCGCTGGTGGTAGTACGTTGGGAAAAGTTTTAAGCGTGGGTAAAAATGTTTTAGGACGTTTTAATACTATTGGGATGTTTGTTCAGGGTATGGATTACGTTAATGATAAACGTAAAGAACGTCTCGCTGAAATTGAAGCAGAATATGCCAAACTTGATGAAACCCAACAAGCTGAAAAAGAAGCTTTAGAACAGGCTATGGCGTATGAAAAAGGCGCTATTGCTCAAGAGGATAAAGCGCAAGAAGTGAAGCAAGAAGCGGGTGCCATTGCTGATTCTGTTGTGTATAATCAAGGGGATACGCTTCCCTCTGTTCTTACTCAAAACGCTAAAGCGCTTACACAATCTTTGAACACACTGACAACAACTATAAATGAACAATTTTCACTTTTAAATAATTACATGATGGCAAATCTTATTGTTCAAGGTCAATTTTTAGATTTAAAAACCGCTGAGGGTGATTTAAAAGTTGAATCTATGCAATATGCTAAAACTCCCGTTGCTTCTTCTGTTCTTAAAACTGATAGTGTTGTTGGTATGTCTCCTCGTGAGATTGAAGTTTCACATCGTTCAAACGAGGTTGAGGCACGTGTTTACGCTAGAAACCCCGTATCTGTTAAAGATTGGGATGAGAATGTTCTAGCAGATATTGCACCACGTGAGGCTGAACTCGTTAAGAACGCCACTCTTGCAAAAGATACAACGGACAAAATTAATTTTGAAGTTGAGGATGATTGGGGCCTTGATGATATTGTAGATGGGATTGATATATCTCAAATTTTTGGTTATTCTCCTGATTCTGACGTTATTAAAGAAGCTTTTAACCGTTTGGGCGGTTCAGGTCTTTAAATAAGAGGGGCTTTTTTCTTCCCCTCTTTTTTTTCTTCTTTGATTGTTTTTTCAACTTCTTCACAATCTTCTTTTTTTATTTTATAGCCTCCTATATATTTTCCTTTTTCATCGCTTATAAAAAATAGAAATTCTATGTTTTTTATATATATTACTTTTCTTATAAAAGGTAATCCACATATATCTTTTTTATCATTTTCATATATTTCTTTTATTAATTTTTCTTTATTGTTTTTTATTTCATTTAATATTTCTTCATTTTCTTCGCTATATAATTTAATTGAGGTTGCTATTTTTCTTTTATTGTTTGTTATGCTTATTATTTCTACGTATTCATTTTCTTTTCTTGGTAAATCTTGATTTAATTGTTTTGTTATTTCTTTTGCTAGTTCTTCGCCTGTCATTGTTGCTAACATTTTGTTTTCTATCTCATTTAAATCATCTTCAATAATTTCCGCAAAACTTGAAAGAGCTATAAGTGTTAATAGTATTATTTTTTTCATTGTTTGCCTTTTTTTTCTTTTATTCTATTTTTTTTTATATTAAAAATCAACTCACCCCTTTTTCAAACTTCCTTTTTATGGTATTTCCCAATACCCATGAGTTGATTCTTTACTTTTATTTTTAACATTCCCCTAAAAAAGGAATGTTGAATGTCAGATACTAAACAAGTTAAACAAATCGGGCAAAATACTGCTGAAGAGTTCTTTGAGACAATTCTTTACATGACTGCATATACTGAAGCCCGTTCAATCATGCAAGAATACACAAAAGATATAGATAACCCCGTTTTAAAAGAAGCGATAGAGAGTGCTATGAGTGTTGCTGTCTTTGGTGCGGTCTTTTATGCTGTACAAAAACAAGAACAGATTATTAGTAAAATTTTTGATGTTGCTGAAGCGCTTATTCTTATTCTTTACAATAAGGGGCGTTCATTGGCGGGTAAATTAAAAGGTAAAAAAGGTACTAAGCTTTTTCGTTTTATGAGTTGGGTTCAGGGTAATAAAAGTGATAATATCGCTGAATCACATATGATTGCGACTTTGATTGGGCATAAATCACAAGCTCATGCAACCAATGGTAATGCTTCTAATGCTGTTGGTGCGTATCAAATGCAAACGGATACTAAAAAAAATATTTACCAACGAGAAAACCTCCACTTTCAATTCGGTAATGCTATGGCTTCACGTTATAACGAAACTCTCCTCTTCAAACTTTTCACAAAATCATTCACCGCAAACGATGAAATGCTTATTAAAAAAATTCTAGGGCGTGACACTGGAGCAGTGGTAAATGTTGAGGACTTAAATCAAGTCGCTGATTTTATGTTTGTAAAGGATACTAACGGGAAAATCACGGGTTTAAGTGAAGCGTTTTTTCAGTTGGTTAATAGTTTAGGTTATATTAATAAATAGGGGGCTTTTTTATGAAGTTTTTTGTTTTTTCTGATGATGGAAATGTTGCTTTTTACTCTCTTTCTTCTCGTACTAGGGTTTATTTGCCTGATGATTTCTCTTTGAGTTCTATTGCCTCAAAAGGTTATTTTTTGTGTGAACATCGTGGCTTTGTTCTTGGTTTTACGTTTGAATCTTGGGTTAATCAAGAAGCTAGTCATCCTCGTTTTTTTCCTGCTACTCTTGCTCTTTCTAGTATTGGTTCTTACGTTGCTTTTAACTGTGATTATAGTGTGTATTCTTCTTATGAGGGATATACTTCTTTTCATTCTATTTTTACATCTTCTTCTTTTTTTGATTTTTTTAAATCTTTGTGTGATTATATGGTTGATGGTTATCTTAATAATACTTTGGTTTATAATGCCTCTCATGATGTAAATCTTAAAAATGGTTATTTTGGTTTAAAAGATTTTGGTTGGGGTATTGTTCATTCTTATACGCCTTATCCTAAAAATGCTCTGTATCCTTATCATGGTTATTATACTTACGATGTCACTGCTACGGATATGTTAATTTTTCTTGATGATTCTTGTTGTTACCCTGACTTTTCCCCAATCGTTAGAATCTTAGGTGGTTCTCCATCTTCAATCCAACTTGAAAACCTAAGAATGATTTGCTATTTATTGGGCGTGAATACGGCTGAAAATGGCTTAAAAGATTGTGACCTTATGAAAGAGTACCTTAAACGATTAAATCAAATTCTAGGCGGTTCCCCATACCCTGAGCCAAACGATAATTTAAAATCAATCTGCTACCTTTTAGGCGTTGATTCTGCTGAAAATGGTTTGAAAGATTGTGAATTGTCTAAAGATTACGTTAAACGAATTTCAAAAATGTTAGGAGCTGAATAAATGCCAAAATATAAAGTTCAATTAAAACAAGGTTCAAGAACCATAGTAAATCACATTGAAGCAAAGAGCGTGGGCGCTGTGCTTACATTTTATGAAACTTTAACCACTATGAAAGTGACTGAGGTTTTAAAAGTCGAATATGAAAATGACACTATTCCGCCTATTGATGATATGCTTTATCACCCCTTATTTAAAGGCATTATGAAAACAGATACACGCATGGCGAAGCAGATTATTATCAATAACGTAAAACTCTCAAAGAATGAAAAGGATATAGCCCTTGCATGTGTGCAAAACTTAGAAATTGAGGGGCAAAATATTGATAGCCTTTATAGCGCTTTGTTTAAAACCCAAACAGTTTAAGGCAATTTTTCCAAACCAAAGCCCCAAACTCCACCCTAAACCGCCCCGCCTTTTTCTCTCTCTTCTTTTCACCCCTTTAGGGGTATAGCCACATCTTCACGAATCTGGGACTTTGTCCCCGTTCGTGAAGATAGAGTGGCGTAGCAAAAAAGTAGGCTTAGCCTCTTCGCTTCTCGGTCAAACTGCAATAAAGAAGAGAACGCAAAATACATAAAATAATGCAAATTATTTTTCAAACTCCACCCTAAAAGCCCTCTCATAGCCTTATTTTTCAAAAACGGTTATGTAACAAAGTGCTGAGGCGGGAGCCTCTTCTCTTTTAAGTGTGATTTTTTCAGCATGATTTTACATGTAAAAAAAAGAAGATGAGAATGTGCGAAGCACACTCTCTTAAAATGTAGGATTTAAAATAGCGTTTATCTCCGCTTCTTCTCGCTCTGAAAGAGTGATCATATCTTCATCAATGTTCTTAAAATATCCAAAAGCTTTTTCAATCTCTCCAACTTTTTGAATTAAAATAACCCCGTGCCCTTGACCGTTTACCGCTGTGCGATAATCCTTTTCATTTTTTATAATGTAACTGTGCATTTTTATTCCTTTGTGTAGTTTAAGACGATTATTGCTTTGAATCCTGAGGCGTCCCAATTTGATTGAATCGTTATTAAATTTTGATTTGGTGATGATATTAGTGTTGTTAAACTTCTTCCTAAATATATGTTCGTATAATTTGGGCTTATTCTTCCTTTTTTGGGTGGCATAGCTTCACATTTGCTTTCTCCGTAGTTTATCCAATAATCATAATTGTAATTATAGTTTGGAATTTCTATTGTTTTTTCTACTGCATTTCCTAACGCTCCACAATCAACCTCTAGCCCAAAAACCTCTTTCCCATTGCGTGTATAACCGCACCTAAACTCACTCGAGGAGATGTTATAAGATTCTATTTTTTTACTAAGTAGCGTGTTTATCTGCTCTTTCGTATACACTTCAAAATCTTCTACGTTTACAGTAACGGTGCTAAGTGGCTTCCATTCAATCGGTTCAATGCTCTTTAATGCAAAAAAACCATAAGGTTCAACCACTAGACAAACTTTGTTTAAATCTTCCGCTTTAACTTGATAGGAATCCCGTTCACTTTCATTCAAAAATTTAAAATTATGAATGACGTGAATATCTCCCTCTTTTACCTCTCTATGTTGCATTTTATAAACTCCTTAAAATTGTTTTGTTCGCAAAAAGTACATTATTCCCACAATAAAGAACGCTTGATGGCGTAATAACCTTTTTTGAAAAATCCATACTCATTTCTGCATTATCAAAGAAATCTTTTAACATGTTCGCATATTGTGCCATGTATTCAAGATAACCTATTTCATGAGCGTTTTTACATGTAACTCCGCTCAAATCCTCTTTTTCTTCCAACCTCTCCCCACATTCAAAACATTTTAATCCGCCAACGTCTGTAACATCAAACGCAACTTCAAAAAATGTTTTAAAATCTTCACTATCTATTGTCAAAAATAGCCCCTTTCTTTTAAAAAATATGTTTTGAATAATAAAAACTTTTTTATTCAATCAACTCACCCCCCTTTTAAACTTCCTTTTTATGGTGTTTTCCAATGCCCGTGAGTTGATTCTTTTGTTTTTTATTACAATTTTTTCACGTTTTTGCAAAAACACAAACAAAAAAAAGGAGTCAAGAAAAAATGCTTAAACAAATCATTGGCGGTAGAACCGTTAAGACTGTTCATGCTGAAATGTCTGAGGCGGATTTAACCGCTCTAACCCCTCTTTTAGAGGGTAAGATTGAGACGTATGAGAAAAAATTCGAGGGTGGTACGGCTACAACTGTTCCTGCTGTTATGAATTACATTCGATTTTCAGTCGGTAAAAAAGTTTCTAAAAATGTGAGTATTAGCGGTAGCGTTACAGTTCCTCACATTAAATCGGGTAAAAGTTTTTCAGATTGTAAAGCTTTGGTAGTTGGTGCTTTTGATTCTAGCTTTGATAGTGATGTAAAGTGTGAATATTCAAATCTTATCGGCTCAAATAGTGAGGTAGCATAATGGCAAAGACTTTAGTAATTAATACTTTAGGGGCAACCACAAAATCTTTTTCACTTCCTGCGGATGATACTGCGACGAGTGCATTTTGTACTGCTATTTTGGATGGTCAGTTTGAAGGTTTTGTAAAACAAGGTGAGAGCGGTACTGATTCAGGTATCACCGCTTACAATGATGTACGTGTACAAATTTCAAGTGACACGGGTTCTAAAACTTATATCGGCTTTGCTGGTAAAGTTGGTGCGACTGATGTTGAAATCCAAAACGCACTTATCGGGAAAACTGTAAACGGTGTTAAAGCTGATAAAGTTTTCGTATCTATGAGAGAAGTTAAAGTAGGCGCATAATGAATTTCGTCGAATGGTTATCTTTTGCTTTTGCTGTTCTCGTTCAGCTCGTTATCGTTGTTTCAATGGTCGCAACTCTTAAAGAACGAGTAAAACGTTTAGAGTTCGATAACTTGAATCTTTGGGCTAAACAAGATGAAGCACGTGAAAAGCATGAGATGATTGTTATGATTAACGCTAAACTTGATATGCTTATCGCTCAAATCGCTCAAAAATGAGGTTAGAGGCTTAAACGCCTTTAACCCCTCAAAAACATCAAAATAATTAAAATTTCTCAAAATAACTCATTTTAAGCCTTGACAAATGACATATAATCTACAATGCTTATCTTTTATATACGCAACAAGGGAAAACTTATTATGATGTATTATTTAGCGATTCAGGGAAAGCAAAAATTAGATGGAACAGTCTCTATTTCAGGGGCTAAAAACGCTGCCTTACCTCTTTTGGCATTAACCCTCCTCTCTAAACGAATGATAACGATTTCAAATATGCCTGAAGTCGCAGATGTTAAGACTTTACTACAACTTCTTTGCAATCTTGGTGGTTCTTTTACATGTAAAGAAAAAAATGTATTTGAAGTGGATGCAACAACGGTAAATTCAGCATGTGCAAATTATGATATTGTACGTAAAATGCGTGCTTCTATTTTAACATTAGGGCCACTTTTAGCTCGTTTTGGACACTGTGAAGTCTCTTTGCCTGGTGGATGTGCTATTGGTCAGCGCCCGATTGATTTACATTTAAAAGCGTTAGAGCAAATGGGCGCTATTATTGAAATCAAACAAGGATATGTGTTAGCCAAAGCTCCCAATGGCTTAAAAGGTGCAACTATTGTTTTTGATAAAGTAACCGTTACTGGTAGTGAAAATATTATTATGGCGGCAGCTTTGGCGCATGGAACAACTACGCTGGTGAATGTTGCCAAAGAGCCTGAAGTGGTGCAATTGTGTGAGATATTAGCCGCAGCTGGGGTGAGTATTAAAGGAATTGGTAGTTCAAAATTAGTCATTGTGGGTAGTCATGGAGCACTGTTAGCTATTCCTGATTTTAGCGTGATTCCTGATCGCATAGAAGCGGGGACTTATTTGTGTGCAGCAGCCATTACCCAATCAAAAATTACCCTTTTAAATGTCAATCCAAACCATTTAGAAGCGGTTATTTTAAAACTACAACAAATGGGCTTTAGTATAGACGAAAGTGAAAATTCACTTACAATTCATCCGTGTGATAAAATCATGCCATGTGATATTGAAACATCTGAATATCCAGGCTTTCCAACTGATTTACAAGCGCAATTTATGGCATTGTGCACACAAGCAAAAGGAACAAGTATTATTGATGAGCGTCTGTTTGAAAACCGTTTTATGCATGTCAGTGAACTTTCTCGTATGGGAGCTAATATTAAACTCAAGGGGCACAGTGCCACAGTAGAGGGAAAAATGAATCTCAATGCAGCAGATGTTATGGCTACGGATTTAAGGGCTAGTTCGGCACTTATCTTAGCCGCTCTTGTTGCAGAAGGTACCACAAAAATTCATAGAATTTATCACTTAGACCGTGGGTATGAAGATTTAGAAGGTAAATTTTCAAAACTAGGTGCGCATATTCAACGATTAGAGGAGTAAAGCATGGCAAAAGCGTCTGTTGTTTCTTTTGATGAAGCGATTCAATGTTCACGTGCATTGGCAACAAAAAAACCACATACCGAATGGGTTAGCCTTTTTGATGCGCTAGGATGTACATTAGCAAACAAGATTACATGTAAAAAAAATCTTCCCTCTTACAATAATGCTGCTATGGATGGTTTTGCTTTTACTTATAAAGAGGGGTTGCGTGAACTTAATGTTAAAAAAACTATTTTAGCAGGCAGTGTCGTTGAGGCATGTTTAGTGGGCAATGAGTGTTATAAAATCATGACGGGTGCTAAAGTTCCTTTTGATGCCGATACAATTGTTCCTTTTGAAATGTGTCAAGTTTATGATGAAACTATGGTAATTCTCCCTGAGAAGGTTAAAAAAGGAGATGCTCTTCGCTTTAAAGGAGAAGAAGCAACCATAGGTACGATGCTCTTAGAGGAAGGGAGAGTTCTAAATTCTAGAGATGTTGCTCTTTTGGCTTCTCAAGGAATTATGATGGTAGAGGTGTATAAAAAACTTCAGATTGCTGTTTTTTCCACAGGAGATGAATTAAAATCGCCTTGGGAAAATGCCAGTGAAGATGAAATTTATGATATTAATGCTCTCTCACTCATCTCTTTGCTGAAAGAACATGGATTTTCTGCGCACTATTGTGGGGTGATTCCAGATAATTTAGAATCTGCAACAGACTATTTTGCCCAAATGAAACAGTATGATTTCCTTTTAACCAGTGGTGGTGTAAGCATGGGCGAGGCAGACTTTGTTGAGCGAGCCTTAGTGTCAAATGGTTTTAAAGCCTCTTTTCATGGTATTAATATCAAGCCTGGAAAACCAACTATGATGGGTAAAATGGGTGAAACTATTGTTGCTTCAATGCCTGGAAACCCTTTGGCTGCGTATGTGAATGCTTTAGTTTTTGTTATTCCTCTTTTGAAAAAACTGCAAGGCACTCAAGACTTTTCTTTTGAAAAAATTGATGCTACGAACAAAGAGCATTTTACAATGCGTTCTGGTCGTGTCAATTTTGTTTTGGGCAGATTTGAAAATGGTTTTTTTGAAGTTTTTGCGAAGAATAAATATGGCTCTGGCATGGTTAAACCTTTAGTGGGCAGTAATGCTCTTTGGATCAGTGATTTTTCAACAGAAAGTGTAGAAAAAAACGAAAGAATTAAAATTTTGTTACTTTAAGTTCATTAGGGTAAAAAAATTATGTAGTTAGTTTAAAAAAACTTGACCTAATGTTTCATTTTGGTTACCATAACTGCTATATCAATGAAGACGCATTTAAAGGAAAAGTTATGTTTCAGGCAGTAAAAATTTCGACTAAACTACTTCTCATCTCTTGTTTTACTGTTTTTGGGTTATTGATTCTCTCGTATATTAGTATTCACTCTAGCCTTATAGGAAAGGATTCGCTAGAAACCATCTACGAAAAAAATGTTGTTCCTGATACTGAAATCACGAAGGCTCAAGAGACCTTTAATATGATTTTAAAAGATCTAATTTACGTTACGAGTGAATTTTTACCGACGGGGCAAGCAAAAGAACGCCTTAGTATGATTGAAGAAAAAATGCAACTTTTTTTTACCAAATCATTAAAAAGTGATTTTTTTTCAGAACCGACTTTGCATCAAAATCTTCATGAGGCTTACACGCGTTATACAGAAAAAATTGTTCCAAAATATAAAGAAATAGCAGAGCTTTATCGTGTTGATAATCGTGAAGATATTGGCGATATGGCGGTTGAAATAGAAGCAGATTGTCGTTATATTAGTGAGCGTTTTGAAAATATTTCACGTTTTACAAATCAGCGTGTCAAAGAGATTAGTAGTGAAATCACACTTCAATTAGACCAAAATTACTATCGGGTATTGTGGGTTTCGTTTCTTGTCTTGGTGGTTTCATCTAGCCTTTTACTTATTATGAGTCGTTATATTGTTCATCGAATACGACGTATTGGTGAACATTTATCTCTTATTACCCACGATTTAGCACTTAATCGACCCATTAGTATTGCCAATAATGATGAAATTGGTGAAATTAGCCAAAATATTAATACACTTTTAAGTACGCTGCAGCAAGCATTACTCAAAGCAAAAGAAACCATTTTGTCTAATTCGAAAATTAATCAAAATATGCAAAGCTTTTCACATCAAATTACTGATACAGCACAAAAGCAAGATTGTATTGTTGAAAATGTGAAAGCGTTAACGGGAGAAATTACTAAAGAACTTCAAGCATCGTGTTCTATTTCTGAAGTGTGTGCCGTTTATATGAAAGAAGACTATTCGATGCTTGATCAGATGATTGTGACACTTGAAAGCATTGTCCAAAGTATTCTTGATGTTAGTAATGATGAAGAAAATATTTCATCTAAAATGAATGATTTAGCCCAACAAACGACACAGATTCGATCTGTTTTGGAAATGATTAAAGAGATTGCAGATCAAACAAATTTATTAGCGCTTAATGCAGCCATCGAAGCAGCCCGTGCAGGAGAACATGGACGGGGTTTTGCTGTTGTTGCGGATGAAGTACGAAAATTAGCGGAGCGTACACAAAAATCTCTTTTAGAAATTGATGCCACCATTAGTGTTGTTATACAAAGTGTTTCTAATGCAAGTGAGAGCATTCAAGAAAACAGTCATAAAGTGATACACCTTAATGAAAGTGCTATGAAAATTTCCTCAATGGCCAATGAAACGAAAGAAAAAACAGCAAAAAGTTTACAAATCACAATGCAATCGTATGAAAAAGCAATAAGTATTGCAAAAGAGATTGAAAATTTATCGTATGGCGTTAATGAAGCAACAGGTTTAGCTCATGCTAATAAAACGATTGCAGATAATTTATTGCATGTCTGTGATAATTTAAATGATTCTTCTATGGAATTGGAAAAAGAGATAGCCCTTTTTAAGGTTTAAATGAATTTGTGATACAATTAATCCCTAAAAACATTGACATGAAGGGTTTTTTTTGCTAAAATTTCGTCCGTTTTGCGGGAATAGCTCAGTGGTAGAGCACAACCTTGCCAAGGTTGGGGTCGCGAGTTCGAACCTCGTTTCCCGCTCCATCTTTTTTTTACTTCTTTTTTTTACTTCTCTTTTTTCTCAAACTCTTTATATTAATAAAAACTATTGTATTGAACAAGATGCTATTCACGCTTCTTTGTTCGGATATGAAGGTAATGATGTGGTGCTTACTCTTCCATCAGAGCGATCACAGTATTCCGTTTCTTCTGGTACTATTCTCTCTTTTTTTCAAGATCGTAACGTAACAGTGATTGATAGCAGTGGTGGAATTGTGACGTTTAAGAGGGATTGTAATTTAATGGGAAAAGCAAAGATTCTGCAAGATGCTTTATTAAAAAAATTTCAAGATGCTGCTCCTTATTTGAGGATAGAAAAAAAACCTTATATATTTGCAAAAACATCTTTACCTGAAGATTTTGAACGCTATGAACTAGTTTCGGTAGAGATATCTAATAATATGTTGCACAAAAGTAATGGTTCTTTTTTTGCTTATTTTCAAATGGGGACGCAGGAGAAAAAACTCTATTTTTTTTATGAGATGGAAGCGAAGGTGCTTGTTTTTAAAGCGAAACATAATTTGCATAACGGTAAAATCCTCACCAGTGAGGATTATGAGAGTGTTTGGCTTAATTTAGATGATATTCCTATTCGTGCATTAACGCAAGACTTGCCTCATAATTCTATGGTAAAAGGTAGTCTTAAAGCAGGGCAAATTTTAGCAGATTATCATCTAAGCATTAAAAAAATGTTTTCAAAACAAGAACGTATTAAGGCATTGTTCAAAGAAGAAGGATTGGTTATCGAAATACAAGCAACATTATTAAGCGATGCTGATGTAGGTGATGTTGTTAAAATTAGAACCGAACAAGGTAAAGTTTTGAATGCAAAAATTATATCTTCCAAAGAAGCGATTATCCTCGAATGAAAAAAATAATTGTAGGTATTAGTGGAGCTAGTGGTGTTGAATTAGGCTTAAAATTTCTTCATGCCCTTCCTTTAGAAATTGAAAAATACCTGATTGTCTCGGAACACGCAAAAATCGTTTTTAAGAAAGAAGCGAATATAACATTATTAGATAATGAAAATATTGGGGCTATAACAGCTTCTGGTTCTTTTAAAACAGATGCTATGGTGATTGTTCCTTGTAGTATGAATACTTTGGCTAAAATTGCACATGGTATTGCGGATAATTTACTAACACGAAGTGCTGCAGTCATGATTAAGGAAAAACGCCCTCTTCTGTTGGCTCCTCGAGAAATGCCTTTTTCTGCTATTGCATTAGAAAATATGCTAAAACTTTCGACATTGGGAATTCACATTGCTCCTCCTATTTTAGGCTATTATGCACAAACGGATACGCTTGATGCAATGGAAAATTTTTTAATTGGAAAATGGTTTGATCTTTTAGGTATTGAACACACACTTTTTCCTCGATGGGAGGGCGCATGAGAGTTGCAATTTATCCAGGTACATTTGATCCTATTACCAATGGGCATATGGATGTTATTAAGCGTGCTAGAAAGCTTTTTGATAAAGTCTTGGTTGCGGTAGCCATTTCTGAAGAAAAACGCCCTCTTTTTGATATTCAAACACGTGTTAAAATGGTAAAAGAGGCTATCGTTAATATGGATGGCGTTGATGTCGAACCTTTTGATGGATTATTGGTTAATTTTTCAAAATCTAAAAATATTAGAGTAATGATTCGTGGGCTTCGTGCGGTGAGTGACTTTGAGTTTGAACTTCAAATGGGCTATGCCAATGCTTCTTTATGGAGTGAAATAGAAACGGTTTATTTGATGCCTAGTCTTAAAAATGCTTTTATTAGCTCTTCTGTGGTTCGTTCTATTGCTAAACATGGTGGAGATATCTCACATTTAGTGCCAGAAACAATTCAGCCTTATGTTCAAAGTAGGTTTACATGTATGTAATATTTGAAGGTGTTGATACCACAGGTAAGAGTACACAAGTCTCTCTTTTTGCTAATCGCCATGAGAATGTTTTGACAACCAAAGAACCAGGAGGCACTCCAGCAGGTTTAAAATTACGTGAAATGCTTTTGGGTGGGGAAATTAAGGGCTCATTCAATGCAGAACTTTTTTTATTTTTAGCCGATCGTGCTTTTCATTATGATACTGTGGTAAAGCCAATGCGTTATGAACGTTTGGTCATTAGTGATCGCGGTTTTTTATCAGGTATTGCCTATGCGTGTGCAAATCATAGTGATGTGGATGGCTCTTTTTTGCTTCAAATGAATCGTTTAGCGTTGCAAGAGAATTATCCTGAAAAATTGGTACTTTTTCTCACCAATGAATCACTCATAAAAGAGCGTTTAAATAGTAAAGAACATGATGCTATTGAAGAGCGTGGTGTAAGCTATTTGTTACAGATTCAAGATATAATGCGTCGCATTGTTAAAACCTTACCTATTCAGGTTTTAGAAGTGGATGCTGCAGAAGAAATAGAGACAATTTATAGACAAATTGAGGAATTTTTAAATGATTAATGCATTAAGAGGAATGAAGGATACACTTTCTCCACAAAGTGAGGTGTATCAATACATTATTGAAACGTGTACACGTATTGCTCAAAATTATGGATTTTCACTGATTGAAACGCCTATTTTAGAAGAAACCGCACTGTTTAAGCGCAGCGTAGGTGAAAGCAGTGACATTGTTGGCAAAGAAATGTACCAATTTACTGACAAGGGTGGTAATGATGTCTGTTTGCGCCCAGAAGGAACAGCTGGAGTTGTAAGAGCGTTTATTCAACAAAAATTTGATAAAGCTGGTGGAACACGACGTTTTTTTTATCATGGACCAATGTTTCGCTATGAAAGACCACAAAAAGGACGTTTAAGACAATTTCATCAGTTTGGTGTTGAGAGCTTTGGTGAGAGTGATGTGAGAGAAGATGCAACAATTATTTTAATGCTGAAGGCTATTTTTGATGCACTTGGTATAGCATATACTTTAGAAATTAATTCACTTGGATGCTCTTTATGTATGCCAAAGTATCGTACAACATTGGTTGAATTTTTGGCAACACGAGAAGGATTATGTGAAGATTGTGAGCGAAGGAAGTTAACCAATCCCATTCGTGTGCTTGATTGTAAAAATGAGCATTGTAAAACATTATTAGCCGATGCACCTTTAATTGTAGATCATTTATGTTTTACATGTAAAGAAGATTTTGGAGCGCTTAAGACTATTTTAGATGAATTTGGTGTTGCTTATACTATTAATCCTAAATTAGTACGTGGACTTGATTATTATTCTAAAACAGCTTTTGAATTTGTGAGTGCTGAAATTGGAGCACAAAGTGCGATTGCCGGTGGTGGACGCTATGATAGATTGGTCGAGTTTTTAGATGGCAAGCCGACACCGGGTATAGGTTTTGCAATGGGAATTGAACGCTTAATGGATTTGGTTAAAATGCCACAAACATCACGCAATGGTTATTATATTGGGGCGTTATGTAACGAGGCATTAAGTGTTGTTTTTGAATTGGTTGAAGCTAAACGTCGTGAGACGAAGGTGTTAACCACGTATGAGGCAAAATCACTAAAGAATCATCTTAAAATCGCCGATAAAAATGAAGCAAAATTTTGTGTATGCATTGGAGAAGATGAGCTAGCCAATAATACTGTTTGGATAAAAGATTTAGAGAGTAAAGAAGAAAAAATTATCACTATTGCACAATTTTAAGGAGCAAAACATTGGATTATGGTATTAAAACGTGGGGAAATGACAATTTCTTTATTGAAGATGGTAAAGTAAAAGTCAATACGGGTTGCGAACCCTCTTTGATGGAGATTATTCAAGAAATTCGAAAAGATGGTATTCGAGGTCCCATTTTACTTCGTTTCCCACATCTAATCCAAAAACAGATTCGCATGATTTATAAAAGTTTTGCGGATGCCAAAAAAGAGTTTAGTTATGAGGGAAGTTTTAATGCTGTTTATCCTCTAAAAGTTAACCAATTTCCAAATTTTGTGAAAAATCTTGTATCTTTGGGGCAAAAATACAATTATGGGCTAGAAGCAGGATCTAAAGCAGAGTTACTTTTGGCGATGGCGTACAACAACCCAAATGCTCCTATTACGGTCAATGGCTTTAAAGACAATGAGATGATTTCGCTGGGTTTTATTGCTGCAGAAATGGGGCACAACATCACCCTTACGATTGAAGGTCTCAATGAGCTTGAGAGCATTATTTCCATTGCAAAGGACCGTTTTGGATGTGTGCCTAACATTGGTCTTCGTATTCGTTTGCATAGCTCTGGTATTGGTATTTGGGCAAAAAGTGGTGGGATTAACTCCAAATTTGGTTTAACGTCCACTGAGCTTTTAGAAGCGGTTAATATGATTCGTGATGCTAATTTACTTGAAAAATTTACGATGATTCATTTTCATATTGGCTCACAAATTACTGATATTGCGCCCTTAAAAAAAGCACTACGAGAAGCAGGGAATATCTACGCAGAGTTATGCCGTATGGGTGCAACGAATCTTAGGGCAATTAATCTTGGTGGTGGTTTGGCGGTTGAGTATTCTCAACATAAAACAACCCTGCATAAAAACTACTCTTTAAGTGAATATGCCAACGACGTTGTTTATCTTTTAAAAGATATTGCAAATCGTAAGAATGTTTCTGAACCTGATATTTTTATTGAATCGGGTCGCTTTGTTGCAGCACACCATGCCGTTTTGGTTGCTCCTGTTTTAGAGCTTTTTTCACAAGAATATACCGATCAAAAACTGCATTTAAAAGAGCATAATCCTCCTTTAATTCAAGAGTTATTTGATCTATTTAATACCATGAATCGTAAAAATGCGTTAGAATTTTTGCATGATAGTATTGATCATATGGAATCATTACTTACTCTCTTTGATTTGGGTTATATTGATTTACAAGATCGCTCTAATACAGAGATTTTGGTTAATCTCATTATTAAAAAAGCTGTTGGTCTCATTGCTGATAAAAAGTTAAGTGAAATTTTAGATATTCAAGACCGTGTTCAAGAGCGATACTTGGTGAATTTCTCACTGTTCCAAAGTTTGCCAGATTTTTGGGGAATTGAACAAACTTTTCCCGTAATGCCACTCGATAGACTAGATGAAACACCGACACGTTCAGCTTCCTTATGGGATATTACGTGTGATAGCGATGGTGAAATTGGCTTTAATACAGAAACCCCTCTTTTCTTGCACGATGTGGACATTAAAAATCGTGATTATTTTTTAGGTTTTTTCTTGGTAGGGGCTTATCAAGAAGTTTTAGGAATGAAACACAACTTGTTTACCCATCCAACAGAAGCCACCGTCATTATTGATGATGATGGCTTTGAAATACAAAATATGCTTGAGTCTCAAAGTATTAGTGATATTTTAGAAGATCTTGATTATGACATCAGGGAGGTTCAAGAGAATCTTAATGAACGTATTGAGGCCTCAGATATCATTAGTGACAAAGAGAAAAAGTACATTTTAGGTGAGATATATCTCTTCTTGAATGATAATGGTTATTTAAAGACCATTAATAATAACAATGAAGGTATAAGCAATGGGTGAGATCTCTTTGTGGGGACAGATAAGAGAAGATTTTTCACAACCTCTTTTACAAGATCCTGCAATTAACTCAAAAGTTGAGCTTTTTTTTAACTATCCAGGTGTTTGGGCATTGGTCAATTACCGTATGGCACACGCTTTACATGTAAAAGGGTTTCGTACCATAGCTCGAATGATTATGGGCATTTCACAGGTTATAACCAATATTGATATTCACCCAGCATGTAAGATTGGACGACGTGTCTTTTTAGACCATGCTTTTGGTGTTGTTATTGGTGAAACAGCCATTGTTGGAGATGATGTACTGATCTATCAAGGGGTTACCTTAGGCGGAGTAAGTTTGGCACGAGGCATGAAACGTCATCCAACCATTGGCAATAAGACGGTTATTGGCTCAGGGGCAAAAGTCTTAGGGGATATTCACATAGGAGAAAACTGCCGTATCGGCTCTAACTCTGTGGTGGTTAAAAGCATCCCTGATGACTCAACGGCGGTGGGGATTCCTGCCCGTATTATTGAAAAAGGGCGTGATAAAAATCCTATGGCACACAATAAAATTCCCGATATTAATAAAGAACTTTTCATTTATATGTTTAAACGTATCAAAATTTTGGAAGAAGCTGTTTTAAAGAGCCATCATGATGCCAAAGTCAAAGATGATGAGCTTGAGACCATCTATAAATGTTACCTTGAATCGGTCAAAGAATAAAACTTTTTTGGAATCAAATAGTTAATTTTTCGCTATAATCTGCACGATATTTTTACAGGGGAAGTCTTCATGTTATCACAAAGAGTTCAAGTTTTATCACCGTCTTTAACGCTAGCCATTACGGCATTAGCAAGAGATCTTAAAGCACAAGGGAAAGATATTCTCAGCTTCTCGGCAGGTGAACCCGATTTTGATACACCACAACGTGTTAAAGATGCTGCAATTGAGGCTATTCAAAATGGTTTCTCAAAATATACTGCTGTTGCAGGTACACCTGAAGTTTTAAAAGCGATTGCTGGTAAGCTTAAGCGTGAAAATAACCTTGATTATAAACCGTCTCAAATTGTTGTTAATGTAGGTGCAAAACACTCATTATTCAATATTTTTCAAGCGATTATTGATGAGGGCGATGAAGTTATTATTCCTTCTCCTTATTGGGTAACTTACCCTGAAATTGTGAAGTATTCTGGAGGTATCCCTGTTTATATTGAAACAGATGACTCTACGAACTTTAAAATCACACCTGCACAACTTAAAGCAGCGATTACACCTAAAACAAAAGTTCTTTTGTTTAATACTCCTTCAAATCCAACAGGCTCAGTTTATTCAAAAGCGGATTTAGAAGCGATTGCAGATGTTTTAAAAGGTACAAATATTTTGGTTGTTTCTGATGAAATGTATGAAAAAATTTTATTTGACAATCTTAAGTTTACTTCTGTTGCTGCTATTAGCGAAGATATGTATAATCGAACCATTACGGTTAATGGTCTTAGCAAATCTGTTGCAATGCCAGGTTGGCGTTTTGGTTATTTAGCGTGTCCAATTAAAGAAATTGTGGATGCTATTGTAGATCTTCAAGGTCAGAGTACCTCAAATATTAACTCTATTACTCAAAAAGCGGCTATTCCTGCCTTAAATGGGGATGTGGATGCTGATATTGAAGCGATGCGTGTTGCATTTGAGAGACGTCGTAACATGGCATATGAACTGTTAAGTAACATCCAAGGATTAAGTGTTGTTAAGCCAGAGGGTGCTTTTTATCTTTATGTTAATACAAAAGCGATTGAAAATGATTCAATGAAATTTTGTTCAAAACTGCTTGAAGAGACAGGTGTTGCTGTTGTTCCTGGTCTTGGATTTGGAACAGAGGGTTATTTTAGACTCTCTTTTGCAACCGATGATGCTACAATTAAAGAAGGCATTTCACGTATTAAATCTTTTGTAGAAAACTACAAATAGCTTTTGAGGGTGCCTTTTTTATGGCACCCTTTTCTTTTTCAAAACTTCTCACAAAAGTCTGATAGCTTTGCTACAATTTATACACTATTTTTACAGATAAAGGATGTGCATGAACAAATATGTCATCACACTTGCAAATACATGTTTAGGGTGTAAAAAACCTGCGTGTCAAAAAGGGTGCCCCGTTCAAACCCCAATTCCTGATATGATTCGTCTCTTTTTGGCAGGTGATATTAAAAAAGCAGGACAAATACTATTTGAAAATAATCCACTCTCTGTCATTTGCTCTTTGGTCTGTCCTCATGAAAAACATTGTGAAGGGCACTGTATTTTAAATAAAAAAGGTACAGCAGTCAGTGTTGGAAGTATTGAAAATTATATTTCTGATCTTTACATTAATGATAAACAATTTGAAAGGCCTATTCGCAATGGTCATAAAGTTGCTATTATTGGTAGTGGTCCAGCAGGTATTGCCTTAGCGTTTATTTTAGCCGCCAAAGGGTATGAGATTACGATGTATGATGCTCATGATAAAATCGGTGGTGTGCTTCGTTATGGAATTCCTGATTTTAGACTCAACAAAACAATTTTAGATACGCTTGAAACAAAGTTGTCACAGCTTGGAGTTGTTATTCGTCCTAATATTACTATTGGTAAAAATATTACAGTAGGTGATCTTTTCCGTGATGAATTTAAAGCTGTTTTCATAGGGACGGGAGTTTGGGCACCAAAAAAATTGGGCATCAAAGGTGAGAGTTTAGGTCATGTACATTTTGCGATAGATTATCTTAAAAATCCTTCTGTGCATCATTTAGGTAAAAGAGTCGTCGTTTTAGGTGCAGGTAATGTTGCTATGGACGTTGCAAGAACAGCGGTACGCAATGGGGCACAAGAAGTGATTGTGATGTATCGTAAAGGCATGGAAGATATTCCTGCATCGCATCATGAAGTCGAATGTGCTAAAATTGATGGTGTAAAATTTGATCTTTATAAACAACCCATTGAAATTACAGAGAATGGCGTAAAATATCGCACAACAAATGAAGAGCAAGCAGAAGGTCTTTTTGAAGCAGATTCTATTTTGATAGCCATTAGCCAAACCGCAAAGGATAATATTATTCAAGGGGCTAGAGAAATTGAAGTTGATGGAAAAGGCTTAGTGATTACAGATGAAAGTGGTAGAACGACGATGAATGGTGTCTTTGCCTCTGGAGATGTCGTCACAGGAGCTCGAACAGTAGTTGAAGCAGTTGCCTTTTCTAAACGAGTGGGTATTGCAATTGAGGAGTATATCTCTTCATTGTAATTTTAAAAAGGGTTTTACATGTAAGAATCTTTACATGTAAAACCCTTTGGATTATTTTGATTCTGCGTTAAAACGTTCTTTTGCTTCTTTAAGTGCATTGATAAGTTCATCTACATTTTCATAAGGAATATGTGCTTTCCAATCAGGTTCTTGTGCATTGTTTTTTAATGAAATACCAATGCTTACGACAGGAAAGGATCCATTACCATACGGCTCTTCTAAATGTGAAACAGAGATCATACCATTTTTAGTTCCTGCTAATGAAAATTTAGCCAGTATTGTATTTTTACCACCCATTATTTTATGTCCTTTTAATTCTTTTTAAAAAATCGAGCAAGTTTAGCGTTGTTTTTTAACCATTCACTTTGTAATGTAAGGGGAAATCCACCGTAAACTTTTCCACCTTCAATTGATTTTGAAACGCCACCACGTGCGGCAATTGTTGCAAAATCACCAATTTCTAAATGTCCAGCAGTAGCACTCTGCCCTCCCATAACCACATTCCGTCCAAGTTTACTTGAGCCAGCCAAACCTGATTGCGCCACCATAATACAATATTGTCCTATCTCACAGTTATGCCCAATTTGAACAAGGTTGTCTATTTTTGTCCCTTTTCTTATAATGGTTGAACCAAAAACAGCACGATCAATGGTACTGTTTGCTCCAATTTCTACTTCTTCTTCAAGAATCACATTGCCATGATGGTAAATTTTGACGTGCTCGCCTATCTTTGTATGGGCATATCCAAACCCATCACTTCCAATAATTGCTCCTGCTTGAATGATGCAAGAATCTCCAATGATAGCGTTGTCATAAATAACAACATTTGGATAAATGGTTACATTTTTGCCAATACGTACATTGGAGCCAATAGTCACATTGGGCATAATATAACTCCCCTCTTCTACGATGCTACCACTACCAATAACTACATTTTGTGCTAGATGCACTTCTTGAGAAATTGTAGCGGGCATTGAGGTTTCAAAAGGTTTATGTGCAAAAAGTTTACTTGCATATGCCATACTCAGATAAGGATTTTCACTTAAAATAACTTGAGAGTCTTCTGGAACAAAACTTTGAAATTCAGGGGTAACAATGATTGCCCCTGCTTTGGTTGTTTTTAAATCTTCTAATAGTTTTTTATCTGAGAAAAAAGAGATATGTGATGGGGTTGCTTCTTTTAAGGGTGCAAACGAGATGACCTCACAGTCATGACCATCAAATGTTAAATGCATAGTTTGTGCTAAAAAACTAAGTTTCATCATTACATATCCAACGCGACAGAACCACTTCTAACGATGTCTGTGGGATTGTATTTCTTAACGGCTTTTAAAAAGTTATCAATACGGTCATAATCATCTGCAACCATGACCACTATAAACTCCTCACCACTACTTGCAATGGTTCCATTATAAGCCTTCAACATGGCATCAAGTCCATTAAAGTCTTCATTAAGAGGAATTTTAACAAGGGCTAATTCTTTTTCAACAAATTGACCAGACTCAATAACTTTATACGTTGGAATAAGCTTATGCAATTGTTTGACAATTTGCTCTAACACAGGGGCGTTCCCTGATGTTACAATGGTCAAACGGGAGAGATTTGTTTTAGGAATAGGTGCAACAGTTAGAGAGTCAATATTATACCCACGACCTGCAAAAAGCCCAGAAATACGTGATAAAACACCATCTTCATTTAGAACAATAACCGATAAAACGCGTCTTATATGTTCCATCGTTTACTCCTTATACTCAAGCATCATGTTGTACAACGTTCCACCTGCTGGAACCATTGGTAAAACATTTTCAAAACGATCAACGTTAACATCAATCATACAAACAGTGTTTGAAGCGACAGCTTCTTCAAGCGCTTTATCAAACTCTTCTTTACTTTTAACCCTAAATCCTCGCCCACCAAAACTCTCAACTAATTTTACAAAATCAGGTTGCATTGTTAAATCTGTGGATGAGTAACGTTTATCATAGAAAAAGGTTTGCCATTGACGTACCATTCCTAAAAACTGGTTATTTAAAATAACATTAATGACAGGAATTTGACTCTCAACAGCAGTCATAAGTTCTTGAATGTTCATTAAAATAGAACCATCACCTGTAAAATTAATAACCGTCTTTTCAGGCATAGCCACTTTAGCACCAAGTGCTGCTGGAAGTCCATACCCCATAGTTCCCAAACCACCGCTGGTAAGCCATTGTCTAGGATAAGAGAACGGATAAAATTGGGCTGACCACATTTGGTGTTGTCCAACATCAGTACAAATAAGAGCTTTATCACCCAAAAGTTCACCCACACGCTCAATCGCCCATTGTGGCTTAATCACTTCATTGGAATCTTCATATTTGAGTGGATGAATTTCGTTATAACGATTTAAAAGGTCGCGCCATGGTTTGTATCTATCCGCTTCAACATGCTCTTTGGCTAAAGGAATCATGGCTTCAATAACATTTTTTAAATCACCTACAATAGGATAATCAATAGGGACAATTTTTCCAATGCTACTAGGGTCAATATCAATATGAATAATTTTAGCATGTTTGGCGAATTCGCTGAGCTTTCCTGTAACCCTATCGTCAAAACGTGAACCAAACGCAATCATTAAATCAGCTTCACTCATTGCCATGTTGGCACTGTAACAACCGTGCATACCTAACATGCCAAGAAGCAGTGGATTTTCATGACCCATAACACCTCGTGCCATTAAGGTTTCAACGGCTGGAATGCCACAAATTTTAGCAAATTCCCTTACCTCTTCAGCGGCATTTGAGTTAATGGCACCACCACCAATGTACAAAACAGGACGTTTTGATGCAACAATGGCTTCAATTGCCTTCTTGATTTGACGAGGATTACCTTTGTAGGTTGGTTTATACGTTTGCATTTTAATTTCAGCTGGATAAGCAAAATGACCGATTTGAGCCGTGACATCTTTAGGAATATCGACATGAACAGGGCCTGGTCTGCCACTACGTGCAATATAAAAGGCTTCCTTTAAAATACGTGGTAAATCTTTCACGTCTTTAACTAAGTAATTGTGTTTAACACACGGGCGACTAATACCTACTGCATCAATCTCTTGAAACGCATCCGTTCCAATCATACTAATAGGAACTTGACCGCTAATGACTACCATAGGAATAGAATCCATATATGCCGTAGCAAGTCCTGTTACAGCATTGGTAAAACCAGGACCACTGGTAACAAAAGCAACCCCTACTTCTCCACTGGCTCTTGCATAGCCATCGGCTGCGTGAATCGCTGCTTGTTCGTGCCTTGTTAAAATATGTTTAAAATGGTTTTGTTTATACACTTCATCATAAACATTCATAATCGCACCACCAGGATAGCCAAAGACGACGCTGACATTCTCCTTACGTAGTGCTTCTATGACCATTTGGGAACCGCTTAACTCCATGACCTCTCCTTTCATATTTTTAATAACGGTTTTTGAGCAAAGCTCAAAAAACCTACGTTGCACTTGGCGCTAAAGCTTGCCTCTTATGAGGCAGAATGTTTTACATGTAACGCAAGGCTCAAATACCTAGCATCTTGTACCCAAACTTACCCATATCTTTACATGTAAAAAACTATAAAGTAAATTTTTTACCTTTTGTAGCATTTACGGTCTGTAAAAAAGTGGCTTATTATAGCAAAGAAACATTAAACTTCTTGCACAATATGCCCTAAATGGCGTCTCTTCCCTCTTCTTTCTGTTTCTTTTTGAAAAAAATCAAGAGAGACAATGTGCCAAAGCGACGCCTTCACGCAAGCCATCATCAATGACAATACAACGCTTAAAGCCCAATTTTTGCATAATTGCTTTGACAATTAAAATGCCTACAACCACCAAATCACGGCGATTTGTTCCCGTAAACCGTTCTGCCTCTGCTTCGCCCAGTCTTATAAGTTGCGTATAAGCTTGATCAAAATCTTTTACATGTAAGATCTTGCCGTTGATTACAGAAGCATCATAATGTGCATAATCAAGCCCTTCTAAAAAAGCAGCGACTGTTGTGGGCGTTCCTGCTGTTGTTACTAATTGTAAATAATGTTTCGGTATAGAGGGAAAATGAACTAGAAAAGAATCAATTGTATTCACAATGCGTGTTACATTTTGTTCAATATTTTCTTTATATTGTTCTGCAACACTAATAATGCCAAAAGGGAAACTGCACGTGTGTTTCTTGCCATTTTGAGAAAAAACGAATTCTGTTGAACCACCACCCAAATCAAATAAAACATATGTATGAGAAGTAAATCCTTCTCTTTTTAGTGCATGTTCAATTGCTAAAGAGGTAAAGTTGGCTTCTTTTTCACCTGAAATAATTTCAAAATCAAGTCCAAAACGACGTTTTATCTCTTTTAAAATAGAGGGAGCATTGTGTGCAACACGCATGGCTTGGGTTGTAACACAGACACATTTCTCATGCGTAAAATCAAAAAGCCTAGAGGCTTCTTCAAGTGCTTGAAAAATGGCATTTTGTGAACTTTCACAAATCATTTGGTTGAGATGTAAGTCTTTAGCTGTGCGTACAATTTTTTCATATGTTCTTATTTTTTTCTTGCTTTTACAATCCATTTGTACAATACGTAAGGTATTTGACCCTAAATCACAAGCGATCATAAATCTATCTTCTATCGAATGCGTTTGGTAAATAGTTTAATAACGCCATGTATAACCATACGAATTAAGCCAACAATTAGATAAACAATAAGTGTATAAAGCAGTGGATGGTAAGGCATGTGGTGGGTTGCTAAATGTTTAAAATGTTCAATAGGATGGGATGCCCATTGATTCATATGCATGCCCAATGCTAAAAAAACAAACAACAAAATAAAAATGACACTCTCTTTTTTCATCAGGTTTCACTTTTTGAGAAATAAAAGATGATTCTAAGAAAATAAAACTTAAGAGTAGGTTTTGTTCATGTTACATAATTGTAGTTTTTTCAGAAAACTATAAACAAGTAAAATTCTTAAGTATAATTTCACTTAACAAGGAAAACCTCAGATTATTGGAAGTAGAATGGGGGAATAATCAACAAAAAAGGACGGGTAATCTATGCAATCAGATAATATCATCGAAGAAGTGCTTCGTGAGATTGAAAAACAAGAAAGCGTGCTTTCTCGCCGTGAAGCGATGAAACTTTTAGCACTCTCTCCTCTCGCGGCAGGCGTATTGGGAAGTGCTAGTACGACAACATCTGCTAAAGCAGCTTCAAATGCCAAGGGTAAAATTGTCATTGTCGGTGGGGGACTTGCGGGTGTTGCAACAGCTGCAAAATTGACGCATAATCTTTCCAATCCTGACATTACTATTATTGAGCCAAATCCAAAATCAGTTTCGTATCAGCCTGGTCAGACATTGATCGCCGCTGGTGTATGGCAAAAAAGTGATATCACGTATGAAACCGAAAAATTTATTCCCGATGGTGTGAAGTGGATTAAAGACTCAGTCATTGGCTTTAACCCTGATGCCAATAAAGTCAGTTTGAAAAATGGTACTGAAGTGAGTTATGATTATTTAATTGTTGCAACAGGGTTAATGCTCAATTTTGGAGCTATTAAAGGATTAGAAGGTGAAATCACTTCCTCTGGAGAAAATGAAATCGTTAAAAAGAAAATAGGCAAAGAAGGGGTTTATTCTATCTATTTTGCAGATGGTGCCGTCGATACCTACAAAGGTATTCAAGAACTTATTGTTAAGGCTAAGGCGCACAAAGGCAGTGAAAAACTACAAGCAATTTTTACAGACCCAGACACTGCGATCAAGTGCGGTGGTGCACCTAAAAAAATTATGTATATTGCCCATGATTTATTGAGCAAAGCGGGTGTGAGAGACAAAGTTGAACTGACCTTCTGTCCTTCAGGTGATAAAATGTTTGGTGTGCCTGAATACCATGAAGCCATTTTAGAGCAGTTTAAAGTCAGAGATTTTAAATGGGAATACAAAACCAATTTAGTTGGGATAGATACGGAAAAGAAAGTTGCAACGTTTGAGAAAAAATGGCTTGAAAAAGGCGAATACGACCAAGATTTAGAAGAGTACACAATGGTTGTTAAGAGCCAAAATGTTGAGAAAAAATATGACTTTATTCATATTACTCCACCACAAAAAGCCTCTGATATTGTTGGAAAATCACCTCTTGGTTCTAGCAAAGGGTGGATGCCTGTGGTTAAAGAGACCTTGCAACATGTCAAATATAAAAATGTTTTTGGAATTGGGGATATTGCAGCGCTTCCTATGGGCAAAACAGGTGGAAGTGCGAGAAAACAATACGGTGTTGTCGTTGATAATCTCATCGCTGTGATGGAGAAAAAAGAGAAATTACCTGCCGCATATGATGGGTATACGGTATGTCCATTGATTACGAGTTTAGGCACTATTATGATGGCAGAATTTAACTGGACAGCAAAACCAACACCTTCGTTTCCCCTTGATCCAACACAAGAGCGATGGATATGGTGGTTAGTAAAAGTCTATGCCTTAAAACCAATGACTATCTATGGTATGCTCTCAGGGCGCGCTTAATTTAAGAAATGACACATAAAGGAAAAAAAATGAAAAAAATAAATGTAGTAGGTTCCCTCATTGTTGCCTTGGTTGTTTTAACTGGCTGTGATTCGAAGCCAAAAGAAGAAGTAAAATCGTACAAATATACCACGGATGTTGTCTATAAAGAGACATGTTTGCATTGCCATGGTGCAAAAGGAGAAGGTGTTGCTGAGAAAAAAAGTCCTGCCATAAATAAGCTAAGTATTCAAGAATTGGAGATGGCATTGTTTGACATTAAAAATGGTGGGCTGGGTCAATCTACTGCTAGTGAACATGAAGTGATGGAGCACAATATGAAAAAACTCTCTGAAAAAGGGTATGACTACGATATTAAAGCGATGGCAACGTATATTTTCAATACTTTTCATTCCTCAAAATAGAACGGATAGGGATGTTTTTTGATCAAAAATCGCGTCAAAAAACATCCACATATAGTATGAAAAATTCAGAAAATAGTATCTTTGTTTGGCCGTTGTGTACACGTATTATTCATTGGATTATTGCACTCTCTTTTTTCTTTGCCTTTGTAACTTCTTTTTTTTATACTCTCTATACATGGCATATTTGTTTTGGCTTTATTTTTGGGATAGTCTTACTTTTTCGGATTATTTGGGGATTTATTGGACCTTATTATGCAAGGTTTAAGACGTTCCAACTTAGTTTTAATGCTTTGAAACACTATTTTGTAGAAAAAATACAAAACAGATGGCGTAAAATTTATGCGGGGCATAATGCAGCATCTAGTTGGTTTACGATACTTGTTCTTTTTTTGGGTAGTTTTATTGTTCTAACAGGTTTGTTACTACAAGGAACGCAAGAAGCCAATGGACTCTTTGGTTTTTTAAATCAAGATTTTTTTCAATCCTCTTTTACCTTTGCTTTTTTGCATCGTTTTGTTTCCTATTTTCTTTTTGCTTGTGTGATGGTTCATGTTATAGGTGTGTTAATTGAGCAGTTTTACCATAAAACCGATATGGTGTTTGCCATGATTACAGGGTATAAAAAGGCAGAAGGTCAAGATACGCAGGTCTCTTTAGTGTTGAAATTTTTTGCTTATGGCATTATTATGGTGTGTGTTGGTGTGATTTTACATGTAAAAAGTAATGGGGAGACATTTTTAACACATACGCATTTTGAGAGACATGATTTTCAAAGTGAAAACAGTGCGTATGAGCGTTGTTCAAATTGCCATAAGCCCTATCCTCCTTTTATGCTACCTAAAGATTCGTGGGTGAAAATCATGCAGGGATTAGACAATCATTTTGGTGAAAAAATTACCGAACATAATATTACAAAAGCGGAACAACAAAGTATCCAGGATTATTTGGTGGCACATAGCGCTGAGAGCTCCAGTCACAAATTAGCGTTTAAAACACTGCATTCTTTAGGAGAGCTTCGACCCCTTTCCATGAGTAAAGTTCCTTATTGGAGAGAGGTGCATCATAAAATTGATAAAAAGGTATTTGATTCTTTACATGTAAAAAGCGCTGCAAATTGTTTTGCGTGCCATCAAAATTTTGAATGGGGTATTTTAGACGCTACGCATATTCATCTTCCTCAATAGTATGAAATTTTTTTGAAACATTGTTTTGGCTATAATCGTTAAAAATAATAAAGGAACTCTTATGCTTTTAGGCGTAAATATTGATCATATTGCAGTATTAAGAGAAGCACGAAAAATTAATGACCCTGACCCTTTGGATGCCGTCTCTTTGGTTAAGCGCACAGGAGCAGATCAGATTACGATTCATTTGAGAGAAGATCGCCGTCATATCAATGATAGGGATGCTTTAAAAATTATTGAAAATGCACAAGTTCCTGTAAATTTAGAGTGTTCTATTAATGAAGAGATTATTGAAAAAGTAATAGAGCTTCATCCTCACCGAGCGACATTGGTCCCTGAAAAACGTGAAGAAGTCACAACAGAAGGCGGATTGGATGTGCTCAAAAATAAAGAAGTTATTCGTAAAATTGCCAAAAGATTAAAAAAAGAGCACATTGAACTCTCCCTCTTTATTGACCCGACAAGTGCAATGGTAGAGGCTTCACATGAGATTGGTGCCCAATGGATAGAACTGCATACGGGCCTTTATGCCAACATTTACGCTATGCTCTACTCGAATCTCTCTCGCTCAGCGCATAGCATTAAAGCCTTAGAGTTAGATAGAGCATCTTTACATGTAAAGTTAATTGAAGCGACTCATGAACTTGAAATGGCTGCCAAATATGCCCGTCAATTAGGACTTAGAGTTGCTGCAGGGCATGGTTTAAATTACCATAATGTTAAGCGTATTCTTGACATAAAAGAGATATGTGAACTGAACATTGGTCAGAGTATTATTGCACGCTCTGTTTTTGTTGGGTTGGAAAATGCCATCAAAGAGATGTTAGGATTGTTACGATGAAAAAAATAGCGATTAGTATTGGGGATTTAAACGGAATTGGTCTGGAAATTGCACTTAGAGCACATGAAGAAGTTAAAAAACTGTGCTATCCGATTTATTGCATTAATGAAAATATGCTTGGTTGGGGTGCTGCGCTTTTAGGCTTAGATGTTCCTTCGGATTTTGAGATACGAGATTGTGGCAAAGTTTTTGAAATTGAAGCAGGCATTTGTTCAGCAGAAGCAGGAGAGAGTTCGTATGACTCTTTTATTACTGCTGTGGCTTTGGCTAAAAGTAATGAAGTCAGTGGCATTGTTACCCTTCCTATTAACAAAGAGTCATGGGCAATGGCAGGACTTGAATACAAAGGTCATACCGATGCACTCAGTGATTTATTGGGCTGTGAAGCTATTATGATGTTGGGATGTGAGGAGATGTTTACCATTTTATACACCCATCATATTCCTTTGTGTGATGTTCCTCATGAAATTAAAGCGAAAAAACTAAAACCTTTTTTACTTAAAGTCTATGAAGAGCTAGGAGAAGATAAAATCGCTGTTTTAGGACTCAACCCACACGCAGGCGATAATGGCGTTATTGGGGATGAAGAAGAGGAGATTAAAAAAGCGATTCTTAAAGCAAATCACTTTTTAGAGCGTGAAGTTTTTGTGGGACCTTTTGTGCCTGACATGGCATTTACCAAAGCCAATCGTGAGAAATTTCGCTACTTTGTCTGTATG
This sequence comes from Campylobacterales bacterium, assembly GCA_016930915.1. Classification (GTDB taxonomy): domain Bacteria; phylum Campylobacterota; class Campylobacteria; order Campylobacterales; family Sulfurospirillaceae; genus Sulfurospirillum. The sequence continues at coordinate 84,620 of JAFGFU010000014.1, forward strand.
TACCACGATCAAGGGCTCATTCCTTTAAAAGCACTCTATTTTGATGAGAGTATTAACGTAAGCCTTAATGCTGGAATTATTCGAACGTCCGTTGATCATGGAACAGCGTTTGATATTGCCTATAAAGATGGCAATCCTTCAACACTAAGTTATATTAATGCGGTTAAGGAAGCCGTAAAACTTGCTACAGGAAAGAAGTTATTAACCTTTTAAGTATATAAAATGGGTAGATTCTTTAGGATATTAAGGGTTTCACTCTCATTTTTATTCTCAATAAAAAAGTCAATATGGTGTGGTTTTTTATAGACCACATCATAATATCCAACCAAAAGCATTTCTACTACTCTTTTGATATGATTTTCTTCATAAGCTAATACAATCTTTTCTTTGAGGCTTTTTTGAATATAAGGAGAAATTTTTTGCATGGCTTCATAAAAAAAGTTAGGAGAGATGGAGTGATAATCTTTTAAAATACGCTCAATTCTCTGTGTGAGTGGAGCTGAAATTTCAATACGAAAACCCTTTTGCATCTGTTCATGTAAACGAGAGGGAATGGTGCATTTGCCCATTCTCTTACTCTCCGCTTCAACGAAAATATAGGCCTTTGGATCAATTTTATGTAAAATTTCGCATACATTATTTTCAAATGCTTTTTGACTGGGTTGAGCTCCTTTGATATGACCAAAACTTGAACCTAAATGATTGGCGAGTCTTTCAAGATCTAGTGAGGATGAGAGTTTAGCAATGAGCTCACTCTTTCCGCAGCCTGTATTTCCACCTAAGAGAATAAAACGGCGGTGAGGAAGGTTATCGAGATAGGAAATAACATAAAAACGGTAGCTTTTATAGCCCTCTTTAAGCCTAAAAACTTGATAGCCTATATGCGAGAGAATAATAGCAAGAGAACTTGACCTAAGCCCTCCTTTAGCGCAGTAAATGCCTATTTTTGAGCCTATTTTAATTTTTTTACCAATCTCTAAAAGATGTTTTGCGCTATTTTGGCAGATATAGTGAGCGCCTAAAAGTTTAGCATCGTTATGCGAAACATTTTTATAAAGGGTACCTACTTCTTGATGCTCAGCATCACTTAATGCATAATAATTAGAAGCATTAGGGATGTGCGATTCATCAAACTCTTTGGGACTTCGTGCATCAATGATCAAATCAAAAGAGGATTTTTGCGCTATAAACGCTTCAATCTCTAAATCTTTTAACATGGTAGGTACTTTGGAATTAAGCCTTTAAGATGTGTGTAGATTTTTTCAAAATCAGCTCCATATACTCTGCTATCCGCAATGGTGGTAATAAAATTGGTATCACCTAACCAGCGAGGAATAACATGATAATGAATATGCTCAGCAATGCCAGCTCCTCCACTTTTGCCTAGATTCATTCCCAAATTAACTCCCTGCGCTCCAATGCCCTCTTTTAAAAGGACAATGCAGCGCTGAACGATTAAAGACATATGTACCCACACTTCAGGGCTCAGTTCTTCAACGCAGTCAGTATGGTAGTGAGGAATTACCATAAAATGACCAGGAGAGTATGGGTAGCGATTCATAACAATAAAACAGTGTTCATCACGGTAAAGTACATGATGTTCTTCATCTTTTTCGGGATGGTCTGTAATATTACAAAAAACACAACCCTCAGGTTTTTCACTAAAATAAGCACTGCGCCATGGTGCGTACATATAATCCATTAATCTACCTTTTTGATTGCACGAAGAGAGGCTTCTATGTCATCTTCTCGCATAAAATGCTCTCCAATTAAAAACGCATCCGCACCAACGTGACTTAAGTGCTTTATGGTCTCTTTATTATTCAAGCCACTCTCTGCGACAATAATTTTATTTTGAGGAATAAGTGGCATCAGCTTTTCGGTTAAGCTCATATCCATTTCAAACGTTTCTAAATTTCGATGGTTAATTCCAATAATATTCGCCCCTGCATAAATTGCTTTGACCAAGTCTTCTTTGTCATGTATTTCGACTAAAACTTCGAGTCCAAGTCGTAATGCATACTCCAATAAGTTCTTAAGTTCGGTTTTACTCAGTGCTTTTGCAATCAATAAAATAAAATCAGCTCCATAGACCAGCGCTTCTAAAATTTGGTACTCATCAATAATAAAATCTTTACGTAACAGTGGGGTTGGAACATAACGGCGAATTTGAGTGAGGTATTCTAAATTGCCTTTAAAATAATGTGGCTCAGTGAGCACAGAGATGGCATCAGCGCCTCCAAGCTCATACGCTTTCGCAATCATTAAAGGGTCAAAGTCCTCTTTAATAATCCCTTTACTCGGACTTGCTTTTTTGACTTCAGCAATAATACGATAAGGGTTTTGAGGGGTTGCTTTAAGATAGGGCTTTACATCACGAGGCATAAACGGGTTAAAGGCAAGGCTTCTTCCAAGCCAGTCTATGGTGTATTCTTTTTTCTTTTTTTCCAAATCCTCACGTGTACGCTTAATAATCTCATCTAAAATCATTCTTTTTTCTCTTTCAAACATTTTTTAATGGCGTTAAGATGTTCTTCAACCTCTTCTTCGATAATAGTCTCCCCCAACTGTTTTATGACATCATAGGCTTCTTCACATTTGCCTAGTTTATAATATCCCCACGCCAATGAATCAAGATAAAAAGGAGAGTTTGGTTCCATTTTAAGGGCTTCTTGCACTAAAGCTACACCTTTTTCAATTTCTATATCGTGGTCAATAAGCAAATATCCATAATAGTTAAAATAGACTGAATCGTGTAAAACACTGGTTACCTCTTCAAATTTCACAATAATGGATTGTAAAATTTCAGGACTAAGATTTGGTTTATGCATTTCATACTCATAAATCGCCATTTTTCCCAAATAATCGAGATTTTTGCTCTCTATATACAAACGCTCTGAAAGGGTATAAGCCTCTGAAAAACGTTTTTGTGTTGCATAAATTTGCAAAAGTATATCTTGGTTAAACGTTGAGTTTTTAAGAAATTGAATGGCACCGTTCATATCTTTAACATAAAGCATGAGTTCAACAATTTTTTTAGATAACTCTTCATTTTGATGCTCTTTGTAGAGTTTTTTGTAGGTTGCAACTAATCCTTTGATATTACGCTCTCTGCCATAAATTTCAATAAGTTTAAAACAGGTTTTGTTTCCACAACCTTCCATATTGGCATAGGTTTCTAAGAGGGCTATAGCATCATCTTTTTTATCTAAAAAGCGGTATTGTAATTCAACAATGTTCATGAGAAGGTCTTCGGATTGTTCTTGTTTATAAGCACTTTCAAAATATTTAAGCGCTAAATCATAGGCTTTCATTTGTAAGTATAAATTACCTGCAATACTTAAATGCTGAATACTTTTATCATAAGCAATAAGTTTGAGTATCTCTTTTTCTGCCTCTTCATAACGTCTTTCTTTAACCAGTTGTCCTACTAAAAGACGGTTAAAGTTTTTTTCATCAGGGTATTTTTGAAGCCCCTCTGCAATCAGTGCAGGAGCGTCAGGATCGCCTAAAACAAAGGCTAATCCGGCATCTTCAGTTAAATAAACCTTCTTTTGGCTCTTTTCATAGAGATTATGATAAATTTTACGGGCATTGACATAATCACCGTTTTGCTGATAATGCAAGGCTTGTAAAATAAGATTGTCTTCTTCTTCAAACACTTTTTTAGTGGTTTCATTAAGCACAACCACCTCTTTTGTGCTACACCCTGCCACTAAAAAAAGAATAACTATAAGCGAATAATACCGGGACATTCTGTAACTACCTCATCAATGTTTTCTTTAAAATACTCCCAAAAAGGGAACGTTCTGCACTGAGATGGGCGTACGTCATAGATAGAACACATCTTTTTTTCTCTATTAAAAAAAATGCAACCATATCCACCTTCGTACGGTATCTCTTTAATCGTGAAACGATAGCGAATTTTTAGTAAATAGTTATTGATAAAGTTCTCTTTTGTTAATAAAAGTTTTTTAGCAATAGCTTCTATCTCTTCGTGGCTCACCCAAATATACCCACTCTCTCCAATGCAACATTTTCCAGCACAGGTTTGACATGCTTTTGGATTAAAAGCATAAGGAAAGCCCTCTTGATACATTAATCCATCCATTCAAGGCTCTTTGTTTGTGATTTTTCAAAAATCGCTTTAACACGTTCACTAAACATATCATTTTTATAAATAAACAAAGGAGCGTGAATTTTACAGAGTGATTTAGAGTTTTTACGAGCACGTATGAGTACCAATGATGCTTCTTTTTCTTCTTTCGGATAGACGAAACAGATATCTTCAACATTGAGTTTATGTTGAATCAATGCATGCATTAGACTATCAAGCTGTTTGGCATCGTAACAAAAACAAAAATAACCACGGTTAGAGAGTGTTTTGCTTACTTTGTGTGCAAAAGCTTCAAAGGGAAGTGCGCTACTATGTCGACTCAAGCTTAGCGTATCCTTTTCGCTCTTAACACCTCCTTTGTGGTAAAAAGGAGGGTTGGAGATAATATGGTCAAATTTTTCTTCAAATCTCACTTCTAAAAAATCTTTACATGTAAAGGATTCAATGTTTAAGTGATTGGCTAAAGCATTGGCGTGTGCAATTTCACAATTTTTCATTTGAATATCCAAAAGGCTTACATGTAAAGAAGGAAAGTCACGTTTAAGTAAAAGTCCTAAAATTCCACATCCGCACCCTACATCTAAGAGTTTTCCTTTTGGATTAAACGTGCTAATAAAATCATAAAGTAAAAGAGAATCGCTGTTATAGCGATACCCCTCTTTTAACTGAAATAGATTGAGCATCTAGCGATAGACCTTAATTTGAAAGCCCCGTGCCTTAGCCTGCTCGATGTTAGAAAGAGCATAGCTTATTTTTGCGCCCTCGCCTAAGTGACTTTCAACCAACTCTCCACCTGCTTTGGCTCTGGCTTTGCCAAGCCCAATATTTGCAAGAGCGCTAATACGATCAATTTCACTCTCTTCAATTCCTATTTTTTTTGCTTTCATCATCTGTAATGAGGCGAAGCCTCCATTATCAACAATGGGTGTTATTTCAAAAAAATATGAACGGTCATATTTTGCTAAGAAAGCTTGAACATTATTTTTACACGTGACAGAAAGCGCATTCACCCCTGTTCCCATATCTGCACAGCTGATTTGATCAACATAGCGAAGCTTTTCAACACTTAATGGTTTAGCTTCTACAACACGAGTAGATTTCGAACCATCATGTTCTTTGTTTTTGAGTGCATCTAAATATGCCATCTCTTTTTGTTTTAACTCTTCTTTGAGTTTTACATGTAAAGCGTTAAATGTGTTCTCTTTTTGTTTGAATTCCTCTTGAAGCGCTAACACTTTTGCTTCATAATCCATACGATTTTTTTCACTCATTGCCAGTTTGGCTTTAAGTGTTTCAAGCTCGTGTGCGTAGCTTTTCGTTGTATTATTTTCACGTTCTTGCATCTTTACATGTAAAGATTCGATGAGACTCTCTTTTTGTTTGAGGTTTTCTTTTAATGTTATAAGCGCTTCATGGGCTTCTTTTAGTTTTGTCATATCGGTGCGTTGATTTTTTTCATTTTGCTCCCCAATCATTGCAAGTTGTGTCCTTAGGGTTTTGAGCTCTTGCTCTTTCGTGGTTGTTTGAAGGGTGAGCGCATGATTGGATTGTGTTAGCTCTTTGGTTTGGTGTTCCATACGATCATAATTCTCTTTTGCTGTCGCTTTGTATTCACTGAGTTGCTTATCAAGCTGTTCAAGTAATTCTTGTTTATAGCGGTCGAAATTAGCAATTTTTTCATTAAAAATGCGGTAGTTTTTATTGTGTGTTTTATTGATTTCATCTACCTTCTTTTGCACTTCCTCATCGATGTTTTTTGTGAGCATTTGCAGTTTAGAAATTTCTTCATTCAGTGTTTTGGCTTCGGCTTCTTTTTGATTTAATGCTGTTGCTGCTTCTTGAAGAGATGTTTCTAGGTGTTGAATTTTCTTTTGGGTTGCTGTTTCTTCTTCTTGCGTACTTAAACTTAATGTCTCATAGCGCTTTTTTTCATCTTCAAGATAACGTTTGAATTTTTCAAAATCTTTTTGCCCTTCTAAAATGAGTGCGTCTACATGCTTTTTAGCACTGGAGAGTTCTGCTGAAACCTGTTTTGTTTTTTCTTGTTCAAGTGCAATTCTTTTGAGCATTTCTTCATCTTTTGCACGAAGTTCTTCTTGATGTTGTGCGAGTATTTGTTCCTGTTCACGTTTAAATTGTTCTTTGGTTTGTGCGTGTTTTTGAATCTCTTGTTGTTGCTTTTCTTCTGCTTCTTTAAGCTTTTGCGTATAGTTTTCCATCAATTGTGTTTTACGATTCATCTCATTTTCTTTGGTTTCAAGAAGGATTTTTTCTTTTTCACTTTGAGTACGCAATGTTTCATTGAGGTCTACAATCTGTTTTTTAAGCTCTGTTATACTCTTTTCATAAGGAATAAATTTGGCTTGTTCTTCTTCTCTTGCTAATTGGATGGCTTTTTGTGTTTTGGCTTCTTCTTCAGCTTGTTTTGCTTTTTGTATGTGAATTTCTGACTTGAGGGTATTGCTTTCACTGTTTGCTTTTTGCGCAAGAAGGACATTCTCTTTTTGGAGTTCATTGAGTTTGAGCGTTAGTTCGGTAATATTTTTAAAATGCTGTTCTTCTGCTTCATTAAGACGCACTGTATTTTGATCAAGCCATGATTTTTTTTCATTTTCATGTTTTGTTTGTTGTTCTTCTAATTTTTGTAGCAGTTCATCTTTATCGTTTGTAATTAAAAAATTATCATGATGTAAAAAAAGAAGGGTTTTTTGCAAACGAGCAATCATCCGTTTAAGGTCTTGTATTGTTAACGCCTCTTCTGGAATAATGTTTCCAAAATCATCAACATAACGATCTAATTCTAAATTGTTTGCTTCCTTACTTTGTGCAAGTGTTGCCTCTTTGTCAATGTAGCGTTTTTGAAGCTCAAGAGGCAAATCGCTAAATTTAACATCATGTTTAGGAATATAATTCTCACCTAACTCATCAAAAGAGACACCATCAAAATTACCCAAAGTGTAGGAAGCTATGCCTCCTGTGACGATAAGAGAACCTAAAAAAAGATTGAGCCATTGCGAAGAAGAGAGCGTTTTTTTTAACATTAAAAACCTTATTTTTGTTGTGACTTAAGAATATGTGAAACAATATGATAAGCATGGTTAAGTGCAATAGCAATACTTCCACCACTTTTAACAGCAATATCACCTGCAAGGTATAAGCCTTGGGTTTTGGTTTCATAATTTTCATCAAATTCTGCTTTATTCTCTTCATTGAAGGTAATACCACATTTTTTGAGAAAATCAATCGGCGTTGTTCCACCAATAGCGTAAATCACTCTATCATAGACGGTATCATACCCATCGGTAAAGTGCACTTTGGGTAAACCATTTTCATTTTCAATGGAAACAATATCCATACCAAGACGCAGACGCAATTTTTCTTGTCCGTTGTATTCTTGAATCATTTTTAAATTAATATCATTGAGTCTGCTAAAACTCTCTTTACGATAATTTAGCGTAACATTGTTGGTTTTTGAGAGTTCAAGGGCGTACTCCACGGCAGAATTTCCACCACCTACAAGCAGAATTTTTTCATTTTGAGAGCATTTATCGAGGTTAAAATTGATGCGCTCTTTTAAAGAAATCGGCAAAGTATAGTCTGGTTTATTGGGTTTGCCCATTGTGCCAATAGCCACGATGACATATTTGGCAATATAGCCTGCTTTGCTTGTGACAATACGAAACTCATCCTCTATTTTTGTAATACTTTCTACTTCACTGTTAAAGGCTGTATCAATTTCACCTTTATCGAGTAATGAATCAAAATAATTGAGCGTACTCTCTTTGGTGCCATCTCTAAAATCAATGGTACCTTCCAATTTGACCTCTTGACCTTTGTAGTTTTTATCAACACGTTTATTATCTTTATAGAATTTACGAATGGTTTGAGAGTGGTTGTTTCCCTTTTCAATCATCAAAATATTTTTAATGCCAAACACCTTCGCCTCAACGGCTGCTCCAATTCCACCCGGTCCTCCACCAATAATGGCGACATCATAAATTTGCTGCATGACATTTTCCTCATTTTTTCATCTTTTATGGGGCTGATTATAGCGTGCACATACTTATGACATATTAAATATAAAAAGTGTAAAATCCCACGAAATCCCTGTATAAGGAATATATAACATGCACTTATTTTTAGAAAATTCCAAAGTAGCCAGTCGAATTATCGCGACCCTTGATCCTAAGAAAAAAGGGGATGTGTTATTGGCGATGGCAGATGCCCTTGAAAAAAACAGTGAACGTATTATGGATGAAAACCACAAAGATTTAGAAGAAGGTCAACAAAATGGCTTAAGTGATGCCTTGATGGATCGCTTACTACTTAATCCCAAACGTATTGCCGAGATGGCAAAAGCGATTCGAGAAATTGCAGCACTGAAAGAGCCTGTGGGTCGAGTATTAGAGGGGTGGGTCGTTCCTAGTGGGCTTAGGATTGAGAAAGTGAGTATTCCTATTGGTGTGGTGGCGATTATTTATGAGAGCCGTCCCAATGTCACCAGTGATACCGCAGCGCTTTGTCTTAAAAGTGGCAATGCCTGTGTACTCAAAGGGGGCAAAGAGGCGCACCATAGCAACACTATTATTGCGACCATTTTACAAGAAGTCTTAGAGGCGTACGGGCTTCCTAAAGCCATTATCTCTCTTTTACCCGATGCGAGTCGTGAAGGGGTTGCCAAATTGATTAAAATGGATAAATACGTCGATGTCATTATTCCTCGTGGCGGTGAAGCGCTGATTGCCTACGTAAGTGAAAATGCAACTATTCCTGTGGTAAAACACGATAAAGGGGTCTGTCATACCTTTGTAGATAAAGATGCTAATTTAGAGCAAGCTATTGGTATTGTTTTAAATGCCAAATGCCAACGTCCTAGTGCGTGTAATTCACTCGAAACCCTTTTGGTACACGAAGCCATTGCTTCTACGTTTTTACCAGATATGAAAAAGGCATTGGATGCGACAGGCGCAGAGATAAAAGGGTGTGAACAAACACAAGCACTTTTACATGTAAGTCTTGCGAGTGATGAAGATTATCATACGGAGCATTTATGCAATGCGTTAAACATTAAAATTGTTGAAAGCGTGGATGAAGCGATTGCACATATTGCAACGTATGGCTCCTCTCATTCTGAAGCGATTTTGAGCGAAAATTACACCACGGCGGAGCGCTTTTTAAATGAAGTGGACGCCGCAAGTGTGTATGTGAACGCCTCCACTCGTTTTACCGATGGTGGTGAGTTTGGTTTCGGTGCGGAAGTAGGCATTAGCACCAATAAACTTCATGCAAGAGGGCCTATGGGGATTAATGATTTGACAACGTATAAGTTCAAGGTGTATGGTAAAGGTCAAATTCGCGCATGAGTGAGAAGGTTTTAGCGATTGAAAACCTTGATTTTGGCTATACCAAAGAGAGGCTTTTGTATGAAAACTTCTCTTTACATGTAAACACAGGCGAGGTGGTGTGTATTGTAGGGGCAAGTGGAAGTGGGAAAAGTACGCTTTTTGAGCTGATTGCTGGAAATCTTCAGGCTCACAAAGGGAAGATTCATGCAGCAAGAATTTCACAAATTTTCCAAGATCCTTATACCTCTTTTCATCCTACCTATACCCTTCTTAACCAAATAAAAGATGTAGCTTCTCTTGATGGCTTAGATGCCTTATGTGAATCGCTTAATTTAGAAAAGCGACTTTTAGAGCAAAAACCCCACCAACTCAGCGGTGGGCAGTTACAAAGATGCTCTATTCTTAGGGCGTTGCTGATGAAACCAAAGCTTCTTTTGGCGGATGAACCTACTTCTGCACTTGATAATATTACAGGTTTGCATGTCATGCAGTTATTAATGCAATGTTTAGATACCGTAGGTCTTTTACTGATTACGCACGACAAAGCGTTAGCACGATGGTGTAGCGATAAAATTATTGAATTAAAATCTTAAAATAGGAAAAGAATGCACGCACTTATTGATTGGATTGTTCAAACGGTGAGTAGCTTAGGCTACTTAGGTATTTTTGTGATGATGTTTTTAGAGAGTAGTTTTTTCCCTTTCCCCTCAGAAGTGGTGATGATTCCTGCTGGGTATTTAAGTTACAAAGGTGAGATGAATCTTTGGTTTTCCATTGTAGCAGGTATTGCTGGAAGCATTGCAGGCGCACTGTTTAACTACTATTTGGCGGTTAAACTTGGACGTAGACTACTTTTAAAGTATGGGCATTATATTTTTTTTACCAAAGAGACCCTCGATAAAGTAGAGAGCTTTTTTAAAATCCACGGCTCCTTTTCTATGCTTAGTGGCAGGTTGGTTCCTGTAGTGCGTCAATACATCTCTTTACCTGCAGGTCTGGCTCGTATGCATGTAGGGCTTTTTACGTTTTATACAGGTGTTGGGGCAGGGATTTGGGTCAGCATTTTGGCGCTGCTTGGATATTATTTTGGTCAAAATGAAGCACTGCTTCAAGAGAATTTACATTTAGCTACGCTGATGGTTGTAGTATTAGTCATTTTAATTGGGGTGATTTATGTGTGGTTACACCAAAGGAAAAAACGTAAACGATAGGCTTTACATGTAAAGATAAAAATCTTTACATGTAAAAAGGTTTCACTACGCTAAAAAGCGTTGGCGAGCCGCTTTGAGTGAATCAGCGATGAGAAATGCCAGCTCTAAAGCTTGGTTAGCGTTAAGGCGTGGGTCACATTGGGTATGGTAACGACATGCAAGGTTTTCTTCGGTAATCTCTTGCGCACCACCAATACACTCTGTCACATCTTGCCCTGTCATCTCTAAATGAACGCCACCAGGAAAGGTGCCCTCTTCTTCATGCACTTTAAAAAAGCCCTTCACTTCACGTAAGACTTCATCAAACGAGCGTGTTTTGTAGTTATTAGAGGCTTTGATGGTATTGCCATGCATCGGATCAATGCTCCAAAGAACTTGTTTACCTGCTGCTTTAACAGCACGCACTAATTTTGGAAATTCGGTTTCGATTTTATCTGCACCCATACGCACAATAATATTTAAACGCCCTGCTTCATTTTCAGGATTAAGTTTTTCAATCAGTGCCATTAAACTCTCAACCGTAGTCGTTGGTCCTGCTTTAATGCCAATAGGATTTTTAACACCGCTTAAAAACTCTACATGTGCTTCGTCGACATCTCGTGTTCGATCGCCAATCCAAAGCATATGTGCTGAACAATCATACCAATCGCCTGTTAAACTGTCTTGTCGCGTGAGTGCTTCTTCATAGTTGAGTAAAAGCGCTTCATGGGATGTGTACACAACGGTTTCGTTAATATTGGGTGTATTCGTAGAGGTAATACCACACGCTTCCATAAACGCTAAAGTCTCAGAGATGCGCTCACAAAGATGTTTGTATCTATCTCCCAAAGGGCTTTCAGAAACAAAACCTAATGTCCATTTATGCACCTGATGCAAATCTGCTAAACCACCACGAGAAAAGGCACGAAGGAGGTTCATGGTTGCGGCTGATTGGTTGTAGGCTTTGAGCATTCGCTTTGGATTTGGGACACGTGATTCTTCCGTAAAATCAATATCATTGATAATATCACCACGGTAACTTGGAAGTTTCACCCCATTAAGCTCTTCATAATCACTGGAACGTGGTTTGGCAAATTGCCCTGCTAAACGCCCTACTTTGACGATTGGGCATCCTCCTGCAAACGTTAAAACAACCGCCATTTGAAGCATGACTTTAAACATATCACGAATATTTACCGCATTAAATTCAGCAAAACTCTCCGCACAATCGCCACCTTGAAGCAAAAAGGCTTTACCTGCAACAACATCTGCCAATGAAGCTTTCAGTTGTCTTACTTCACCTGCAAAAACAAGAGGAGGGTATTTGCTTAGTTCTTGCTCTACACTTTTCAAGCTCTCTTGATTGGTGTAGGTGGGTTGTTGCTTAATTGGTTTTTCTCTCCATGATGAACGCGTCCAAGAACTCATAAAAGACCCTTATATATGATTTTTCTTTATTATAATGAGATTGGCTTTAAAGAGAATTGAATGGATTTGTACTATGAGGATGTTTTAAACTGAGAAACAGTTTTCTAATACAAGAATCTATGATGTTGTCAATCTTATGTTAAAATGTCCTACTTTAGTTTTTTACATGTAAGGATTGTAGATGGAACAATTGCTTCCCGTTTTGATGATTGTTGCGATGGTCGCATTTATATTGGCAAAACAAATAGGAAAAATTACGAAAAAATTGGACACCTTCTCCCCTGACGTATCGTTTGATCGTTATGCAAAATTTTCGAGCATTATTCAAGACGAGGTGCGTGAAATAAAACAAAATATTGATAGTTCCAAGAGTATCGATGAACGTTTTTATCTTCTTTTAGAAGGAAAAGATGAACGTGATGCTCTTGAAATTCTCTCTGATTTCATTCGTAAATTGGTCTTTTTTGAGACGCTTATGGCAAAACAAAAAAGTGCACGTGAAATTGAAGCAGAACTTTTTGATGTCTTAAATGGTTTAGAACACTTTTTAAAAGAGTTTTGTGTTGATGGCGAAGCGTTAAGCGATGCCCTTAGAGAGCGTTTATTAGAAGCTTATGAACGCTTAGATGAAGAGGAAGAAGCGTGAGGATTTCCTCACACTTCTTCTTTAAAAAGATACCCTGCTTCGTTTAAAAGTCTTCGAATCTCATTTTGATGCTCCATTCCTTTGGTTTCCAGCATAATCGTAATCTGTGCATCACCATAAGAAAGTTTTGTTGAAAAACGATCATAATCTATTTGAATAATATTGGCGTTGGCATTCTTGAATAGGTCGGTGAGGCGCATCAGTGAGCCTGGCTTGTCGATAAGTGTAATGACTAACTTCATTTTTCGGTGTGATTTAATCAAACCTTTTTCAATGATAATCGAGAGCATCTGCACATCAATGTTTCCGCCGCTTAAAACCGCACCAATTTTAGCATCTTTTTCAAATGGGAATTTTTGATGCATAATCGCCGCCACACTCGCAGCCCCACCACCTTCAACGACTAGTTTTTGACGCTCAAGTAAAAACAAAATAGCCGCTGCTATCTCCTCTTCATCCACGGTGACCACTTCATCGACACACTCTAATATATGCGCTAAATTAGATTCGCTCACATCACGCACAGCGATACCATCAGCGATGGTGCGTACACTCTTAGAGTTAATGGCTTTTTTGGCATGAAAGGATGTGCACATTGCAGGTGCACCTGCGGCATTGACACCAATAATTTTAATTTTTGGGTCAATCTGTTTAATTGCAGATGCCATACCACTAATAAGCCCTCCTCCGCCAATAGGAATGACCACTATATCTAAATCATTGATTTCATCAATCATCTCTAAAGCGATGGTTCCCTGCCCTGCAATCACTTTTTCATCTTCAAAAGGGTGAATAAACGTGAGTCCATGCTCTTTGGCGTAGGTAAGCGCATAGGCATAGGCTTCATCGTAGTTATCGCCATGCAAAATAACTTCTGCACCTAAGGCTTTGGTGCCTGAAACTTTCAAAAGGGGTGTTGCCTCAGGCATAACAATAGTTGCCGAAATACCAAAACTACGAGCACTATACCCCACACCTTGCGCATGATTTCCAGCACTGGCTGCAATGACACCTTTTTGGCGTTCTGCTTCACTCAAAGAAGCGATTTTATTGTACGCTCCTCTAAGTTTGTACGCCCCTGTAATTTGCAAATTTTCTTTTTTAAGATAGACCTGCGCTCCAACCTCTTCACTTAAAAGCGGCGCTAGTGCACACGGAGTATTGGTGATAATATGGCTGATTTGTCGTTTTGCTTGTATGATTTCACTAAGAGGGATCACTTCATTAACCTTTCGTATTCTACTTTTGTACATCGATTTTGGATGGCTATTAGCCCATGTGCTTTTGCTTTTTCACATGCGTCATTGTTCACAATGCCAAGCTGTAACCAAAACACTTTCACATCACCTTTTTGCAAGACTTCTTCAAGTAAACTATTCGCAATTTCAGGCTTACGAAACATATCCACCATATCCACTTGCTCTGGAATGTCTAAAAGACTTCGGTACACTTTCTCCCCTAAAATCGTCTCTTCTTTAGGATAAACGGGGTAAATTTTAAACCCTTTTTCTTGCAAATAGCGTGCTACTTTATGGCTATCTTTAGTTGGATCAGGAGAGAGTCCAATAATGGCAATGCTTTTGCACATCGAAAAAATATCTTGAATACCTGCATCATCAGGCATTTTAATGTTTGAAATTTCACATTCCATTTTGGCTCCTTAAAATAAATTAAGCCAAAAGTGTAGCACTTCATAGCTTTTATTGGGTTTATCTTTTTTACATGTAAGCCTTAAAGCCGTTTTAAAATCACCCCTGATTCTAAATGTTCGGTATTGGGGAATTGGTCAAACAGGGCAAAATGCTCAATGGAGTAGTTTTGAGAGAGTACCTCCAAATCACGTTTAAGGGTTTGGGGGTTACAGGAGATGTAAATGATGTTCTCAAAACGTGAAATGAACGCCAAACTCTTCTCATCCATACCAGAACGAGGTGGGTCAACAAAAACATGTGAAAACGCATAATCATCTAAATGAATGCCTGCTAAACGATTGAATACACGCTCTTTATTGAGTGCAGAGGTGAGTTCTTCCGCACTTAAGCGTAAAAACGTAATGTTAGAGACATCGTTGAGTTCACAATTTTTCAGCGCTGAGGCAATAGAGGTTTTTGAAATTTCTGTGGCGAGCACTTTTTTAAATTTTCCAGCCATAGGAAGGGTAAAATTACCATAGCCACAGTAAAGCTCTAGCAAATTCTCGCACGATTCAAGATGGCTTAACACCCAGCCAATCATCTTCTGATTCATCGCAGGGTTGGGTTGGGAAAATCCCCCCTCAATGATATGGTAGCGATAGCTTTTACCCTCTAGTGAAAAACACTCCTCCACAAAATCCTGACTGAGTACTTTTTTAATCCCCCGACTACGTCCGATCACAAAAATGCCAAATGCTTCCTCAAGTTTTTTCGCTTCTTCTTCCCACGTTTTATCTAAAGGTTTGTGGTAGATGAGTGTGACCAAAAGATGCTCTGAAGAGGCCAAAAACTCAATGGCAAAAATGCGTTCACGAAGCACACGGACATCTTCAATCGCTTTGAGTAATGTTGGCATGAGTGTGTCAATGCGCTCTTCTACCTTTGGACAGGCATCAATGCATACCGCACCTTTTTTATCCATCGCACCCATAGCGTAGGAAATCTTATCACCCTCTTTCCAAATGCGAAATTCCGCCCGTCCACGGTAGTGTTCTGAAGCGGATTCAAAGAAGGTAAACTCTTTTACATGTAAAGGTTCAAAAAGCGTCTGAATAGTCGCTTTTTTATGGGTAACTTGCGCTTCATAATCTAACGCATAGAGCGTACAGCTCCCACATTTTCCAAAATATGAACACTCCATGAATCTCCAGTTTATGTATTTTTATATGTAAAATTATATGTATTAAAGCACGGCACTTGAAAGCAAACCAATCAGTCCACCAAAAACACCACCCCAAACGACCAACCAGCCAAGATGTTCTCTCATAAATTCTTGAACAATCTCTTTGACCATCTTAGGGCTTAACTCACCAAGTCTTGCATCGATCATCTGCTCAACTGTTTGAAGCATATCATGACTGAGTGATGAATTTTGTATATTTTGTGCTATTTTTTGCTGAAATTCATTACTTTTTGCGATTTCAACAATGGAATCTTTGAGTTTTATACTAAACGGCTCACGAAGTCCCTCTAGGGCACTTGCCCCACCAAACATACCCAGCATTCCTCCAAAAGAGGACTCCATGACTGTTTTAGTCAGTGCATCAAAGGCAGGACTCACGTCCATTTCTGCAATAATCGGCGCTAAATCAAGGTGTTTTTCTTCTTTGGTAAAAAAAGCATCCAACTGTTCTTTGGTAAAAAACTGTGTCATCATCAGGTTTTTAATAGAGGTTTTAAAGGCCTCAAAACGAAGCTCAATGACACCACTACCATAGAAAAAAGGGACTTTTTCAAAGAGCATATGAATGGCAATTTGATTGGTAATAGCACCTGAGAGCGCAAAAAGCCCTGCGAGTAAAGACCATTTGGCATAAGGTTCTGGCAGGGCAAATGAAAGCAGTATAACAACTATACTTGCAAGATTGGTGAGCCAGCTTTTATCGAGTATCATTTATTCTCCTTTTAAAAAATCGTGCCATTATACTGTGGCATGTTTTAACTGACGTTTATTGAGCTTCGCAACACCCTCTTTTTGCTCTTTACGAGGGGTATAATTTTCCCGTAAAAAGGAGGGCATTTTGCGTCCACGAACCGTCATAATATCTTCAATCAATAAAGCTTTAATTTCCTCTTCCACATGTCCTAAAACTTCACAGAGGTAACGAAATATTAGCTGAGCCAAACGGTCAAGTGAAATCTGCCATGTGGACTCTGTTTGGCTATAAAGCCACTCACTAAAAGCGTAAAAGCCCTCATAGACTTTGCCCTCTTTCCATAAAAGTGCTGCACTTCTTTTAAAATTTCCACTGTTGTAGACCATATCCCAAAAACGGGCAAAGCGCTTCATTTTTTGCATCTGCGCAAAGGGAACTAAGTCATTTTGCAAAATATCATACGGCGGTTTATCGGAGTATTCCATACCATAGATTTCATCGTGACGTGAAAGGGTGGTGCCAGAGAGTTTTTTTAAAATCCCAATTTGAATTTCACACTGTGTGAGTGCATAGAGCATGTCCAAATTGCGCCCAAATCCCTCTAAACTCTCGCCTGGTAAACCAATGATTAAGTCTACATGTAAATGCGCATGGGTCTGTTGTTGCAAAAAGGCAAGGTTATCTTCAATTTTTGGAAGGTTTAAACGCCTATGAATATTTTTAGAAATGAGAGGGTCCAGCGTTTGAATGCCCACTTCTAATTGCAGCGCAGCAGGTGGAAACTGCGCTATCTTCTCTCGCAATTTTTGGGGAAAATGATCAGGAATAACTTCAAAATGGACAAAATACTCCTCTGTTTTTTCAAGAAAGAAGTCTAAGAGTTTGGTAGCATTTTCAATGCTTAAATTAAAGGTTCTATCAATAAATTTAAAATTGCGAACCCCTCGTTGCCAGAGTTTATCAAGTTCCCCTATAAAACGTCCTATCTCAATGTCCCGTACTTTTTTATCGGCGGAAGAGAGGCAAAATTCACAGGTAAAAGGACACCCACGGCTCGCTTCCACATAACAGTAGCGGTTTTTAATGTCATGCTCGGTGTAATACGCATAGGGAAGTTTGATGGCGCTCATATCGACCATTGGTGCTTTTATCACTTTTTCGCTGGGGGCATTCTCACTTAAAATAGCTTTGCACAGCGTATAAAAAGCAACATCGCCCTCCCCTTGAATGATATAATCAGCCAAAGAAAAATCAACCCGATGGGGAAAATGACTTGCCTCAGGACCGCCTAAAATAATAGTAATTTTGGGTGCTACTTTTTTGAGGATAGAGAGAAGTTCTTGCACTTCTAACGCATTCCAAATGTAAGCACCTATGCCAACAATTTTTGGCTGATAATTTAAAATCTCCTCCGCCGCATCTGCGACACTGCCATTGATGACAAATTCTAAAATATGCGCTCTTTCTTGAAGCTCCTCTAGGTTTGCAAATAAATAGCGCTGAGCAATGGAGGTATGGGTATAGCGTGCGTTAAACGTGGTGAGTAAAATTTCTTTCATGGTTTCTCGTATTTTTTATTTTATTATAATAAAACTTTTTGGTTATCTTTGTTAAAATCCTTCCGCTTAAATGGAATCGGGGCGTAGCGCAGCCTGGCTAGCGCGCTACCTTGGGGTGGTAGAGGTCGCGTGTTCGAATCACGTCGCTCCGACCATTTTTGTTGACACATCGTTTCAAAACCTTCCTTTTGTATTCTTACATGTAAAACATTCTAACCTTCTTTCATTCTCATTTGTGCTACTATAAAGGTAACTTTTTCTACTGGAGGATGAGATGCGTTATATTCGTTTCTTCAATGAACTTCAACTGAGTGACATTCCCCTCGTGGGCGGTAAAAACGCCAGTTTAGGTGAGATGTATCAAAAATTAACCCCCAAAGGTATTTTAGTTCCCAACGGTTTTGCAACAACCAGTGAGGCGTATTATCTTTTGCTTGAAGAAAATGGCATCAAGGCAATGATTGAAAAGCACCTGCGTCATGTGGATGTTTCCAACACAGATGTTTTACAAGCAAGCGGTAAAGCCATTCGAGATTGCATTTTAGAAGCAACCCTACCCTTAAGCCTAACACAAGAGCTCTTAAGTGCGTATGCCATGCTTTCACGTGAATATGGGGTTGAACATGTGGATGTAGCGGTGCGCTCTTCTGGCACGGCTGAGGATTTACCCGATGCTAGTTTTGCAGGGCAACAAGAGACCTTTTTAAATATAGACTCGCCTGAGAAATTGCTTCAAAGTGTCAAGCAGTGTTACGCCTCTTTGTTTACAGACCGTGCCATTAGTTACCGTTCTAGCCGCGGGTTTGACCATTTTAAAGTGGCACTCTCTGTGGGGGCTCAAAAGATGGTGCGAAGTGATAAGGCCAGCAGTGGCGTCATGTTTAGTATAGACACGGAGAGTGGTTCGCACGACCTTGTTTTAATTAATGCAACATGGGGACTTGGTGAAAATGTGGTGAGTGGGCGGGTAAATGCGGATGAATTTTTTGTTTTCAAACCAACGCTTGCCAAAGGTTTCCCTACCATTTTGAAACGCTCTTTGGGGAGTAAAAAAGAGAGAATGCTTTATCATCATCTACATCAAACGATTAATGTCCCCACAAGTAATGAAGAACAAAATAATTTTTCCATCAATGATGATGAAGTGTTAGCACTTGCCCATCAAGCACTCTTGATTGAAGCCTATTATGAGCGTCCTATGGATATTGAGTGGGCAAAAGATGGTAACGATGGCAAACTCTACATTGTGCAAGCTCGTCCTGAAACCGTACAAAGCAAGCGAGATATTCAAAGTATTGAGAAGTATACACTTAGTAGCAAAAACGCAACGATTTTAGCAACGGGGCGTGCTGTGGGCGATAAAATAGGCAGTGGAGCGGTGAAAATCATTCATGATACGTCTGAGTTTGCGTCCTTTAATGCAGGCGATATTTTGGTGGCCGATACAACCAATCCTGATTGGGAGCCCATTATGAAAAAGGCTTCTGCCGTGGTGACCAATCGAGGAAGTAGAACATGCCATGCTGCCATTGTCGCACGAGAAATTGGTGTACCAGCTGTGGTTGGGTGTGGCAATGCCACGGACGTTTTAGCGAATGTTCCAGAAGTGACGGTGAGTTGTGCTGAGGGTGAAGAGGGGTATATTTACGAGGGGAAACTTCCTTTTACATGTAAAACCATTGACATGAACTTACACCCTACCAAAACGAAATTAATGATGAATGTAGGCAATCCAGCCGAAGCATTCAACTTAGCCAAAATGCCTAATGATGGTGTGGGGTTGGCACGCATGGAGTTTATTATGACGCACTCCATTAATGCGCATCCTATGGCATTGGTGGATTTGTATCAGGGAAAAGGGATTGAGGAGGAGGAAAACATTCGCTCTTTTATGAAGCCTTATGTGGATGCTAAGGCTTTTTTTATTGATAAGCTTTGTGAGGGGATTGGACTGATTGCTGCGGCATTTTACCCTCGATCTGTCATTATTCGAACGAGCGATTTTAAAAGCAATGAGTATGCCAATATGCCAGGGGGCAAGGTGTATGAGGTGGATGAAGAAAATCCTATGATTGGTTTTCGTGGGGCGAGTCGTTACTATGATGAGAGCTATAAAGAGGCGTTTGCATGGGAGTGTGAAGCCCTTAAAAAGGTGCGTGATGAGATGGGATTGGACAATGTCATTATTATGCTTCCTTTTGTGAGAACGACTGAAGAGGGGAAAAAGGTTATTGAGATTATGAATGCGCAAGGCTTAGTGCAAGGGCAAAACGGTCTTAAAATTTATGCTATGTGCGAAATCCCTGCCAATGTTATCATTGCCGATGCATTTTTAGATATTTTTGATGGGTATTCGATTGGCTCAAACGACCTTACCCAATTGGTGTTAGGAGTCGATAGGGACAGTGGAAAAATCGCACATGTCTTTAACGAGCGAAATCCAGCAGTCAAAGCAATGCTCAAAATGGCCATAGAGGCGTGTAAAAGACGAGGCAAATACATAGGTATTTGTGGGCAAGCACCCTCCGATTATCCTGAGATTACAGAATTTTTGGTCAGAGAAGGCATTGAGTCTATTTCACTCAATCCCGATTCTCTCTACAAAATGCACCACGTGGTGGAAGAAATCGAAGCAAAAGTGCTTTAAAATTGTTTTACATGTAAAGACTCTTCATGCTGGGGGAGTCTTTTTTCTATCTCTTCACTGGTGGCTTCACGTACCCCAATCACCGTACCATCAAAGACAATACTCATCCCAGCCAAAGAGTGATTGGCATCTAAAACCACTTTATCCTCATCAATGTGTGTAATGATATAACTCATCATCAGCTCATCCTCTTCCCCTTCAGCAAAAACCATCTCCATCTCATCACCCACGGCAATGGCTTCATCAAAAAGGGCTCTATCTTCAACCAACACTAAGGCTTCTTGACGTTCACCAAAGGCATCTTTGGCGCTTAATTCTAAATGAATACTCTCCCCCACACCTTTACCCTCAAGGGCTTTTTCAATGCTTTCAAAAACATCACCGTATCCACCATGCAGGTAGATCAAAGGGTTTGCCCCACTGTCGATGAGCGTATTGTGGGTATCAAAAAGGGTATAGTCTAAGGTTACAAGGCAATTTTTAGTAATAGTCAAAAGAATCCTTACATGTAAAAGTAAAGAGCCACACGTGAAAGTGACTCTTTGGTGTATTAGTTAGAAAGTTCGTAGTTCTCAATGAGATTAAAATTGAGGTATTTGTACACTTTATCGGTTTTTCCCGCTAATTTTTTAGGCACTAAACTCATATATTCTTCCACGCTAGGAAGTCGGCCTAAAAGTGCACACAGCGCTGCTAATTCAGCACTTCCTAAATAGACCTTGGAGTTAGGTCCCATGCGGTTATCAAAGTTACGGGTTGACGTTGAAAAGACCACCGCACCCTCACGGACATTGGCTTGATTGCCCATACAGAGTGAACATCCAGGAATTTCAATGCGAGCGCCTGCATTACCAAAAATAGCATAATACCCCTCTTCAATGAGCTGGTTTTTATCCATTTTGGTAGGTGGCGCTATCCACAGTGTCGTAGGAACTTTCCCCTTCCCTTGCAACACTTCGCCTAAAGCTCGGTAATGCCCAATATTGGTCATACAACTTCCCACAAACACTTCATCAATGGTGTGTGGACGCTCAGGATTGGCGAGTACTTCACTCAGCGTTGCCACATCATCAGGGTCATTTGGGCATGCAAGAATTGGCTCTTTAATCTCACTCAAATCAATCTCAATAATTTCTGCATACTCAGCATTCGCATCGGCTTTTAAAAGTTTTGGCTCTTTAAGCCATGCTTTCATTTTATCGGCACGTCGTTGAAGCGTTATGGCATCCTCGTATCCTGCTTGAATCATTGACTCTAAAAGCACCACATTTGATTTTAAATACTCAATCACGCTCTCTTCATCTAAGGCAACACTACACGCCGCTGCACTACGCTCTGCACTTGCATCGCTGAGCTCAAACGCTTGTTCGACTTTGAGTTTTGGAAGTCCCTCAATTTCTAAGATGCGCCCTGCAAAAATGTTCTTTTTGTTTTTCTTTGGAACGCTAAGCAAGCCTTTTTTAATGGCATAGTAAGGAATGGCATTGACCAAATCACGTAGCGTAATGCCCGCTTGCATTTCACCTTTAAAACGAACCAGTACCGATTCAGGCATATTTAAAGGCATACTGCCCGTTACAGCCGCAAACGCCACCAATCCAGAGCCCGCTGGAAAAGAGATACCAATAGGAAAACGGGTATGGCTGTCTCCTCCTGTGCCTACCGTATCAGGTAGAACCATACGGTTGAGCCATGAGTGAATAACACCGTCCCCTGCACGTAAACTCACACCACTGCGTGAGGTGATAAAGGAAGGAAGGGTATGGTGAAGCTTTACGTCACTGGGTTTTGGATACGCAGCGGTATGACAAAAACTTTGCATTACCAAATCAGCGCTAAATCCAAGAGCGGCAAGCTCTTTAATTTCATCTCGTGTCATTGGTCCTGTGGTATCTTGTGAACCAACGGTGAGGGTTTGAGGCTCAACGTACATCCCCGCACGAACACCCTCAACACCACACGCACGTCCGACCATTTTTTGCGCTAAGGTATACCCTACCCCTTGTTGCTCTTTGGGTTGTTCTGGTTTTGCAAAAATACTCTCAGGCTCCATGCCCAAAGAGGCTCTTGCTTTTGAAGTAAGTCCTCTTCCAATAATCAAAGGAATACGTCCTCCTGCACGGTACTCATCGGCTAGAGTATTTGGCGTCAGGGTAAAGGTACCAATCACTTTCCCCTCTTTTTCAACTCTCCCTGCTAAAGGATAGACATCAATAATATCGCCTGTTTCTAAGGCTTCCACATTGACTTCAATAGGAAGTGCACCGCTATCTTCTGCGGTATTGAAAAAAATTGGCGCAATGGTTGTTCCTAAAATCAATCCGCCTGTTTTTTTATTGGGAACAAAAGGAATCTCTCTTCCCATCCACCATTGAATCGAATTAATGCCTGATTTACGACTACTGCCTGTTCCTACAACATCACCGACATAAGCAACTTCATACCCTTTGGCTTTGAGCTCCTTGATTTTTTCAAGCGAACCTGGTAGGCGTTTAACCAACATGGCATTGGCATGCAAAGGAATGTCACTTCTAGTGAACGCTTCACTGGCAGGACTTAAATCATCGGTATTGGTCTCTCCAGAAACTTTTAAAACCGCTACAGTGATTTTTTCAGCCATAGGCGCTTTACATGTAAACCACTCTGCGTTCGCCCATGAGAGCATGACCTCTTTAGCATAGGCATTGGTTTTAGCTAACGCTTCAATGTCATTGAAAGAGCCATAAACTAAAACAATGTTTTTAAGCGCATGACAGGCGGCTTGTGCTACCAAAGCATCTGTTGAGCTTAGTGCATCCACAAGAGGTTGGACATTATAGCCTCCAAGCATTGTGCCTAAAATTTCTATCGCTTCTAGGGGGGAAATAGCTTTACATGTAAGTTTTTTTTGAGCCACATCATTTAAAAAGGCTGCCTTAACGTACGCCGCTTCATCCACACCTGGTAAAACACGGTCGCAGAGTAATGCTTTTAAAAAAACCTGATCGCCTTCTTCTTTTTTAAGAAGTTCAATGACTTCTGCTGTTTTTTTTGCGTCCAAAGGAAGAGGAGGAATCCCCAAAGCGGCTCGTTCATTAACTTCTATAGTGTACATTTCAAAAAAATTCATTTAGACTCCTTCAGCTGATTCAAACAATAATTTCTCTTTGACCCTTAGAATTTTGAGCGGAGAGAATGCCCATGGCTTCTAGTTGTTCTACAATGGTAGCGGCTCTATTGTACCCAATATTAAGTCTTCGTTGAATATAAGAGATGGAACTTTTTCGCTCATTTAAGACAATGGCTTTGGCATCTTCAAACAATTCATCCAATTCACCACTATCTTTACTTCCAGACCCAGAAGAAAAACCCTCTTCACTCTCTTTTAAAAAACTCTCATCATACTGAACAGGACGTTGTTTTTTAAGGTATTCTACCACTTTATCAATCTCATCTTCTGAGGTATAAGGTGCATGTAAACGAATAAGTCCAGAGGTACCTGGAGGGGTAAAAAGCATATCGCCATTACCCAAAAGTGAATCTGCTCCCATGGCATCCAAAATAACTTTTGAGTCAATTTTTTGCCCCACTTTAAAGCTAATGCGTGAGGGTAAATTGGCTTTAATAAGACCCGTGACAACATCGACTGAAGGACGTTGGGTCGCTACAATGATATGAATACCACTTGCTCTTGCCATTTGAGCTAAACGGGCGATGTAAAACTCCACATCTTTTCCACTGGTCATCATTAAGTCTGCTAACTCATCAATAATAATGACAATGTAAGGCAGCGGTTCAACCCCAATACTTTTAGCTTTTTCATTATAATTTTCAATGTTTTTCGTGCGTGACCTACTCATAAGCTGATAGCGTCGCTCCATCTCACTGACCATATTTGCAAGGGCGACAATGGCTTGTTTTGGCTTGGTAATGACAGGGGTTAAAAGATGTGGAATATCGTTGTAAATCGAAAATTCAAGCATTTTTGGGTCTATCATTAAAAATCTTAGTGTATCAGGAGAATTACGATACAACAAAGAGAGTAACATCGCATTAATTCCCACACTTTTACCACTTCCTGTTGTTCCAGCAACGAGTAAATGAGGCAATTTTTTCAAATCGGTCACAAAGGCATTACCCACAATGTCTTTACCTAGCGCAATGGTTAAAGGCGAGGAAGATTTTTTAAAAATATCGCTCTCTAAAATCTCTTTGAGATAAATGGTTTCAATTTTATGATTAGGCACTTCAATGCCCACAACATCTTTACCAGGAACAGGCGCTTGGATACGAATGGTTTTCGCCTTAAGTGCCATAGCAAGGTCATCTTGCAGGGTTAAAATGCGTGAGACTTTGACATGAGGGGCAGGTTTAAACTCAAAAGTGGTTACCACAGGACCTGAGTAGGTGCGTACCACGTCTCCTTCGATTTTAAAACGTCTAAGCTTCTCTAATAAGTCTTGAATTTTCTGGTCGATTTCATTTTCATTGACATGAACTGTTTTTGCAGGTGGATTGGCTAAAAATGTTAACGGAGGGAGTTTAAAATCTTTAGGTTTATCACATTCACCTTGATCAATTTCTAAAAGAAGTTTCGTGTTTTCTTCTACTTCACTCAAAATCTCGACTTTAGAAGCACTTTTAAGGCGTACAAGGCTTTTTT
Source organism: Campylobacterales bacterium (assembly GCA_016930915.1). Taxonomy (GTDB): domain Bacteria; phylum Campylobacterota; class Campylobacteria; order Campylobacterales; family Sulfurospirillaceae; genus Sulfurospirillum. Next base: position 109,765 of record JAFGFU010000014.1, read on the forward strand.
TAGGCGCTTCTTCTTTTAAAATTTTTTCTTCTTTTTTTTCTGAATCTAATGGAATCTCTTCATTCAATGTGTTTTCTAAAGTAGTCTCACTTTTCTCATCTAGATTAATCCGTTCTTGTAAAGAAAGCTCCTCTCTCTCATAAGATGAAATGTACGTTATTTTTTTCTCTGATGCATCTTCTAGGGATTTATCTTTAGTAAAAAGTGGTTTTATAAAACTTAGAAAATCATTAATGCTAGATTCCACCAAAAGGGTTATGGAAAGTAAAAAAATAGCCATAATAAAAATCCATACGCCTAAAATACCAATGGAACTTTTTAAAAGTTCTACAATCGAACTGCCAAAACTGCCATGAAACTCATTGCTAACGATGATGGCTTGAGCCATAAGAAAAGCAAAAGAAAGAATCATAGAAGCTAAAAAGACACCAATGCGTCGTTCATTTACTTGACTCTCTTTGTAAAGCGCAAACGAAGGTAAAATCAGAATAAAAGGATAAATAAATGAAAAATAGCCAAAAACATTTCGGTTAAGTGATCCAAGATATGCACCAAATTTACCCACAACAGAAGCATCAGGTAAAATAGTCGCTACTCCAAAAAAAAGAAAAATAGCAATAAAAATAATAAAAAGAGTCTCCTTGACGATAACAGATCCTTTACATGTAAAAATAATTAAGAGTTGGCATTATAACAAATTATTACATGTAATCTAAAAGAGACATTGAATTGACCTTTGCAATCGCTGAAAGCATTGCTTCATATGAATTGCTCACTTGTGTTAATTCCAAATAAGCTTCGGCTAAATCAATACCCACAATATCCTTTTGAACCGTTACTACATTGACTTTTAATGTTTCTGCTCGTGTTTTAGACTCGGTTAGAGCATTTGATAAAGCACCTATTTTTGTATGCGCTTTTTCTACATGGTCTGCAATATGATCTAACTGTGCTAAAGAATTTTGAATACCAATATTTCGAGGATCTGAGGAAGTTGAATCCATGCGGAAATTCCCGCTTCGCACCGCTTCAATCATTGCATCTAATTGTTCAAACATATTTACAGAAGGCGTTTCAATGGTTACAGAATCATTTGCCATAAAAGAGAGTGCTGCGCTTGTTGTTCCACTGTAATCACCAGCGTTACTATCAGACATGCTAAATTCAATTTTAGATTCTGAAGCTATACGATCTTTAATAGAAAGGCGACCCTGCTCATCAAGCCCTACTTCCACGCTATTTGTTGCTGTTTTCACAGCATATTGGTACTCTTCTAAATCAGTGCTTGTTGCAGCAGGGACACCATTTGTAGGAATTGTTCCTGCTGTTAACATACTCATAATATCTGATAATTGCTGGTAACTTACATTATCGGCACTTGTTGGATTACCGTTTGCATCTAAAATAGAAAAGGAGGCATCTATTGTCCCATCGTTGTCAGTGTCAACATCAACCGTACTTCCCACATTACTTAAATTAATGGTCGCAGAACGACTGATGCCATTGAGTGTTTTATAGTCAATGTTTAATGCTTTGCCATCAAGCGTATTACTTCCTGCGACTTCACTGAGTTTTGTTGCACTGGTTGCGTATTCACTGCTTTGTTTTACCACTTGTGAAACATTACTCATTAATTCATTACCATCTTTTTCAAACCCACGTTCTGTATAGTTAATTGCATCTGGAATACTAAATCCTCCAACCGGAGTGATACCATTGCGTGCAATCAGTGTTGCATTCAGCGTTCCTGTTGGATTATCTGCGATAATTTGTCCATTTTCTATACGCACAGAACCTGCACTTAAAGTATATGCAGTTTCAATCGCATTCATTAAATTTTGTACTGTTGTTGTTGCGCCAATTGCTAAAGGTGTACCACCTACTAAGATATTATTTGCATCTGGCATAATGTCACTTAAAAGGGTGCTGGCCTTGGCAACACTTCCCTCTGTCGTTTGAAGTTCATACCCAATTCGATAAACTCCATCATTATAGATGTCTGCTCTAGAACTAATTGTTGTAGCAGAATTGGTTGTAGAGTAGTTGCTTGCATTAAAAGCAATGATATCAATGTTTGAAGAAGCAAGTAATGCATTGACGTCTGTTTGATTTGCATTACCGACTGTACCAGCAGCGGCATCTCTGTCCACAGCACCAAAAAGATTCATCTCTAAAACTTGTTTTCCTGTCGTCAAATCTTTTACTTCAATTTGTCCTCTTGCATTCATACTCACATCAACGAGTTTATTTGTAGATGTATTGCCATAGACATTTCCGACGCTATCTAACAAATCTTGAATAGAAGAAGTTGAACTGATTTCTATTTTAGTTGAAAAGGTCTCTCCTGATGTATCTCTACCTGAGAGATAAAATACGGCATTGGGATTATTAGTCGTATCACCATCTGTGTCACCTATCATATCGCGAATCGTATCCGTTGGTGTTAAATAGACTTTACTAGAGCTTGTATCTGTCCCCGAAGCATCCATAACACTTGGATAAAGTTTTGTTTGATTATACATCGCAACATTGGTTGAAACTACTTTACTATAATCACTATCTTTACCTAAAAATAGTGATTTACCATCAACATTATACGTTAATTCAACACCAGAACCAACCACAGCTGTTAAACTTTGCCCATTACCATTGTATGTTCCATCTGCACTGATAGGTTTTGTTGAAAGGGCTGAACCTGAAAATAAAAATTGACCATTTATAGAAGTATTTGCTAAGTTAATAAGCTCTTTTTTGTAAGCTTCCAATTCATTGGCGATAGCATCCAGACTGGTTTGAGAGTTTGATGCATTGGCGGCTTGTGTTAATTTTGTTTTAAATTCATCCAATTTACTTGTAAAACTATTAAGAGTTGTATCAATATTATTTGCAAAATTTTTCGCTTTTGAACTACTATCAATAGACTGTTCAAGAGTAGTGATTTCATAATTAAGACGCATTGCATCAATGTAAATACTAGTATCTTGATAACTTTGCTGTATCTTTGAACCTGAGTGTATTTGCTGATTAACATCATATAACTTTTGTGAAGAAGTACGATAGTTGCGTATTGAATTATTAAACAAAAGTGAATCCGTAACTCTCATGTTTGGCTCCAATAAATTTCTTTAAAATAGATAAGCAATTTTAATTCCTTGTACCAGATATCGACGTTTAGGGGAAATAATTTAACTTTTTAAAGAAAATTATTGTCTTTTTTTAAAAAAAATTGTACAATCCTCGAACAAACACTTTATTTTAAGGAATTGGCAATGAAAAAAGCGGAATTTATCCAAGCAGTTTCAGAGAAAGCGGGTCTTTCTAAAAAAGACACTCAGAAAGCTGTTGATGCAGCACTAGAAGCAATTAGTGATGCACTTGTTGCAGGTAAAGAAGTAAGTTTTATTGGTTTTGGTACGTTTAGTACAGCAACAAGAGCAGCTAGAAAAGCTAGAGTTCCTGGAACTGATAGAGTTGTAGATGTTGCAAAAACAACAGCTGTAAAATTTAAAGTTGGTAAAAAACTTAAAGATGTAGTCGCAAAATCGTAATTTTTACATATTAAAAAAGCTTAAATGTTCAGTTTTACTGAGCTTTAAGCTTTTTTTTGTATAATTCCAACTCTTAAAATTCAATCTTAATGTGCCTGAGTGGTGAAATTGGTAGACGCGCTAGACTCAAAATCTAGTATGGAGACATATGCCGGTTCGAGTCCGGCCTCAGGTACCACCCTCTTTAAATCGAACTTTCAGAAGCCTTCTTCTTATTAAAAACTTATCATTCAAAAATACGAGGGTACGTTATAGGGTACGGTTATAGAATCTACTTGAACAGTTTTGAATGCTTACCAACTTCTACTAAAACTAATTCCACTTCATCATTATTGATTTTGTAAATAAGTAATAAGTCGGGTTTAACATGGCACTCTCTACATCCTTTATAGTTACCTATCAAAAGATGGTCTTTATATTTGTCATCCAAGCTCTCATCATTGGCAAGTTTAATGATAATCTCGAAAACGAGTTCTTAATCTATTAAAGAAAGTTTTTTGTAGGCTTTTTTAAAAGAAGAGGTACGAAAAATAGAATATTTCATGATTCAAGTTCAGCTTTTAAAGCTTCGATTGAATCAAATGACTTCCCTTCCCTCTTCTCTAACTCTTTCAGTGCTTTATTCATGCGATCTGTTGGTACTTTTAATTCAAATGGTATAGAGTACGTCATTGCTACTTGTTTGCAAAAAAGGTTAATACCTTCGCTCAAACTCATACCATATTGTTTTAATACTTCGGATGCAATAAGCTTAGTCTCTTCGTCAATACGAACACTGGTACTTGCTCTCATAGCTTCTCCTTATTTATTTTAAAAAATTGTACCACAAATGAGGTACAATATACAAGAAGCTCTATGCTGCATTGGATTTTATATTAGCATTTTAAAAAAGATTGTTTTCTTGTTCAACTCTTGCTTCTATATAAGACTGAATCCCCTCTTCTTTCTCAATACTATCTATAATATTAATCTTGTTATTGGTAACGTTGTATTGATACCTACTGGAAATAGGACTTTTTTGTCGATTTTTTCTTTTTAAATTCTTATATTGATTTATACAACATAAAAATTAGTAGTCTTAAAAAAGCCTTTTTATATTCTCTTTTGCTATAATCTGAACTTATTTATTTTTACATGTAAAGGCATAAAATGCAAGGAAATTTATTTGATGATTTAAAATCTTTAAAAGACAAACTAAATCAAGAAGAAAAAGAAAATAAAGAAAAAATAGTTGAAGCCCAAAAAATGGAAAAAGAACAAAAACTTCACGAACAATTTGAGAAGTTTATGCAAAATTCTGGAGTTAAAAAGATACATTAAGATATGTTGTTATCCTCTCGCACAATAGAATTTTCAACTTTAGAGACAAAGTGTTCTTATCTTGAAAACCGTAAAACACGTATGGAATATAAATATATCGAAAATGCAACGATGGAACTCAATCAAGCGTTAGTAGAAAGAGGATGGAGACGTTTTGGCAACTACTACTCAAGGCCGCAGTGTCAAGGATGTACCGCCTGTTTAAGTTTAAGAATCGATGTTGAAAAGTATCAATTTTCTCGTTCTTCAAAACGTGCTTTCAAAAAAGCAGAAGGACTGCATTATGTTATACAGGCCCCTACAATTAGTACAGAACATTTAGAACTTTATGACAAGTATCATCGTTTCATGGAAATGAAACGTGGTTGGCAATACTATTATCTCAAACCTCAAAGCTATCATGAACTTTACGTCAGCGGTGCACATAATTTTGGAAAAGAAATACTTTATTTTCATGGAGAAAAACTTATCGGTGTTGATTTAATTGATTTTTTAGATAATGGTATCTCTTCAATTTATTTTTATTATGATCCTGACTTTGCCTATTTGTCATTGGGACGACTCTCTATTTACGAACAAATTCTTTTAGGTAAAGAGTATGGTTTGAAGTGGATTTATTTAGGCTATTACGTTCAAGAATGTCAAAGTCTAAAATACAAAGCTTCCTATGCTCCTTATCAAATTTTACAAAACAATCCCTTATTAGATGAAGAGACAATTTGGGGATAGACTTTTAAAAGTTGGAATTCTTTTTGCTTTTAAGTAATAACTGACTTAAAAGGATGAAAGAGATGCACCTTTCAATTACGCATGATATGCTTGCTATCACAATCCAAGAGGACTCGAAGACATTTTATTATTTGCAAAACATAGCCAATAAAAATTTCCAAAAGAAAATTGGACGTAAAGAAAAAATGATTATTTTTAAAGAAGATGATGAAATTGTTCAACGTCGTTATTTTCTAAAATTATTGAGTAAAATTTATCTAAGAAAAACTAATAATCATGAGCATGCGTCTCTCATCGAAAATGCGTTAGATAGAAGCATCAAAATTGCACTTTTAAAGTCTAATCAAGTTTTACAAAAGATGAATATTCGTGTTGTGATTGAAGATAATTATGCCGTTGTTTTTCATTTAGGTTCTCATAATACCCTCTTTGCATCGTATCTTAAAAGCTATTTTAAAGATCATTTAGTGAGAATTCGTCCTAAAAATAGCACTATTACACTTTATCCGAATTCTAATGTAACTGTAAAACTTTTAGAAAAACTTTTTGAACAAAAAGAGTTGTTTGGTTGTTTTGTAGAGTTTACATATGTTAAAGAAGAGTTTTTAGCATACAAAAAAAGTTTTGTGGCAAAACGTGTGAAAAGAAACCGTTATAACGCACTTTTTTCTCTTCTTGAAGAGTACTTTGGTATTTTAGGATGTAAGGTGGAAGACTCTTTTGATATTATTAGACAAAATTATCTTTTGCTTGTAAAAAAATATCATCCAGATAGTTGCGGACTTTATGATGGAGATTTACATGTAAAGTATGTTGCGAAGTTTCAAGAGGTTCAAAATGCCTATGAAATGCTCAAAATGCACTTTAAACATTCTGAAGCAAAGATTGCTTAGCATGTTAGTGTATACAGTTTTTTCCGTTCTGAAGAGCTTGCGATATTGAACTGTTGACGATATTTTGTAATGGTTCGCCTCACCATTTTAATATTAAATTTACCCTCAATAAGTTCAAGAAGTTTAATATCACTAAGAGGTTTTCCTTTATTCTCCTGCTTAACGAGTTCAATCATATATTCTTTAATAGCACTATTAGAAATATCTTCTTCAAGTGCTGTTGCAAAGAACTGTTTTAAAGGAATTACCCCACGAGAACATGAAAGATATTTCCCAGCAATGGCACGTGAAATAGTAGAAGGATTACGTCCTAAATCATCGGCTAAATCTTTGAGTTTCATTGGCTTGATGGCTTTCCCAAAGAAAAAATCGTATTGATACTCTACAATCATTAATCCAATTTTAAACAGGGTAGCTTTACGCATTTCTAAGGCATCAATCAAATCTTTAGCATCTTTTATTTTTTGTGAAATAAAACTATGTGTTTCATCCAGACCTTCTGTATCAATTAAGACTTCAGGATAATAAGCATCATTTAATTTTACTTCAACAACTCCATCTGTATTATAAATAAAAATATCAGGAACAACTTCTCGTTCATCTTCTAAAAAATCAATTGCTGGTGGATTTTTAAAACGCTTAATCACACTTAGTGCATCATGAAACAAAGGTTCCTTTCCAAATGATTCAATATTTTCAAAATGTATAATTAGCTTTTCTACTGTTTGATAGAGCCTCTCTTCTAAATCAAGGTCTTGAAGTTGAAATAAAAATGCTTCTTTAAGATCAAGCGCTGCAACGCCTAAAGGTTCAATATAAGCAAAGCGCTGTCTTATTTTTTCAATCTCATCACGTTTTACATGTAGTTTTTGAGCAATTTCATCTAAAGCTTCGACTTCAAAATACCCTTCTGAATCGATGTTCTCAATAATTTCATACGCAATACATTGTGATTTTTCTGTGGGAAAGAGTGGAGGATTTATTTGTTCATAAAGTACTTGAAAGAGCGACTTTTTATCCAACGTTAAAGCTTCAATGGTATCAGAAACTGATGTTTTAGATACTTCTTGAAAAAAAGTTTTCTTTTCAAATTTTTTTTCAGGGATTTCAGAACCTGCTTTAATCACAATAAAAGGATTTTCTTGAACAAAAGGTTCTAGCGTTTCTACTAAAGTTTCGAGATTTGACTGCAAAATAGGCAACCAACCTCTAAGAGTTGAAGAAAACTTTTGTTTACTTGTTTGTACAGTAGAAACCCTAAGTTTCAAAATCCATCTCCCTTACCCTTTAGGGTTTAAAATCGAAAATCTTCACCAAGATAATACGTTTTAACCAGTTTGTTTTGAGAAACTTCTTCACTACTGCCACTTGCCAACAAGGTACCATCTTTAAGCACATACGCTCTATCACAAATGGCAAGTGTTTCACGAACATTATGGTCTGTAATTAAAACGCCAATACCAAGCTTTGCTAGCTCTTGTACAATACTTTGAATATCAGAAACAGCAATGGGATCAACTCCTGCAAAGGGCTCATCTAAGAGTAGAAATTTAGGTTGCAAAACCAGTGAACGCGCAATTTCACAGCGTCTTCGCTCTCCTCCACTTAAACTTACGCCATTTCGCTTGCGAATAGGTTCAATATTTAAAAGATTTAACAGTTCTTCCACACGTTTCATAGCATCCTCTTTATCAGGATGAATAATCTCAGCAGCAAGCATAATATTCTCTTCGACACTTAAATCTTTAAAGATACTTGATTCCTGAGGCAAATATCCAATACCCAATTTTGCTCTTACATGTAAAGGAATTTGAGTGACATCTTGATTGTCAAAATAAATGGCACCCGAACTAGGAGGAATAAGTCCACAAATCATATAAAACATCGTTGTCTTACCCGCACCGTTTGGTCCTAAAAGACCTACAACTTCACCGCTGTGAACTTCTAGAGAAACTCCTTTAATAATCTGTGTCTTTTTGATTGTTTTTTCTAATTGCTGAACTTTAAGCGTATGCATGCATGTGAACCTTATAATGTCGTTGTAAATCATGGGGACTAATGTCAATTGTACTGTATTCTATACCAAAATGATGTAAGAGTTTTTCAAATTCATCATCACCCCATTCAATGAGATGATAGCCTGGTAAATCTAACTTTTCGACGAGACCGCTTTTTAAAAATCCTTCACTACCACACTGATAAATATCATAGTGAAATAGTTTTCCTTCATATTCATGTAAAATCGAAAATGTAGGAGAAGAGATAGCTTCTTGAATATCTAAAGCCTTTGCAAAAGCCTTTACAAAAGCCGTTTTACCACTTGCAAGCGTACCTCTTAAAAGCAGGACTCCTGATGAACCTAACGCTTCTTTTATCTCTTTTGCAAACATCTCTAAGTGTGCTAAATCACACACTTTCTCATATGTTGGACTCATATAAGATACGAGAGCTTGATAATTTCACCAAGCTTATCCCACGCTTTTTTACTCTCAATGGCATAGTGCATCATCTCAAGACCTTCTTGCATATCTCTGGCTTTACCATCCACCATCAAAGCACATGCGCCATTTAAAAGCACAATATCACGCTTAGCACCTTTTTCATCGCCCCGTAAAATAGCACGAGTGATTTCAGCATTTTCCACACTCTCTCCGCCTCGAATCGCCTCAAGTGGTGCAAGTTTAAAACCATACGCTTGAGGGTCAATTTCACCTTCATGCATGGTCTGATTTTCAATCATGGTGTATCGAGTAGGAGAACAAATACTCACTTCATCTAATCCATCAAGAGAGCTAAGTACCATGCTCTTTGTCGTACCTAAAGCTCTTAATGCCTTGCTAAAACGCTCAATATAATCCACGTGAAAAACACCTACCATCTGTTTTTGAGCTCCTGCAGGATTGGCTAGAGGTCCTAACATATTGAAAATCGTACGATGGGAAAGGCTTCTTCGAATGGGCATAATGTGTTTCATGCACGGATGATGGTTCATTGCAAACATAAACACAAACCCGCACTCTTCAAGCATTTTCACTTGTTTTTCTGGGCTTAACGTCAGATTGAGTCCTAGGGCTTTAAGCACATCTGCACTACCAGAAAGTGACGTTGCTGAACCACTACCATGCTTCGCTACCTTACAGCCAAGGCTTGCTAAAACAATGGATGTCGTAGTCGAAATATTGAATGTACCACTTTTGTCTCCGCCCGTACCTACAATATCTATGATTTCAGCTTTTAAATTTTCGGGGATCTCCAACTTTACGCTGTGTTCTCTCATAACATTTGCAGCAGCAGCAATTTCTTCAAAACTCTCACCTCGATCATAAAGCTCCACCAAAAAATGAGCAGCTTCTTCTGTGCTTAATTTATTTTCAAAAAGTGCATCAAACTTTGCATAAGCTTCTTGATAAGTCATTGCATTTCCCTTACATAATCATTTTGTTGTGTTTTTGGAATAGTTTTTGTCGCAGGGATTTGTAAGACTTCATACTTCATAATTTTTTCTAAATAGGCAATAGTAATAATATCCCCAACTTTAACATCTTTAGCAGGCTTCACAACCACACCATTAATGCTTACAACGCCATTTTTGCACATATCTTCAGAGACGGCTCGACGTTTCGTAATATTTACACTGTTTAAAAATTTATCAACACGCATTAAAAACTTCTTTCACTGTGATTTAGGGCTCATTTTATCGAAAGAATATTTAAACTTGCTTTTTAAGCTTTTACATGTAAAAAGCGTATTAAGTTATAAGCAAAGTTTTTACAAAGTTGCGCTACCATCACGCTATTCTATAAATTCTATGAGGATTCGTATTATGAAAAAAAATGTCAAAAAAGTCGTTTTAGCGTATTCAGGTGGATTGGATACTAGTATTATTTTAAAGTGGCTCCAAGATGAGTATCAATGTGAAGTTGTTACGTTTACTGCCGACATCGGTCAAGGTGAAGAGCTAGAACCTGCACGCAAAAAAGCGCTCTCTTTAGGCATCAAGCCAGAAAATATTTTTATTGAAGATTTAAAAGAAGAATTTGTACGTGATTATGTATTTCCTATGTTTAGAGCCAATGCGATTTATGAGGGTGAGTATCTTTTAGGTACCTCAATTGCCAGACCACTTATCGCTAAACGTCAAGCAGAGATTGCTGCATTGGTGGGTGCAGATGGTGTAAGTCATGGTGCAACGGGTAAAGGTAATGATCAAGTCCGTTTTGAAATGGGTTATCTTTCCATGAACTCTGATTTAGTGATTATCGCTCCATGGCGTGAATGGGATTTGAACTCTCGTGAAAAACTGCTTGCATATGCTGAAAAAAATGGCATTAGTATTGAGAAAAAGCCAGGTAAGTCGCCCTACTCTATGGATGCAAACTTGCTTCATATCTCTTATGAAGGTTTAGTTCTTGAGAACCCAGCTGCTGAGCCAGAAGAAGATATGTGGCGATGGACGGTTAGCCCTGAAAAAGCACCTGATCTTGCAGAAGTCATTGAAATCACCTATGAAAAAGGTGATCCAGTAGCCCTAAACGGTGTTAAACTAACTCCAGCAAATATGCTTACAAAGCTCAATGAACTAGGATGTAAACATGGCATTGGTCGTACCGATATCGTTGAAAACCGTTTTGTAGGAATGAAAAGTAGAGGATGTTATGAAACACCTGGTGGTACGATTATGCTTCGAGCACACAGAGCGATTGAGAGTATTACATTGGATCGTGAAGCGGCACACTTTAAAGATGAGATTATGCCTCGCTATGCTAAAACAATTTACAACGGCTTTTGGTTCTCACCTGAACGTGAAATGATGCAAGCGGCCATTGATAAATCACAAGAGAGCGTCAATGGTACTGTAAAGCTTAAACTTTACAAAGGCAATGTTTCTGTTATTGGGAGAGATTCAAAAACCAATAACCTTTTCAACGAAGCATTTTGTACGTTTGAAGAAGATGAAGTATATAACCAAAAAGACGCAGAGGGTTTTATTAAACTTAATGCATTACGCTTTATTATTAGTGGGAAAAATAGAAAAAAGCAAGGCAAAGCATAATTTTTTATGGAAAAGTCAAGTGAAGATGAATGGAGTGACGAAGCAATTATGAATTTAGTACAAACTGTCACAAAAAGCTTAGAAGTGAGTTCCGAAGCCTTACATGTAATGCTACGTTTAAGGGCACAAGGAAAATTAGATTTTATACTGATTGATATTCGTGAAATTCCTGAATATTCCTCTTTAAGCATAAAAGGTACTGATATCTTGCTTCCAACATCAACCCTTCATCTTCACATAGATGAACTTAAGAAGCTACATGATTCTTTATTAGTCTTTTATTGCAGAAGTGCTAATCGAACATTGCACCTTTTGCACAGTTTAAAACGTATGGGATTTTCTAAAATAGCCCATTTAAGTGGTGGTATTATTGAGTATCAAGGTGAAAAAGTCAAAAATGCCCCACTCCCTAAAAATATTCGTTCTTAAGGAAAGAAAATGAAAGTTTTATTGATTAAAGATGTTAAAGACCTTGGGAAAAAAGGTGAAATTAAAGAGGTTAAAGATGGTTACGGTCAAAACTTTTTAATTGGTAAGGGATTTGCTTTATTAGCGACCAATGAAGTTATGCGAAAATACGAATCAGATCAGCGTAAAAAAGCTGCTGCTGAAGCTGAAGAGATTGCAAATCTTAAAACCATTGAAAAACAATTGGGTGAATTAAAGCTAACAGTGAAACGTAAATTAGGAGCCAATGGAAGCTTATTTGGTGCCGTAACTAAAGATGAAATTGCACACGAGCTTAAAGAACAACATGCCATTGAAATTGATAAAAAAACTGTTGAAATTGAACATGCCATTAAAACAACAGGCAATTTTGATATTAGTATCAAATTGGGTCATGGTATTCATGCTACGCTTTCGCTTACAATTATTGGAGAATAAATACTATGTTTGAAGCAACCACCATTCTTGCATGTCGCGGAGAAAACAGAGCGGTTATTGGCGGTGATGGACAAGTAACATTTGGCAATACTGTTCTAAAAAACAATGCAACTAAAATTCGTAAACTCTACAATGGTCAGATTTTAGCGGGTTTTGCAGGAAGTACTGCCGATGCATTTAACCTTTTTGATATGTTTGAGAGTATTTTAGAGCAAAAAAAAGGTGATTTGTATAAATCCGTCATTGAGTTTTCCAAAGAGTGGCGTAAAGATAAAATGTTACGCCGTTTAGAAGCGATGATGATTGTTTTAAATTGTGAGCATATCTTTATTTTAAGTGGCACAGGCGATGTGGTTGAGCCTGAAGATGGTAAAATCGCCGCTATTGGAAGTGGTGGAAATTATGCTATTTCTGCAGCCCGTGCACTAGATCGCCATGCAACGTTAGACGAGGAGAGTCTCGTGAAAGAGAGTCTTAAAATTGCCAGTGAACTGTGTATTTACACGAATGATCGTATTAAAACTTTTGTTTTAGAGAGTAACAAATCATGAATTTAACACCCAAACAAATTGTCTCATACCTCGATGAATATATTATCGGTCAATTTAATGCAAAAAAAGCGATTGCAATAGCGCTTCGTAACCGTTATCGTCGTCTTAAACTTGAAGGCGATATGGCAGAAGAAGTTATGCCTAAAAATATTTTAATGATTGGCTCTACAGGTGTGGGTAAAACAGAAATTGCCAGACGTATGGCAAAAATGCTCTCACTCCCTTTTGTTAAAGTCGAAGCCAGTAAATATACAGAAGTTGGCTTTGTTGGACGTGATGTAGAATCTATGGTAAGAGATTTGATGATGGCGTCCATTAATCTTGTTAAAGCTGAACATAAAGAAAAAAATCAAGAAAATATTACTTTACATGTAGAAAAAACAATTGTTGAAAAGTTGCTTCCGCCTTTACCTAAAGGTGTAAGTGAAGAGAAAAAAGTAGATTATGAAAAAAGCTTTGAAAAAATGCGCCAAAAGCTAAGAGATGGCGAACTAGATGAACTCAAAATTGAAATTGAAATTGCTCAAGGTGGTTCTGATTTGGGAGACTCATCACTCCCACCAGAGATGATAAAAGTTCAAGAATCATTCATTAAAATTTTAGGAACAGGTCAAAGTCCTATCAAAAAAGAGATGAAAGTTAAAGATGCCAAAGAAGCTCTTAAAATTGAAGCTAGTGAAAAGCTTTTAGATATGGAAGCTGTAAAAAGTGAGGCAAAAGAACGTGCACAAAATGGTGGTATCATTTTTATAGATGAAATTGATAAAATCGCTGTCAATGCTTCCCAATCGCACAGAAGTGACCCTAGCAAAGAGGGTGTACAACGGGACTTGCTTCCCATCGTTGAAGGAAGTGATGTTAATACAAAATATGGAAGTATCAAAACAGATCATATTTTATTTATTTCCGCGGGAGCATTTCATCTAAGTAAACCCAGTGATTTAATTCCTGAACTTCAAGGTCGTTTTCCACTACGCGTGGAATTAAGTTCATTAACAGAAGAAGTTTTGTACCAAATTTTAACACAACCCAAAAACTCATTGCTTCGTCAATATCAGGCTTTATTGCAGACAGAAGGTGTCGAACTTATTTTTGAAGAAGAGGCCATTAAAGCTATCGCAAAAATTGCCCAAATGACCAATGAAAAAACTGAGGATATTGGGGCAAGACGTCTACATACAATCATTGAAAAAGTGCTAGAGGACATCAGTTTTACCGCCGATGAACATAAGGGTGAGACTTTACATGTAAAGAAAGAACTTGTCCATGAAAAGCTAGATGCTATTGTTGAAAATGAAGACAGTAGCCGTTATATTTTATAATTAAAAAGAAGCAAAATGAACGAAAAAACAAAAACAGGGTATGTTGCCGTTATTGGTAGACCAAATGCAGGAAAAAGCTCTTTACTTAATTGGCTTGTTGGTGAAAAACTCGCATTGGTATCGCATAAAGCCAATGCAACACGAAAACGCTTGAATATTATAGCAATGCATGAAGATACGCAGATTATTTTTATTGACACCCCTGGTATTCACGAGCAAGAACGCCTTTTGAATCAATTTATGCTTGAAGAAGCTATGAAAGCTATGGGTGATTGTGATCTCATCTTATTTCTTGCTCCTGCTAGCGACACGCTTCAAGATTATGTTGATTTCTTAGCATTAAATAAGGCCAATATTCCTCATATGGTTTTATTAACAAAAACAGATAATATTTCTCAAACAGCACTTTTTAGTAAAATGACTGAATATCAAGCATTTCAAGATAGGTTTGTAGCACTTATTCCCACTTCTATCAAGAAAGGAAGCTCACAATCCTATCTTTTGGAAACAATTTCAAAGTACATGCCGGAGCATCCCTACCTTTATGACCCTGAAATCCTTACCACAGAGCGATTACGAGATATTTATAAAGAGCTGATTCGCGAAGCAATTTTTGAGCACACCAGTGATGAAATACCCTATTTTGCGGATGTAATTATCGATAAAATCGATGAAAAAGAAACAATCGATAATATTTATGCTACTATTATTGTCGACAAAAAGAGTCAAAAAGGGATTGTGATCGGCAAAGATGGGCAAACTATAAAAAGAATTGGCTCACATGCACGTAAACTGATTGAACTTTTATCGCAAAAGCGTGTATTTTTGAAACTGGTTGTTGTTGTAAAACAAGGCTGGAGTCAAGACAAAGAAATATTGAAGAAAATCGGTTATATAGTCGAATAAAGAAATCTGTTAAGATCGTTCGTTTTGGAACGAAATTTTTAAACTAAAAGGTTTTAAAAATGGGCATGACTGAGGGTCGTCGTTATAGTTCAGAAATCATATCAATAGATTCAAATTCTCTTGCTTCTTATATATACTCAAAAAATGAAATAAAGCTTAATAAACTTGAAAAAAGTGATAAAGATGCTTTTTTTATTTCATACCTGCAAACAAGAGATGTTATTAGTACAGTTATTGATATTAGTCGCAATATCCCCGATAGTGATTTAAAAGATGCTATAGAAATAAAAGTTTATGATGAATTAGCATTGGACTCTTCTATCGCTTATATGATTAGCTACTTGGAAACTGAATCGAAAGATGCAAAAAATAGGTCATTTAATGTTTTCTTAATTGATCATGCAATTATTACATCAAAATTTGATCCCATTCGTGATAAAGTTCGTTACATTGATTATATTACAACGGCACCTTTTCTTTTAAAGTCACTCTATCATAAAAATTTCATTGATCCTGATGGTACACATTGTTTTGTTTATTTTCAAAAATCAGATGCTTTTTTAGCTATTTATAAAAACGGTGAATACCTCTATTCGAAATCTCTTCATTATTCTTTAAAAGAAATTAATGAAAAATTTTGTGAACTTATGGGTGAACGTGTTGATGAAGAAGATTTCTATAAACTCCTTACTAATGAAGGATTAAGGACTTCCAATAATCATTACCAACAAAGCTTAATGCAACTTTTTGGTGAAATATTTTTATATATCAGTGATGTTTTGGTATTTACAAAAAGAACGTACAATATCGATGTTATTGATAAAATTTACTTAGGTTCTGAAGTAGGATCGCTATCAGGCATAGAAGAATATAGCAAAAGTTATCTTGGATTAGAATCATTTGAATTTAACTTTAGTATAGCCATTAATTCAAAAGAGTGGTATATCGATCAAATTCATATTCTTATGATGCTCTCAGCACAAAGTTATATCGAAAATCCAAATGATACACTTAACTTTTCACTTTATAAAAGACCTCCCTCTTTAAAAAACAGACCAGCTGGGAAAATGCTTGCTGTTGTAGCGGGTAGCATTCTCATTGGTCTTGCATATCCTGCTTATCAATTTGCATATCACTCAATATTAAGTATTAAGGCAGTCAAACAAACAAGTGACTACAATGAGATTTTAAAAAAAACATCCGTTATTAGAAATGAATTAGCTCTTTTAAAAATCGAAAAAGAAAAAATCGATGCATTGGTTGCAGGTGAGACTTCAAAATTTGAGTTTCGAAAAAAATTATTGAATGAAATTTATAGTAAAAAAATCTCATATCCTATGAAAGCATCAATGTTATTAGAAATTTTTAAACTTTCAAATAAGAATACATGTAAAGTGGAATCTATTGAATTTAAAGATAATACGTTAAATTTTTATATTCGAAATACTAGTGAGAAAAAAATTACAG